>JAZNIL010000083.1:0-16214 GCA_045577435.1 Faecousia sp. | reverse complement strand
ATATACCCGTACCGCACAGTTCGTGATATTCCTTGCCCTGTCTCAGCTTTGGCCGGAGGCCAGAGCATCCATGGACTGTACTTTGGGTCCGGCATTATATATCCATATTGAAAACGCACCCGATTTCTCTGCGGAGGCATTAAAACAGCAGATCCTGCAGATCGTGGAGCAGGATATTCCGCTGATTCGCCGCAGAATTACAAAAGAAGAAGCCATCGACCATTTTACATCCCGGGATCGGTTTGATCAGACACGGCTGCTGCAATGGAGAACGGCACCCTATTTTGACATTTACGCCTATGGTGACTTCATAGACTATTATTATGGCGAATTGGCGCCGTCCACAGGGTATTTGCAGGTTTGGGATATTTTGCCCATCGACGGAGGCTTCCTGTTTGTATTCCCGGATGAGCTGGATGCCGACAAGCTGGGATCGTATCAGGCCATGCCGAATTTCTTTTCCGTTTGCACCGAAGGCGAACATTGGGGACGGCTGATGCAATGCAGGACCGTGGCAGATCTGAACGAGATGGTCCTGTCGGGAAAAATACGGGAGTTGATTCGGGTCAATGAAGCACTCCACGAAAAACGGTACGCACAGGTTGCAGATATGGTGTGTACCAGGGGCGCAAAGGCAGTCATGCTGGCAGGTCCCAGCTCCTCCGGTAAGACGACCTCCGCCAATCGACTGGCTACCCAGCTCCGGGTTCACGGAAAAAAGCCTGTGCTTATGGGCTTGGATGATTACTATATGGACAGGGATAAGATTAAACCCGGCCCGGATGGGACAGTGGATCTGGAGCATATTGACACCATAGACACCCATCTTTTCAGCACCCACCTTCGTGGACTGCTCAGCGGTGAGGAGGTAGAACTGCCCACATTTAATTTCAAAACCGGAAAGCGGGAGTGGAACGGTCACAAAATGCGGGTACATGATGATACCGTGATCATTGTGGAGGGCCTGCATGCTCTGAACCCGGTGCTCCTGCCGGATGATCTAGACAAGAATCTGGTGTTCCGTTTCTACGTCAGCGCCTTGCTGCCTTTAAATCTTGATGACCACAACCGGATTCCCTCCAGTTTGCTGCGTTTGCTGCGCAGAACGGTGCGCGACCTTGAGGGACGTGGGTCCACCGTACAGCATACAATGGCTATGTGGGATTCTGTCCGCAGAGGGGAAAAACGCTGGATATTCCCATTCCAGGAAAAGGCGGATGTGATTTTCAATAGCTCTACCATTTACGAGTTGGCAGTGCTGAAAAAACATATATACCCATTGCTGCAGAAAATTACACCGGAAGAATCTTGCTATGAACAGGTGCGGGGCATTGTAAAGATCCTTAATTACGTGCTGGAAGCGGATGTGGATGATGAGATCCCACCTACAAGTCTTCTTCGGGAATTTATAGGTGGCAACAGTTTCTATCAATAATGAAAGCGGAAGGACAATGTCCTTCCGCTTAAGATTTATTCCTGAACCACTGATAAATCGGTTTTCTCAGGCAGCTGATACTTGGGGCTGGGGAAGTTCAGAATCAGGGAGAATAACACACACACCGCCACTGCCGCCGCCGCAACAGACATCCAAAGACTGCGGGGACGAAGCAGCTCTCTGGTCAGATATAAATAGCCCAGAATTGCCGCTGACAGAACAATGGCTGCAACAGCACAAATTGCCTTCATCCAGATAATACCAAAACCTGCAAAAATCAAATACAGGATAAAAAGAACTGCATCGGCAATCAAACCATATGTGATGTACTTTTCCATTCTCTGGTAACGAATACCTTTTCCTGCCATTTCATGTGCCCCCTGAACCTTTTTCCTTCTTTATAGCACATATTTCGGCAAAAAGCAACAATGTTCTCAGATCTAGAAGGAGAATAACCTATATTTTTAAAGGAAATGCTTGCGGTAAACACAATTGAATGGTATAATTATTAAAATAAATGTGTATGTTGGCAAGGAGCGCTTATGACTGAGCCTAAATACCGTCTGGAGGGCATTGTCCATACCCGCAATGCTGGGGTAGAGGATTTTGAAGGCCCTCTGGATGTTATCTTTTTGCTTTTAAGTAAAAATAAAATTGAGATTCAGGATGTGTCTATCTCGGCAATTCTGGAGCAGTACCTGGCATATCTGGATGAAATGAAGCGTTTAGATATGGAAATTGCCAGTGAGTTCATTACCATGGCGTCCCACTTGATGCTCATTAAAACAAAAATGCTTTTATCAACGGCAGAAGCGGCGGAAGCGGAATCGGAACTGGATCTGCTGCGCCAGTCCCTGCTGGAGCGTCAACGTAAAGAGGCAATGGAGCAGATCACAATGGCCATTGCGGTACTTGAACCCCGTAATGAGTTTGGCAGATCCTTGTTTACAAAAGAGCCGGAGCCGTTGCGCAGGGACAATACCTACCACTACAAGCATGATTGTCAGGATCTGCTTCGGGCGTTGGATATGATTGCCGAGAGAAGCCAACGCCGGTTGCCGCCCCCTACGGTAAATTTCAAGGGCATTGTGGGTAAAGAACCTTATCCGGTGACCCGTAAGGCGGCGGAGGTTGTCAGAACTCTGGTACTTAGGGGAATTGAGCGCTTGAAGAACCTGTTTAAGGGCAATAGAAGCCGTTCTGAAATTGTGGCTACATTTTTGGCAGTTCTGGAATTGTGCCGGTCCAATTCTGTGACGATTGAGGACGATACGTCCGGTGAGAACCCTAATGTCCGTTTGCTTAGGCAGCCGAATAGGGAAGGTAAG
Source organism: Faecousia sp. (assembly GCA_045577435.1). Classification (GTDB taxonomy): domain Bacteria; phylum Bacillota; class Clostridia; order Oscillospirales; family Oscillospiraceae; genus Faecousia. The sequence goes on along the minus strand of JAZNIL010000083.1, from coordinate 13,451 downwards.
GAGAAACCCTGATGGATCAGAAAGATTTGCAAAGAGTGATTGAGGCTATATTGTTTGCCTCCGGTGAACGCATTGAGGTTTCCCGTCTGGCCGCGGTTCTGGGGGTAGACGAAAAGGATATTTGCCTGGCTGCCGATTCCCTGGCGGATGAGCTGGCTTTTGAGCGCCGTGGCATTCGCATTCTGCGTCTTGAAGACGGATATCAAATGGTTTCCTCCGGTGAGATGGCGGATTATATTACAAGGGCCCTGGAAACCAGAAAACCTCCCAAGCTGTCCGCTTCCCAATTAGAGGTGCTCACCGTCATTGCCTATTATCAGCCTGCCACAAAAGCGTTGGTGGAGCAGGTGCGGGGTGTGGACTGCTCTTATTCCATTTCCGCACTCCTGAATAAGAAGCTTATTGAAGATGCCGGCAGGCTGAATGTGCCCGGCAGGCCCATTCAGTACAGGACTACCCCTGACTTTCTCCGAACCTTTGGCCTGTCCTCCCTTGAGGAGCTGCCCCAGATCGAGAAAGTGAACCTTGGGGAGCCTGTGGCGGAGGAACAGCCGCCGCAACAGGAGGATGCTTAATGGGTTGGATGATCGCTGTTGGGGCGCTGACCCTGTTGGCGGTTATGCCGTTGGGCATTCATTTGTCTTATGACATTGGTGGATTGGTGGTTAATTTAATCATCGGCCCTGTCAGCGTTCCATTATTTCCCCGGGAAAATACAAAAAAGAAGACAAAGCCTGAGAAAAAAATATCCCATCCTACCACCAGGGCTTCCAGTGGCTCTAAAAACCAGAAAAAAGGCGGCAGCATCTGTGATTTTGAGGGGGTCCTGCGCCAGATACTGGCATTTCTGGGGCATTTCCGCCGGAAACTGTTAATCAAGAATCTTAGAATGAAGTTGATTTTGGCTGGTGGTGACCCTTGCGACCTTGCGGTGAACTATGGCAAGAGCTGGGCGGCCTTGGGCAATGTAATGCCACTGCTGGAACAGATCTTCCGTATAAGAAACCGCGATCTTGAGATTGCCTGTGACTTCTGTGGGGATAAGACAACTGTGGTTGCGGATATAGGTATTGTTATCTCACTTGGAAGGCTTTTAAGCCTTGTAACAGTGCATGGCTTGCGCATCCTTTCGGAATTTATAAAACTTAAGAATTTAAGAAAAGGCGGTAATTCATTATGAGCCAGAATCTTCCCAATATGTTGGATAATACCATTTCCAAGCTTCGTGAAATGGTGGACAGCAATTCTGTGGTAGGAGATCCTATTACAACAGCCGATGGTGTGACCATTATTCCAATTTCTAAGATCAGCATTGGTCTGGGCGGCGGCGGGTCCGACTTTGTTTCCAAGAATGTGAATCATCAGGACAATCCCTTCGGCGGCGGTGTGGGAGCAGGCATTAAGGTCTCCCCGGTTGCATTCCTGATCGTAAAAGACGGAAGTGTCCGTATGCTGCCTGTGGCAGCGCCTGCCAATACCACCGCCGACCGTATTGTTGAGTTGGTTCCCGAAGCTCTGGACAAAATCGCTAATTTTATTGATACAAGGGCGGAGAAAAAAGGAGAATAATTCTGTAATCCCGGGGAAATTTATACCTGGGTGATGAATATGAAACGACTGTTTGCCGGGATGACAGCTGGGCTACTGGCTGTCGTCCTTGTTTTTTCTGCCAATGCCATCTCTGCCGGCAGCGCGGTAATGCTGGACGGAGATACCGGGCGTGTCCTATACAGCAAAAATCCGGACAGCCAGTGCCTGGTTGCCAGTACTACGAAAATTATGACAGCCCTGGTGGTTTGTGAGCGGTGCAATGTGCTGGACCGGGTGCGTATCCCGAAGGAAGCGGTGGGGATAGAAGGTTCCTCCATGTACCTTCAAGAGGGGGAGGTTCTAACAGTACAGGAGCTGCTTTACGGAATGATGCTCCGCAGCGGAAATGACGCCGCCACAGCCCTGGCGATTTACTGCGGAGGTACTGTGGAGGGCTTTGCGCAACTGATGAATGATAAGGCCCACATTTTGGGACTTGAAAATACCCATTTTAAAAACCCCCATGGGCTGGACGCACCGGGACATTATTCTAGTGCCTCTGACCTTGCCAAACTGGCGGCATACGCAATGGACAATCCAATTTTTGCCCACACGGTATCTACCAAAACCGTCACAATTGGTCAGCGTGTCATACAAAACCACAATAAATTGCTGTGGCAGGTGGAAGGCGCAGATGGCGTAAAGACAGGTTATACAAAAGCAGCGGGCCGTATTCTTGTTTCCAGTGCCCTTAGGGATGGACGCAGACTGGTTGTTGTCACCATCAACGATCCCGATGACTGGCAGGATCACGCAGCGCTCTACCAGCAAGGTTTTTCCAAGTATACCCCGGTCCAGTTGATTTGTGAGGGGGATGTGCTGGGGCATATCCCTGTGGCTGGCGGTGACGCGGAGAGTGTCCAGTTGGTGGCGGCAGAGTCTTATTCCTACTCTCTGGCCCAGGATGAAACTACGGATATACGCATTTCCGAGCCTGGGTTTGTGTACGCACCGGTTGCCCAGGGGCAGGAGGCCGGGTTTGCTCACATTTACGTCAATGGGCAGGCGGTAGGAAAAATCGGACTCAAATTTGGACAGACGGTTGAAATCATGCAGGAAGAGAAATCTTTCCTGGAAAAGATCCTGAAAGGAGAATGAGCGTGAGAGAACGCCTTCAAAAAATACTTTCCTCCCATGGGGTGACATCCAGACGCCATGCTGAGGAATGGATTCAGCAGGGGAGAGTTACCTGCAATGGTGTAGTCTGTGAACTTGGTCAGAGTGCCGATCCGGATATAGATCTGATTTTGGCGGACGGGAAACCACTCCCGTCCCCAACTGGCTGCACATACATAATGCTTCACAAACCCAGAGGCTATGTGACTACCCTGTCTGATGAGAAGGGAAGACAGAATGTTGCGTCTCTGGTAGCGGATTGCGGAAAGCGGGTGTATCCGGTTGGCCGCCTGGATATGGATTCCGAGGGACTTTTGTTGTTTACCGACGATGGGGAGTTGGCAAACCGGCTGATGCACCCAAGTCACAATGTGGAAAAAACGTATTTGGTTACAGTCAGCGGTTTTACCGCGGAAGGAATGGAACGGTTAACGCAGCCCATGGTCTTGGATGGTTATAAGCTTCACAAGCCTAAGGTTACCCTGGCTCACGCTGGCGTAGATGGTAAGGCTCAGTTGTATGTGACCATACACGAGGGAAGAAACCGTCAGGTTCGCCGTATGTGCCAGATTGCACAAATGAAGGTAATCCGTCTTATTCGTGTGCAGGAAGGCGATGTAAAGCTGGGTGATTTGCCCAGCGGCAAGTGGAGATACCTGGAAGATTGGGAGATTTCTGCACTTAAAAAATAATTTTTGCAATTTTAAGAAGAATTGCTTGCAAAAAAAGACGGTATTTGCTACTATTAGAACATTGATTTTTTTAAACCGTGAGGGTATGTATATGCATAAAGATATTTTGTCGGTTCTGGAAACCATGGCACCAAGGTTTTCCAAGGGACAGAGAAGAATCGCCGCCTATATTACAGAGTCCTACGATAAAGCTGCTTTTATGACAGCCAGCCGTCTTGGTAAAGCGGTTGGGGTTTCCGAATCTACGGTTGTTCGTTTTGCTGTGGAGCTGGGATATGACGGCTACCCGAGCATGCAGAAAGCTATGCAGGAAATGGTTTTAAATCGCCTGACCTCCGTTCAGCGGATTGGGATTGCCCACGACCGTATAGCCAATCAGGATATTGTTTCTATGGTTCTGCAGTCGGATGCTGATAAACTGCGACAGACCGGTGAAACGGTGAACAGGGATGCTTTCCGCGCGGCTATTCAGGCAATCACAAAGGCAAGGCAGATATATGTTCTTGGTGTCCGTTCTGCTGCGGCGCTGGCGAATTTTGCGGCATATTATCTGGGATATATGTTTGATAATGTACATGTTGTTACCACCTCCGGTGCCGGAGAGATGTTTGAAAAGCTGGTTAACATTACATCCCAGGACGTGGTGCTTGCTTTTAGTTTTCCAAGGTACTCAACAGCGACGTTAAAGGGTGTGCAGTATTGCCGCAGCGTTGGTGCCACAGTTGTTGGACTTACAAATTCCGCCACCTCTCCACTGGCGCAAAACAGTGACCATGTGTTGGTGGCAAAGAGTGACATGGTTTCCTTGGTGGACAGCCTGGTGGCACCGCTGAGCGTTGTGAACGCCCTGATCGTAGCCCTTGCTTCCGACAGGGAGGAAAGGCTGGAAAAGACCTTTGGTACTTTGGAGCGGGTTTGGGAAGACTACCATGTGTATGAAAAGCGGGTGGATACCCAATGAAATATGATACCATCGTCATTGGCGGCGGTCCTGCCGGAATGCTCTCAGCCATCTACAGCGCAAGATGCGGAGAAAATGTCCTGCTGCTTGAAAAAAACGACCGTCTGGGAAAGAAACTGCTCATTACGGGAAAAGGCCGCTGCAATGTGACCAATCACTGTACAGCCCAGCAGGTACTGCAGAATGTTCCACGGAACGGACGTTTTTTGTACAGCGCTATGCAGAGCTACCCTCCCAGCAGAATCATGGAATTTTTAGAGGAGGGCGGATGTAAACTAAAAACAGAACGGGGCAACCGTGTATTCCCTGTTTCTGACCGGTCCCAAAGCGTGTTGGAATGCCTTCAGAAACAACTGAAGGCAGCTGGCGTGAAGATAAAAACTGCAGATGTGAAAAAGATTCTCTGTAAGGACGGGATAATTTGCGGTGTAAAAACCACTGACCAGATTCTGGAGGCTGGCCGTGTGATCCTTGCCACCGGCGGTATGTCCTATCCCACCACCGGTTCTACCGGAGATGGTTACACTATGGCCAGAGAATTGGGACACACTATTGTAGAGCCTCAGGGAAGCCTTGTTCCTTTGGAAGCCGCTGGATCCGAGGCCCAGCAGATGCAGGGTTTAAGCCTGCGCAATGTGGGCGTGAAATTACTCGACAGCAAAGGAAAGCTTCTCTACAAAGATTTTGGAGAGCTGTTGTTTACCCATTTTGGTATTTCCGGGCCAACAGTATTGAGTGCCAGTGCCCATTTAAAAGGGGAGGGCTGCAGATTGATCATTGATCTGAAGCCGGCATTGGATGAAGCGAAGCTCAATGACAGGATTCTTCGGGATTTGGAACAGTACAAAAACCGCACCATGGAAAACGCTCTGACCGATCTGCTGCCCCGGTCTATGATCCCTGTGGTGCTTACCAGATTGCAGATTCCTTTTGATTTGCAGGCAAACTCCTTGACCAAGACAAAAAGAAGGGAACTTGTGGAGCTATTAAAGGGCTTTTCTCTGGAAATAACGGGAAAACGTCCGGTTGCGGAAGCAATTATTACTTCCGGTGGGATAAAGGTGTCTGAAATTGACCCGAAAACGATGGAATCCAAACTCATTTCCGGTCTCTACTTTGCCGGTGAGATCATTGATTGTGACGGTTACACCGGGGGATTTAATTTACAAATTGCCTGGGCAACTGCCTATACCGCTGCGGTTGCTGTTAAAAACCAGCATTGACAAACATGAGTTCTTATACTAAAATACAATAGGTATAAGTATATACCGAGGAGGTAAAGAGATATGTATGAAAAGTTAGTTTCTTACGCGGTAAATCAGCTTGAGCTGGATCCTTCCGAAATCACCCCCGAAAGCACCTTTGAGAGTCTTGGCATTGATTCCCTTGATATTGTGGAAATGATTATGGATCTTGAGAGCGACCTTGGTGTTGAACTGGAGATTGAGGACCAGCAAATCACCACCTTCGGCGAGCTGGCGGCTTTCGTAGATTCCAAAGTCAACTAAAATTAAAATTCTAACCTTGTTTATGCTTACCGGCTCATAACAAGGTCGCACTAGTCGGGGAGTTAGCGGTGCCCTATACCTGCAAGCCGCTACAGCAGGGATGAACTCCCACACCCGGGCAATGTTGAGTGCCGTCTGCTCCGTGTAAGCGGTGTTGAAGGAACGGTCCTGCGCAACGTGATTCCGTGAACCATGTCAGGTGGGGAACCAAGCAGCATTAAGCGGACCGTCCCGTGTGCCGCGGGGCTGCCGTTCCTGAGCTGGCTGCACGGATTCCGGGTGTTCAGCTTGTTCAAATGTGGGTGTGCGATCTTGTTATGAGCCGGTATTCTCGTTTGGAGGTAGTAATGTATCAGGCGTTATATCGTAAATACAGGCCACAGACCTTTGATGATGTTGTGGGACAGCTGGCAGTGACCCAGACGCTGAAGACACAGCTTCAGAGCGGCAAGCTTAGCCATGCCTACCTGTTCACCGGTTCCCGGGGAACGGGCAAAACCAGTGTTTCCAAAATACTGGCCAAGGCGGTCAACTGTCTGAGTCCTCAAAACGGCAATCCCTGCAACTGCTGTCAGGCTTGCAAGGCGATCGATGATGGCTCCTGTATGGATGTACTGGAGATTGACGCTGCTTCCAATAACGGTGTAGATAACGTCCGTGATCTGCGGGATGACGCAATTTACACCCCCTCTCAGGTGAAAATGCGTGTGTATATCATCGATGAGGTGCACATGCTCTCAATTTCCGCATTCAACGCACTGCTGAAGATTATTGAGGAACCGCCGGAGCACCTGCTGTTTATTCTGGCAACCACAGAACTGCATAAGGTGCCGGCTACCATCCTTTCCAGGTGTCAACGGTTTTCTTTCCGCCGTATCAGCCAGGAGGATATTGCTTCCCGGCTTCAGTATGTGGCGTATCAGGAGAATATTGACTTGGATGTGTCTGCCGCCCGTGTTTTGTCCCGGCTTGCCGATGGAGGTATGCGTGATGGCTTGAGCCTTCTGGATCAGTGTGCCTCCGCCACTAACGGTGAGTTGACGGCGGAGCGTGTGTATGCTTGTCTTGGTATTGCGGGTGTGCAGGAATGTGGAAAGCTTATGGAGCACATCGCAGATCACGATACTGCCGGTGCCCTGGCGTTGATGAACCGGTTCTATTCTCAGGGTAAGGATATGAGTGCCCTGATGGACGAGCTTGCCTGCCTTGCCAGAGATTTTATGATACTCAAAACAGCACCAAAGGAAGGCATTTCCATGCTCTCCGGTGTAGGTACGGATACACAGGTACAGCAGCTTGCAGAGCGCTTTTCAACAGGAGAATTGGTACGCATGATGGATCTGATCCAGCGCACCGTTTCCGCCTTTACCCGCAGCGCCAGCCGGCGTATGGACGCGGAGCTTTGTGTGATGAGCCTGTGCCAGCCGGAACTGTCACTGGATATTGAGAGCATGAATGCCCGCATGACCCGTCTGGAGGACCAAGTCCGCAGTGGAAGCTTCTGTGCGCCTGTGCGGGAAATTCCCGGGGATGACAGACCTCCTGTCCCAGATGACAGGGATGCGCCTCCGGTTGAGGACTCTTTTGAAGAGCTTACGCCTGTGGAAACGGCTGCGCCCCCAGTTGGGTTTTGGACAGATATGGTAGGGGAGCTTCGAAAGGAGCTGAAGCCTCCGGTATCCGGTTTCTTTGTAACAACACCCAATGCACCTGTTCAGGTAAGGTTATCAGGTGACAAGCTTATTCTGGTTTGTGCCAATACCTTTACAATGGAGATTATCAATAAACCCGAGATTCTGGAACGGATCTCCAGAAAGGCTTCTGCCAAGCTGGGGCGTCCCATTCAAGCAATTGCTGATGACCAATCCGGAAAGGCAGCAAAAAACGATAATCTTGACCGGCTTGTGCGATTTGGCAGAGATCACAGCGATATTATAAAAATTAAAAAACATTGATGATAAGGAGAATGGAAGATGGCCAAAGGTGGTTTCCGGGGTATGCCCGGTGGCATGAATCAGGCTGCAATGATGAAGCAGGCACAGAAAATGCAGCAGGAAATGATTCGCATGCAGGAAGAAATGGAGAACAAGACCTACACTGCCGCAGCAGGCGGCGGAATGGTGAAGGCCACTGTCAGCGGCAAGCGTGAGCTTCTGGAGATGGAAATCAACCCTGAAGCTGTGGATCCTGACGATGTGGAAATGCTCCAGGATATGGTGATTGCGGCAGTGAACGAGGCACTCCGCGCTGCGGATACCGAGCAGGCAAATAATATGTCCCGTTTGACTGGCGGTCTGAATCTGGGCGGTCTGTTCTAAGGGGGAGCTATGCAGTATTTTCCCGCGGCTTTGCAGGATCTGGCTGATCAGTTCGCCCGGCTTCCCGGCATTGGTGGAAAAACAGCGCAGCGCCTTGCGTTCCATGTGCTTAGTCTTCCCTTGGAGGAAGCGCAGGATTTTGCCGATACGATTATGGAAGCGAAGCGGACAGTCCATACCTGCCCAATTTGCCAAAACCTCACAGACAGAGAACTGTGCCCTATCTGCAGTGACGATTTAAGGGATCACAGTGTTATTTGTGTGGTCGCGGATCCCAAGGATGTAATCGCTATGGAGCGCAGCCGTGAGTTTGGTGGGACATACCACGTGCTCCACGGTGTGATCTCACCGCTGAACCATGTGACGCAGGACGATATTAAGATTAAGGAACTGTTGCAAAGGGTGGCAAAGGAGAATGTCCGGGAGGTCATTATGGCCACCAATCCGGATACGGAAGGGGAGGCCACCGCAATGTACATTTCCCGGCTTCTGCGGCCAATGGAAGTAAAGGTAACCCGGTTGGCTTACGGTGTCCCTGTTGGAAGTCAATTGGAGTATGCAGATGAAGTAACCCTTTCCCGCGCTCTCGAGGGAAGACAGGAAATATAAAAAGAACCGCCGTACAGTTTCTGTACGGCGGTATTTGTATGTACTTACAGGTCAAGCTTAAGGTCATTTTCCTTGATCCAGCCCCACTTGCGCAGGATCTTGCAGAAGATCACGCTCAGGATTGCAGGCAGTACGAAGCAAATTAGTGCCATAGCAATCCAGTCCATTGCAGTGATCCCGGCCTTTGTACCTGACGCAATGTCATTTACCCAGCCGGTATACACACCAATCTGACCTACAAAACCGCAGGTGCCCATGCCGGAGGAAACAGGCGCGCCATTCATTTTGAATTGGAAGAGGCAAGTGGCGATAGGACCGGTAATGGCAGAAGCCAGCGTGGGGGGAATCCAGATTCTGGGGTTCTTAACGATGTTGGGCATCTGCAGCATGCTGGTACCGACACCCTGCGCTACCAGACCGCCCCAGCGGTTCTCCTTATAGCTCATCACCGCAAAGCCTACCATCTGGGCGCAGCAGCCGGCAACAGCAGCGCCGCCTGCCAAGCCGGTCAGTCCAAAGGCGGCGCAAATTGCCGCGGAACTGATAGGTAGGGTCAATGCAATACCAACCATCACAGAAACAAGAATACCCATAAAGAAGGGCTGCAACTCTGTTGCCCACATAATTGCGCTGCCCACAGCACGGGCAGCATTGCCGATGGGGGCGGCAATCAGACTTGAAATGCCTACACCAACAACAATGGTCACAATGGGCGTCACCAGAATATCTATCTTGGTTTCTTTGGAAACCAGTTTGCCGCATTCACATGCGATGATTGCCACAAAATAAACAGCCAACGGACCACCTGCGCCACCCATGGCGTTTGCGGCAAATCCAACGGGAATCAGTGAGAACAGGACCATGGCAGGGGCATGGAGGGCATAGGCAATTGCCACAGCAATACCGGGGCCGACCATTGCGGAAGCCAAACCGCCAATGGTATAGTGAACAGCGCCCTCTCCCGTGCCGATGGTGACAATGATACGGTTCAAGAACTCGATACTCAACTGCTGACCAAGGGTGTTAAGGATGGTACCCACAAGCAAGGTACAGAAAAGCCCTTGTGCCATTGCGCTAAGGGCATCAAGTCCATAACGCTTCCCAGAGAAAATGATGTCTTTCCTCTTTAAAAAATCTTTTACCTTTTGCAAAATGGTTCACTTCTTTCTTAGGATTAAACTTCTTTATACTGTACAAAGCCAAGAGTCATATAGTCAAGATAAACCTGCTTGTCCGGTGTCTTGCCCATAGTAACTCTGTGACAATTGACCTCCCAAACGGGTGAATTATTCAGGACAGTAGCTTGAATATGAAATACATGGTTCCAGCTTTTTCCTTCCATAAATTGGTCCTCCCGAATAAACCGGATTAGCTCCAATCCCCGGAAGTGAAAGGTGGGGAAAGCATGTTCAATGCAGGTTTCAAATAAGATATTTGCATCCCGAATGCTGCCCATTTCAAATACGCTGCGAATCATTGCACCATAATCTTCCATATTTCTGACCTCCCTAAAGCTTAGCGTACGCTTTATCCAGGAAACGCTGGGTGCTTACCACGGCACGTTTGTGTATCCCTTCTCCGATTTTTCCGGATTCGTCATAGGCGGTGACACTGAAAGTAATGGTGTTTTTCTCAATCTCTGTCACCACGGCCTCTGCCCGAACCTCCATACCTACCGGAGTAGCGGCAATGTGGGAAATGTTCAGCATTGTACCCACAGAGGTTTTATCCTCTGGCAGTGCCGGAGCGAGCGCCTCACAGGCAGCACCCTCCATCAGCGCTACCATACAGGGAGTAGCGTATACCAAAAGACTGCCGGATCCAACCTCGTACGCAGTGTCCTGCCGTTCGACGACAGTGGACGCTTCACCTTGCATACCGACCGTAATTTCCATTGGGTAACCTCCTTTTTTATTACAATATAGTCCAGTTCACATGGCTTGTCAATAAAAAAGGATTGATATTTTTTATTTGTTGCCTTATAATGTTACCAATATATAGAAAGAGGTGTACTGTATGGTTACCAAAGAAAAATTGAATTTAACTATGCTTTGTGACTTCTATGAGTTGACTATGGGTAATGGGTACTTTGCCAATGGTTACAAGGATAAGATCTGCTATTTTGATGTATTCTTCCGTCAGTGTCCGGATAACGGCGGATTCGCCATCGCAGCGGGTCTGGAGCAGGTTGTGAGGTACATTCAGGAACTGCATTTTACTCAGGAAGACATTGAATATCTGCGGGGCAGAAAGCTGTTCTCCGAGGAATTTCTGACGTATTTGGCCGATTTTAAATTCACCGGTGATATTTGGGCCGTCCCTGAGGGAACTCCTATTTTCCCCAAGGAGCCGATTATGACCATCCGCGCTCCTGCAATTGAAGCACAGCTGATTGAGACCTTTGTGCTCCTGTCCATTAACCACCAGAGTCTCATTGCTACTAAAGCCAACCGTGTGGTCCGTGCGGCCCAGGGAAGAACTGTTCTGGAATTTGGCTCCCGCCGGGCACAGGGTGTGGATGCCGCTATTTTGGGCGCGAGAGCGGCCTATATTGGCGGCTGTGACGGAACTGCTTGCACCATCTCAGACCAGCTCTTTGGTGTCTATGCCGGCGGTACTATGGCTCACGCTTGGGTTCAGATGTTTGACACAGAGTATGAGGCTTTTAAAGCCTACTGCCAGATGTACCCCAATAACGCCACGCTGTTGGTGGATACCTACAATACTCTTAAGTCCGGTGTTCCCAATGCTATTCGCGTGTTTAATGAGGTTCTCAAACCCATGGGCATTACCAAGTGCGGCATCCGTCTGGACTCCGGCGATATGGCCTACCTGAGCCGTAAAGCCAGAAAAATGCTGGATGACGCAGGTTGGACGGAGTGTAAGATCTCCGTTTCCAACTCACTGGATGAATATATTATTGAGGATTTGCTGCATCAGGGTGCCAAAATCGACATGTTTGGCGTTGGTGAGCGGTTGATCACAGCCAAGAGCGAGCCTGTTTTTGGCGGTGTTTATAAGCTGGTAGGCGTGGAAAAAGAGGATGGAACCATTACGCCCAAGATCAAGATCTCCGAGAATATCGGAAAGATTACAAACCCCCACTACAAGAAACTATACCGTTTTTACGGCAACGACACGGGCAAAGCCATTGCTGACTACCTGTGTGTGTATGATGAAACAGTGGACGATAGCGGTGAAATGGTGATCTTCGATCCGGAGAATACCTGGAAGACCAAAACTGTGTACGACTTCACTGCAAAAGAACTGATGGTGCCGATTTTTAAGAACGGTGAATTAGTGTATAACCTGCCGGATGTGCATGAGGTTCGCAAATATTGCCTGCAGCAGGTGGACACGCTCTGGGATGAAGTTAAGCGTTTTGACAATCCCCATGATTACTATGTGGACTTGTCCCAGAAACTGTGGGATATCAAGTACAATCTTCTGAAACAAAACGGCAAAAAATAACAATCTATCAGGCCGAAGGAAACTTCGGCCTGATTTTTGGAGGAAGCATGGGAAAGACCTGGGTGCTCTACATTTTGGAGTGCAAGGATGGTACATTGTATACTGGGATAACGGATGACCTGCACCGCAGATTGCAGGTGCACCGGAGCGGCAAAGGCGCCAAATATACCCGAGGCAGAACCCCGTTGATACTCAGATATGTGGAAACCTGTACAGATAAGTCCCATGCCTTGCGTCGTGAAATTCAGGTCAAGCGCCTGCGGAGAGAGGAAAAGCTTTTCCTTATCAGTACTACAGATTTGTCGGAATGGGAGATGATTTAGTTGCCCTATTTTTTTGATACAGTAGAGACAATTCCCGATGGGGTTGGGTTTCAGCATTTTGGTACCTTGCACATTGTATGGCTGCTGATTGGTGTTAGTATCATTGGGGTAAATTGCATTTGGTACCGGGCGATGGGGGATGTGGGTCGCAAACGTTGGCGCTACGTAACAGCGGCGTTACTGGTGGCCAATGAACTGTTTAAGACGGTTTTGCTGGTGTCCACAGGACGGTATCTGTTGGGCTATCTGCCGCTGCACCTTTGCAGTATCAATATTTTTCTGATTTTGTTTCATTCCATACGTCCCGGTAAGCTGCTGGGAAACTTCCTCTACACGGTGTGTATCCCCGGTGCCATAGCGGCTCTGGTATTCCCAACATGGACTGCACTGCCTGTTACAAACGGTATGCACCTGCACAGCTTTACAGTGCATATCAATCTGGTGATGTACTGCGCTGTGCTGACGGTGAATGGAGATCTGCGTGTAGAACCTGCCATGATTCCCAAGTGCCTGCTGACGCTGCTTTTAATGGCTGTGGTTATCTACCCGGTAAACTGCCTGTTGGATACCAATTTTATGTTCCTGATGTATGCAGATCCCGGCAATCCCCTATATTGGTTTGAGCAGAACTGGGGGAATCATCTGCTTGGTTTTCCCGTGCTAATTGCCGGTGTGCTGGCGGTTATGTATCTTCCACTTGTGGCGTATAGAAAGTTTGGTAAATAGTCAAAACCACCGGCTGAGCCGGTGGCTTGAGTAAGCCCTAGAAGGGCATTATACTGGCCTCACCCCTAAAGGGGCCCCGAAAGTTTGCCGACCGCATTGGCTTTTCGGGCTGCCCCTTAAGGGGCTTTATTCATGCC
>JAZNIL010000082.1:0-110666 GCA_045577435.1 Faecousia sp. | reverse complement strand
ATCTGCGGCTCTACTTTGGCGCTGATGGATGCCGGTGTGCCCATTAAGCGGCCGGTTGCCGGTATTTCCTGCGGCCTGATTTCCGACCAGGAGACCGGCGAGTGGAGAACCTTCACCGACATTCAGGGTGTTGAGGACTTCCACGGCGAGATGGACTTCAAGGTGGCCGGTACCACCGAGGGCATCACCGCCATCCAGATGGACCTGAAGAACAAGGGCCTGACCATGGAAATCATTGCTGACGCTCTGGAGCGCTGCCGCAAGGCCCGCCTGACCATCCTGGAAGAGGTCATGCTGCCCTGCATCGCTGAGCCCCGCGCAGAAGTTTCCGAGTTCGCTCCCAAGATGATCAGCATGACTATCCCTGTGGATAAGATCCGCGAGGTTATCGGCTCCGGCGGAAACACCATTCAGAAGATCTGCGCCGATACCGGGGCTAAGGTGGACATCGAGGACGATGGAAGCGTATTTATCTCCGCCGTGGACTCCGCCGCTGCCTACGCTGCCAAGAAGATGGTGGACGATATCTGCTTCGTTCCCGAGGTCGGCAAGCTGTACTACGGCAAGGTCGTGCGGATCCTGCCCATCGGCGCGTTCGTGGAGATCGCTCCCGGTCACGACGGCATGGTGCACATCTCCAAGCTGGAGAACCGCCGTGTGGAAAAGGTTGAGGACGTGCTGAATCTGGGCGATATGACCTGGGTGAAGTTCATGGGCTTTGACGAGAAGGGTCGGGCAAACTTCAGCCGCAAGGATGCTCTGAAGGAAATGGCCGAAAACGGTTGATAAAATTTCATCCCCTCACCGTTAAGGTGAGGGGATTTTTTGTTGCAATCGACGTAAATTTATGGTATCTTAATATTTGTGAAAAAGTTGGTTTTTTCGGAAAAAACGTTGGATGTGATACCTTGCAAACGAAACAAAAAGTGAAAAAGAGAAAGCCATGGGTACTCCCCCGGCACCGTGTGGTCTGCTGGCTGGTACGGCCCATCATCGCCGCTATGGTGGCCGTTAAATATGGTACGAAGGTGACCCCTTTCCGGGAAAAGACCCGCCGGCCATTCCTCATCGTCCTGAACCACCAGACCGCCTACGACCAGTTTTTTGTAGGTCTGGCCTTCGACCGGCCGGTATACTATGTGGCCTCTGAGGACCTGTTCTCCATGGGTCTATTGAGCAAACTCCTGCGGTGGGCAGTGGCGCCCATCCCTATTAAAAAGCAGACCACCGACATACAGGCAGTGATGCACTGCATGCAGGTAGCCCGGGAGGGCGGCACCATTGCCCTTGCCCCAGAGGGAAACCGCACCTTCAGCGGTTTGCCTGTACATATGAACCCCGCCATTATCCCCCTTATCAAAAAACTGGGATTGCCTTTGGCTGTGTTCCGCATTGAGGGCGGCTTCGGTGTCCATCCCCGTTGGAGTGATGTGTGCCGCAAAGGTCCTATGCGGGCCTACGTCAGTCGGGTCATTGAGCCGGAAGAGTACAAGGACATGACCAAGGAGGAACTGTTCCAACTGCTGAAACAGGAAATGTACGTGGACGAGCGGCAGGTGCAGGGACTGTACCCCCATAAAGAAAGCGCCCAGTATCTGGAGCGGGCGATGTATGTATGTCCCCACTGCGGACTTTCGGAATTTTACAGCGAAGGGGATACCATCACCTGCAAGAAATGCGGTATGGCAGTCCGGTATCTGCCGGATAAGCGGCTGGAGGGTGTGAAAGGGTCGTTCCCCTTTGCCTATCTTGCGGATTGGTACTTGCACCAGTGTGATTATGTAAACCAATTGGACACACTGTCTTACCTTAACGACCCCATATATACTGACACCGTTCAGATCAGCCGGGTCAGTGCTTACTCCCACAAGGAGATTCTGATGGAAAGCGCAGCGCTTGCGCTGTATGGAGACCGGCTGGAAATCGGCGACCTGAAGCTGCGCCATCGGGACACCAACGTGATTACCATTCTGGGTAAGAACAAGCTGAATATCTACCATCAGGGTGCGATTTACCAGATATCCGGCAGCAAACGGTTCAATGCCCTTAAGTATATGAACCTGTTTTACCGCCACAAAAATCAAACGACAGGAGCGACAGACAATGAGTTTTTGGGAATCTAACATTTGGGGCAGCATAAACATTATTGCCATCCTGCTTTTGAGCCTTCTGGCTGCCAACATGCTGAAGAAAGCCGTTCCCTTTCTGCAGGCATCTCTAATCCCCACCTCCGTCTTAGGCGGTGGCTTCCTGCTGATTGCTGCATGGGTCTACAAGACCATCACCGGCAGAGAACTGTTCAACGAAGCGTTCTTCGGCGGTAACGGCTACAACGCCATGGAAGTCATTACCTATCACACTCTGGCGCTGGGCTTCATCGCCTCCTCCTTCAAGACTACCGACGGTAAAATCACCAAACAGCGCACCGTAGAGATCTTTAACACCGGTGTGACCACAGTTTCCACCTATCTGCTGCAGGCCGTGGTGGGCTTTGGCATTACCCTGCTTTTCACAGCGTTTTTCGTGAAGGATTTCTTCCCGGCAGCAGGTCTGCTGCTGCCCTTCGGCTACGGTCAGGGCACCGGGCAGGCGCTGAACTACGGCACCATTTATGAAACCGATTTTGGCTTCCAAGGAGGCGCCAGCTTTGGCTTGACTATCGCCGCCCTTGGCTTTCTCAGCGCCAGTATTGGCGGTGTGATCCATCTGAATATTCTAAAGAAGAAAGGCCTTGTGAAAGTCTCCAAACTGGGGGACGAAACCCTGACCACCCAGCAGGTGCAGGGCAGCAACGAGATCCCCATGCAGGAGAGCATTGACAAAATGACCATCCAGATCGCCTTCATCGCTGTGGCGTATCTGCTGGCCTACCTGATGATGGTGGGTCTGGGTAAGCTTCTGCCGGGAATGAAGTCTGTGATTTTTGGCTTTAACTTCCTACTGGGTGTCATTGCCACCACCATCTGCAAGGCTGTGATGATTCCCTTTAAGAAGCTGGGCTGGAAAAAGAAGACCTATACCAACAACTTCCTGATGACCCGGGCCTGCAACTTCTTTTTTGATATCATGGTTGTCTCCGGCATTGCCGCCATCCGGCTGAGCATTCTGGAAAAGTACTGGGGCATTATGCTGGTTCTGGGTGTGGTTGGTCTTGTAATCACCTATGCCTACAACTATCTGGTTGCCAAGACCCTGTTCCCCGCCTATGCACAGGAGCAGTTCCTTGCCATGTACGGTATGCTTACCGGCACCGCCTCCACCGGCGTGATCCTGCTGCGTGAGATCGACGGTGAGTTCAAAACCCCGGTTTCCGACAATCTGGTGTACCAGAACTTCCCCGCCATCGTCTTTGGCTTCCCCATTATGCTGCTGGCAACTCTGGCTCCCGTAAAGCCTCTGTTTACACTGGGGTTGCTTACTCTGTTCTTTATTGTTATGAACATCATTCTCTTCCGCGCCCAGATCTTTAGGAAAAAAGCGGCCCCCAAGAAGGGATAATACCCATAAAAAGCGAGGTGAATTTCACCTCGCTTTTCTGCGCTCTTTTTATCAGCCTGCGCTGTTCTTGAGAATCTGCGCCAAGTCGGATCCGCCATCCAGAATAATGGTCTTTTCCTCTCCGGTCAGACTCTGCTTCAGAGCATCCAGCGCCAGATTGAACTCGTAAAAGTCCTTTTTGTCAGCGCTATCATAGGCCTCAGCCAGCAGGCGCATGTACTCCGCCTCGCCCTCAGCTTCCAGCTTTGCCGCTTCCGCCTGGGCATTGGAGACCATAATGTTCACCTGCTTATCCACATCGTTGCGGATGATGGAAGCCTCATACTCACCGTCAGCGGTGTACTTGGAGGCCATCTGATTCCGCTCGGAGATCATACGGGAGTAGACCGCGTTCAGGTTGCTTTCCGGCAGGTCAAACTGTTTGATCTTCACATCCTCCACACGGATGCCATAGGTCTGCGCCAAGGCATCCACCTCCGCGGCAATGCCCTCATAGATTTCGTTGCGCTTAGCACCGTCCTCCATGTTAATAATATCCGCCTGGGCCAGGGTACCCATCACATTTTTCAGGGTATTGTAGGTCAGCGCGTCCAGACGCTGTTCCGCCACAGCGGCAGAGCCCAGAGTCTGGTAGAACCGCAGGGGGTCGGTAATCTGCCAGAGGATGTAGCAGTCCACGGTCATATTCTGCTTGTCGGAGGTGAGCACCTCGGAAGGGGGAATGTCATAGAGCTGGGTTGCCTTGGAGAAGTACTTTACAGAGTCCAGAAACGGTACTTTTACATGCAGTCCTGCCTCTTGGGTGGTTTCAATAATCTTGGAAAACCGTACTGTACAGGCATACTGGTTTTCCCGGACGGTGAAGAGGGAATTTGCCGCGATAATTACTGCCAGCAGCAGGATAATTCCGATAATAATGGTTTTTTTCATGTTACTGTCCTCCCTGGGTGGTGGATTCCACCACGGTTTCCGTCAGTGTGTCCAGAGGCAGCAGCATCTGCACATCCTCTTGACCGGCTGCGGTGTTGATATACAGCTTCACACCGGGCAGAATCTGGGAAATGGCCTCATAGTACATACGGGAACGGGTGATCTCCGGGTTCTGGGCGTATTCTTCGTACATGGCATTAAACATAGCCACCTGCTCATGTGCCTCATTGATACGCTTCTGCTTCAGGTACTGGGCGTTCTGGATCAGCTTATCCGCCTGAGCCTGCGCCTCGGGAAGCTGGGCATTCTGGTAAGCCAAGGCGTCATTGACCACGGTTTCTGCCTGCTGCTTGGCGGTCTCCACTGCCTTAAAGGCCTCAATAACCTCCTGTGTAGGGGGCTCGGAGTCCTGAATTTTCACATCCACCAGGGAAAGGCCGATGTCATACTCCTGCAGGATCTGGGTCACCAGGTCCTTCACCTGCATCTGGATGTTCTCCTTGCCGTCGGTAAGCACCGAGTCCACCGTGGAAGACCCAACCACATTGCGAACCTGGCTCTGGATCAGATTGCGCAGGATCAGCTCCGGATTATTGGAGCTGTACAGGTACTGCACCGGGTCAGAAATTTTGTACTCCACAAAAAAGTCCACGTTGACAATGTTGTAGTCGCCGGTGATCATGGTGCTCTCAGAAGTATTCACCATATACGGATCGTTGCCATACCCATTGCTAGTGTAGCCCAGTTCGATTTTCTGGTAGACGTTCACATCCACCTTGCGCACCTTCTGAATGCCCAGAGGGAGCTTGAAGTGAACGCCCGCATCGGTCACTTCCGTGACCCGGCCAAAAGTGGTCACCACAGCCTGCTGCTTATCGTCCACCGTGTAGAAGCAAGTACCCGACAGCGCAATAACCAAAATAACAGCCACCGCCGCCAACACCACGTTGCGGATCTTTTTAAAGCCCCCATTGGCGGGCTTTTTGGGCTGCTCATTGGGTGACCAATGATAGGTTCCATTGTTTTCCATTGTTGTTTCTCCTTTACAGTTCATTTAACATCCGCCGACTTTCGTGCACCATTCGGGCTGCCAGCCAGGCGGTCAACATGACTTTCAAAACGGCCTTGACCCGCTCTCTGCTGCCGGGTGAGGGTTCCCGGTAATCCTGCAGCGCCTGGTCGATGATCTCCTCCCGCTGGTTGGAGTAGTACAGTTCCTTTGCCTGCGCTGCCAGCTTCACAAACATAAAGTAAAGCTGAGCATCATCGATTCTATCGTCCCGCTCATCATCCAGCTCTCCGTTGACATAGCTCAGGAGCCTGCACACCTCCTCGATAGACAGAACGCTTTTGAGCATGTTGATGTTGATTACACGGCATAACTGCCGCTGGGTGTAACGTTTCTTCTGGGGCGCTGTCAGAAAACCCCGTTTCACCCAATTTTGAATATGGTATGCCTCCAGCCCGGTTATGGCAGCTACCTGACTCAGCACCAGATCGCCCCCAAGGAACATGGACGCAAACTGTTTTTCTATCTGTTCTGCGTCCTCCCGCTGGCCTTGGAGCACCGTGCCGGGTATGGTCCATTCCATCCTCTTCACCTCCTAGGTTGATGATGTCCTGATTGTATCACACGGTCACGTGATTGTCAATAGTGGTTTTGTGACTTTATTGTAAATAATTTGTGTATAGTTTTTGCGACTTTCCTCTTTACGAACAGGTAATTAAGTTGTATAATATAGCCACAAGAATCAGAAGGGGGTTTTAGGGTGACCTGTCTAAAATGCGGTAAGGATACAAATTCCGATCACGTCTTTTGTGATCATTGCCTTGCTTCTATGGAGGCATATCCGGTAAAACCAGGGACACCTATCCATCTGCCCACCCGGCCTGCTGTGGCTTCACCCAAAAAAGCACCCCGCCGGAGGACACTGAGTCAAGAGGATTTGACCACCTTTGTGAAAAAGGTGTGTAAATATTTGATTGCCGCCATTTTGGTACTGTCGCTGCTGCTGGCTGTCTGTATCACCGGCCTGGTACATACGGGACGTGCTTTGCAAAATGCAAAGAACACAGGTAAGAATTTTATTGTCAATCCTACCTCGTCCCAGAATGTTTCACGTGAAACACCCCATTACTAATTGTTTCACGTGAAACAATGAACAGAAAGGAACAATACTATGGGTAAGATCATCGCAGTGGTGAATCAAAAAGGCGGTGTGGGAAAAACCACCACTGCCGTTAACCTCACCGCAGCACTGACAGAAGCCGGAAAAAAAGTTTTACTGTGCGACTTTGATCCCCAGGCTAATGCCACATCCGGACTGGGTGTGGACAAGCGGAAGCTGAAATCCAGCGTATATGATGTTATTATCAATCAGACACCCGCAAAAGAGGCTGTACAGCAAACCAAATACGGTCATGTACTCCCATCCACTGCGGATTTAGCGGGTGCTGCTGTGGAACTATTGAGCATATCCGAACCAAACATCCAACTGCGCAGGGCTTTGGAGCCACTGCGGGCGGAATACGATGTGATTTTTATTGACTGCCCACCATCGCTGGAGTTGTTGACGCTCAACGCCCTGGCGGCGGCGGATTCTATACTGGTGCCGGTGCAATGCGAATATTACGCGCTGGAAGGTCTGACTGACCTGATGTCCACCCTGCGGCTGGTGAAAAAGCGGATTAATCCCAGTCTGGAGATTTTTGCGGTTGCGCTGACCATGTTTGACGGAAGAACCAATTTCAGCACCCAGGTTGCCCAGGAAGTACGCAGGCATTTTCCGGGGAAGGTATTTGCCACTGTGGTTCCCAGAAATGTCCGCCTTGCGGAGGCTCCCAGTCATGGGCTGCCTGTCACCGTATACGACAAGCTTAGCCGGGGTTCTCAAGCGTACCGGGCAATGGCTCAGGAATTTATCAACAAACTGTAAAGAGGTGATCCCATGGCAAAAGGCTTAGGAAAGGGTCTGGGTGCTCTGATGGGCGACTTTTCCGAGGAAGTTACCACCCAGAAAAGTCCCTACCAGCTTCTACCCATTCATAAAGTAGAACCCAACGCCGCACAGCCCCGTCGGGATTTTGACCCAGAGGAGCTGCAATCCCTGTCGGAATCCATCAGCACGCACGGTGTGGTGCAGCCCCTCACAGTAAGGGAGCTGGAAAATGGCTACTACCAAATCATTGCAGGCGAGCGCCGCTGGCGCGCCGCCAGAATTGCGGGTCTATCCGAGATTCCCGCAGTTATTATTGAAGCGGACGATAAAAAGGTATTGGAGCTGGCGCTGATAGAAAACCTGCAGCGGCAGGATCTGAATCCCGTGGAAGAAGCCTTTGGCTACCGCAGTCTGATGGAGGACTACGGCCTGACACAAGAGGACGCCGCCAGCCGGGTGGGAAAATCCCGTCCGGCAGTGGCCAATGCCCTGCGTTTGCTGGCGCTTCCGGAGGTTCTGCTGGATAAGGTACGTTCCGGCCAGCTGACTCCGGGACATGCCCGGGCCGTGCTGTCCCTAAAAACAGAAAAAAATCAGCTGGAAGCTGCTCAGAAAATTATGGCTTTGGGGCTTTCCGTCCGGCAGGCAGAGCTGCTCTGCAAAAACCTTGGAAAAGAGCCTGCTCCGGTGAAAACACCCACCCTGGCAGTGGACTATGTGGCGGAATGTGAAAAAAGTCTTTCCAAACAACTGGGGCGGGGCGTAAAAATCATCAACGGCAAACGAAAAGGACGCTTTGAACTGGAATTTTACGGACAGGAGGACCTGCAGGTACTTCTGGATGCACTGATGAAACTAGAGAGGTAATGGTATGGAAAAGAAACTGTACAGAAACACCAACAACAAGGTGCTGGCCGGCGTGTGCTCGGGTCTGGCCGAATATGTAAATATTGACCCCACCATCGTCCGGGTAATCTGGGCGCTGGTCGGCCTTTCCGGTGCGGGCATTATTGCGTATCTTGCATGCGCCCTGATTATTCCGGAAAAACCCAACAATGTTATTGATGCATAAACACGTAAGGAGAGGTAAGTTATGTTAGACATTCGCAAAATTAAGGAAGATCCTCAGGCCGTGAAGAACGGTTTGAAGGCCAAGGAAGTGGACTGCGACGCCATTGTTGACCGCATCTTAGAGCTGGACGTGCAGATTCGCTCTCTGAAAACCGCAACCGAGACCAAGACCGCCCAGAAAAACAAGCTAAGCAAGGAAAACGGCAAGCTGTTCGGCCAGAAGAAGGGCGCGGAAAAGCAGGGTAAGGACACTTCCGAGCTGGATGCCCAGATTGCTGCCAACAGTGCACAGAGTGTGGAGCTGGATGCCGCCATCGCCGGTGATGCTGAGGAGCTGGCAAAGCTGCAGGCAGAATTTAAGGTTGCCATGCTGAGCCTGCCCAACCTGCCCGATGAGGATCTGCTCCCTGGTGGCAAGGAAAACAACCAGCCCCTGCGTTATGTGGGCAAGAAGCCGGAATTTGATTTTGAACCCAAGCATCATGTGGATCTGTGCCAGAATCTGGGCCTTATTGACTACGAGCGGGGCGTGAAGCTGGCCGGCGCCGGCAACTGGATGTACATCGGCATGGGCGCCCGTCTGGAGTGGGCTCTGCTGAACTACTTCATCGACACCCACACCGCTGACGGCTATGACTTTATCCTGCCTCCCCACATGCTGGAGTACCAGTGCGGCGAAACTGCGGGCCAGTTCCCCAAGTTTGCTGACGAGGTGTATAAGATTGCCAATCCCACTGACGACCGGATCCACTATATGCTGCCCACCGCTGAGGCAGCCCTGTGCTCCATCTACCGGGATGAGATTCTTTCCGAAAGCGACCTGCCCAAGAAGATGTTCGCTTACACCCCTTGCTTCCGCCGGGAGGCCGGCTCTCACCGTGCCGACGAGCGTGGCATGGTCAGAGGCCACCAGTTCAACAAGGTAGAGATGTTCCAGTTCTGCAAGCCGGAAGATTCCGACGCGGCCTTTGAAGAGCTGGTCACCAAGGCAGAGAAGCTGGTGGAAGGCCTGGGCTTCCACTTCCGTACTGTGAAGCTGGCAGCAGGTGACTGCTCCGCATCTATGGCAAGAACCTACGACATTGAAATTCTGATCCCCTCCATGGACGGCTATAAGGAAGTTTCCTCCGTCTCCAACGCCCGGGATTATCAGGCACGCCGTGGTAACATCCGCTTCCGCCGTGAACAGACAGGCAAGCCTGAGTTCCTCCACACTCTGAACGGCTCCGGTCTGGCAACCTCCCGTATCTTCCCCGCACTGGTGGAGCAGAACCAGCTGGCTGATGGCTCCGTGGTGGTTCCCGAGTGCCTGCGGAAGTATCTGGGTGGCCTGGAAGTGATTAAGGTCCGTTAAAACGGGAGAATTCTCCCCAAAATAATATTATGTAAACCAATTAGAAAGGAAGCGCAGTATGTCTAAAATCAAAAAACCCTCCTGGTGGGATGAATTCAAGACCTTTGCTGTAAAGGGCAATGCCATGGCTCTGGCCGTTGGTACCATCATCGGCGGTGCCTTCTCCACCATCACCAAGAGCCTGACGAACGATCTGATTATGCCTATCGTAAACATTTTCCTGGGCGGTGCTGACTTCAGCGATGCCAAAATCATCCTGCCCCGGATGCCCTGGGTAGAGCCTGTATATGAAACCGTGATAGATGCCAACGGCGCGGAAGTGGTGCAGGAAGTGCAAAACTACCTGACCTACGGCAATTTTATCTCCGCGGTCATCAACTTCCTGATTCTGGCCTTTGTGGTATTTTGGCTGGTAAAGGGACTGAACCGGATTGCTGAGTTGGGTAAGAAAAAAGAAGCAGAGGAAGCTGCCGCTGAGCCTCCCGCACCCGTCGAGCCCTCCGCTGAGGAAGTTCTCCTCACCGAGATTCGTGACCTGCTGAAGGAAAAGTAATCATCTTTGATTTCAGGATAAACACGGGGGAAAGTGCCCCCGTGTTTTCTCAATATCTGCCTAAAAACCCCGGAGCGTTTTCGCTCCGGGGTTATGCTGTGTAGGTCAGTTCTGTTCTTTTTTTCCAAAGCGCCTGTCTCCGTTCCTGTCAAAAAACACCGCGGCAGTCAAGCTAACAGCCAGATAAAGCACGGCCACCAGTCCCAGCTCCCAGAGCAGACACTTTACTGCCCTCTGGAACAGCAGAAGGTGATCCGTTGTGGAAAAACCCCTGGTGATGATGTACATAGCTACCGTCAGCACCAGCCCCAGCACCGACAGGCTAATGCCGGCAATACGCTGGGTAAAGCGCCAGGCCTCAATACTGCCCATGCCGAAATATGTACGGAAACCCAGACTGTGGTTGGCTTCCTTTGGGGGCACCAGCAGGTAGATCAGCCCCAACACCAGCACCACCACAGGACCTGCCATCACTGCCCATTTCAGCACAACGGGCAGATGGGAAAGAAACTGCTGCAGATCGGGCATAACTGCTTCAAAGTTCAGCCCCTCAAGTAAGGCATTGATCGCGTCCATAGCTACTGCTCCTTATTTTTCTTCCAGAAACTTGTTGATCTCGTGAACGAAGCTGCGCACGTCCTGGAACCGGCGGTATACAGAAGCAAAACGGATATAGGCCACCTCGTCCAGAGGCTTGATCCGCTCCATAACCATCTCTCCGATTCTGTCGGTGCTGACTTCCCGGTCAAGGGTATTTTGGATGGACTGCTCGATCTCCGTGGTGATCCGGTCCAGCTCCTTGGCCTCCACCTGCCGCTTGTCAAAAGCCCGCATCATGGAGTTGAGAATCTTATTCCTGTCAAATGCCTGGCGGGATCCATCCCGTTTGACCACGATAATGGGCAGGCTCTCCACAATCTCATAGGTGGTAAACCTGCGCTGGCAAACAAGACATTCTCTCCTGCGCCGGATGCTCAGGCCATCCTCAGAATGGCGGGAATCCACCACTTTGCTCTCTTGATCGCCGCAAAACGGACATTTCATTGGCGTTCGCTCCCCTCAAAAAGGTATCAAAAACATAATAATAGTATTATAACAGTAATTTACGACCCTGTCCAGCATTTTTTCCTCTTGCCAAGAGGTTCTGTTTCCTGTAAAATAAACCGTAACGAAAGGAGCGTTCCTTATGAAAAACCTCGTTTTATTTGTCCTGTGGGGCTGCCTGCACGTGCTTTGCGTGGGCCTCGGCACTGTAAGGGAGCCGGAGGGTTTTGGTAAAGCGCTTTTGGTGCTTACCAGCCTGATCTACTTCCTACCCGCAATCCTTATTCTTTGGGACGGAATCTCCCACAGTAAGAGAAAGCAGACATCCGCGGTACGGTGGATTGCGATGGCCTCCCTTGGGCTGACACTGATCCTTCTGGTAGTAAATTTTTTGTCTGTGGGCGCCAGCACTCATACCGGCCGGCTGGTGTATGATCTTCTGAACGTCGTTTCCGCCCCCATGCTGTGCAGCCAGTACTGGGTGGTGAGCCTGTTTGTCTGGGCCTGCCTGTTCTGGGCATCCTTCTTCAAAAAGAAACGTTAGATATTGCGCCCTGGCGGTTTTCCGCCAGGGTTTTTTTCGTAAAACTAGTCGGAATACTCCACCATTCTCGGATTTCACCTCTTGTCAAATCCCAGACAGCAGGGATATAATACCCTCAGAAAGCATAAACACCACCTATTTTTAAGGAGGACCTGTTATGACATACCGCAGAATCCGTATCGCCCGTATTGGGTGCAGCCAGCCTGTTGTGTTTGCCGTCCGTGAGCTTGTAAAATACCTCAAACAGATGGACCCCAAGCTGATGGTAGACCTGCTTTACACCGATGCCTACAATCCCGACAGTGAAGGCGTGCTGTGGGTTGGCAGAGATCTTCCCGCGGAGCTGCCCGCTGTGAGAAATCCCGCTCTGGATGACGGTATTTCCGTAGAGGTTGCAAACGGCGTTGGCTACATCACCGGCACCAATGACCGCAGTGTGCTGCTGGCTGTATACCGGTTCCTGCAGGAGCTGGGCTGTGTATGGCTGGGCCCCGGCGTGGAAGGCGAGAGAATTCCCGCCCGTCCGGTGGAAAATGTGAACGTTTCCCTCAGGGAAGCCGCCTCCTTCCGTCACAGAGGTATCTGTATCGAGGGCACCGCTTCCTTCGAGAACATTGCCGAGCTCATCGACTTCCTGCCCAAGGTAGGTATGAATGTCTACTTCTTCCAGCAGAAAGTTCCCCGCAGCTACTTAACCTATTGGTACGGTCACCTGTTCAATGACCTTATGAAACCGGAACCCCTCACCGCCAATGACGTAGATCTGATGAACAATGTCATTGAGGAGGAGATGACCATCCGCGGATTGGACAACCAGCGCTGGGGCCACGGCTGGACCTGCCTTCCCTACGGTCTGGATCCCATGGATGGGGACCAGATTAACCCCCAGTTCGTTCTGGAGGATCTCCCCCAGGACTTCCGCAATGACCTTGCCATGATTGATGGAGAGCGCAAGCTCTTTGGCGGCGCGCCGGTATATTCCAGCCTGTGCTACTCCCGTAAGTCTGTGCGGGACCGGATTAACGACTACGTGGTGGACTACTGCAAGACCCATCCCCATGTGACCACTGTCCACTTCTGGCTGGCGGACATGGCCAACAACCAGTGCGAGTGTGAGGATTGCGTGAAAAAGACCGCCTCCGACTGGTACATCGTTATGCTCAACGAGCTGGATGAAAAGCTGACCCAGGCAGGTCTTAACACCAAGATCGTATTCCTGCTGTACAACGATCTGCTGTGGGCCCCCGAGGAAGAGGTTATTAACAATCAGGACCGCTTCACCCTGATGTTCGCTCCTGTTTCCCGGGTATACGGAAAGACCTACGGAGACGATCTGGTATTTGATGGGGATCTGCCCCCCTATCAGCGGAACAAGCTGGTGATGCCCACCTCCATTGCCGAGAATATTGCCCATCTGCGCAACTGGCAGTCCTTCTTCCACGGGGACAGCTTCATGTTTGAGTATTACCTCATGTGGGCCCACACCGGTGACATGGGCTACGAAAGGGTCGCCAAGAATATTTATCAGGACATCCGCTGTCTGCCGGAGCTGGGCATCGACGGTATGGTGAACGTACAGCTGCAGCGGGCCGCATTCCCCACCAATCTGCCTCTGTACATCATGGGCAAGGCACTGTGGAATAAGGACTGTGACTATGAGCAGGAAGTATCCCATTTCTATGAAGCCGCCTTCGGTGAAGAGGGCAGCCGGGTTCATGCATATCTGAACGAACTCTCTGAGCTGAGTCTGCTGTACGATGAGCCCTCCACCGGCGACAAGAACCGTCCCTACGGTCCTTTCTTCCGGGATTATAAGCGCCTGCGTGAGCTGCTTGCCAAGTTCCGCCCCGTGATCGATGCCCACGTAGCCCAGCCGGACGGATGCTATGAAAGCTGGAAGCTTCTCCAGTATCACAGCGACTATGTCTCTATGTGCGCTGACGCTCTGGAACTGGCGGAACAGAAAAAGTCTGTGGAGGCACGGGCAATTTTTGACCAGATTCACCAGTTCGTCTGTGAAAAAGAGGTTGCTCTAAGAAAGGTGTATGACAGTTTCCTGGCCTTTTACACCTTAAGAGGCAAGGCTCATCTGTCTAACATCACCATCGAAAAGACCGATGTTAGTTAAAAGCCTGTGAGTCGAAGGTAATCACTGTATAGTAGGTACCCTGGTGGTTTTCCGCCAGGGTATCTTTTATTGTCTTTTTAATCTCCTTTTCCTTTCCCCGCATATCCTGAGGGAGCGCTACGTCAAAGATCAGATTGGTGTGTCCTTTTCCACGAACCATGCGGAAATCATGGAACGTCAGCCGGCTGTCCACCTGTGCCAGCGCCTGACTCACCGTTTCCTTCAAGGCATCCTGAATAGGGTCTCCAATCACTACCGGGTCATAGTGAATCACCAGATGGACATTGTGCTGTTCCAGACACAGCCGCTCCATATCGTCAATCAGCTCGTGGCACACAAGGGGATCTTCCCGCTGGTCGATCTCCACATGGAGGCTGGCAAAGCGCTGACCGGGGCCGTAGTCGTGAACCATCAAGTCGTGATACCCCAATACCCTTGGCTCGGAGGACACCGTTTCCAGAATCAGCTTCCGCAGATGGGGACTTGCCGTTTCTCCCAGCAGGGGAGAAATGGTCTGCTTGCCCAAGCTAACACCGCTGTACAGAATAAACGCCGCCACACAAAGACCCATCCAACCGTCGATCTTCAGCCCGGTGAACCGCTCCACCAGCGCCGCCACAAGCACCGCGCCTGTGGAGATCGCGTCGTTACGGCTGTCCACACCGGAGGCGGTGAGAGCGGAGGATTCAATAAAGCGGCCCAGTTTTCCATAAAATCCGGATAGCCACAGCTTCATAAGGATGGACCCCGCCAGCACCCCAATCAGGGGCAGGTTCACCTCTACCGGGGCAGGGTTCAGAATCTTTCCCACAGAGGTCTTTGCCAATTCCGCGCCAATGAGCAGGATCAGCGCTGCCACACCCAGACCGGACAGGTACTCATACCGGGCATGTCCATAGGGATGATCCTCATCAGCGGGTCTGCTGGCCAGCTTGAATCCGATAAGGGTGACCACCGCGCTGGCGCTGTCGGTCAGGTTGTTCATAGCGTCGGCGGTAATGGACACAGAGCCGGAAAGGGTACCCACCGCCAGCTTGGCAAGGCACAGTATCACGTTGCAGGTGATGCCCACCACCGAGGACAGCCGTCCCACGGCAGACCGGGTCTGGGGATTGCTCCCAACGGAAGCATTCTTGGTAAACACCTTAATAAGCCACTTTGTCATGGATTTTCCTCCGTATTTTTCCCATTTTCTCCGGTTTTCCCAACTCTACTGGCAGTAGAATCCCCGATTCTACCACCAGGATACTCTGATTTAGGCATGTTCTCCCCCTGCGGGGCTGACTTTTTCCGGAAAATGGTTTATCATAGTACCATAATGTTTTATCATTATATCCCACAGGGAATCCCCTGTAAAGATTGATTTTTAAGGAGTTTTTTACTTATGGCCTACCGCATCATCACCGATTCCTGCTGCGACCTTCCCACCAACATGTATGACCAGTTGGGCGTTACCTTTGTCCCCCTGTCTGTGCGTTTTCAGCAGCAGGAAGTGGACAGCTACCCGGAAAGCTGGCTTAAGGAGTTCTACGACGGTCTGCGGGCCGGAGAGGTAGCAACTACCTCCGCCGTGAATCCTCAAACATGGGAAGACACCATCAAAGCAGTGCTGGAAGCCGGTGACGATGCGCTGGTGCTGGCCTTCTCCTCCGGTCTGAGCACCACCTACCAGTCCGCTGTCATTGCCGCGGAAAATCTGAAAGAAGCATTCCCCCAGCGGCAGGTGAAGGTGGTGGACACCCTGTGCGCCTCCATGGGTCAGGGTCTGCTGCTGTACTACACCTGCAAAAAGCGGGACGAGGGAATGTCCCTGGAAGCGCTGACCGCGTGGTGTGAGGAAAACAAGTTCCACCTGTGCCACTGGTTCACCGTGGATGACCTTATGTACCTGAAGCGGGGCGGACGTGTCAGCGCGGCTACCGCAGTACTGGGTACTATGCTCCAGATTAAGCCGGTGCTCCATGTGGATGACGAGGGTCACCTGATCAACGTGGCAAAGGCCCGGGGCAGAAAGGCCGCCATCGATGCCCTTGCCAAAAAACTGTGGCAGACCGGTCTTCCCGGCTGCAATGACACCGTGTTCATTTCCCATGGCGATTGCATGGAGGATGTGCAGTATCTGGAAAAGCTGCTGAAAGAAAAATACGGTGTGAAAGAGGTCATCACCTATTACGTGGGCGCTGTGATCGGTTCCCACGCCGGCCCCGGTGTGTTGGCGCTGTTCTTCCTGGGTGAGCACAGATAAGTCATATCCAAGCCGCCGGCATTGCCGACGGCTTGTTTGCGCTGTTGGTGCGCAACTGCCTATAAGCATAGCGCCTGCAAAAGGCCCCTTCCTTCTGTCAATTGACCCGCAGCCCGAGGAAGGTTTCTCTTGCAATAGCCCCCGATCGGGAGTATAATACATCCATTACTTTGGAAAGGACTGTGCTATGGAAACCTTTGTGGAACTGTTGAAATCGGTGCTGTTTGGCATCGTGGAGGGCATTACCGAGTGGCTGCCCGTTTCCTCCACCGGACATATGATCCTGCTGGACGAATTTGTAAAGCTGAAAATATCCGCGGAATTTTATGAAATGTTCCAGGTGGTCATCCAGCTGGGCGCCATTCTGGCTGTGATATTGCTGTTTTTCCATAAACTTAACCCCTTCAGCCCCAAAAAGGACGAGGCCCCCAAGAAAAACACCTGGCAGCTGTGGTTTAAGGTAATCGTGGCGGTGCTGCCCTCGGCGGTACTGGGGCTTCTGCTGGACGATTGGATGGATGAACACTTGTACAACTACGTAGTGGTGGCCATTACCCTGGTGGTTTACGGTGTGGCGTTCCTGTTCGCGGAAAAACAGAACAGCGGCAAAACCTGGCGTATCTCCCGTGTGGAGCAGATCGATTACAAAACCGCTCTGCTGATCGGCGCGTTCCAGTGCCTTTCCCTGATTCCCGGCACCTCCCGCTCCGGCTCTACCATTCTGGGCGCCATTGTGTTAGGTGTCAGCCGCAGCGCAGGCGCGGAGTTCTCCTTCTTCCTGGCCATTCCCACCATGCTGGGCGCCAGCGCTTTGAAGCTGCTGAAGTTCCTGCTGTCCGGAGTATCTGCCACGGGCACGGAACTGGCGGTGCTGCTGGTGGGTACCGTAGTCAGTTTTGTGGTGAGCCTGCTGGTAATCCGGGGGCTGATGGAATACGTACGCAAGCACAGCTTCAGCGTATTCGGCATCTACCGCATTGCCCTGGGCGTGCTGGTGCTGCTGTACTTCGCCATCGCCGGATAACACCAATATTCCATAAAACAACAAAGGGACTGTTGCAAAACGCCCCAATTTATCGTTAGAATTTGTAGGGGTGGCCGTCCCTACATTCTGGGGATGTAGACGCTCATATCATTTAGGGGCTGTTGCTTTATTTTGCAACAGCCCCATTATCTATTTTTTAGGTGCCCTGTTACAGGGGGTTCTGCTTGATTTTCGCGTATCTGCGGGGATATTTTGCCGGGGTGGCCGCCACCTTCTTCAGCACGATCACTCTATGGGCTGTGTCGTCTATGGGGAACTCCCGCACTTCTTCCAGCCTGAGGCCCAAGGTCTTGATGGACCGGCGGGCTTCCTCCAGCTCTTCCATGGCTGCCGCGCCCTTCATGGCCAGCACATGGCCCCCCACCTTTACAAAGGGGGCCGTCAGCTCCAGCAGAATCGGCAGCCTTGCCACTGCCCGGCTGGTAGCCACGTCATACTGCTCCCGGCAGGAAGCCACCGCTTCCTCCGCCCGGGCTGTGACACACTTGGCCTCCACCCCTAACTGGGGCAAAATCGTTTCCAGCCAGTTCATCCGCTTGCCCAGAGAATCCAGCAAGGTCAAATCCAGTTCCGGGGAGGCAATCTTAACCGGCACACCGGGAAATCCCGCGCCGCAGCCCACATCCACAAGGCGTTTGCCCTTCAAGTCCATCACCGCCAGCAAAGATAGGCTGTCCAGCAGGTGCAGCTTTGCCACCTGCTCCGGCTCTGTAATGGCAGTCAGGTTCATTACTTTGTTCTGCTCCACCACAGCGCCGCCAAAATCGCAAAGCTTCTGGATAGTGTCTTCCTGTAACACCAGTCCCAGGGTGGGAAGTCCCTCACAGAGGGTCTTTTTCATCTGCATATCAGCTACCCGCGTTCACAATGCCACTCAAATCCACCTGGGTTTCATCCAGCGGATCAAAGAGCACTTCTTCCTGGATCTGCAGGGGCAGAACCTCCTCCTGAATATACAGGCTCACCAGCAGCTTGCACAGATCCTCCATTACCTCCTGGTTTTCCTCGCCGTAAAAGCTGTCCAGGGTGCCCATATCCTCTACAAGCGCATCCTCCGCACCATCCTGGGCCGTCTGGGCCATATCCTTTCCTGTGCTCCGGTCAATCGCCGCCAGCAGGCTGTGACATGCCCGGTAGGCATACAAATATGCCGCGTACTGGAAGGACGGATCTTCATTGCCCCGGCAGGCCAGAAAAGCCGCGAACATGGCATCTGCCTCATCGGCAATGCACATTCTGTTAGCTATGGCCCGGCTGACAGCAAAGGGCTGACCCACTGCCGGCATTTGCAGATTTACCGCCGCCTCACCGGTCAGACCCACATGAATTCCATCAATTCCCCGCTTGGAAAACAGATCGGCAAACCCCAGCTCCTTCACCGGCGCTGTACTGCCGGCAAACACACTCTGGTACTGCTGGGTTTTCATATACACAAAACCATCGGGGGCCTGCTCATTGAGCCAGGCAAGCTCTGTCTTTTCGTTTCTCTGGCCGGTGAGCCTATTGGCTTTATCCCGGAAAAAGGTTGCCGCGGCCTGCAGTTCGCTGACGGTATAGTCCTCCTCATCCAGGCGGATGTCCTGGGCAATAGGTCCAGCATATTTGTTCAGGCCATAAATGCCTGTATTCAGCAGCACCACCAGACTTGCCACCGCCAGTACCCATCCGAACCACTGGATGGGATTCCACTTCAGCACCAGCATCAACACCACACTGGTCAGCACCAGCACACCCAGTCCAATCAGCAGCACCTGCCACAGGCAGAATTCCACGCTGCCGCTCCAGGCCGCCAAAAAATCCTGCGCCATCCGGGTTACATAGGGATAGACCATATCCACCAACCGGGAATGGCCCTCGGCAAACCGCTCCAATGCCCAGGTGAAGGCGGCGACGATGGCAGCAACCAGATATCCTCGCCAATATTTCAAAGGAAACGCCTCCTTGTTTATTCATGTAAAATCCAAGTACCTATTAACGTACCATATAGTATAACACATTTTTTCCATCTTGTCTGCCCCTAAAGCAGAGAATTTACAATTTGTCCACGCTTAAAAGACGGCCTTCCACCCCATCCCGGAAAAGACCGGTAATCAAAACAGGCAGAATCTGATTGTGCAGGTCAGCTTCCTGCACGTACACCTTTACATAGTTAGGCGCGTGGCCGGTATACCGGTCTGCCTCTGCCTCCTCGAAGAGCACTTGTACTGTGGTGCCCACCATGGCCTGACAGTATTCCCGCTCCATCTGCTGGGCTACTTGTATGGCCCGGCGGCTGCGTTCTTCCTTGCAGGCATTACCCAGCTGCCCCGGCATTTTGTCCGCAGGCGTACCGGGACGGCGGGAGTAGGGGAAAATATGCATGGCGGCAAACCGGCACTTACGGATAAAATTAAGACTTTCCCCAAATTCCTCCTGGGTTTCTCCGGGAAAGGCCACGATCATATCCGTAGTAATGGCGCAGCCGGGAAAGGCCTGGCGCAGCAATTCTACACTGCGGTAGTACCGCTGCGTGTCATACTTGCGGCGCATCCGCTGCAGCACACTGTCGCAGCCGGACTGCATGGATAAATGGAACTGGGGGCACAGGTTGGGCAGCTCCGCCAGTTCCCGGCAAAATTCCTCCGTAACGATTCTTGGTTCCAGACTTCCCAAACGAATCCGCAACTGGGGCACTTCCCGGCAGACCGCCCGGATCAGCTGGGTCAGGGGAGGCTTCTCCGGCAGGTCTACGCCCCAGGAAGCAATCTCAATGCCGGTAATCACAATTTCCCGGTAGCCCATATCCCGCAGCTGCCGGGTCTGCTCCAGCACCAGCTCCAATGGGGCTGAGCGCACCGGCCCCCGGGTGTAGGGAATGATGCAGTAGCTGCAGAAATTCACACAGCCATCCTGTACCTTCAGCATAGCCCGGGTGCGTCCCTCCAGCCCGCCTGCCGGCAGCACCTCAAAGGCCCGGCGCTTCAAAGCCTGGTCCAGCACCTGCTGCTTTTCCCGGGTCTGGGCTGCCCGCAAAAAAGACTCCAGAAACGCCTCCCTGCCGCCGCTGCCACCTACCACATCTACGCCCAAACCCTCCAGAGCCTCCGGCGCATGCTGGGAATAACAGCCGCAGACACCGATTACCGCCTGTGGATTCTCCCGGCGGCAGCGGCGGATGATGGCGCGGTTTTTCTTGTCCGCCACCGCCGTAACGGAGCAGGTATTGATAATATAGCCATCGCACTTATCCCGAAAAGGGAATATCTTATGGCCTTTTTCCACTAGCAGCCGCTCCATTGCCTGGGTTTCATACTGGTTTACCTTGCAGCCAAGGGTATAAAATCCTATATTCATTGTGAATACCACCAATTTTCGAAATCTACATTTGGTAAAATCGTCAACTTCGTCTATTGATAATTTTCCGCTTTTTGGTATAATCAATTTAATTCGAGTGACCTTTGGATGTTATTATAAACGAAAAATCCGGGTTTGTACAGTAGGAGGAATTGTGTGCGGGAATTTTGGGTAGAACTCACCTCTTTTCAGCAAGTACAGGATTTTGTTTCCACTGCGGCACGGCAGCCCTTTGACATCCGGGCAGGAAATGAATGGCAGCATATCAACGGAAAAGATCTGATGGGTATGTTTAGTCTGGATTTCTCCCGGCCGGTTCGGGTCTGCGCGGATTGCTCCCAAGAGGATTTTGAGGCATTCCGCAACGCGGTCAAGCCGGTCCTGGTTTAAATATGGCTCTTGGAGCACCGTCCCGGGAATACCTGGGGCGGTTTTTTTGCGGCTACAGCGGCAGGCTGTTTGACTTTTCTCCCCGTTGATGGTAAAATCGTATCAATCTACTGCCCCGGGAGGAACGAACATGCAATACCTGCTTATGACCCTGTTTGCCGCACTGATTGTGGGGCTGGATCAATTTACCAAATACCTGACCCTCCAGAACATTCCTCTGGGCGGTCATGTGGATTTTATTCCCGGGTTTCTGGGCTTTACCTATGTGCAGAACCGGGGCGCCGCTTTTTCCATGCTCCAGAACGCGCAGTGGCTGTTTGCCATTATTTTTGTGGTCATTGCTATTTTCATTTTCTGGGAATTTCCCAAAAAGCGGCTGCCCTTTACCACACTGGAGCGCTGGCTTATTGTGGCGGTTTTTGCCGGCGGCATTGGCAACACCATCGACCGGCTCCGCTTTGGCTATGTGGTGGACATGATCCAGACGGAATTTATAAATTTCCCGGTGTTTAACATCGCCGACAGCTTCATTACCTGCGGCTGCATTGCGCTGATTGCCCATCTGTTCCTGTTCAACAAGGAGTTCTGGAAGGAAGATAAGAAGAAATGATTCTCATTGCGGATATCCCCGGGGAACGGCTGGATGCCTTTCTGGCCCGCAGCGTCCAAGGGCTGAGCCGTTCCGGCGCACAGAAGCTCATAGAGGAGGGCTGTGTCACCGCAGGTGGCAAAGCCTGCAAAAAAAATGATAAACTGAATCCCGGCGATCAGATCTGCCTGCAGATGCCCCAGCCCAAAGAGGTGGATATCGTCCCCAACGAGGATATCCGGCTGGACATCGTCTACGAAGACGAGGACGTGGTAGTTATCAACAAGCCCAAAGGTCTGGTAGTCCACCCCGCGGCAGGCCATCAGGACGATACCTTGGTCAACGGACTACTCCACGCCATGGCAGGGCAGCTGTCCGGTATCAACGGTGAGCTGCGCCCGGGCATTGTCCACCGTATTGATAAGGATACCTCGGGACTTCTGGCCGTTGCCAAAAACGACCTTGCCCACACTTTCCTTGCCTCCCAGCTGAAGGATCACTCCATGGCCAGAACCTATGAGGCCATTGTCTGCGGCAATCTTAAGGAGGACAGCGGCACTGTGGACGCCCCCATCGGACGCCACCCCTCCGACCGGAAGAAAATGTGCGTCACCCTCCGCAACTCCCGGGACGCCGTGACCCACTGGGAGGTGGTGAAGCGGTACCGGGGCTATACCCACATCCGCTGCCGGCTGGAAACCGGCCGCACCCACCAGATCCGTGTCCATATGGCCCACATCGGTCACCCCATTCTGGGAGACACGGTGTACGGCCACAAAAAGAAGGAATTGGGGCAGGACTCTCAGTGTCTGCACGCAGGCGTGCTCTGCTTCGCCCACCCCCGGGATGGCCGGCCTGTGATGGTATTTGCCCCCCTGCCGGACTATTTCCGGAATGTGATTGAGAAATTGGAGAAAATGACCTGATGGCTCTCTATTCTGATGTTCTGCTTACAGTGGATTTTGATAGGACTCTAACCGGTCCGGACTCTGCCATTCCGGAGCGCAATCTGGAAGCGATCCGCTTTTTTATCCAAAACGGCGGCGCTTTTACAGTGAACACCGGCCGGAGTATTCCCATGTCCCTGCGCAATATTATAGATACTGTGCCCACCAGCGCACCGCTGCTGCTGTATAACGGCAGCGCCGCCTACGATGTCTCCTCCGGCCAGCTTACTTGGTTCGCCCCTCTGGAGCTGGATCCTATGTCCGTCCTGCCGGAGCTGCAGGCGCAGTTCCCGGAGCTGAATGTAGAGGTGCAGGCGGTGGACGCCCACTACCTGATGAAGAAGAATCCCGGTTGGGAGGACTACTGCAGCCATAACGGCTGCGTGTGGAAGTACGCGTCCCCAGACAACATCCCCGGCCCTTTCCTGAAATTCTCCCTGTACGGCCAGTTCCGGGAGAACACTGTGGCATCCATGTATGAGGCCACTCCTCAGGAGCTGGCGCTGTTTGACGAAGCCATTGCCTATGTGGAAAAGACTTACGGCCACAAGGTGGACATTTTCCGGGCCTGCGCCCGGATCGTGGATATCCACGCAAAGGGTGTGTCCAAGATTCGCTCCGCCCGGCAGCTGCAGCAGCAGTTGGGGCGTAAAATTCTGGTTTGCGTGGGGGATGCGGAGAACGATTTGACCATGCTGGAGGGAGCGGACTACGCTTTTTGCCCCGCAGACGGTGTGGTGGCTGACCGGTTCCCCAACGTGTGTCCCTGCGGTGAAGGGGCTGTGGCAGATGTAATCTATAAAAAATTACGGGAAATTCTGGGTTTTCACCTTGACAAGTGTGAATATGTATGCTAGAATCTACTAGCTGAAATAAGCCAGGCAACTTAGGATCTGCGGGTGTAGTTCAATGGTAGAACACCAGCCTTCCAAGCTGGATACGCGGGTCCGATTCCCGTCACCCGCTCCATCTTACATGCGCCAGTAGCTCAGCTGGATAGAGCAACTGCCTTCTAAGCAGTAGGTCAGGGGTTCGAGTCCCTTCTGGCGTGCCACACTTTTCCAATGTTCGATGGCTCGAACATTGAAATGCAACGCGGATGAGCGTTGCTCGCGAGGGCTTGACCGAGCGACTCCTTAATTAAGCGAGTCCCTTCTGGCGTGCCATTTTAAGACACGAAACAGAATATGGTGGGTGTAGTTCAATTGGCAGAGCACTGGATTGTGGTTCCAGGCGTTGTGGGTTCGAGTCCCATCACCCACCCCATAAAGTTCCGATTTCTTCTTGAAATCGGAACTTTTCCTTTATAACCGGCTTCAATAGTACGAGGTATATGATTGGCATTCCGTATCAGCTATCATTGCTTTGTACTCCAAAAAGCGAAATCCGTTTGCATAAATCAGGTTGTCAATTCTACCATGCAAGACACCGCAAAATGCGCTTGACCCAGATTTGACCCAAACGGGAAATTTTACAGAAAAGTGCCGGGTGGACTGTTGTCCACCCGGTTTCTGCATTTTTGTGTCAGAGTGCCTGCTTCAGCAGGCTTCCCATCTTTGCCGCTGCCTGTTCTTGTACCTTGTTCGTAGCATGGGTGTAGGTGGCGAGGGTGAATCCGGCGCTGCTGTGTCCCAGCATACTGGATACAGTTTTCACATCGATGCCATTCTGCAAGGCCAGAGTTGCGAAGGTGTGTCTGAGGTCATGGAAGCGGATATGCTCCAACCCGGCATCCTTGAGAATCTTCTGATGGAGCTTTACCACCGAATCGGGGTGGTACATTCCTCCGGTCACCGGCGAGGGGAACAAGTAGGGATTGCCGGGGTGCTTAATGTGTTCCTGCTTCAGAAGCTCCATGGTTTCTGCGGACAGGGCGATCTTTCTCATGGAGTTGTCCGTCTTGGGCGGCTGCACCGTCAGCGTTCCCTTGGTGCGGTAAGCCTGCTTGGAGATGGAGATCGTCATGTTATTCGTGTCCACATCCGACCACAGTAGCGGCACCAATTCTCCCTTACGGAGACCCGTAGTCAGTTCCAGGAAGAACATGGGAAGCAGTCCCCTTTTGTCGGCGGCGGCAAGGTAGCTTCCAAGCTGTTCCTGGGTCAGCACCTTCATTTCCTTTTTCTCCGCTTTCGGCAGCTTGCATCCCTCGGCGGGATTGCGCAGGATCAGCCGTTCCTCTACTGCGCTGTTCAGGCAGGCTTTCAGCATATTGTGCATCCCCCGGATGTAGGACACACTCAGCCCCGGCTGTTTGTCTTTAATTTCCTTGCGGATTCTGCCGTTCTCCCGAAGTTCGTTGTACAGCCGCTGGATATCCATGGTCTGAAGCTGGTTCAGCTTGATATCGCCCAGCTTGGGGCGGATGTGGGTGTCGATGAACATTTTGTAGTAAACGGCGGTACTCTCACGAATCCTCGGTTTGGCATAGATCTCATACCACAAGTCCATCCACTCGCCTACCGTGTACATGCCTGACCGCTTGATGTCCAGGTTTTCACTTTCTGCGATGGCTTTTTTCAGTTTTTCCTTAACCTCTGCCTGGGTCTTGCCCAGGACATTCTTGATGATGGCCTTGCCTGTGACAGGATCAGTTCCTGCGGTATACCGACCTTCCCAGCGGCCATCCTTTCTCTTTCTCAGGCTTCCTTCTCCATTTGCTCGTCTTTTTGCCATATGGTCAAACCTCCTTTTCTTTTGGTAGCACACACAATACCGTAATACTTGCGAAATAGCTAGTCACTAGACCTACCAAAAAACTCGGCAGAAATGACAGCACAATAGCCATAGTACTTACAATATGAAATCCCTCCTGCAAAACCGCCTTGTCCGGCACCGCAAGAGGGACTTATTTGTTCTATTCGTTTTGTTAGATCCCGTCTGGCGGTATTACAAGTTGTTGCCACGCGGTAAATGTAATTTGTCAATTATAGGGTTGAAAAGCCAATACGAATGTATTACAATATAAATATACTGAAAAAGTTGGGAGGAATCGGTGTGTCAGAGCCTGTTTTGAAGATATCTCCAAAGAAATATAATGGAGAAACCACAATCGTCTCCATGCGGATGGCAAAAGAACTGCTGAAGGATATTGACAATGTTGCGACACTCACCGGGCGCAACCGCAATGAGATTTTGACTATGAGCCTGGAATTTGCCCTGAACCATATGGAAATTGTCATGAAAGAAAGAGAGGAACATAAATGGCAGTGATCAAATGTAAAATGTGCGGCGGTGATCTGGACCTGATCGGAGGTCAGTCCGTTGCCGAATGTGAATATTGCGGCAGCCGGCAGACGGTCCCTGCTGATGACAACGAGAAGAAGCTGACGCTCTTTGCCCGGGCCAACCGGCTTCGTGCTGCCTGCGAGTTTGACAAAGCGGCAGGCATTTATGAGTCCATTGTGGCGGACTTCCCGGAGGAAGCGGAAGCCTACTGGGGTCTGGTGCTGTGTAAGTACGGCATCGAGTATGTGGATGATCCCGCCACCGGCAAGAAGATCCCCACCTGCCACCGTTCCAGCTTTGACAGCATCCTGGAGGACAGTGACTTTGAGCAGGCTCTGGAAAACGCCGATGTGATGGCCCGGAAGGTGTACCGGGAGGAGGCCAAGCAGATAGAAGAAATCCGAAAGGGAATCATTGCGGTATCTGCTAATGAAGCACCTTACGATATTTTTATTTGCTACAAAGAGACTGATGCGAACGGTGACCGCACTTTGGACTCCGTCCTGGCCCAAGATATTTACGATGCTCTGACCGATAAGGGCTACCGGGTGTTCTTCTCCCGGATCACCCTGGAGGATAAGCTGGGTGTGGAGTACGAGCCCTATATCTTTGCGGCGCTGAACTCTGCAAAGATCATGCTGGCTATTGGTACCGACTATGAGCATTTCAACGCTGTCTGGGTCAAGAACGAATGGTCCCGCTTCCTGAAACTGATGGCAAAGGACAAGGATAAGCACCTGATCCCCTGCTTCAAGGGCATCGATGCCTATGATATGCCCAAGGAATTTGCCAGATTGCAAGCCCAGGATCTAGGCAAGGTGGGTGCCATGCAGGATCTCCTGCGGGGTATTGAGAAGATCCTGCCCAAGACCAAGCCTGTGACTGTAGTGCAGGAGAAAATCATCGTTCAAGGTGGTTCTTCCGGCGGCAATGGCGGCCCCGATACAGCATCGTTGCTGAAACGAACATTTATGTTTCTGGAAGACAGCGACTGGAAATCTGCCAATGAGTATTGTGAGAAGGTTCTGGATATCGACCCTGAAAATGCGCATGCTTATGTTGGAAAGTTGATGGCAGAGTTGCATGTACAACGCCAGGAACAGATGAAGGATCAACGTAAGCCCTTTGATACAAGAAACAGTTACATGAAGGCGATTCGTTTTGCGGATTCTGTGCTGAAGGCTGAGCTGGAAGGTTATCTTGCTCATATTTATAAACGCCTTCAGAATGCGGAAGCAGAGGCAATTTATCAGAACGCTCTTTCCGCGATGCAGAATAAAGAGTATGAAGAAGCCGCAAAGTTGTTTGATTCTATTTCTGGCTATGAAGATGCTGATGCACGCAGACAGATATGTGTGGATAAATATCAGCAATTGCTTGAGGAATTAAAAGGAAAGCGTGAAGAAGCTGCGCTACTTTCTAGGCGGATCCATACCAATTCCAATTTCTCTGTCGGAATTAAAGAGGATGGTACATTGATCAATACAGATCCGTATGCGAAAGCGTTGGGTTCTAGATGGAAAAATCTAATTGCGGTAACTTCGGTTTGTAACGAGGATATTTTTGCCTTGCGCACGGATGGAACTGTAATTAGCAACGAACTGGACACCGACGAGGATCTGGATCAAATGTACTTCGTAGATGATTGGAGAAATATTATTGCCATCAGCGGTGGTTCTCAGCATCTGCTGGGCCTCAAAAAGGACGGAACGGTAATGGCAACCGGAGTGAATGATCACGGTGAATGTGATGTATCCCTCTGGAAGGATATTGTAGAGATCAGTGCGGGAAGCTGTGTTTCCGTTGGCCTGAAGAAGAATGGTACTGTTATAGTTACAGGCTTCGCCGAGGGATTGGAAGAAATTGAAAACTGGACGGATATCGTTTCAATTAGCTGCGGAAGCGATCATGTACTTGGCCTGAAGGAAAATGGTACAGTGTTGGCGGCCGGTGAAAACAAGTACGGTCAGTGTAATGTATCTGCTTGGAAGAACATTGTTGCAATCAATGCGGGTGAGGATCATTCCTTGGGTTTAACAAAGGATCATACTGTTTTTGCTACGCATTTTATCAAAACTGGTGTTTTAGGAGATATAAGCGATTTAGGCCAGTGCAATGTAGGTACATGGAAAAAAATAGTTGCTATTAGCGCAGGTGATGCAGTCTCCTTGGGTATTACCGCCGATGGTTATGCTGTAGCCACAGGTTGCGTTGAGAACTGCTCCTGCTATGTATCTGACTGGAAGTTGTTTGGTTCCTTTGCTTCTGACAGCGAAAAAACGATATATCAGTCGGCGCAAAAACGTGTTCAGAGGCTGAAAGAATTAACACTGACCCGCTATGAAATCAGCGAAAAAATACAAGATACTGTTCAGGAGCGAGATGCACTTACAGGCTTCTTTGCGGGTAAACGCCGCAAAGAATTAGAAAAGCAGCGTGAAGCCCTCTATGCACAGGACGATGGGGTGCTGACTGAGATTCGCGCATTGATGGAAGAAGATGAGCGGCAACAGGCAGAACTCTTGCAACAGCAGCAATGATCCCTATTTTTACTAGTGGATTGATTAGAAAGTCGTTACAAACAGAAAGAGAGCTGAGCATGAAGAAACTGCGAGAAATGAAAACCTCCCCCGAGGCATTACGGGATGGTTTGCGGGAAAATGCCCTCAGACATAGGAATTACAATATGTATACTGCTATGGATCGTGCCATGTGCTTGGTGCTGACCGGGAATCTATACATATCTAATGGACAGACATGGAATGATAAACTGGATCGCGAAACCATGCAAAAACGTTCCGCATTTGGCATTTGTTTGTCGTGCTCTACAATAGAAAGCATGGCAATGTGGATGCTATACAGCGGAGACAAAGGTAAAAACGGTGCGTTAGTTCGCTTTCTTCCATCTATAATAAGGGAGATCGTCGAATCGTCAACCGTTGAGCTAGGAAAATTTGACGATTGCGGAAAGTTTATTCAGGATCCGCTGGTACTTACACGCAAAGACGATCACTTCGACATTTACATGACCGATGTGGTTTACAC
The DNA here is from genome assembly GCA_045577435.1 of Faecousia sp. Classification (GTDB taxonomy): domain Bacteria; phylum Bacillota; class Clostridia; order Oscillospirales; family Oscillospiraceae; genus Faecousia. The sequence goes on along the minus strand of JAZNIL010000082.1, from coordinate 81,783 downwards.
TGATGTTCAGAAAGAGGACCCATCCATGCTGATCGCATCGTTGGGAGAAGATCACGAATATATGGATTGGCAGTTACTCGAAGACGCCGGTACGTTTCATAAGCATTACGCATGGAACTATGAAAAAGAGTGCCGGCTGATCGTGGAGTTATCCCCGGAAATACAGAAAGAAGCTGTCAAAAACGGTTTCAACACGGTACGAATCTCTCTTTCGGACGCGTCACGGAGAGCACTGAAGGATCGTGTGATTCGATCCCCCGTATATGCAGGCAAAACCGATTTTGGCGCAGTCAGCACACTGTATGGAAATGTTGATTGGAAACTATAAAATGTAGGGAGATAATTATTATGTCAAAATTTGTAATCGAATGTCCCAATTGTGGTAAGTATGCCGAAGCCAAGACTGGCTTCTTTGCAAGAAAGAAGATTGACTGCTCCTGCGGTCACACCATCAATGTCCGCACGGACCGGCTAGTCACCCGTACTTGTCCCCACTGCGGAAATCTGTTTGTATACGATCAGGCGGACGGTGCAAAGGTTCGCTGTCCCGTCTGCCGAGAGAAGATTGTGGCGACACTGAGTGATACAAAACTGGTGGAATTCTCCTGTGGTCAGTGCGGCATCCGCCTGAGCACCACGAAGAACGCATCCAGCTACATTTGTCCAGTCTGCGACCATGTGAACGATGTCACCGAGCGGCTGAAAACCGAGGAGATCAAGAAGGACGGCCTGGCATCTATCATTAAGTATGAGGGCGATGCGGATACTCTGGTCTGGAAGCATCCCATCGAGGACTTCAACCTGGGTTCTCAGCTTATCGTTCACGAATCCCAGGAAGCCATCTTCTTCCGGGACGGCCAGGCGCTGGATCTGTTCAGTGCGGGTCGCTATACTCTGGAGACTCAGCAGCTTCCCATTCTGGAAAAGCTGTACTCCCTGCCCACGGATACCGAGGGCACCTTCCACAGTGAGGTTTACTTTTTCAACCTTGTCAGCCAGATGGCCATCAAGTGGGGTACTCCCGAGAAAATCAACTTCCTGGAGCCTATGACCGGCGCGCCCATTTCTATCGGAGCCCGTGGTGTGCTGAACTTCAAGATTGCCAATGCCCGGAAGCTCTTGCTGAAGCTGGTTGGCACCGGTGGCAAGCTGACCCGGCAGGACCTTATGGAGGACGGCGAGGGCCATATTAAGAATTATTTCCGCAGCCTGATTCAGTTGACCGTCTCCACCAATCTGGCGAATATCATTACTGCTGAAAAAATGGACATCCTGCAGCTGGATCAGCAGAAGATGCGTCTGTCCGCAGCCATGCTCAATGCTATCCAGTCCAGCTTTGAGGAGTATGGTCTGGTCGTCACCGAATTCCTGGTCATGGGCATCATGCTTCCTCAGCGGGGCGATCTGGGTTACGATGCCCTGCAGACCATCCTGCAGATGCGCCAGAAGGACCTGACCAAGTCTGCCATCGCAACGGAAACTGAGCTGAAGCTGGCAGAAATGGAAGCCAAAAAGCAGTTGGATATCCGCATTCAGGAGAATGTGGCAGAGGTGGAGATCGCTCACAGAAAGGCCGTTGCCCAGAAAGGTGAGACCTCCGTTCTGGAAGCACAGTACGAGAGCCAGCGCAAAGTTGCAGAGGCTACCGGCGATGTGCAGGCCGAGCGCCTACATATGCAGTTGGAAATGGAGCGCAAGGCACAGATGGCTCAGATCGAAGCCGAGGAGATGCGCTTGAAGGGTTACAACCAGAGAGATGTTCTGCAGGCTGATGTGCAGAAAGCCTATGCCGGAGCGTTGGGACAAATGGGTGCCAATGGTGGCAGTTCCGGCAGCGGTATGCTGGGTGATATTGCCGGTCTGGGTGTGACTCTGGGAGCAATGGGCAGTGTCATCGGTATGACCAAGGATGCTATGGCACCTATGATGAATATGGGTGCGGCTATGGCCGCACCTGCTGCACCTGCTGCCAGCGGCTGGGATTGTGCCTGCGGCGCGAAGAATATCCAGAGCAAGTTCTGCCCCGAGTGTGGTTCCAAGAAGCCCGAGCCCAAGGCAGCCGATACCTGGGACTGCCCCAACTGCGGCAATAAGGGCATCACTGCCAAGTTCTGCGGTGAGTGTGGCTGTAAAAAGCCGGAAGCACCTGCCACCTGGGATTGCCCCAACTGCGGCAACAAGGGCATTACGGCCAAATTCTGCGGCGAATGCGGCTGTAAGAAGCCGGAAGGCCCCGTGACCTGGAACTGTCCCGATTGCGGCACCCAGGGAATCACCGCCAAATTCTGCCCCGAGTGCGGACATAAGAAACCCTGAATACTGTCATTGCCACGCCAGTGCGCACACTGGCGTGGCAATCCCCTACTTATCTTTAGAAACGAGGAAACGATATGGCAGCGTTACAATGTGAGATCTGCGGCGGAAAGCTGATGGCGAAAGCTGGCGGATTGTTTGAATGTGAATACTGCGGGATGCAGTATGATAAGACCCGGATCCAGGAAATGGTCCAGGAGATCAAGGGTACCGTCAAGGTGGAGGGTACTGTCCAGGTGGCGGGTACCGTAAAAGTGGATGGCCCGATCAAGGTTGAGGGCGGTACAAATGTGGAGGGACTGCTCAAACGAGGGTGGATGGCAATAGAAGACCATCAGTATGATGAGGCGAAGAATTGCTTCAATCAGGCATTGCAGATGGAAGCAGAATGCGGACAGGCATATTTTGGACTTGCTATGGCAACTGTTGGCTATTCCACGATCCCTCGTTTGGCGGAGGCCGCAGACCTGCGATTCCGGAAGTACATAGACCGGGCTAGGAAATATCCGGATGGCAAAGTTAGCAAGATGCTGCAGGAATACGATGCGTTAAAAGCGATAAAACTGCGAGAAAGACAGGAGAAGTTGCGTATTCAGGCGCAAAGAAAATAGTGCGAGACCCAAGTTCACCAACGCTGAGATGGAAGAAAAAACAGAATAGCAGAAGAGAAACGCCGGATAGAGGAAGAATGCCAATAAGCAAAAGAATCGAATTTCCAATCTAATAAGCGAAAAAAGCAAATTTGAATGTGGAATTGAGAAATCTAAAAGGTCTGCTTACCGGCAAGCACCGCAAGGAGATCGAAGCCCGTCTGGCGGAAATCGAAACCGAACTGAAAGGATTGCAATAATATGGCAGCGTTACAATGTGAGATCTGCGGCGGCAAGCTGATGGCGAAGTCCGGCGGACTTTTTGAATGTGAATACTGCGGAATGCAGTACGATAAGACCCGAATCCAGGAAATGGTCCAGGAGATCAAAGGTACTGTCAAAGTTGAGGGTACTGTTCAGGTTGCCGGTACTGTCAAGGTAGCTGGCCCAGTTGAGGTTAAAGGCAGTACCAATGTAGAAAATTTTCTGAAACGGGGCAAATTGTTGCTGGAGGATCAAAAATGGAACGAAGCCCAGCAGGCATTTGATGCCGCATTGGAATTGAATGCAGAATGCGGCGAGGCATATATTGGCCTTGCGATGTGCGACCAACGTGTAAACAAGCTGGATCTGTTGGTAAAACAAAATAATTGGAGAAGTGACAAAAACTTCAAAAGGGGCAAGCAATTCGCTTCTGACGAATTGAAGCAAGCGATAGAACGGATTGAGCAAGAGCAGGCAGAAAAGCGCATTGCGCAAGCAAAAGCAGAGCAGAAAAAAGAAAACGCAGAGCTGGCAAAAAGTCGGATGGATCTGGCACCTGTACGCAAACGCATTCAAAAAGCGGCGGTCACCATTGCTGCAGGCGGATTTCACACGCTTGGTCTGCAGTTAGACGGAACTGTTGTCGCGACAGGAAGCAATGAATATGGGCAGTGCGATGTATCTTTCTGGAGCGACTGTATCGCTGTTGCGGCCGGATCGGGTCATTCTTTGGCATTGAAGGAAGATGGAACAGTTCTGGCGGTCGGTGATAACAAGCATGGCCAATGTAATGTTTCCGGTTGGCGTGACTGCGTAGCGGTTGTTGCAGGCTATTACTATACACTTGGTCTAAAATCGGATGGGACAGTTATTGCAACCGGCTGGAATGGCTTTGGGCAGTGCGATGTGCATGAATGGCAGAACTGCGTTGCCGTTGCTGCGGGCGGAAATCATACGGTAGGACTAAAATCAGACGGCACCGTGGTGGCAGTGGGCAACAACGAGTTCGGAAAGTGTGATGTATCGCTATGGCGTGACTGTGTTGCTGTAGCTGCGGGTAGAGACCATACGGTTGGATTGAAAGCGGATGGTACGGTCTTGGCAGCGGGGTCCTATACAGCAGACCAATGTCAGGTTGGAAAGTGGAGAGATTGTGTTGCGATTACTGCTGGTGAGAAACACACGGCAGCTTTGAAGGCTGATGGAACTGTGCTGTCTGTCGGTGATAAATATTCTAGATATAATGTGTCCAATGTGCACGATGGTGTTGCGATTGCTGCAGGTGACTCCCACATGGTAGTTGTAAGCAAGAAGGGTTCTGTTAAGGGTTTTTGCGAGAGAAATCACCTCGTTAGTGAACTGACAAGATGGAACTTGTTTGATAGTGTTGATACCATCGATGAAGATCGCGCAAAGGTAAAGCTTGCCAAGCAGCGCCGTGCTGCTGGCCTGTGTCAACATTGTGGCGGCAGCTTCAAAGGCCTGTTTACAAAGAAATGCATCAATTGCGGCAAAGCAAAAGATTATACATAAAGGATCGATCTAAATGGCTATTATTAAATGTAAAATGTGCGGCGGCGATCTGGCTCTGGTGGAGGGAAGCTCTGTCGCCACCTGTGAATTTTGTGGTACCACACAGACAGTACCCAATCAGGACAGTGAGAAAAAGCTGGCTCTGTTCACTCGGGCCAACCAACACCGCGCCGCTTGTGAGTTCGATATTGCCGCCGGTGTTTACGAATCCATCGTGGCTGACTTTCCCGGCGAAGCGGAAGCCTACTGGGGTCTGGTACTGTGCAAATACGGTATTGAGTATGTAGATGACCCTGCTACAGGCAAAAAGACTTCTACCTGCCACCGTTCCTCCTTTGACCCCGTCATAGATGACAAGGACTTTGAGCAGGTTATGGACACCGCCGACCCGGTTGCCCGGAAAGTCTACCGGGAGGAAGCCCGGCAGATTGAAGAGATCCGCAAGGGCATCATCGCAGTGTCAGCAAAGGAAGATCCCTATGACATCTTCATCTGCTACAAGGAAACCGACGAGAAAGGTCAGCGGACCATCGATTCCGTCATGGCCCAGGATCTGTATACGGCACTCACGGAAAAGGGTTACCGGGTCTTCTTCTCGCGGATCAGCTTGGAGGACAAGCTGGGTCAGGAGTATGAACCCTATATCTTTGCAGCGCTGAATTCCGCTAAGGTTATGCTGGCCGTCGGCACGGACTATGAGTATTTCAACGCAGTGTGGGTCAAGAACGAGTGGAGCCGGTACTTAAAGCTCATTGCCAAGGGCGAAAAGAAAACCCTGATTCCTTGCTATAAGGACATCGATGCCTACGATATGCCGAAGGAATTCCGATCCCTCCAGGCACAGGATCTGGGCAAGGTGGGCGCCACCCAGGATCTTCTGCGAGGCATTGAGAAAGTGCTGAACGAGAAGCCCCAGAAGCCTGCCGCAGCCGGTATGACCAAGGAAGAAAAAACCATGGTGGAAGCCATGAAAGAAAGCCAGAAAAAGACCCGGGCTGTGATTCTTTCTGTTGTTTTTCTGGGAGTTTTCGCATTGCTCGGTGGTGCGATTATGTTTGAGAACGATGACTATCGGGATTTATACTATTTGGCAAACAATCAGTATGGATTGTGTTGTGTGGGTAATCTGACATTTTTAGGAATGTTTTTGTACGGCTCAGTCGGCATAGGCATCGGTCTTACTGTTACATACGGATTTCGCAACAAACTGGCCAGCTGGGTATATTTGGCTTTCTATAGTGCTGCGGCATTGACTATGATCGGACTGGGGATTGCCGGGTGCACCCCCGGTATGCCACTGTGGGCAGTTATGGCTCCCAACGGACTGATGGCACTGATCACAACCCTGTGTGTGTATTCTCAGCAAAAAAAGCGGATGCTGTTACATTTGCTGGTAATCGTATTACTCGCGGTTTTAGCATTGGTAGTTTGATAGAAAAGAGGGTATATCATGGCGATCATCAAATGTAAAATGTGTGGCGGTGATCTGGCGCTTGTAAAGGGCAGCACCATCGCCACCTGCGAATTTTGCGGCAGTCAGCAGACTGTTCCCGCAATCGATGACGATAAAAAGGCCCGGCTTTTTAACCGGGCAAACCAGTACCGTATGGACAGCGAGTTCGATAAAGCCTACTCGGTCTACGAGAGCATCGCCAACGACGAGCCGGAAAACGCCGAAGCCTACTGGGGCATGCTCCTTTCCGAGTACGGTGTGGAGTATGTGGACGACCCCAAGACCGGCAAGAAGATCCCTACCTGTCACCGGACCCTGGTCCGCTCCGTCACATCCAGTCCTAACTACAAATCCGCCTGCCAGTATGCCGACGCTGACAGCCGGATCATGTATGAGGATGACGCGACGGTGCTGGATGTTCTGCAAAAGCGGGTGTTGAACGCCTCCGCCAAGGAAGAACCCTACGATGTGTTCATCTGCTACAAGGAATCTGACGAGAACGGCAATCGCACCCCTGACTCCGTGTTGGCACAGGATATTTATGATGCGCTGACTTCCAAGGGGATGCGCGTGTTCTTCTCTCGGATCTCGTTGGAAGACAAGCTGGGACAGGATTATGAGCCCTGTATCTTTGCAGCTCTGAATTCCGCAAAAGTTATGCTGATGGTCACTACAGACTCTGACCATTGCCAATCCGTTTGGGTCAAGAACGAGTGGAAGCGGTACCTGGACTTTATGAAGACCGATCCTTCCAAGACTCTGATTCCTGTTTATAAGGACATCTCTCCCTATACGCTGCCTGACGAATTCTCTAAGCTCCAGGCCCAGGATATGGGCAAACTGGGCGCCATCCAGGACCTGGTCAGAGGCGTGGAAAAGCTGGCAGGCAAGAACCAAAAAGCCGCTGCAGCCGGTATGACCAAAGAAGAGAAGAGCTATGTTGCGTCCTTGGAAAAGGGCCAGAAACGCACAAGAGCGCTGCTGTTGGGTGTTTTATTTGCTGTGGTATCCGCAGTTGCCTCTTTTGGTGTAATACTTCTTGGCGAAGACGGCTTCTTCGACATTATGTTTTATAGAGCAGACGGAGGGATCGTTGCATTCACAGGTTCCCCTGCTGCGTTGCTGCCGCTGTTTATCTATCCGCTCCACGGAATTGGCCCGGCCCTGAACTGTACCTATGGAAGGAAGAGTAAAGGCGCGCATTGGACATACTTGATCCTGTATGCACTGGGCGCAGCCTTGTTAAGCATTTTCGGTTCTATGGGCTTTCATCCCGGATTCATTTTGCTGCTGCCGCAGGTGTTCAATGGGGCTGCCGCATTGATCACGGCAATAACAGCATATCGCCAGAAGAAAACGGCGCTGATCGTTCACTGTATTTTCATTGCGGTATTGCTTGCGGTGCTGTTGGTAAATACCGTTCTGTGATTGGCAATGTATGTAGAGAAAGGAATAAGATAAATGAAAAAAGATACCATTCGAGCCAGTGTTGTAGTAGTAGTCATATTGATCGCCTACAATTTCGCGGTGTTCATGATCCCGTGTCTGAAAACCCCCACCTTCTGGATCAGCTGGGGCTTCACGCTGTTGGCATTTTTGGTTGCAGGCGTTGCAATTTACAACTCCCTGCTCAAGAATCCAGATGCAAAGAGCCGTTTCTACGGCTTTCCCCTTGCAAAGCTTGCCTTCTCCTATCTCGTCATTCAGGTTGTTGTGGGCGGCATCTGCATGGCGCTGGGCCACATCACCCCCTGGTGGGTCGCAACCGTGCTGGATGCCATCATTCTTGCGTTGGCGGTGATCGGCCTGATTGGCGCAGAAACGGTTGTGGAGGAGATCCACACGCAGGATGCAAAGCTCAAAAAGGATGTTTCCCTGATGCGTTCCTTGCAGTCCAAGGTCAATCAGATCGCCGCGCAGTCTGAAAACGCGGAAATCAAGGCCCTGGCAGATGAATTCCGTTACAGCGATCCTGTCAGCAACGATGCCATTGCAGATGCCGAGGCCGACCTTGTTGCAGCAGTAGACGAATTGCAGACTGCCTATGTTGACGGTGACAGCGAAGCTGTGGCAAAGCTGTGCCGCAGGGCATCTGCTCTTTTGGCAGAGCGGAATCGCCTTTGCAAGCTGAATAAAAACTAATCCGGAAGGAGCAATCTCCCATGGCAATTATAAAATGCAAAATGTGCGGCGGTGACCTGAATATCATGGAAGGTGCAAGCACCGCTGAATGCGAATTTTGTGGAAGTATTCAGACCATTCCTAAAGTAGATGATGAAAAGAAATTAACACTGTTTGCTCGGGCAAACCGTCTGCGTGCTGCCTGCGAGTTTGATAAAGCCGCAGGCATCTATGAGGCGATTGTTGCAGATTTCCCGGAAGAAGCAGAAGCCTATTGGGGTCTGGTGCTGTGTAAGTATGGTATTGAGTACGTAGATGATCCTGCCACCGGCAAGAAGATCCCCACCAGCCACCGTTCTTCCTTCGATAGTGTTATGGATGACAGCAATTTCGAGCAGGCTGTAGAAAATGCTGATCTGATGGCCCAGAGAGTTTACCGGGAGGAAGCAAAACAGATCGAGAAGATCCGCAAGGGAATTTTGGAGGTCTCCTCCAACGAACAGCCTTACGACATTTTTATCTGCTATAAAGAAACGGATCCCAATGGTGACCGTACTGTGGACAGTGTTCTGGCCCAGGATATTTATGATGCGCTGACCGCAAAGGACTACCGTGTCTTCTTCTCTCGGATCACTCTGGAGGACAAGCTTGGACAGGCCTATGAGCCCTATATCTTCGCGGCACTGAACAGCGCAAAAATCATGCTGGCGGTGGGTACCTGCTACGAGTATTACAATGCTGTTTGGGTGAAGAATGAATGGAGCCGATACCTAAAGATCATCGCTCAGGATAAGAGCAAGTATCTGATCCCCTGCTACAAAGGTCTGGATGCCTATGATATGCCCAAGGAATTCCAACACCTGCAAAGCCAGGATATGGGCAAGGTGGGGGCAATTCAGGATCTGCTCCGTGGTGTTGAGAAAATTTTGCCCAAGCAGAAGAATGCAACTGTAGTACAGGAACGAGTGGTTGTTGGCGGCAGTGGCAATAACAAGATCGCATCCCTGCTGGATCGGGGCAATATGGCTCTGGAGGACGGAGATTGGGCAAAAGCTGACAGCTTCTTTGAAGATGTTCTAAATAACGACTCCAAAAATGCCCAGGCATACTTGGGAAAAGCTTTGGCGCAGGAAAAGTGCCGGACCATTGATGCCTTTGTTCGGAAGCGGAAAGAGCTTCGCAATGTGAAGGACTTCCATGTCCGGAAAGTGCCGGCAAATGAAGAACACATTCAGGCTGTTGCGGAACAATATTTTGTACCCGGCTATTTGACCCATACGCAGATTCGGGAAATGTACGGGTTCGACCTGTCCTATGACACCCAGGTGCCCACCAAAAAGCGGCTATATAAAGATGAAGAAAGCTACTGGGCCGACCACAAGCTGCTGTCCAAGGCAGAAAAATTTGCCACAGGCGCAGTTGCTGATAATCTCCAGTCGGAGAAAAAAGCACTGTTTAGCTACCTGTCCGATCTGGTTAAAAAAGCAGAAGCGGAAGAAGCTGCAGAAAGAGAAGCTGTTGAGCGAAACTACAGGGCCCATATTGCAAAGATTGATGAGGAAGTGGCTCAACTCCGTGAGAAGAGCTTGCAGCACCGGGAGAAAGACTACCAGAAGTGGCTGCAGGAAGCTAAAAGACAATCTGATACAGGCAGCAGCGATACTGTATTGCGGCAGCTTCGCCTGGCGGCAGAATTCTTTGAAGCGCAGAAAGAGTATAAAGATTCTGCTTCGTTGGCACAGCACTGCCGTAAGCGGATCGAGGACATCAAGGCCGAAAACGCCCGAATTGCCGCAGAGCGGTATGCTGCAGAGCAGGCGGAAGCGGAGCGGCTGCGCATAGAAGCGGAAAAAGCCGCTGAAGCGAAGCGCCTGGCAGACGAAAAAGCTGCAGCAGAGAAAAAGAAAAAGCTTAAGAAAACTGTCAGCATTATTTCCGCAGTAGCGGTTGTATGTATCGTAGCCGCTGTCATTTTGGTAACGGTAGTCATTCCGAACAGCCAGTACAATGCAGCAGTTGCGCTGATGGAAAGCGGTAATTATGACGAAGCCATTGCCGCTTTTGAAGAGATGAACGGCTATAAGGACTCCAGAGAACAAATCGGCAATATCTACTGTTTGCAAGGAATTCGGGAGATGGAAGCCGGAAATTACGAGAAAGCATTAGCGCTGTTTGAAGATGCGGACCGTCTTGTGGATGTGTCAGAGGAAATGGACGAATGTTACTACCGAATGGCGCGGGATCTGATTTGCCAGTGGAAATCCGGAAGTGAATGTCTGTCGCAGATCCAGACTCCCAATGTATTCCTGGACTATGAAGATTGGGCGTCCCTTTGCGAATTGTATGATGTTATGTGGTCCGTTACCGACGATGGGTTGGAGAATCAAGTGGAGATCACAGAGTTTGAAACGACACTCGAAAAAATAGAGACACTCGTCGCAAAGCTGAATGTAGATGTCCAACTGCCGGATTCCTATGCGGAACTAAGTAAAAACATCGGTTACTATGGTAAATATCTGACTGAAACGGGAGAATACACAAAAATCTATAGTGACGGCTCAGGTGGCCTGTTTAGCGCATCGCTTTCCATTACTGTATACGGATTTAGGATCTCCGGACTTGGTCCGAATGCATATCTGGAAAACGGTGAAAAGTCCGTTACAGAATCTGGCAATGCTTATCATAATTCAGACAGCTATACATATACCCTGCTTGAAGATGGTCGTGTCGAAGTAGTGGAAACCGATAACGGTAGAAGTGAAACCCATTATATCATTCCGAAAGAATAATTTGATTTCTTGCGACTTGCTGTACTGTCTTTACCATAAAATCTCGCTTTCTTTAAAACGATTTCCCGGCTGTAGAGCTGGGAAATCGGGACTAAAATTTGACAGCGAAGCCTGGGACGATGCGTTGTGCGTTCCAGGCTTTTCTATCGGCTACAAAGCTAATTTTCATATTCTGCAATTGGAGGTTTTATTTGTTAATTTCGTTTTGTTAGATGCCGCCGGACAACACACATGGGTGCTGCCCGGCGGCAATGGTTACATAGTCTGCCCTTCGTTGTAGTCAAATTCCTGACCACTGGAGCGCTGACCGAGGGCATGCTTCTTTTCCTCAATCTTCTGCCGCTGCTTGCGGTCGATGGTATTTCTACGGCGGATATGATGATTGGCGCTGGTCTGGATCATGCCAGCCAATCCCTGGAACAGGCCGAAGACAGCGGAGGTGGTTTGCCGGTGGATGTGGTTTTGCACTTTTTCCAGCAGAGCGGAGGCATATTCATTGCCATGGCTGGCGGATGCTTTCAGCCACTCCATACCCACTTCCAGATTCTGCGGCACTCCCTGTCCGAAACAGTATATCTTGCCAAGCTGGTATTCAGCATAGGAATTACCTTGCTCCGCTGCCAGTTCGAACATGGAGATGGCTTTCTGAATATCGGTTTTCAGATACTGCTTACCTACTCCATACACCGCATCTGCACTGCCACGGATAGCAGCTTCATGCAGAAATTGCTTGATTTCGGGATCTGGCTCCACCTCCGGCTCACGCAGGCTTTCTACCGCTCTGGGGTACACATCCGAGCCGTCGTCAACAAAGTCCACACGGGGCGGAACAGGGTCTGACAGGGGCAGTTCTTCCTGGGGCAGCCGTAACTGCAATGCCGCCTGCACAACCGCATTGCGGATGGTTTTGAACTCCTTTTCCTGTTCCAGTGGAATCCGCTCCGGCATTTTGTTGGTGTAGGTGCGAAGTACATCTTCCTTCTGTTCGTACCACAGAGAGTACAATTCCCGGATTCTGCTGTCACCGGCCAGTTCCGCAACGATGGCGTCCACCAGCTTTTTCGTCCCTGCATTCAGATAACCATACTGCTTCTTGCCTTTAGCTTTTGCCAGCCTGTCCGCAAGCTGCACCAGCATCGTCTGTATCTGGGGATTGTCGAAGCTGCTGTGGTTGATGGCATCTACAATTTCTGTGATGCGGTCCCGGCTCTCCTGCCGGAGCTCGTCACGAAGGTCAGTCTGTTTCTGATAAATCTGCAGCAGATCCTGACGGAAGATCTCCTGCGCCAGATTGCTCTTGATGGTTTCAATTCCCTTGGTGGAGAGGTAGGCTTCATTGGGATCGACAGAGTAGGCCATCATGTGAACATGAGGATGGTGTCCTTCATTATGGAACGCAGCATACCACCGAAAATTCTCCGGCGCAATCTTCATTTGCTGCGCGATCATGTTCCGGTGAGAACGGAGGAGATGCATCCAGGCATCGGTAGAGTTGTATCCCAGCCGTTCCGCATCTTCCCGGCGGAGGGAGATAATGTGTGTCCAGATGTTGCCGGGGTGTTCATTCATATCTTTCTGCACCTGCGACAGCACGATGGGAACACCCTCATCCGTGAACAGACCGTTGCTGCCGGGGCGCTCATCGATGTACTTGAGATACACATCCCGTTTCGGGCCGTCCTGGTATTCTTCGCAGATATTCCAGAGGAACGCGTCTGCGTTACCGCGAGTAGGGTTTGCAAGGTAATCTTCGTACTCATGACTTTCCCTGCTCTGAGGATGCTTTTTGATCAGGGCCTTAATCTGCTTCTGTTGCTCTGCCGTGACAGGAAGATGACGGGAAGTATCCTCCGCCATCTCCACTCCTTCACGGGTTGCGATGTACTTGAGGTAGCCGCCGGGAGATTTCTTACCTTTCGGTTTAAGGTATGGGGATTTCAGAATGAGCCTTGCCATCTACATCACCCCTGCTGATATTTGACCGCATCCTCGAACTTGTACTTGCCGCCGATGGCTGCCACTTCATCGGTGCAGAGCCTGCGGAGAGCGTCCATGTTGTCTGCATCGATTCTGTGGGTGGCAGCGAGGATGTTGTTCATCATGGCAACCTCTACACCCAGCTTGAACATGATGCGGTTGATCTTGTCCTCAGTCAATGCAATCTTACTGCCGATGACCGATTCCAGCGCCGGTGTCAACACCTTACTGCTTTCCTGCATGTTGATTACGGCAATGTAATGTTCCAGAGCATCCCGGATGAACTCACTGCGGGAGTCGGCATTGGTTTTCTCCATGGCTGCGTCGCACCGGGCGAGCAAGTCATCTCCGATGTACACGCCGATTCTGCTGCTATTATTGATTTCTGACATAATTACTCCTTCCCGGCGGAAAGACTCCCACCTAAATCGTTGCTACTCTAAGCATTTTCCATTTCCAGGCGCCTATTTTTCCTTACTATGCGGAAAAGGTAACACCTTGGAAACCTCGTAAAAGCCCCGCACGGCGTTGCCGGGCGGTGTGTTTCGGAGGTATCCGCCAGAGGGCGGAATACCTCCTTTATCCCGCTTTCAAATACTTTCTTCCGAAAAGCCGATTTTCCAGCGGAAAGTTCATCCCCCAATGAAGAGGGGAAGCTCATCATCAGCACAAGATAAATCCCGATAGACTTCAGGATTGTCCAGGCTCAGCAAGGTGTACTCGTTATTCCAGTTTCCATTCCTGGTCTTGCGCTTGCCGATCTGAATGATCTGCCGTTTTTCCAAAACCTTCAGATGATCCTGCACGGCAGTGAGACCGATTCCGGTTTTAGCGCAGATGGTTTTCAAACTGGGCCAACAAATAGTGCTGCTTCCGGCACAGCTTACGAGGTATGAGTACAGCGTATACTGGATAGGAGTCAGGCCCAGGTCGAAGATATTGTTGGGCATACGGAAGAACTCTTTTGTGGGCGGTTCATACAATTTCATTCTTCCACCTCCGTCTGCTGGTCGATCCAGGCAAGGAACTTGTCCCTGGGAACAAGAATCCGTGTGCCGATTTTCATGTGAGGGAATCCCTTAGAGCGAACCAACTCGTATGCGGATGCTCTGGAGATTCCCAGGACTTCGCCTACCTCCGGCGCGGTCAAGGTAAGAGGCAGGTCTTGATAGCTTTTGAATTTACTTACTCTCAATGAATCATTCCTTTCGATTTTAGTTTTGATTTTGCGTTCGCCGTTTTTCCCAAGTCAGTTCCTACCCCCGGTTTTCGGCAGCGTATCGCAGCCTTGGTGTGCTCATATCACCGCACACTTCGCCAGCCGCATATCCCCCTTGGACGGTCATTCAATTTTCAAGCTGCAAACCGAACCGCACTCGGTTCGTAACTTACGCTTGCAATTATAATGGTGTTTTGATATACTGTAAATAGATGTAGCGTAAATATAAAATCATTCTCTATTTCTCAAAACATTACATCAATTTCAAAAAATTTTTTCGGAGCGGCATATGGAAAAGTTTCACGCCATGTTCCATGGGACGGATGTTTACATCAACGGAAAATATAAATACAGCAGTAATGAAATTCTGACGGCATATCTGAACTTAAATTTGAGTGTGGAGGAACTGACGGAGTGGCTGTTCCAACTGAAAGCAGAGTTGCGGGATCTGAAATTGCGGGTAGACTTCAGCGATGAGGAACGCTTTGATGGCTATGAGAAGAATGTGCAGTGGACACAGAAACTGATTGACCGGATCGATTCCGTGTGGCCAACACTGCCGCCTTACAACAGATTTGTTCAGCCGCATCAGATGCAGAAGAATAAATTGCGGGTCTGCCTGACCCGGTTCTCTGATATGCTGGACGGCGACCGCGCATTGAATCCGCTGGCAGGCTTGGAATTTGACGAAGACGATGATGAAGAATATATCAGCACCACGGTGAAGTTCGTTCCCATTGATATGGATTGGTACTGGACGGATGGCAACAGTCAATATGCGATGGACAACCAGCGTCGCATGAATGAACTGAACCAGACCATCGAAGATCTGATGCAGCCATACATCCACTGGGTGGAGGATGTGCTCCGGGTGAAGTGCTGCTATGAAAAACTGCTGAATGATTTCCTGCACATCAAGCACGGATTTCTTACGGAAGCGGATCTGGCGAAGCAGTTCGCAGCTTATTTCAAGACAGAATCTCAAGCCGCAGTGCCGCACCGAAAGCTGAATGGACCTGCTCCGTTGACTTCCTGTCACGAGGTTTTTACTCCAGAGAAAGGAACGCCGTTCCTTTGCGCCAGCTATGATTTTGACAGGCTTGGTGCGTTCCTCTATGAAGATTTCTTCCGGGGACTGGCGGAGCATTACATGCCCAAGCGGTGCAGCAACTGCGGTAAGTGGTTCCTGATCGATGCCGGTATCTATTCTGACTACTGCGAGAATCCCTTGGCAGAGGATAAGACCAAGACCTGCCGGATGGTCAGCGCCAGAAAGAAATACGATACCAAGTGCAAGGAAGATCCCATTTGGAATATCTACAACAAGGCATATAAGGCACACTATGCCCGGATTGCCAAGAAGAAAATGACCAAGGCAGAATTCGAAGCCTGGTCCCGGTACGCAGTCGAGCTGCGGGAACAGGCAGAGCGGAATGAAATCTCCTTTGAGGAATATGTGCGGACGATAAAGAAATAGTGCGGCCATACAGAGGCAGATGCAACCTTGCAAATTTACCTCCCTTCACTATACTACTAGGACAAAAAGTGCCAAAAACTATACGGTCATTTTTTAGATGGCTGAAAAATCAGCATTTCAACCAAATTAATAGAGCGTTTTATATGTAAAACCGCCGCACCGAAAACAGATTCGGTGCGGCGGTGCTGTCTTGTGGATGTGAACGCAGGCTGAGTTCGCAACCTCGCACGCATTTTTGGGTGCCCGGACTTTGCGAACTCGGAATGAATACAAGTGCGAGCTTATCTTTGGTTATAGCACAATCATTTTTGACATTAATGACAGTTGCAATTTCGTGAAAGCTAAGGTAACATACCACAAATTTCAAAGGAGGTATGTTACTATGAATACATGCTTTGAGAGCCTGAAAGCACATATCAAAGCGAATCCACCAAACTTCGGGGACGGTGAATCTGTCCTGACCATGCTCTACGAGTGCTACAATGAAAACAATCCCTATGATAATGAGCAGATTCGCTCAGACTTCAACGAGCTCTACCAGCAGATGAACGGCATACCGCTGCGAGAAATGGACAACATTGTATATCCTGTCTGTAAGCTCTGTCGGGATCATGAAAAGACTGGATTTATCGAAGGGATTCGCCTGGGTGTTCTTCTGGCGCAGGAACTGACGGGGGTAGACGCATGAAAGATATTGCCCACCGCCTGAATGCATATATTCAAAAGCATCCCTTTGATTCCGGCGACAGCGACTGCAAGACCGTTCTGGATCAGCTACATCAAGCCTATGCCGAATCCCACGAGAGCGATCCTGCGGAGATTGGTGATGGATTCAAAGAACTGGAAGAATTTCTTTGTGTATTGCCGCTGGATGATAACAACGCAGTATTTAACCTCTGCTGTCGCCTGTGCAGTGCCTATGAGCGCAAAGCCTTCCTGGACGGTCTGCAATATGGGGCGCATCTCGTTAAGGAGTTGCATCTCAAATAAAATAGCAGCACCGCTCCTTCTGGGCGGTGCTGTCTGCTATAACTCGACACCAAGTAATTTTAGACTTCGGACTCGTTCTACATAAAAGACTTGAAGAATTACTCTGGTATGGTATAATACGATCAAGTGAGGTGGAACTATGCTGGACTTTGAGAACCTGGAAAAATATCGGGAAAACAACAGAATCGAAGCAAAGAAGGCTGTAGGAGGACTCCCTAAGAGCATTTGGGAAACCTATTCCGCCTTTGCCAATACACTGGGCGGTGTGATTTTGCTGGGCGTGGAGGAACACGCAGACAGGTCTTTGTATCCAGTGTGTCTGCCTGATCCGGAGGGTTTGGTGAAAGCATTTTGGGATGCTGTCAACAATCCCAACAAAGCAAGCGCCAACATTCTTTCTGACAAGGATGTACAGATCGTTGAGGTGGATGGCTGCCGCATCATCGAGATTTTTGTTCCCAGAGCAGAAAGAGGTGTGAAGCCTGTCTATATCGATGGCAATCCGTTGACCGGCACTTACCGCCGCAACGGAGAAGGTGACTATCACTGCACCCAGGATGCGGTTCGGGCCATGCTCCGGGATGCCGCGGTGCAGACGCAGGATACCGTTCTGCTGGAACGGATGGATCTGGATGTTTTTGATTATGACAGCGTTCACCGCTATCGCAATCGTCTGCGCAATCACCGTCCCGGTCATGTGTGGGACGAACTGGATGATGTGTCCTTTCTTTACAAGCTGGGCGCGATTGGCCGCAGCGAGGATGGTGCCATGCATCCCACAGCGGCAGGCCTGCTGATGTTTGGCTTTGAATATGAGATCGTCAAGGAGTTTCCTTATTACTTCTTGGATTATCAAGAAAAGATGGATGAGGAAACTCGTTGGACAGATCGCATCGTATCTACCTCCGGCGATTGGAGCGGAAATATTTACGATTTCTACTTCCGGGTGTATCAGCGAATCGCACAGGATATCAAAGTGCCGTTCAAGATGGAAAACGGAGAACGGATTGATGATACGCCTGTCCACGGTGCATTGCGTGAGGCGCTGGCTAACTGTCTGATCAACGCTGACTACTATGAGAGCCGGGGTGTTGTGATCGTCAAGACAAAGGATGGAATCACGATTTCCAATCCGGGTGGTTTCCGCATTGATTTGAATGAGGCGAAAAGCGGCGGCATTTCCGATCCCAGAAATACGATGCTTATCAAGATGTTCAACCTGATCAACATTGGTGAACGGGCCGGCAGCGGCATTCCCAACATCTATAATGTTTGGAAAAAACAGGGATGGCAGGAGCCGGAGATTTCTGAGAACTTTGAACCCGCCAGAATTATGCTGACTTTGCCGACGGTGTCAAAACCGCTGATAAAAACCGTTGATAAAAAAGCGCTGATAAAAACCGCTGATAAAAAATTGACGGAGAAAACCAGGCAGCAGCGGGATGCGGTAATCGAGTATTTGACTGTACACGTCACCGCAAAAAACACAGATCTGGCAGAGCTTCTTGGTTTGAAGCCTACTCGTGTTCGCGAACTGCTCGCAGGGCTGATTGAAGATCAGATCGTGATTGCCGAGGGAGATAAAAAGAGTCGTGTGTATAAGCTGAAGGAAAAAGCAGATACAGAAACGATGTAATAGACTATGGTGTCCAGCCAAGGATATAGTGGTGCATAGCTGAAGGGCTTTTAATTGTTCACTTCGTTTTGTTACCTACTGTCTGGCGGTAACGGATGATGCCGTGAGACAATATGATCTGAAATACCGTTTCAGCGCCTGGTTACTGGTTTGGTAACCGGGCGCATACTTTTGCCCCAGATTCTGACCCAGAACAGGAAATTTCGGTATGGACGGAGCAGCACCAAGGGGAAATTATCTCTCGAATACCCCTACCGAAAAGCACCAAATGGACGCTTTAGCGCTGAAAAAACGCCCTGACCTATCCTTCTAAGCAGTAGGTCGGGGGTTCGAGTCCCTCCTGGCGTGCCAGTTTTACTGCGCAGGTAGGTTGTTCCACTGAAGTTGCAGGTTAGCAGAAGTCTAATAGGACTCGAATCATTCAATGCAACAATCCGGTGGATTGTTGCTCGCAAGGGCTTGACCGAGCGACTCCTTAGTTTTTGCCCTTGGCAAAAACGTAAACGAGTCCCTCCTGGCGTGCTATTTTTCTTTCAGTGAATTTAATATGGTGGGTGTGGCCTAGTTGGCTAAGGCGTCAGATTGTGGCTCTGAAGATCGTGGGTTCAAGTCCCATCATCCACCCCATGAAAAAGACGGTTACTTTCGTAACCGTCTTTTTCAGCTAAATCTCTACTTTTGGCAGTAAAAGGCACACTTTTTAAGTGTGCCTTTTTATCGTCCTGTGATTATTCTCCCGCAATACGGGCCTCAATGCGGCCCATGGCGTACTTCATATCCTCATAGGTAGCCTGGTCAACACAACCCAGCTGGTTAGCTTCGTACGCTTTCATAGCCTGCTGCAGCCGAACCACCCGCATGGGCTTGTCTTTTTCGTTAATAGAGAAAATAGGCGTATAGCTCCAGCCACTGACCGTGGTGTTTCCGGTGGCATTTTCCTTGGTGATCTCCACCTCCAGCACCACGGAGTACTCCGAACCCGCCCGCTGACCGTCACTGCAGAAGTCTCCCAGAGAGTAAGCCAACAGCGTACCTGCCGCCCGGTCGTAAATCACCTGCTGCACATAGTGGGAATGAGTACCCACAATCACATCCACGCCGTTTTCAAACATCAGTTTTGCGATCTTCTCCTGGCTGGAGCTGATGGTGTTGTTAAACTCACTGCCCCAGTGGAGCAGTGCCACCGTAATGTCCGGGGCTGCCTTTTCCGTATTGGACAGGATCTTGGTAATCCCCTCCGTATCCACGCTCTGGTAGGTGCTGTCGTAGTCCTTATACAGAAGATTCACGCAGTTTTCGCTGCCTGCGGGCAGCGCCATGCCGTCCATACCCTTGGTAAACGCCACAAACGCCACCTCAATACCGCCCACGTTGCGGATGGTATACCCTTTGCCGGCCCGGAAGGCATCTTCATCAGCATAAACACCCAAAGGCTCCATACCCGCGGCGTACACCCCGTTGATGGTGCTCTGCAGACCGGAAATGCCGTTGTAAATGGCGTAGGAATTGGCAAGCTGGATCATATCCACACCCGCGGTCTTCAGCCCCTCCAGCAGTTGCTTAGGAGCGGATGCGGTGCTGCTGCCGTAGGGAGAACCAACCAGATTTCCCTCCAGATTCACCACCGCCAGATCTGCCTCTGCCAGAACCGGCAGCACATCCATGAAGGTGTTTGTGTAATCATAGTTCCCACCGCCCGAGGCCACCACCCGGTCATTCACATTCAGGTCGCCTGCCAGGGCAAGGCGAATGGTGGTAGTAGGCGGTAAAGTGCCCTCCGGCTGGGTCTGCTCCGTCTGTTCCGTCTGGGGCGGCTCTGTTTCCGCAGGAGGCTGGGTCTGCTCCGGCAGCCCTGTCCGGGGGCTTTTCATGGTGAAAATCAGCACACCGCAGCCAATGAGCACCACCGCCGCAATTAGGATACGCACTCTCAGCTTCCGCTTTCTGGCAAGCCGTTCTTGCCGGTAGGCCTCCCGCTTCTGCCGCCGTCTGTCCAGTTCCTCCGGATCTATCGCCATGCTAAGCCCCCCTTTCCGCAATTTTTTATATTGTACAACATTTCCCCTGTTTTAACAAGTGGGAAAAAGAAAACCGGAAAAACCTTTACAGAATGGATTCATTGGGTTAAAATAACAAAAAGCAAAGGAGGTGCAGCCATGTTTAAGGACACCGAAAAGGAGCTTCGTCGGCTGGAAGCCGAGCTTTTGGCCCAAGAGCCTCAGCAGGACAAGACCGATGAGGATGCGCTGCTGGAGGATATTCTGGAGGAATACGGTAGCCATAAGGAACAATCTCAACAATCCTCTCTGGAATACACCCAGGTTTATCAGGGTGTCCGGGTCTACAACAACGATTCTGTGGAGCAAGACCCGGAGGAGCTCTCCCAAGAGCTGTTGGAGGAGCCTAAGGAAAAGGGTGTTTTGGCACTTGCCATCACCGCCGGTGTGCTGACCGTTGCCATTTTGTGCACCA
Source organism: Faecousia sp. (assembly GCA_045577435.1). Taxonomy (GTDB): domain Bacteria; phylum Bacillota; class Clostridia; order Oscillospirales; family Oscillospiraceae; genus Faecousia. The sequence continues at coordinate 60,949 of JAZNIL010000082.1, read as the reverse complement.
TCGTCTGGTGGATTGCCCGGTACGGGGAGGCGTTTCTGTGAGGCCGGTAGGCCGTTTTGCCCCCACCCCCTCCGGGCGCATGCATCTGGGCAACGTATTTGCGGCGCTGATGGCCTGGCTGTCAGTACGCAGCAAAGGCGGCTGGCTGGTGCTGCGGATGGAGGATCTGGATACCCAGCGCACCAGCGGGGAATTTGCCCAGACTCTGCGTCAGGATTTACGTTGGCTGGGACTTACATGGGATGAGGAAACCCAGCCACAGAGCCAGCGCAGCGAAATCTACCGGGAGTATTTTGGGGTTTTGGAGGAGAAGGGTCTGCTCTACCCCTGCTACTGCACCCGCAGCCAGCTCCATAGCGTCAATGCCCCCCATCTTTCCGACGGTACCTATCTCTACCCCGGCACCTGCCGGAATCTGACCCAAGCCCAGCGGGACGCCTTCGGCCGGCCACCTGCATGGCGGGTAAGGGTACCGGACAAGATGTGGGAATTCCGGGATATGGTTCAGGGTCAGTACCGGGAAAACCTCACCACCCACTGCGGGGATTTTGTGGTACGCCGGGCTGACGGAGTGTATGTATACCAACTGGCAGTTACTGTGGACGACGCTCTGGCAGGTGTCACAGAGGTGGTCCGGGGTGTGGATCTTCTAAGCTCCTCCCCAAGGCAGATGTTTCTGCAGGAGCAGCTGGGCTTCCCCCATCCGGAGTATGCTCATGTGCCGTTGCTGGTAGCTGCTGACGGACGGCGGCTGAGCAAGCGGGATAAGGACATGGATCTTGACTATCTGCGGCAGCATTGCAGCCCGGAGAGAATTATCGGCGTTCTTGCCCATGCCGCGGGGCTGCTGGACCGGCCCGTCCCCATCAGCGCTCAAGAGCTGTGCGGGGAGTTTTCCTGGGAGAAGCTGCCTAAGGACGTCATCTATCTAAATGAAAAATCACTTTTGTAAAAAGCTTGACTTTTAAGAAAAAAGTACGTATGATGTAGTTTCTATTTATAAGGAGGTTTTACAATGGCAAAGAAACCTGTTCTTGTAGTTCTGGCAGCCGGCATGGGCAGCCGGTACGGTGGACTGAAGCAGATTGATCCGGTGGGCAGCCAGGGAGAGAGCATTCTGGACTTCTCTTTGTTCGATGCCTATGCCGCAGGCTTTGAGACCGCAGTGATTATCATCAAAGAAGCTATCAAAAATGACTTTATGGAGGCAGTGGGTCAGCGGCTGGCAAAGTCTCCTCTGGAGATTCGCTATGCGTATCAGGAACTTCACAAGCTGCCGGAGGGGTTCCAAGTACCGGAAGGACGTGTGAAGCCCTGGGGCACCAGCCATGCGGTGCTGTGCGCCAAGGAGCAGATTGACGGCGCGCCCTTTGCGGTGATCAATGCCGATGACTATTACGGCAAGGATGCCTTTAAGGTCATCTACGATTTCCTGCAAAACAACGCCGACACGGATACATACAACTACGCCATGGTTGGCTATGAACTGGGTAAAACCGTCACCGACCACGGCTCTGTTGCACGTGGCGTATGTGTTGCCGGGGATAACGGCTATGTGCTGGATGTGGTAGAGCGTACCCGGATTGAAAAGTACGCAGGCGGTATCCACTTTACTACCGACGGTGGCGAAAGCTGGACAGATCTTCCGGAGAACACCCCCGTTTCTATGAACTTCTGGGGCTACACACCCAGTTTCTTAGAAGAGGTGGAGGCCCGCTTCCCTGCATTCCTGCGGGATGAAGTGCCCAAGAATCCGGAGAAAGCGGAAATGTTCCTGCCCATGACCGTGGGTCAGCTGCTCCGGGAGGGCAAGGCCACTGTGAAGCTGCTCCATTCTGCCGACAAGTGGTTTGGCGTGACCTACGCCGCGGACAAGCCCGGTGTGGTGGCTGCTCTGAAGGAAATGACCGACAAGGGTCTGTACCCCGACGGTCTCTGGGTCCGCAAGGCGGACAGCTAATGCGCATGGGGCTGGTCGGTAATCTTTGTTTCCCTAACCCGCCCGGTGACGTTTTTGCGGGAGCATTTTTTCCATTAAAAACAGGGTGTGCCGCTTGTAAGCAGCACACCCTAACTTTTTCATTTGTCCAGCAATTACAGCATGTGGGCCAGCAGTTCCTCATAAGGCAGCAGGCTCAGGTCCCTGGGGGCTACGTCGAACACGGTTCTGCAGCCGCACTGTCCCTGCTGAGCCATGCGGTACACAGCCCGTCCGAAGGCTGCCAGCACAGAGCCGGTAAACTCCGGGTTGGAATCCAGGGTTAGCTTATACTCGATCACCTGGCTGTGGGCATCGTCCTTTCCCGTACGGCCTGTGCGGATCACACTGCCGCCGTGGGGCAGCGCCCTGTGATCCCGGTCCATCTCCTCTTTGGTAATAAAGGTAACCGTGGTGTCATAGTCGGCAAAGTAGCCGGGCATGGTAACAATGGCCTGCCGGATGGCCTCCCGATCCGCACCCTCCTGAGCCACCACAAAACACTCTCTGGTGTGCTTCTGCCGGGTAGTAAGCGCAGGCGCTTCTCCGCTGCGCACCCGGTTCATCGCTTCCTCCACAGGCACGGTGTACTGCCGGGCATCCACCACACCGGGGATTCTGCGGATCGCGTCGCTGTGGCCCTGGGAAACGCCCTTGCCCCAGAAGGTATAGTCCGCACCGTCGGGCAGGATACAGTTGGCGTACAGCCGGTTCAGGGAGAACATGCCCGGATCCCAGCCGCAGGAGATCAGCGCCACATGGCCGGATTCCTTTGCCGCCCCATCCACAGCGGCAAAATGCTCCGGAATGCGGGAGTGGTTGTCAAAGGAGTCCACCACATGGAAATCCTTTACAAGCTGGGGAGTCATCCGGGGAAGGTCCGTAGCGCTGCCGCCGCACAGGAACAGCACATCCACCTTATCCTTCCACGCCAGTACCTGATCCGCGCCCACCACCGGCACGTTCTCCGTGGCCAGGGTCACAGAGCCGGGGCCCCGGCGGGTAAACACCGCCACCAGCTCCATATCCGGGTTGCGGGAGATGGCATCCTCCACGCCTCTGCCCAGATTGCCGTATCCATAAATCGCCGCTCTCATAACGTTCACTCCTTGGAAAAAATCTGCCGTCATTATAACATTCTGGTTTTCTCAAATCAATAGCAAATTTTCGCACCATTTTTTGGCTGGGGAATATCTTGGAATGAGCGGCTTCGCCGCGAAAATGATTTTGGAGGTATTTTTTATGTATAACAACGGTTTCTGTGGCGGTAACATTTGCTGGATCATCATCCTGATCCTGTTGCTGTGCAACTGCGGCGGCTCCAACACCGCTAACAACGGCTGCGGCTGTGGCTGTGGCTGCGAGAACAACTGCGGCGGCTGCTGCTAATGAATAAAGAAAACGCGCCCCTTTGGGCGCCTTTTTTATACTTCTGCCAATTCCTTTTCCTCTATCTTCCAGGTAAGACCCCGGGGATAGAAAAAGCGGAGCTTTTCCTTTGCCACAGAGATATTCACTTCCTGGGCAGTGCGCAGCTCGCCGTCCAGATTGATGCTGGTGGGCCCATCGCACACAATCCGCAGATTATCTGTGCGGAAATGACGAATCAGGTGGGGATACTGGGCATACTTGCCGGCTTTGTAAGCGCCCACCACCTGCGCCACCTTCAGCCGGGACACAGGCTCCACCACCAGCACCTCCAGCATGCCGTCACTGGGGTCTGCAGTAGGGACAGGGTTAAAGCCGCCGCCGTAGAACCGGCCGTTGCAGGCGCAGATGAGGGTCTTTTTCCCATCAAACCGCTGCCCTTCTACCTCTACTATGTAATGCTCACTGACACCTCGGACTACATTCACCACCGTGGAAGCGGCATAGGCGCGAAAGCCCTGCAGCAGCGGCAGCCGCTTATAGTTGGCTACATCCGTACCGATCCGGGCATCCAGGCCCACGGAGCAGATGTTCAGGCTGTAATCATCGTTGCACCGGATCAGGTCAAACTCCGCTTCCTGGGCATCCAGCAGCCGTTCCAGATCCCGGAACGGCTCGGTTTCGTTAAAAATACGGATAAAGTCATTGCCGCTGCCCCCGGCGAACATGGTCACCGCCACATTTGGATATTCCGCCACGCCGGACACCACCTCGTTGAGCGTCCCATCGCCGCCGCAGGAATAAATCCGGTAATCCTCTCCTGTCTGGGCTGCCCGGCGGGCAATCTTCCGGCACTGGCCGGGCGCGCCGGACACCTCGATCCGGTAATCCAGCCCCCGCTCTCCACAGACTTGCGCAATCTTCTTCCGGTAGGCTTCCGTCTGGTTGCGGCTGCCGGCAGCAGGATTGATGATAAACAAATGGATCACAAAATCACTTCTTTCTCCGGCTGTTGTCAGTGAACATATAGTAGTCGCACTTGATTTTTCCGTTGTAGAATTTCCGCTTCTTATCCGCTTTTCTGCCGAAGTAATGCTCAAACTCCGGCTCAGAGGTGATGACAAACTGTTTCCAGTTGTTGGCATACTTCAGGTGCCGACCCAGGGCGCTGTACAGCCGCTGTGCGCTGTGCTGCTCCATCATCCGCTCGCCGTAGGGAGGATTGCACACCAGAATACCGGACTCACAGGGCAGGCTCATTTTGGTGGCGTCTCCGTCCTTGAAGGTAACACAGTCCGACACCCCTGCCTTTCTGGCATTGGCAAAGGACAGGGATACACAGGCCGGGTCATTGTCCGAGCCCACGATGGTATATTTTCCGCTGAACTCCTTGTCCCGGGCCTCGGTTTTGGCCTGTTCCCACACCTGTTTGGGCACCCAAGGGTACGCCTCCGCCGCAAACTGCCGGTTCAGACCCGGCGCCCGGTTCTTGGCAATCAGCGCCGCCTCAATGGGAATGGTGCCGCTGCCGCAGAAAGGATCCCAAAAGTATTCCCGGCCCCGGAACCGTGTGAGCTGAATCATACCTGCCGCCAGGGTTTCATGCAGGGGTGCGTCATTGCCCACGGCCCGGTAGCCCCGCTTGTGCAGACCCTGACCGGAGGTATCCAGGGACAGCGTCACCTGGTCATTGAGAATGGTAAAATGCAGCTGGAACTTTACCCCTGTTTCCGGCAGCCAGCTGATGCCGTATTTCTCCCCCAACCGGCGGGAGGCGGCCTTTTTAATAATGGCCTGACAATCGGACACGCTCATCAGTGTGCTGTTGAGGCAATGACCCTTCACCGGGAACTGGCCGTCGGCAGGAATAAAATCCTCCAGATTGGTGGCAAGCACCCCCTGGAACAGCTCCTCAAAGCTCTTGGCCTGGAACTGCGCCAGCACCACCATCACCCGCTCTCCGGTGCGCAGACAGATATTTGCCCGGGCAAGAGCCTGGGTATCTCCCGTAAACAGCACCCGGCGGTCCTCCACACGGACATTTTCCATATTCAGCCGCCGCAGCTCATCGCCGGCAATGCCCTCCAGCCCAAACAGGCAGGGCACAATCATTTGCAGATTTTCCATACTTCCTCCTAGCCTGAGCAATATAATTCGAACACGCCTGAGTGGGCGCCTGATTGGCTCAGACTTCCTTTTATTCATTGATGGGCGTCAGCCCATCTGCTTCATATAAGATCGCCTGACCCAATCATCCATCCCCCTCAGGTCGAAGATTTCTGAACTGTGAGGACGGCTCGAGGCGAGACGTCGCTTTGCAGACGGGCTTCGCGCCCTTCAAGAAGCGGCAACGATGCATCGGGGCGACCTCGCTGTTCAGAAACGGGTTCGGATTATATTGCTCAGGCTAGGGAATGATTTTGTTCCGTTTCAGATACCGCTCTTCCTCAGAAAATACGCAGCCGCAGTACTTCTGCATGTAAAAGTCCTGCTCCCGGGCTTTCTCCTGTCCGGCCTTGAACAGGGGACGGAAGTCCCGGTAGAGAAATTCCACACCCCATGTTTCTCCGGCACGGGCGGCCACCTCCATCATAAGGGCATGGTTTTGGTAGGGGCTGATAAAAAGCGACGATGTGAAGCTGTCAAAGCCTCCCTCTTTGGCGGCCTTTGCCGTTTCAAACAGGCGCATTTCATAGCATTTGACACACCTGCCCTGAATATCCGACGCTACTTCCCGAACAAAGGGGCGCAGGGCATAGTCATTTTTCTCCACAAGGGGCAGGTCTATAGCCTTGGCATATTCCCGCAGGCAGTTCCGCCTTGCCCGGTACTCCGTAAAGGGGTGGATGTTGGGATTGTACCAAAAGCCGGTGACCTCTATATTTTCTCCCCGCAGCAGCTCCACACACTGGTTGGCGCAGGGGGCGCAGCAGATATGCAAAAGGGTTTTCATACCGTTACCTCAAAACAGCCATATTTTTGTCAGTATAGCATATTTTTTCCTTTTTCGCAAGAAAGCATTCCCTGTATCACAAAAGTTTCCGGGCAGTTGCAGGTTTCTTTTGTTTTTGCGCAGCCGCAGCAGTACCATTTAGCTTGACGCAAGCACCCTCTTTCCTGTATTATGGTACAAAAGGAGGGGTCACCTTGGACGAAATGTATATGAGACAAGCTCTGGAACTCGCCCGGGAAGCTGCCGCTGAAGGTGAGGTGCCTGTGGGCTGCGTGATTGTCCGGGGCGGCCAGGTGGTTGGCCGGGGCAGAAACCGGCGGCAGACGGAAAAAACCGCCTTGGGTCACGGAGAGATTGAGGCCATCGCCCAGGCCTGCCGGACGCTGGGTGGCTGGCGGCTGTGGGAGTGCACCCTGTATGTGACCCTGGAGCCATGCCCCATGTGCGCTGGGGCGATCATCAATGCCCGGATTCCCAGGGTTGTCATTGGGGCAAAGGATGAAAAGGGCGGTGCCTGCGGCTCTGTGTGCGACCTGTTCTCCATGGAGTTCAACCATCACCCCCAGACGGTTTGGGGTGTGCTGGAGGAGGAATCCCAAGCCCTGCTCACAGAGTTCTTCCGGCAGCTGCGGACACAGCTGCAAAGCCGTCCCAAATGGAAAAAGCCAAACTGATACAAAAAAAATGTGCGGTACTGTTTGTTACCGCGCATTTTCTTTTTCTGCAAAAAGGAGGATTCCCATGGACTGGAACAACAAAACCCTCCGCTGCGGCGCGCTGGTACTGGCGGCAGCGGTATTGCTGCGGCTGCTGAGCGCCTCCCCCCTTGCCGCCAAAGTGCAGGATCTGGGGCCGGAGGATTTCATATCCATGTTACTGTTTCTGGAAGCAGGCCGGGTGGTGCCCCTGCCCGAAAATTCGTCCCAGACCCAAACCCCGGGGGAAACCGTTCCGGAAACCCAGCCTGCCCTGCCCTCCGTGACCCAAGACCCCCAGCTCCCCCTGACCTTTTCTCCGGATGACCTTGCCTTGGTGGAGGTAAACAATCTGACAAGCTACGACATAGACCCGGCAGCTGTTTTACAGCAGCCCTTAAGCTGGGACTTGACCCGGGAAGGGCCGGCGGTACTGATTCTTCACACTCACGCCACGGAGAGCTACCGGAACACAGAGGACTACGCCCAAACCGCTGACTACCGCACGTTGGACCCAAATTATAACATGGTTTCCGTGGGAGAGGAGCTTGCCCGGGTGCTGCGGGAGGGCGGGATTCAGGTGATTCACGACACCCGGCTGCACGATAACCCCAGCTATAACGATGCCTACGGCAATTCCCGGCAGGCGGTGACGGAGTATCTGGAACGCTACCCCTCCATCCGTCTGGTTTTGGATCTGCACAGGGATTCGGCCCAGGACAGTTGGGGAGAACAGATTGCCTACACCTCTACTTTGGGCGGGGAGACAGCAGCCCAGCTGATGCTGGTAATGGGTACGGACGCAGGAACTCTGTCCTATCCCCAGTGGCAGGAGAATCTGTCCGTGGCGCTGCGGCTGCAGACCATCCTCCAGAGAAACAACCCCGGCATCTGCCGGCCTTTGAGCCTGCGGGCCCAGCGGTATAACCAGGACCTCCACCCGGGATACCTGCTGGTGGAGGTGGGGGCGGCAGGAAATCAGCGGTCACAGGCACTTCTGGCTGCGCAGGCGCTGGGGCAGGGCATTTTGGACATGGCCTACGGCACTGTGTGGCCGGAATCTGCCACACCCTGATACTGCCGTAGTTTTGACAATTTACATACTGTTTAAAAATCTGATATTGCGTATGTCGCAGTTTTCTGGTATGCTAAAAACAGCATAAAAAATAAAGGAGGGACTATGCTATGGAATACAGCAGCCTTGCATGGCTGGCGATTCTGGTGGTGTTCATTGTAGCGGAGGCATCCACGGTAACTCTGGTGTCCATCTGGTTTGCGGCAGGTTCCCTGGCGGCGCTGGTGTCATCCATGCTCCACGCCAAGGGGTGGCTCCAAATTGTGATCTTCCTGGTGGTTTCCACTGTCTGTCTGATCCTGCTGCGCCCTGTTGTGCGCAAGTACTTCACACCCCGCCTGCACAGGACCAACACCGACGCCCTGTTGGACACGCAAGGCGTGGTCACAGAGGACATCGACAATGTGCGCGCCTGCGGTGCGGTAAAGCTGGGTGCCATGACATGGACAGCCCGCTCCTCCACCGGAGAACCTATCAAAGCTGACACGCTTGTGACCGTTGAACGGATTGAGGGCGTAAAAGCCTATGTAAAACCCAAACAATAAGGAGGAACAGATATGGAATATATTATCGGCATTGGCATTGCGGTGATCGCCTTGATTATCGTCATCAGCAATATTGTTGTAGTGCAGCAGTCCCGTGCATACGTCATTGAGCGTCTGGGTGCATTCCAGGCCGTCTGGGGTGTGGGTCTGCATGTGAAGATCCCCTTCATCGACAAGATTGCCCGCCGGGTGAACCTGAAGGAGCAGGTCCATGATTACCCACCTCAGCCTGTGATTACCAAAGATAACGTAACCATGCAGATCGATACCGTGGTCTACTTCCAGATCACTGACCCCAAGCTGTATTGCTACGGTGTGGAGCAGCCCATGACCGCCATGGAGACCCTCACCGCCACCACCCTGCGTAACATCATTGGCGATCTGGAACTGGATCAGACCCTGACCAGCCGTGACGTGATTAACACCAAAATGCGTTCCATTCTGGACGAGGCCACTGACCCCTGGGGCATCAAGGTCAACCGTGTAGAACTGAAGAACATTCTGCCTCCCCAAGACATCCAAAGCTCCATGGAAAAGCAGATGAAGGCAGAGCGTGACCGCCGTCAGGCGATCCTGCAGGCAGAAGGCCAGAAGAAGTCCGCCATCCTGATTGCCGAAGGCGAGCGGGAAGCCGCCATTTTGAAGGCTGATGCGGAAAAGCAGGCCGCCATTCTGGCAGCAGAGGCTCAGCGGGAAGCCGCCATTCTGAAAGCAGATGGCGAAGCCCAGGCCATCCGGGCCGTGCAGCAGGCGCTGGCAGATTCCATGGGCATGCTCAACGAGCAGGCACCCAATGAGCAGGTGATTAAACTTAAGGCGGTGCAGGCTATGGAAAAGGTTGCCGACGGCAAGGCCACCAAGATCATCATTCCCTCCCAGATGCAGGGACTGGTGGGCTTGGCAGGCGCTTTGAGCGAAACTGTCAAGGAGTAAACATGTATAGCAGCAGGGGCGGCCAGTGGCCGCCCCTATAGTTTATAAGGAAACCGCAAAGCAAGGGTGGTCGACGACCGCCCCTGTTTTTTATCCTCATCTCCGGAATCCAGCGGTGGGGAACGGTATTTTTTCCGCATTTGGGTAGTTTTCTATTGTGTAAGCCGCGTCTTTTTGGTATAATGAATAGAAAAATGATATAATGGATGTGGAGTGTTTTGAAATACGGAATCTGGAATGTGTCACAGCCGAGGATGGATGCTGTGAACGCTCTGGCACAGGGCGGCTACGCCCCCCTGGCCGCTATGGTGCTGGCAGGCCGCGGAGTGCAGACATCCCGGCAAGCCCACGAATATTTGGACTGCAACGCCCCTCTGATTGACCCCTTCCAAATGACAGACATGGATCTGGCCGCCGGACGGGTGGGTCTTGCTGTGTCCAGAGGGGAAAAAATGGCCGTTTTTGGCGACTACGATGTGGACGGTATTACCGCCACCTGCCTGCTGACAGATTTTCTGCGCAGCTGCGGGGCAGACTGCGTCCCCTACATCCCCGGACGGCTGGAGGAGGGCTACGGCCTGAACCCCATCGCCATCGACTATCTCCACCAGCAGGGTGTGAAGCTGATTATTACGGTGGACTGCGGTATCACCGCCCTGGAGGAAGCCCAGCTCTGCAAACAATTGGATATGGATCTGGTAATCACAGATCATCACGAATGTAAGCAAATTCTGCCTGAAGCCGTGGCAGTGGTGGACCCCCACCGGCCCGACGGCGGTTATCCCCACATGGATCTGTCCGGCGTGGGCGTGGCTTTCAAGCTGGCAAGCGCCCTGTGCGGCAGCCAGGAGGAGATTCTGGAGCGCTACGGGGATATGGTGTGTCTGGGTACGGTTGCGGATGTGATGTGCCTGCAGGGGGAAAACCGGGTATTTGTCACCCGGGGTCTTGCCGCCATGCGGAAAAATCCCCGTCCCGGCATTGCCGCCCTGGTGCGGCAGGCGGGCTGCGAGCTAAGCAGCCTTTCCGCCACCACGGTTGGCTATATGCTGTGCCCCCGGATCAATGCCGCCGGCCGTATGGGTCAGATTGATTTAGCGGTAGAGCTGTTTCTCACCCAAGACCCCGCCCGGGGTGAGGTGCTGGCAAAGACCCTTTGTGACCTGAACCGGCAGCGGCAGGCGGTGGAAGCGGAAATTTACCGGCAGGCAATCGAAATGCTGCCCCCCGGCAGCACCCCCGAGGCCATTGTTCTGGCAGACGAGAGCTGGCACCAGGGTGTGGTGGGCATTGTAGCCAGCCGCATTGCGGAGGAGTACTGCTGTCCCACGTTCCTGATTTGCCTGGATGGAGAGCACGGCAAGGCCAGTTCCCGCAGCTACGGCGGATTTAACCTGTTTTCCTCCCTGTCCCAGCTGTCGCCTCTGCTGGAAAGCTACGGCGGTCATGAACTGGCGGCAGGCTTCACCATTCACCGCAGCCAGATTGCTGCCTTCCGGCAGGAAATCTGCGCGCTGGTACGGCAGGCCAACGACGACGAAACCCCCACCACCGTGCTGGAGGCGGATTGCGTAATCTCCCCGGAGCTGTTGACTCTGGGAAATATTCAATCGCTGGATGCTCTGGAGCCCTGCGGCAATGGCTGCCCCAAACCGGTGCTGGTGATGGAGGGGCTCACCGTGGAGCGCCTCACCTTGGTGGGCGGCGGCAGGCATCTGCGCTTGCGGCTGCGCCGGGGCCAGTACGGCTTTAACGCCATCTATTTTTCCGCTACCCCCCAGTCCGCCTCCATCGCCCAAGGAGATATGGTGGATGTGGCCTTTGTGCCTCAGATTAACGAATTCCGGGGGGAGCAGTCTGTCCAGATGAATGTTATGGACATCCGTCCCAGCTGCAAGGCCAGCTGCTCTGCCGATTGCTCCGCCTATCTATCCCTGCGGGCAGGTACCATCTCCCCCGCCGCCGCGGAGGCTCTGCTGCCGGACCGGCAGACGTTAGGACTGGTATGGCGGTATCTTGCCGCCAATGGGCAAACCCTCCAGGAGACCCCCATGTGCCTGTGCCGGAAGATCGTCCGCTGGACGAATACCCCTTTGTCCCTGGGCACCATGCTCACCTGCCTGGATATTTTCCGGGATGTGGGCCTTGTGCAGACCCAGCGGCTTCATAAAGAAATACATATTTGTCTGGTGCCCCGTCAGGACAAAGCCGACCTGACCGCAAGCCAGACCATGCAGCGTCTGCTGCTGGCAAAGGAGGCCCCCTATGGAAAGCTTTGAAGAACATTACAGTTCCTTATATCAAACTCTGAACCAATATATGCCCGGTGTTGACACCGAAATTATCGAAAAGGCCATTTGCTTTGCCACAGATAAGCACAAGGATCAGAAGCGTAAGGATGGCTCGCCTTACATTATCCATCCTCTGGCTGTGGCAGAGGTGGTGGCGGAGATGGGCCTTGACCTGGACGCGGTGCTGGGCGCTCTGCTCCACGACTGTATCGAGGACACCGACACCTCCCACGATGAGATTGCCAAACTTTTTGGCAGTACCACCGCCGAGCTGGTGGAGGGTGTCACCAAGCTGACCCGTGCCAATTTCTCCTCCACCGAGGAAGCCCAGATGGAAAATCTGCGGAAAATGTTCATGGCTATGTCCAAGGACATCCGGGTGGTGCTCATTAAGATTGCCGACCGTCTGCACAATATGCGCACCATGCAGTACCAGTCCCCGGCCAAGCAGATCATCAAGTGCCGGGAGACCATGGACGTTTACGCCCCCCTGGCCCACCGCCTTGGTATGCAGAAGATCAAATGGGAGCTGGAGGATCTTTCCCTGCGGTATCTGGACCCCAATTCCTATGGTGACATTATGCGCTACCTGTCCGACCACAAGGAGCAGGACGAGGCATTCATGCATACCATTCAGGACAAGATTACTGACCGCCTGCTGGATATGGGCATCCACAACACCACCTATGGCCGGATCAAACACGTCTACTCCATCTACCGGAAGATGAACGCCCAGGATAAGACGCTGGATGAACTGTTTGACATTTACGCCTTCCGGGTGATCGTGGATTCCATTCCCGACTGCTACAATGTGCTCGGTCACGTCCACGACTTGTTTAATCCTGTGCCGGGGCGGTTTAAGGATTACATTTCCACCCCCAAGCCCAACATGTACCAGAGTCTGCACACCACCGTTATCGGCTCTCAAGGCATTCCCTTTGAGGTGCAGATCCGTACCTGGCAGATGCATGAGACCGCTGAATACGGTATTGCCGCCCACTGGAAATACAAGCAGGGCACCGGTGACGGCAACGAAAAGGATTTCGAGTGGGTTCGCCGGCTTCTGGAAAGCCAGCAGGATACGGATGCGGAAGATTATGTAAACTCCCTTAAGATCGACATGTTTGACGATGAGGTGTTCGTCTTTACTCCCAAGGGCAAAATTGTCTCCCTGCCTGCCGGCTCGACGCCCATCGATTTTGCCTACTCCATTCACTCCGGCGTGGGCAATTCCCTGGTAGGCGCTAAGGTCAACGGCCGAATCTGCAACATCGACACCTCTCTGGAAAACGGTGATATCGTAGAGATCATCACCTCCAAGAGCGCCAAAGGCCCCAGCCGGGACTGGCTGAATATCTGCAAATCCAACCAGGCCCGCACCAAGATCAAGCAGTGGTTCAAGAAAGAGAAGCGGGAGGAAAACGTCATTCAGGGACGTTCCTCCTTTGAAGGGGAGATGCGCCGGGTAGGCCTGCCCCTGAGCATTACCATTGACCCGGAGGTCAGTCCCCAGCTTTTGAAAAAGCTGGCCTTTGACAGCTGGGAGGATATGTACGCCGCCATCGGCTACGGCGGTCTGACGGCTGTAAAAGCTGTGGGCCGTATCCGGGATGATATTAACCGGGCGCTGAAGATTCAATCCAGTGACAAGGCCATTGCTGGCACCACCCTGCGGGTGGGCGACACCGATCCCAAAAAGGCCGCAAACCGCCATGCCATCAACGGCGTGATTGTGGAGGACATTGACTCCTGCATGATTAAGTTCGCCAAGTGCTGTACCCCTGTGCCGGGAGACGCCATCGTGGGCTTTATTACCAAGGGCTTCGGCGTATCTGTCCACCGGGTGGACTGCCCCAATGCCCAGCAGAAGGATCATCCTGCCCAGGCTGCCCGCTGGGTGCGGGTACGGTGGGCCAATCAGGACGACCAGCCCTTTGAGACCACCCTGGAGCTGGACTGCATCACCCGGGACGGTCTGCTGCTGGACGTTGCCACCGCCATGACCACCGCCCGGGCGCGGGTGAAGGAGCTTTACGGCAAGGATCTGCCGGGGGGCAGGAGTGTGTTCACGGTGCGGTTCGAGGTAAAGAACGTGGCGGAGCTGGACTCCATCCGCAACAAGCTTTTACAGGTACGGGATGTGATCGGCGCCCGCCGCGGCCAAAACTAGTCGGCAAGGCCGACAGCTAATGCGCACGGGGATGGTCAATTATCGTTATGCATCCTGATTGTGCCCGGTGACGTTTTTGCGGAGTGTTATTTGTCCTATGTAGGGGCGGTCATTGACCGCCCGTGTCCGCAAGGCGGACGGCTAATGCGCACCAAGTTGGTCAGTAATCGTTTTTGCCCTGACCCGCCCGGTAACGTTTTTGCGGAGTGTTATTTGTCCTATGTAGGGGCGGTCATTGACCGCCCGTATCCCTACGCTATTTTTCCCTTTCAGGAGATTTTCCATATGAGAGCTGTATTAACAAGAGTAAATTCCGCTTCCGTGGTCATCGACGGCCAGACTATGGGAAGCATTGGCAAGGGCTTTCTCATCCTGCTGGGCGTAGGCCCGGAGGATACCCCTGCCCACTGCCGGTATCTGGCGGAAAAGGCCCTGGGTCTGCGGGTTTTCGAGGATGAAAACGGCAAAATGAATCTGGGTCTTTCCGACGTAGGCGGTCAGGTGCTGGTGGTCAGCCAGTTCACCCTCTACGGCAACTGCCGCAAGGGCCGCAGACCCAGCTTTGCCGAGGCCGCCGGCCCGGAACTGGGCAACCAGCTGTACGAACAGTTCCTATCTGACTGCCGGGATCTGGGATTTCCTCCCCAGCATGGGCAGTTTGGGGCGGATATGAAAGTAATTTCTGAAAACGACGGCCCTGTAACCCTGATTCTGGACACCCAGCAGCTGATGGACAGCCCCAGAAGAAAGTGAGGCTTTTATGGAAATTCTTACCCTGCCCCTTGGGGCGTACCAGACCAACTGCTATCTGGTGTCTCAGCCGGACCGGAAGGACTACATCGTTATCGACCCCGGTTATGACCCCCACATCGTCCTGCGGCAGGCCCAGCAGGCAGGCAAGACCGTTGCCGCCGTGCTGTTGACCCACGGACATTTTGACCATGTAGGCGGTGTCCGGGGAATTGCGGAAGCCACCCACTGCCCGGTGTATCTCCACGAAGGGGAGCTTTCCATGCCTGAGGGGATCACCGACGGTCCTCTTTACTACACCGACCTCTACGGCGAGGGAGATGTGCTTTCTCTTGCCGGACTTTCTATCCGGGTGCTCCACACCCCCGGACACACCCCCGGCAGCGTTTGCCTTTGCTGCGGGGAAGCCCTGTTCTCCGGGGACACCCTGTTCTGGGGCTCCTGCGGACGCACCGACCTGCCCGGCGGGAACTGGAACACCATCCGCAAATCCCTGCTGCGGCTCAAGTCCCTGCCCGGGGACTACACCGTTTATCCCGGCCACGGCGATTCCACAACCCTGAGCCAGGAGCGGGAGTATAACCCCTATATGCGTTAATCCGCCGGCAGACCTGCCGGCGTGACCCATTCTTCAGATTCGGGGAAACCACTATGGAATTGACACTCAAAGGCCATCAGGAGCAGTACGCGGTGGAACAGCTGCAGATGTCCCTGTTTGGCACCAAAGATACTACCCAGGGGGGCACGGCTATCAGCGCCCTCCACCGGGGGAAGCGCTGGCTCACCGCTGTGACCACCATTTGCCTCAACGGCAAGACCACGTGCGCCCAAAAACGGCTGCTTGCAGACCGGGAAACTGTAAAGGCCCGGCGGCAGATTCTGCAGCAGAGCTACTATCTGGCGGCTCTGCCCCATCTGCAGGCTGTGCCCGCCTGGGGAGCGCTGGCCGGTGTCCGCCCCACAAAGCTGTCCACCCGGCATTTGCTGGAGGGTGGTTCGGAGGAAAGCGCGCTGAAGCTGCTGCAGGACACCTATTTTGTCACGGCAGAGCGGGCGAAGCTGGCAGTTGCCTGCTCCCGCTCCACCGTAGCCGCTGCCAACCTCCTGCAGGAAAAGGACATTTCCCTCTATGTAGGCATTCCCTTCTGCCCCACCCGGTGCGCCTACTGCAGCTTTGTCAGCCGCACCGTGGGCAAACGCACCGAGCTTTTGGAACCTTACCTGCAAGCGCTGTACAAAGAGCTTGCCTGCACCGGAAAGCTTCTGGAAAATTCCGGGCGGAAGGTGCGTAGCATTTATATAGGAGGCGGAACGCCCACCACCCTCACCGGCGCCCAGCTGGCAGAGCTTCTGGATACCATCCGGGATTCCTTTGACCTGAGCCGGTGTCTGGAATTTACCGTGGAGGGCGGACGTCCCGACACGCTGGACTTTCAGAAGCTGCGTACCATCCATGACCACGGCGCGGACCGCATGAGCATCAACCCCCAGACCATGGAGGACCCTGTGCTTAGAGCCTGCGGCCGACCCCACACAGCCCTGGACATTCTGCGCTGCTACCAAGAAGCGGTGGACGCCGGCTTTTCCGCTATCAATATGGACTTGATTGCCGGACTCCCTCAGGACAGCTATGATGGCTTCTGCCGGAGTCTGGATACTGTCATCGACCTTGCCCCCACCAACATCACCGTCCACACCCTGGCGCTGAAAAAGGGCGCGGATCTGTTTGAGCGCCGCGCCGCCCTCCCCGGTCAGGAGGAGGTCGCAAAAATGGTGGATTACGCCAATAATACCCTTGCAAACGCGCTTTACAAGCCCTATTATTTATACCGGCAGAAGTATATGTCCGGCAGCTTTGAGAATGTGGGCTGGAGCCGGGAGGGTATGGACTGCCTGTACAATATTTACATGATGGAAGAGCTGCACACCATCCTCTCCCTCGGCGGGGGCGGCATGAACAAGGTGAACCTCCCCGACGGAACCCTCCAGCGCTTCCACAATCCCAAATTCCCGGAGCAGTACATAGAGCAAATCGACTCTGTACTGAGCCAGAAGCAGGCGCTTTTCCAGCTCCTGTAAACCACCCGGCATAAGGAGGAACAATATTGGATACACTCATTTCCGGTGTCACTATTGTGACTATGAATGAAAAAATGGATGTGCTGTTTGGCGCATACTTAGGTGTGACCCAAGGCAAAATTTCCTATATAGGCAAAACGCCCCCCAAGGAGCAGCCCCAGACCATTATCGACGGCACCGGCATGGTAGCCATTCCCGGTCTGGTGAACTGCCATACTCATCTGGCGGACACCGGTCTGCGCGCCTATACCGATGACCTGCCCCGGCAGGAGGCTCTGGAGCAGCAGCTGACCCGGACCAGCAAGCTGGACCATGAGGGTGCTAAGGCATCCGCTCTTTTGGGAATCGCCGAGTGCCTGCGGCTGGGCATTACCTCTGTTTCCGACCTGTCCTTCTTCCCGGAGGCTGTGGCGGAAGCCGCCGGGGAAAGCGGTATCCGGGCCAATGTGGCGCTGGCCGCCCAGCGGTTTATCCATCAGTATGAGGACTTTGATTTTGAAACCGATGAGCAATGCAAACTGCTTTGCTCTGTGACAGATAAATGGCACGGCTATGACGGCGGACGAATTCGGATTGACGCAGGCATCCACAGCCAGTACACCAGCAATTTTAAACTGTGGGAAGCCCTGTCCGACTACGCCGCGGAAAAGGGTCTGGGAATGCAGCTGCACCTTGCCCAGACCCAGCAGGAAGCTGACGAGTGCATGGACCGCACCGGCCTTGGCCCGGCAGAGCTGCTGAGCTGCCACCGGCTGTTCCGGGTGCCTGCCGCCGCTGTGGGCTGCGCCGCGCTGGAGGAAGCTGAGAGCAAGCTCCTTGCCAAGCACAAGGTTTCCGTTGTTGCCACCCCCATGGCCTGCGGAAAACAGGGTCTGCCACATACCCCCATTTGCCAGCGGGTAAAAGACGGCATGAATGTGGCGCTGGGTACCGGCGGCACTGTGGAGGGCGGCAGTATGGACATGTTTGAGCTCATGCGTACCGCTGTCTTTGCCGAACGCTCCGCTGCCGGCAGCGCTGCCGCCCTTCCCTCCGCCGCGGCGTTGATGATGGCCACCGTATGCGGCGCCCGCGCCCAGGGCCGGGAGGGCCGCTCCGGCATGCTCAAAGAGGGTATGGATGCGGATATCGTCCTTGTGGATTTCTCCGCGCCCCATCTGATTCCCTGCCACAATGTGGTCAGCGCTCTGGTGTTCAACGCCAAGGGCGGCGATGTGGCCATGACCATGGTAGGGGGCAAAATCCTCTACCAGACCGGCAAATTCCCCACCATCGACCTGAAAGCCGTGGTGGAAACCCTGACCAACCACGCCATTGCCCGGCTGTTTGCCGACCCTAAGGAGTAACCCATTATGTCACAACCCATGAAAAAGCAAAACTTTCTCCACGGCGCGGCGCTGCTGGCTATGGCCACCGCCGTGGTAAAGCTCATTGGCGCGTTCTATAAGCTGCCCCTGAAAATGGCCATCGGCGACCAGGGTTACAGCTACTTCACCACTGCCTATGACATCTATTCCGTGCTGCTGCTGGTGTCCACCGCCGGTCTGCCTGTGGCTATGAGCCGGATGATCAGCGCCGCCAGCTCTCTGGGGCAGTACAATCAGGTGCGGCGGATCTACAAGACCTCCCGGAGTATTTTCCTGCTGCTGGGTGTCCTTGGCTCGGCACTGATGATCTTCGGCTGCCGGTGGCTGGCGGATATCCTGAACCAGCCCGACGCCTGGACCGCTATTTTGTGCCTTGGCCCCTGCGCCCTGCTGATGAGTGTGGTCTCCACCTACCGGGGCTTTTTCCAAGGACAAAGCAATATGCAGCCCACCTCTGTCAGCCAGGTGCTGGAAGCCCTGTTCAAGCTGATCGTGGGTCTGGCTGCCGCCTTTGCGGTAATGCACTACACCCAGAGCATTCCTCTGGCCGCTGCCGGTGCGATTTTGGGCGTAACGGTGGGCTGTGTGGTTTCCGCCATTTATCTTCGGTGCAAGCAGGCGCCGGCCTATCGGGATCTGCCCCAGACCGGAGAGCAGGTCAGCTCCTACGGCAGTACCGCCAAGCAGCTGCTTGCCATTGCTGTTCCCGTAACCATTGGCGCTGCCGGCCTGCAGTTTTTAATGCTGGCGGAAAGCGGCCTGTACATGGAGCGGATGATCTCCCTCTTTGACCAGCGGGTGTATCTGCCCTATCTTCTGGAGGAGGGACTTTCCTCCCAGGGGGCGGCAGACACCGTCAAGGGTATCTACAACCTGACCCAGACTATTTTTAACATGCCCTGCGCCTTTATGACCCCCATTGCAACCTCTGTCCTGCCTGCCATCACCGCCCATCTGACTTTGGGCAACCGTGAGGCCGTGCGCTCCACCGAGGAATCCGCCGCCAGAGTCACCTCTCTTGTGGCTGTGCCTTGCGCTGTGGGTCTGTGCGTGCTGGCAGAACCCATCATGGCGCTGTTGGGCGGTTATTCCGGTAAGCGTCTGGAGCTGGCCACCCAGCTGCTGTGCATTCTGGGCGTGGTGGTGTTTGTCAACGCCGTGGTGCAGTACACCAACGTGGTGCTCCAGAGCCATGGCAAGGCCCATGTGCCTGTGATCCACATGCTGCTGTTTGGTACACTAAAGCTGGCGGTGGTGTATGTACTGGTGGGCAATCCCGCCATCGGTATTCTGGGAGCGCCCTTTGGCGCCATTCTCAGCTATATCTGCATTGGCGGCATGAATCTGCTGTCCATTCGCAGGATCGTGCCGGAGAAGCCCCGTCTGCTGAGCAACATGCTCAAGCCCATTCTGCCGGCGCTGGTGATGGGGCTCAGCGTCTACGGCAGTTACCGGGGACTCACCGCCGTTCTGGGTGCGGACGGCAGCCGGGTGCTGCTGTGCGGCGTACCTATTGCGGTGGGCGTGGTGGTGTATCTGGTGGCGGTGGTGCTGTTTAAGACCATTACCCGGGATGACTGCCGGCTGCTGCCGAAGGGTGATAAGATCGCGAAACTTTTACGTCTTTAATTTGGTGAAATTCCTTGAAATGCTATTGATTTTTGAAGTATTTTGTGGTAAGGTAAAAAATACCAATGAAATGAAAAGAGGTTATTGATATGAACAAGACAGAACTAATCGCCGCCGTTGCCGAAAAGGCCGGCATGACTAAGAAGGACGCCGAGCGGGTCATCAACGCCGCTGTGGAGACCATTGAGCAGACCCTGGCAAAGGGCGACAAGGTATCCCTGTCCGGCTTTGGTATTTTTGAGGTAAAGGCCCGGGAAGCCCGGGTGGGCCGCAACCCCCGCACCAAGGAGACCATCCAGATCCCCGCTACCCGCATGCCCGCCTTCAAGGCCAGCAAGACCTTAAAGGACGCTGTGAGCAAATAAGTATCTTTCATGCCTGTCGGGTTCTCCCGGCAGGCTGTGTTGTGTTTTCTAGGATGATGTGTTATGCGACTTGACAAATATTTAAAGGTTTCCCGTCTGATTAAGCGCCGTACTGTGGCCAACGAGGCCTGTGACAATGGCCGTATCAGTGTCAACGGACGGGTTGTAAAGGCCAGCTACGATGTGAAGGTGGGGGACCGGATTGAGATTTCCATGGGACCCCGGACCGTAGCTGTGGAGGTGGTTCTGGTGGCAGACAATGTCCGCAAGGACGATGCCTGCGCCATGTACAAAGAAGTCGGCAAGGCCGACAGCTAGTCCGCAAGGCGGACGGCTGATTCGCACCGGGTTGGTCGGTAGTCTTTCCTTCCCTGACCCGCCCGGTAACGTTTTTGCGGGAAGCAGTTTTATTCTCGTAGGGGGGCCCATTGGCCGCCCGCCTGGCCAACACCCACCCCTACAATATGGCAAACAATTACCCGTTTTTTGCGCAAACAAAAAGAGGAGCGTTGGGAGACACTTCGTAAAGAAGTGTTCTCCCAATTTTCTTTTTACATAAAAATTGACACTTTCGGTCTGAAAGTGTCATAGTGGGTTACATACTTTGCAAAAGGATGATACCGGCCGAAAAAACATTTTTTTGTTTTCGGCTTGTTACGTGAAGTTTTTGCTAACGCAAAAGTGAAGTTGCTCGTTCTCTCGCAGTGAAGTAGGGACCTTTGGTCCAAGTGAAGTTAAGTTTGCCCACTTCGCCGCAGGCGAAACTTCACTGTCCTTAGGGCATCTTCACTATCGAAGATAACTTCACTTGCCCGAAAGGGCAAACTTAGTTGAGGCGCACTTCCTTACGGAGTGCGCCTCTTGCTCCTCTTTTTTCTTTATTCAAATACCACCGGCAGATTTTTCATCACCAGGGGATTGATCTCCACCCGCACCGGATCGTTGGGCTCACAGGGGCAGTCCGTCACGTCCACCACCATGTTCACCATGCCCACATGACCCAGCACCCGGCAGGTTTTGCCGTTTACCTGCACATACAGGGCCTTCTTCTTTAAAAACGCCTTGATATACCGGGCAATTCCCCGGGCGCAATCGATGGGCCGCCACAAATCATACCCCCGATCCACCGCGAAGCCGTTGCTGTAACCCACGCCGATTACCGCGATTTTGGTGGGACGTTTAGTCACATAGCCCCCACCGTAGCCCACGGGATGTCCCGCCGGGAGAGTACGCACCTGCTGAACCTGGGAGCAGCAATAGCCCAATCTTTCCAGCCCGGTCTCCTCTGAAATGGTCAGCCGTCCCAGAAATCCGGAACCTATGCGCACCGCGTCACAACGCATATGGGGATACTTCAAAAATGCCGAGGAATTACAGCAGTGCACCATACCCGGCTGGATACCCCGGTCTTCCAACTGCTCCAATACCTTCCGGAACTTTGCAAACTGCTTTTCCGTCGGGGCGGGAACGCTGGAGTCGGCAAAGTGGGTATAGATACCCGCCACCTCCAGACAGGGGAAATCGCAATACACCTGCCGGATCTGCTCCAACTGGTTGGGAAGAAAACCATAGCGTCCCATACCTGTGTCGATCTTCACATGCACTTTGGCTCTGATGCCCCGTTCCTGGGCACAGGTATGGATCTGCATGGCATCCTCCACCGTGCCCACGGTCATAATTGCCCGCTGGTTCAGAAGTCTCTGGATCTGCCCCCGGTCACAGGTGCATTCCATCATCAAAATCTCCGCGGTCTCCAAGCCCGCCAGACGCAGCCGTTCCGCTTCCTCCACCTGGGTCACCGCAAAATAGTTGATGCCGTTTCTGGCAAGGGTAGCAGCCATATCGGTACAGCCCAGTCCATAGCCATCTCCCTTCACCACACCCCAGATAATGGTATCTCCCGCTTTTTTCTTCAAAATGCAAATATTGTGGTCAAGCTGATCCTTTTGGATGATATAGGCGTTCATGGGAATCTTGCAACTCCTTTTCCTGTCCTGTTTTTGGGGCAAACTCAGGTTTTTTCCTAATCATTTTTCCCCAAATTATACAATTTCGTTTATTTTACCTTTTTTTGCCATAAAAAGCAATAGATAATGCCGCCAAATCCCGGGGCGTCGCCGTATTTTTCCTTGCTATTTTCCCTTTTTGGGGCTATAATCAACAATGAGATGATATGTGCTGTATGATATTCTGCTGTGAGGTTTTGGTATGGAATCCAAGAAAAACATTCTGCTGCTCACCACCGGCGGCACCATTGCCAGCCAGCCGGGAATTAACGGTCTGGAGCCACGGCGTTCTGACGTAATGGCGCAGCAGATTCAGCAGCTGGCCGCCCACTACCGTATTGAGGTAGAGGACGTGATGTGTCTGGACTCGTCCAACATGCACCCGGAGCAGTGGCAGCAGATTGCCCGCCACATTTATGAAAAGCAGTTCCTTTACGACGGTATTGTGGTTTCCCACGGTACGGATACCATGGCCTACCCCGCCTCCGCCGTCACCTTTATGCTGCCGGGAATCCGGATTCCCGTGGTGTTTACCGGTTCTCAGCTGCCCCTTTCCCACGTGCTTTCCGACGGCCCGGACAATCTGCGTACCGCCTTTGCCATGGCTGCCTCCGGCCACCGGGGTGTATTTCTGGCCTTCGACCGGAAAATCATGCTGGGCTGCAGAGCCGTGAAGATCCGGGCATCCGCCTTCTCCGCCTTTGAGAGTATCAATGCCCGCTATGTGGGTCTGGTTACCGGAAACGGTCTGGTAATAGATAGGCAGCGCCTGCCGCAGATTCAGGGAGAGCCTGCTCTGCTGGAGAATATCAGCAGCCAGGTGTTTCTGCTGAAGCTCACCCCGGGCATGCCCCCGGAGATTTTCGACGCCCTGATTGCCATGGGCTGTAAGGGCATCGTCATTGAGGCCTTTGGTCTGGGTGGTATCAATGTGCTGGGGGACAGCCTCAGCGGCATCCGCCGGGCTGTGGAGTGTGGCATCAGCGTGGTGGTCACCACCCAGTGCCTGTACGACAGCTCTGACCTGCGGGTGTATCAGGTGGGTAACCGCCTGCTGGAGCTGGGTGTGCTTCAGGGCCGGGATATGACCACCGAGGCCGCCATGACCAAGCTTATGTGGGCCATCGGCCAGGGTATGACCCCCGGGCAGATCACACAGCTTTTCTCCACCAATCTATTGGGTGAGATCACCATCGCCTAAGTTTTCGGGAGGTTTTTATGGGTTTTGACCAGCTTTTAGGCAATGACCGGTTGAAGGAAAACTTAATAGCCAGTCTGCGCAAGGGCCGTATTTCCCACTTCTACCTCATCAGCGGCCCGGAGGGCTCCGGCAAGCACACCCTTGCAAGGCTTTTGGCCGCCGCCATTTTGTGCACCGGCACCAGCCGCCCCTGCGGTCAGTGCAGCGCCTGCCGGAAAGTGCTTTCCGGCGCTCACCCCGACTTTATCACCGTGGATGACCCGGAGAAAAAGACCGTCCCTGTGGATTTGATCCGGCAGGCCCGGGCGGATATCTACATCCAGCCCAATGAGGCGGACCGGAAAATCTACCTGTTCCCCCGGGCTCAGGATATGGGTATCCCGGGACAGAACGCCCTTTTAAAGGTTCTGGAAGAGCCTCCCGCTTACGGCGTTTTCATCCTGCTGACCGACAATCCGGAAAAGCTGCTGCCCACAGTGCGCTCCCGGTGCACAGAGCTGACCCTGTCCTCTCTGCCGGTGCAGACCGTGATGCAGGCCCTTCTTAAGCAGTTTCCCCAGGTGCAGCCGGAGCTGCTGCAGGCCGCGGCAGAACGCAGCAGCGGATTTCTGGGCCAAGCCCTGACCCTTGCGGAGTCCGGCCTGAGCCACACACCCCAGACGGAGGGGTTTGTCCAAGCCTTTGCCGGGCGAGATACCATGGGCCTTTTGCAGGTGCTGGTGCCCATGGAAAAATGGAAACGTGACCCCCTCATAAGTGAGCTTTCCGCATGGCAGCAGGTGCTCCACGATGCGCTGCTGTGCCGCAGCGGCATGGAGGCGGTTGCCCCTATGGCAAGGCAGCTTGCCTCCCAACGGGGTTCTAAAGATCTCATGCAGGCTGTGCAGCACCTGCGCAAATCCATCGAATATGCCCAGGGTAACGTGTCCCCCGCCGCGGTATGCGGCTATCTGGAATGGGCCCTGCGTTAATACACAAGGAGATAAACATGGAAGAACAAATGATCAACACCCCCGAAGTCCCCACAGAAGTGGAAGTGGTGGATATCCAGTTCCGCCCCGGACAGAAGGTTTACTTTTTTGACCCGGCAGGCAATGCCTGCAAAGCCGGCGAGCATGTGATTATCGACACTGCCAGAGGTCCGGAATTCGGTACTGTGGCTACCGGCAACCATACCGTGCCCTTTAAGGACATTGTAGCCCCCCTGCGTCCTGTGATTCGCAAGGCCACCGCGCAGGACGAAAAGATTGCCAGCGAAAACCTGAAAAAGGAAAAGCGGGCCTACGAGATTTGCATTCAGAAAATTGCCGAGCACGGCCTGGACATGCAGCTGGTTTCCGCGGAATACGCCTTTGACGGCAGTAAAATTCTGTTTTTCTTCACCGCTGACGAGCGGGTGGATTTCCGGGAACTGGTGAAAAATCTGGCAAGTGTTTTCCACACCCGCATTGAGCTGCGGCAGATCGGTGTCCGGGACAAGGCAAAAATGGTAGGCGGACTGGGTATCTGCGGACGACCCTTCTGCTGCGCCAGCTTTTTGGATGATTTCCAGCCTGTGTCCATCAAGATGGCAAAGACTCAGAACCTGTCCCTGAATCCCACCAAGATTTCCGGTACTTGTGGGCGGCTTATGTGCTGCCTGAAGTACGAGCAGGATGCTTATGAAGATCTGATCCGCACCAGCCCCAAAATGGATTCCTTCGTGGATACGCCCGAGGGCCGGGGCACGGTGGTGGAGGTGGATCTGCTGCGCCAGAGGGTAAAGGTGAAAATGGAGGATCAGCCTGAGGTGATCACCGCGTTCCCCAATGGAGAGATTGCTGTGCTGCGCAGCGGAAAGGCCAAGAAAAACGATCCTCCCATCCCTGCGGACTTGGCGCCCATCTCCGGCGGGGGCAAACGGAAAAAGCGGCCTGTAGAGGA
Organism: Faecousia sp.; assembly: GCA_045577435.1. Classification (GTDB taxonomy): domain Bacteria; phylum Bacillota; class Clostridia; order Oscillospirales; family Oscillospiraceae; genus Faecousia. The sequence goes on along the minus strand of JAZNIL010000082.1, from coordinate 35,621 downwards.
GGATGACCGTGCCGTGATCCTGGACTCCATCCGTTTCCGTTACAGCACGGAGACCATTGCCGAGGAAACCGGGGAGGATATCCCGGAGCCGGAACTTACTGAGGAACTTTCCGGGGAGGCAAAAAAGCCCCGCCGCAGGAGAAACCGTGGCAAAGGCGACAAGGGTGTTTCCCAATCCCAGCCGGAGAAAGAGGAAACCGTCCCCGTTTCTGAGAAAAAGGAGCACAAGCCCCCAGTGCAGCCTGAGAAAAAGGAGCATAAACCCGCCGCCCAGCCGGCAAAGGAAAAACAAAGCGCTGAGCCGGGCACAACAGAAGCGGCAGAACCTAAAAAGTCTCCCCGGCGCAGACCTCCCCACCGCCGCCGCAGACCCAAAGCCCCAAATGCCGGAGAATAATTCCCCATAAATAAAAAGCACCACAGAGTTCTAAAGAAAACTCTGTGGTGTTTTTCTGTTTTATTCGTAGGTAAAGAACAGGTTCATATCCACGTTCCCGTCAATACCGGGAACCTTTCCCTCGCTGGTGTACTGCCACATATCGATCCGGTAAGGGTAATTCATGGTCTTGTCATACATGGCAAGCCAGAAGCCGTAGTCCGTCAGCTCCTCCAGATACATCTGCTTGTGGGACTGATCCTCGTTGAAATAGATCATGGACTCATAGCCTGCTTTTTCCACAACCTCACAAAAAGCCTTGGTGCAGTCGGTCAGCTCCCGGGCGCTCATTCCGGCGGTGCGGGCTGTTTCGTCCACATACTCCCAGTCATATACCAGCGGCATCTGGATATCCCAATCCTGAATCAGGCTCAGCAGGAAACGTGCCTCGTTCTCCGCCTCCTCCACAGTAATGGCCTGGGAGAAGAAATAAGCGCCCACCTTCAGTCCAGCTTCCGACGCGCCCTGGTAGTTCCGCTGGGCATAATTATCCTCGCCCAGATTTCCTGTATCGGTGCTGCGGTAACCCGCCCGGATAAGCACATATTCAATACCCGCGTCCTTTACCTGCTGCCAGTCAATGTTTCCCTGCCAGGTGGACACGTCAATACCCAGTGCGGCCTCGCCGGCAAGGCAGGTCAGATAATCTCCTTCATAGCGGAAGTCCAGCGGGCCATAAGGATTCTCTGCCGGAGGAGGCAGGGTGGTGTCTGTGGTTTCCTCATTGGGGAGGGTATCCGCCACGGATATCTGAGGCGGCTCTGTTTCGCCGGGTACATTCAATGCCGCCGACTCTGAAAGGCCACGTTTTACGGCTATGCCCAGAAATATCACCACAACCAGCCAGATCAGAATCTGCCAGAAGGTGACTGTTTTTAATATATTTTTATTAGGGGTTTGCATAGGCTGCTCCTCTTTGTAAATTTGTACGGTACCTTTTGCCCGGTGGGGCAGGGAAAGATAATAGGACCAATGCCATCATACCACAGTTTTCTTCCCTTGCCAATGGGATATCTCTGGAAAAAAGGTATGACCGTCCCCATTTTTGGGGATAGTGAATCCTATACCGGCTTGGGTCTTGGGACAGAAAAATCAGCGGCTGGCCATCCCCGCACACACCGCTTGTCTGCTAGCCAGCCAAAACCTCCGCCTTCAGCACACCGGGGATGGCCCCCAGCAGCCGCAGCATCTCCTCCAATGACACCGTCAGTTCCATGGTGTCCGCAGTAATGGTAACAATAGCACAGCCATTGCTGGGAGTGACGGAGTTGATGGTGCTTAGATTGGCCTTATGCTCAGCAAATATATTCAGCACAGCAGACAAAAGTCCCGCCTGATCTTGCAGCAGCAGCTGGAAGGTAATGATCCGCCCTGCCATCATATTCTGAAAGGGCAGCACCACATCCCGGTATTTGTAAAACGCGCTGCGGCTGATGCCGGTCATACGGGTGGCCTCGTTCACAGTAGCTGCCTGTCCGGTGGAGATCAGCCGCTTGGCTTCTGCCACCTTGATAAACACCTCTGGGAGCGCGGAGGCTTCCACAATATAATATTTGTGAGATTGCGCCATTTTTTTCGCCCTGCTTTCACTGTTTGTTTGGTTCATTGTAACATATATTTTATAAAATGCAAGCCCTGGGGGCTGTTCCGGGAAAAGAGGATAACCATGGATATTTCTAAATTTTATCGCGTTTTTGCCATAATTATAGCTAGTTTCCTTATTTTTTTAATCTTAAAGTTTACATTTCCTGTGTTTGTGCCGTTTTTAGCAGGCGGACTATTGTCTTTCACAGCAGAACCCGCCGTCCGTTTTGGCTGCAAGCGACTTGGCCTGCGGCGGGGCATTTCCGCTGTTGCCGGGGTGGGGCTGACCCTGGCTATCATCCTGTGCGCCGCTGTGGCAGTGGGCGGACTGGCGGTGCGGGAGGTGCGTTCTCTCACCGGGCTGCTGCCCCAGCTGGAGCAGGCCGCCCGCAGCGGTATGGCAACGCTGGAAGATGGGCTTATCACCCTGACACAGCAGCTCCCGTCGGAGCTGCAGCCCACGGTTCAGAAATCCATCACCGGCCTTTTCTCCGGGCAGGACAGTCTTTCCTCCCTCACCGTCCGCCGGCTCCCGGAAATGGCGGCAAGTCTGGCCGGAAAAGTTCCCGCCGGAGCGCTGGGGGCAGGCACTGGGGTACTGGCGGCGTTTTTGATTTCCGCCCGGCTTCCCCGGCTGAAAGCGCTGGCAGGGCAGTACATTCCGGAGCAGACAAAGCTCATTTGGCACCGGGCTAAGGGAACTCTGGGAAAATGGGCGCTGGCGCAGCTAAAGCTGGTAAGCGTCACCTTCGCCATTGTGTGCACAGGCATGCTGCTGCTAAGGATTCCCTCCGCCCCCATCTGGGCGGTGGTGGCAGCCTTGGTGGACGCAGTTCCTCTGCTGGGCACCGGCGTTCTGCTGCTGCCCTGGGCGTTGGTGCTATGGCTGCAGGGGGATGTGCTCAAGGGTATTGGGCTGGTCTGTGTGTATGGGGCGGCGGCACTGACAAGGGCAGTGCTGGAACCCCGGTTGGTGGGAAAACAGCTGGGTCTGGATCCCCTGGCCGCACTGGCGGCCCTGTATGCCGGATTCCGCCTGTGGGGCTTTTGGGGACTGGTGCTGGCGCCGGTGGGCACATCCCTTATTAAAAATGTGTTGTTTCAAACAAAAACCCTCTCCGATTTCCCAAGGCGGACATGTGATTCCCAGCAGGATGGTCAATAATCATTTCTGCCAAATGTCATTTTTAAATTGTAGGGGCGTTCATTGGCCGCCAGATCATTCTGATACAAAAAAGGAAGGCTTCCGGTTGGAAGCCTTCAGGTTTTCTTAATGAACTTTTCTTTGCACTTTGGGCAGGTAATGGCGATTTTTCCTTTGCCTCTGGGCACCCGGATCTGCTGGCGGCACCGGGGGCAATCGTAATACCGGTGTTCTCTGTCCTTAACCCGCTGCACCAGACCTAGGAATTTCCGATTCTCCTGATAACGCTTGTAGGTGTTGCGGGACAAGGACCGGAAAATCGCCCAGCCCATGAGCACATAAGCGCCCACGGTCAGCGCCAGGTCCGCCACCGCGGCCTTCACAAACATAGACACCAGACACAGCACCAGACCGGTACCCAGAATGGCGGTATTGAGTTTATCCGTGCCGTAACGGCCCATCATAAAATGCCGCAGGCCATTGCCCAGTTTCTGTCCGATCTGCCGGAACCAGCCTCCATTGGAATTCATACACTATCCCCTTGCCTGTTTGGGTTCTTTACCCTTATTATATTGCAAAAAAGCCGAATTTCAACCGCCAGCCCCATTTGTTTACGGAATGTTAGCAATTAGATAGTTTTCCGGCCAGCCAGGGGAGAGCTTCCTCAAAATTCGCTCCAAGGGGCGTGGTCTGGGGTGTGGCTATCAGCACACGCTCCACAAACTCCGCCGCCAGTGTGGCTGCCTGCTCCAGAGATTTTCCCAGCGTGAGGGCGCCCATGGTCACCGCGCAGAACATATCCCCAGTGCCGTGGGAACGGCGGGGAATCCGCCGGGTGCGGTAGGAAAACTTATTTCCATTTTTGTAGCAGCCCACAAAGCCGGTGGTATCGGTGTCCCAGTCTATGCCGGTGATCACAACGCCCTTGGCGCCGAAATCCATAAGGCCGGACAGCAGCCCGTCAAGATACTCTTCGTCCGTAACCTCCCGGTAGGGAATCCCCGTCAGCAGCGCCGCCTCTGTCAGGTTGGGCAGCAGGTAGTCACCCCGGCGGCACAGCATTGCCATGGCCTGCACATTCTCCTGGCCCATGCCGCTGTACAGCTTTCCGTGATCGCCCATGGCAGGATCGATCACCGTCACTGCGGGAAACAGCTTAAGCACCTGCGCCACCTGCCGGGCCTGCTGGGGGTCGGACAGATAGCCCACGCTGATGCCGTCAAATTCTGCCCCAATTCTCTTCCAGTGCTCCCCAATGTCCACCAGTTCCCCGGTGAGACTGCGGCACACGGGCTGCGGAAAGGCGGTATGGGTGGACATGACCGCCGTGGGCAGCGCCCCGGCGCTGAGCCCCATCACAGACAGGATGGGCAGAGCCACCGTAAGGCTGCATTTTCCCAAACAGGAAAGGTCCTGAATAGACACGACCCGTTTCATACTCTTACTCCTGATTTCTCTTCTTCATCAGTCCCCGCATACGCTGGCTGTGATCCAGAATCCGCTTGCGGATACGCAGGCTCTTGGGAGTGCACTCCAAAAGCTCGTCATCCGCCAAAAATTCCAGACACTGCTCCAGAGAGAACACCTTGGGGCTCACCAGCCGCAGGGCTTCATCCGAGCCGGAGGCGCGCATGTTGGTCAGCTGCTTGCGTTTGCACACATTTACATTCATATCCTCGTTGCGGCTGCAGATACCCACCACCATACCGGCATACACCGGTGTGCCGGGGCCAATGAACAGTGCGCCACGCTCCTGAGCGGCATGGAGGCCATAGGTCACGGCCTCGCCGGTTTCAAAGGAGATCAGCGAACCGGTAAGCCGGCGCTCCACCTCACCCTTCATGGGAGCATAGCTGTCCAGCACCGAGGACATAATGCCCTCGCCACGGGTATCGGTGAGGAATTCACTGCGGTAGCCAAACAGTCCACGGGAGGGAACCAAGAACTCCAGACGGTAACGGTTGCCCATGGGGGTCATGGACAGCAGGTCGCCCTTGCGGCGGCCCATCTTTTCAATCACAGAACCCATGCACTCCTCCGGCACGTCCGCCACCATCCGCTCGATAGGCTCACAGACCTTGCCGTCAATCTCTTTGGTCAGGACTCTGGGAGTGGAAACGGAGAACTCATAGCCCTCCCGGCGCATGGTCTCCATGAGAATGGACAGGTGCATTTCGCCACGGCCTGCCACATTGAAAGCGTCGCTGCCCTGCTCGGTGACATGCAGGGACACGTCCTTCAGCAGTTCCTTTTCCAGCCGGTCACGGATGTTCCGGGAGGTGACGTACTTGCCCTCCCGCCCGGCGAAGGGGGAGTCGTTTACAGCGAAGGTCATTTCAATAGTGGGGTCGGAGATCTTCACAAAGGGTAGGGGCTCCACAGCCTCGTTGGCGCACAGGGTGCGGCCGATGGTGATATCCGCCATGCCGGACAGAGCCACGATTTCGCCGGCGGATGCCTCCTGCACCGGCTTCTTACCCAGACCGTCGTAGGTGTACAGCGCCACCACCTTGCCCTTCTTGGCAAAGGTATTGTTGTGGTAATCGCAGATGGTAACCTCCTGGTTCACACGAATGGTGCCACGCTCAATGCGGCCCACCGCGATACGGCCCACATAATCATTGTAGTCGATGGAGGACACCAGCAGCTGCAGAGGCTCCTGAGGATTGCCCTGGGGTGCGGGAACATAGTTGACAATGGTCTCAAACAGGGGCACCAGATCCACGCCCGGCTCGTCGGGGCCGTAGGAAGCTGTGCCGTGCCGGCCGGAGCAGAACACCGTGGGGGAGTTGAATTGCTCGTCAGTGGCGTCCAGCTCCAGCAGCAGTTCCAGCACCTCGTCCATAACCTCATGGATGCGGGCATCAGGCTTGTCCACCTTGTTTACTGCCACGATCACCTTGTGACCCAGCTCCAGCGCCTTCTGCAGCACAAAACGGGTCTGGGGCATGGGACCTTCTGCCGCGTCCACCAGCAAAATAACGCCGTTGACCATTTTCAGGATCCGCTCCACCTCGCCGCCGAAATCGGCGTGGCCCGGGGTGTCCACAATGTTGATCTTATAATCCTTATACTCCACCGCGGTGTTCTTGGCCAGGATGGTGATGCCACGCTCCCGCTCCAGATCCCCCGAGTCCATGACCCGGTCCACGGTGGTCTGATTTTCCCTGTAAATTCCGCCCTGCTTGAGCATCTCGTCCACCAGCGTGGTTTTTCCATGGTCCACGTGGGCGATGATTGCTACATTGCGAATGTTTTCCTGTAATGCCATAGTAATGACTCCTTCTGTATGGGATAACAAAACATTGAAAAGGCCTGTAAATTTTGAGAAAAGGCCACACTTTCCTATTTTAGAAAATATAACACATGCCCAAAAGGAATGCAACGGATTTGGTAAAATTTTATCAAAAAATATCGCTTTTTCTGCCTTATCCTGTGCTTGACCCCTTGGGGTTACTATGCTATTATATACAGTAACATACTGTCCGCTTTTGGGTATGGAGGCAGTCACCGTGGCAAAAAAAATCTTTTCCTATTTGTTTATTGTAATTCTGGGATTGATGCTGGCGCTGAGTTATCAGCTGTTCGTGTTCCCTAACAATTTTGCCCCGGCAGGACTCAACGGTATTTTTACCATGATCCAGTACCTGTTTGATTTTAAGCTTAGTAATGCCAGTATTCTTCTGAATATCCCGCTGTTTATTCTGGTGTTTTTCAAGGTGTCCCGTCCCTTTGCCATCCGGGCAATGGTGTTTCTGCTGTCCTTCTCCGGCTTCCTGTCACTGCTGGAGCTGGTGGATCTGAGCGCCTTTGTTTATTCCACCACCATCAGCACCCTGCTGGGTCCTGTGGTTGCGGGCATGATTTCCGGCGTTGGCGGATATTATATGCATCAGATGGGTTCGTGTATGGGCGGCACGGAGTATATCGCCAAGCTGATCCACAAGAAAAATCCCAGTTTTAATCTGTTTACCATTATGTTTTCCCTGAATGTGGCGGTTGCGCTGCTGTCTTATTTTGTCTACGATTACAAAATTGAGCCGGTGCTGCTGTGCATCATTTACAGCTACATGTCCTCCACCATCCGGGATAACATGAACCGCAAACACCAGAGCGCCCTGCGCTGTGAGATTATCACCAACCACGGTCAGGAACTGGGGCAGGCGATTATTGATCAGCTGCACCATTCCGTCACCCTTCTCCCCGGCACCGGATTGTACACCGGACAGGCCAAGGACGTGCTGGTGTGTATTGTCAACCCCTCTCAGCTCAACGAGCTGACCAAGCTGGTAAACTGCTTCCCCGGCAGTTTCGTCACGGTCAGCCAGATCAATACCGTTGTAGGCAATTTCAAGCGGCTGGACAGCCGCAGCAAGCCGGAAAAAGAGCTTTTCGATGCCGGCCTAACCACTAAAAAATAAAATCATCTATATAAAATGCAGGAGGTAACATCCCATGGCCTACTATTATCCCGAACCCAGCCACACCTTCAGTGAGTATCTTCTCATCCCCGGCTATACTTCTGAGGAGCATATTCCTGACAATGTCAGTCTGCGCACACCCCTGACCAAGTACCGCAAGGGCGTGGAAGAGCCTGCTATCAGCCTGAACATTCCCATGACCTCTGCTATTATGCAGTCTGTGTCCAATGATTCTCTGGCCATTGCTTTGGCAAAAGAGGGCGGCCTGAGCTTTATCTTCGGTTCTCAGTCCATCGAGTCCCAGGCAGCTATGGTTGCCAGGGTCAAGGGCTATAAGGCAGGCTTCGTGGTCTCCGCATCCAACCTGACGCCCGACGCAACCCTGGCAGACGTGCTGGCTCTGAAGGAAGAAAACGGTTTTTCCACCGTGGCTATTACCGACGACGGAACCGCCACCGGCAAGCTGCTGGGTATCGTCACCGGCCGGGATTACCGGGTTTCCCGTATGGAGGGTACGGAAAAGGTCTCTACCTTTATGACCCCCCGGGAGAAGCTGATTACTGCCCCGGCCAATACCACCCTGAAGGAAGCCAACGACATTATCTGGGAGCATAAGCTCAACAGCCTGCCCATTGTGGACGCACAGGACAAGCTTATGTACTTTGTTTTCCGCAAGGACTACGCCTCTCACAAGGCAAATCCCCAGGAACTGCTGGACAGCAAGAAGCGTTATCTGGTAGGCGCGGGTATTAACACCCGGGACTATGCCCAGCGTATCCCCGCCCTGTTGGCCGCCGGTGCGGACTGCCTGTGTATCGACTCCTCCGAGGGTTACGCCTGCTGGCAGAAGAATACCATCGCCTGGGTACGTGAGAACTACGGCGACACCGTGAAAATCGGTGCGGGCAACGTGGTGGACCGGGACGGCTTCCGGTTCCTGGCTGAGTGCGGCGCGGACTTCGTGAAGGTGGGTATCGGCGGCGGTTCCATCTGCATCACCCGTGGGACCAAAGGCATCGGCCGTGGACAGGCTACCGCTCTGATTGAAGTTGCGGCGGCCCGTGACGAATACTTTAAGGAGACCGGCATTTATGTGCCCATCTGCTCCGACGGCGGTATTGTCCATGACTACCACATGACTCTGGCTCTGGCCATGGGCGCGGACTTTATGATGCTGGGCCGTTACTTCGCCCGGTTCGACGAATCTCCTACTCCCAAGGTTATGGTCAACGGCGCTTATATGAAGGAGTACTGGGGTGAGGGCAGCAACCGTGCCCGGAACTGGCAGCGCTATGACCTGGGCGGCAAGACCAAGCTCAGCTTTGAAGAGGGCGTGGACTCCTACGTCACCTACGCCGGCTCTCTCCATGACAATGTGGAGGCAAGCCTGTATAAGGTCAAGTCCACCATGTGCAACTGCGGTATGCTCACCATCGAAGAGCTCCAGCGGGATGCCAAGATGACCCTCGTGTCCTCCGTGTCCATCGTGGAAGGCGGCGCCCACGACGTCACCCTGAGAAGCACCACCAGCGCAAAATAAATATTTCCATCTTGTTTTTGGGAAACGCTCACATCCTGTAACCCCTCAAAAAGGGCAAACCTGGACATTCTGAGAAAACCCAAGAAAAGATAAGAAAATACGACCTTGTGTAGCACATAGTTGACCTGCTACACAAGGTCTTTATTTACAAAGAAAACGGGGCTAGATTTCCAGCCCTGCAATTTTATTGTTCCAATATTCCCCGGATAACAACGGAGATACCACCCTTTTCGGTGTTTTGCTCAGTTATTACATCATAGCAGCGTAAAGAAAAAGCTGCATCTGCTTTTATTGGCATAAGTATCTTTTCTTCTTTGTCGTACAGGTCTGCAAAGATGTATCGGCTTGTATGACCAAAAGGAAGCTGCTTTCTACAATCGCTGCACAGCGCAGGGTTGTATGTTTTGTCATTGGGTATGTGAATTTCAATCTTTTTGCTATCGGTCAGTTTTGTTCCAGAAACATTCCCGATGCTTACAAAAGAGAATGTCCCCATTTCTGGCTGTGGGTCTGCCAACTCTGCGACCAAAGTATGATGTGGAAAATACAAATCCAACTCTATCAATTCCCCTATTTCCAAGTCAATCAAGCAGGGGGCGTGATACCTAAAGCTGCTGCATAGGCAGCACTCTTTTTCTTCTTTGGTAAACAGCAGAATTGCCGTTGCTGCGATAACAATGACCAAAACAACACTAAGTATTTTCAGACACATTTTCAATAGGAAAACCCTCTTTCTTTTGCCGCCGCTGGGCATATTCAATCAGATTTCTTGTATTGCCTGGGTACTTGACATAGCAGATGATAGAATCCGCTTCATTCACCATGTATTGATTTGCCCGAACAATGGTAAACGGTCTGGGTACATTTTCAAGCGGAGGATAATAGGAATTGTCAAACCCATCTGACAGATATACAGGGCGTTCCGCAGGGTGATATGCAAACAGCAACAATAGGGAAATGTCCTTATACCGTTTCTTCAGATGTGAAATTGCCGTTGCTGCATAGCTGTCAAAACTGCCACGGTTGCCCACAACAAAGGTTCTAATGCCATATTCCAGGTAATGCCGTTCCGCTGCTGCTTCAATCATCGAAAGCGCATCGTGCGGTGTTGTGGCATGACCGAACATAAAGCAAACCTTGTTTCCCACTTAACCACCACCTAAATTTAAATCACTTATTGAACCAGAACTGCATTTGCATTTCTGAGATATTATAACATATTCAAATTGCACATACAATACAAGTAGCATAAAAAGGAGGCTGCTTGTATGATTGATTATGCCAGCATTGGTCAGAAAGTAAAACAAATTCGTTTGAGCAAGGGCGTTACCCAGGAGCAGCTTGCTGAAGCGGTGGGCGTTGGAGTGACCCATATTTCCCATCTGGAAACGGGTTCTGGGACTGTATCGCTGAAAGTGTTTCTGGCTATCGTGAATTATTTGGAATGTTCAGCTGACGAAATTCTATACAAAGAAATCACGACGGCCAGACCAATCGTAGATAGTTGGCTTGCGGAGTTGGTGGCTGACTGCGACCAAACAGAAGTTAAAATAATTGCCGACACAGTTGCTACATTGAAACAGACGCTTCGGAAGAATAAAGCAACTGGTTGATATGGTTTAGAACATCATCCATAGCTATTATAATTAGGATGTACTAGACCGTCTGGGGGTGTATGCCGTGGATGATAATGAGTTTTTGAAAGAAATGGGACAGCGAATTATGGTTCGCAGAAAATCACTACGCATGACCCAGGAAGAATTAGCGGAGAAGTTAGGCGTTTCTACGCAGATGATTTCAAATCTGGAATTGGGAAAGAAAGCAATCCGTCCCGAAAATTTAGTCAAAGTTTGTTCCGTTCTGGAGCTTAGTGCTGACTTTATCTTGACTGGATTGGACACCAAAACTGCCGTTGATGCTATTGCGGAAAAATTGATTCAGTTGACCACAGAAGAATTACAAATGGTTAGCGAAATGATTGACTACATGAACAGGCAGAAATAATGGATAAAAGGCACAAGGAAAATTCCTTGTGCCTTTTTGTATAAAGAGGGGCTGTTGCAAAAAGCAGCAGCCCCTCTTTCACATTTTAGAAATTCTTTACTTCAACCGCTTTTCCAGCGTATAGGCGTTGAGAGCGGTCAGGTGCACCTTTGTCAGTCCGTACTCGGCAGTGAGCACAAAGCTTTTGGGCAGGTCATCACAGGGGATCACCAAGCCCTCCTTCTCCGCCTTGCTGAGAAATTCTCTGGTCCGCTTGGAGGTGGAGGTGTTATCCATATCAAAAATACCGATGATGGAGCTTTCCCGCACTGCCATATCGTTGCCTATGGAAAGATACATGCTTTCCCTCCGTTACTTATACAGCTGGGACTGGGCCACAGCCAGCTGGTCACAGCGGTTGTTTTTGGGGTTGTCGCTGTGTCCCTTCACCCAGTGGTAGCGCAATTGGTGTATCCGGGTCAGTTCCAGCAGCACCTGCCACAGATCCGGGTTCAGGGCCGGTTTCTTGTCCGATTTGACCCAGCCCTTTTTCTGCCAGCTCTCTGCCCAGCCCTTTTCCAGAGCGTCAATCACGTACTTGCTGTCAGAATACAGCTCCACCACGCAAGGCTCTTTCAGCGCCTGCAGTCCCTGAATCACAGCGGTCAGCTCCATGCGGTTATTTGTGGTGCTGGCCTCCCCCCCGGACAGTTCCTTTTCCATGTCCTTATAGGACAGGATCGCTCCCCAGCCTCCCGGGCCGGGATTGCCGGAGCAGGCTCCGTCGGTGTAGAGTGTTACGGTTTTCATTCTGCTTCCTCATCCCCGGGAACGGGCTGCACAGACATAAGCTGGTTGCCCTCCTCGATGCGCATGATGATAACGCCCTGCACATCCCGCTTGTACACATTGATATCCGCCGCCCGGACACGGATGATCACACCGCCGTTTTCAATAAGCATCACGTCGTCGTTCTCGCCCACTACGCAGCAGCCAGCCACGTTTCCGGTCTTTTGGGTGATGTTGTAGTTCTTAAGACCCTTGCCGCCTCTGGACTGGGGAATCTTCTCCCCGTTAGGTCCGGTGCGCAGGTATTCCACCAGCTCCGTACGCTTGCCGAAGCCGTTTTCCGTCACCGTCAGCAGGGTGGTTCCCTCCCGGGCAACCTCCGCGCCGATTACGAAGTCACCCTCTGTCAGCTGGATGCCCCGCACGCCGGAGGCATCTCTGCCCATGGGACGCACATCATTTTCGTTAAAGCAGATGGCCATGCCTTGAGCGGTTGCCAGGATAATATTGTCATTTCCGTTGGTGCGCATGACGTTTATCAGCTGATCTCCCTCATCCAGGGTAATGGCCCGGATACCGGTCTTTCTTCTGGTTGCCAGGGCAATAAAGGGAATCCGCTTCACCGTACCGTTGCTGGTGCACATCATCAGGTACTCGTTTTCGTCAAACTCCCGGGTGATCACCATGGCTGTGACATTTTCTCCCTGCTCCAGCGGCAGGATGTTCACCATGGCAGTGCCCCGGGCAGTACGTCCGGCCTCGGGAATCTGGTAACCCTTCCGGTGGTGGACACGGCCCTTATCGGTGAAGAACAGCATATGGTCATGGGTGGAGGCCACGTTCAGTGTCTTGACGAAGTCCTCCTCCTTCAGGTTCTGGGCGTTCACACCTCTGCCGCCTCTGCTCTGGGTGCGGTAGGTATCCACGGGCATACGTTTGATGTAGCCCTGATTGGAGATGGTGAAGGCGCAGGTTTCCTCCTCGATCAGGTCTTCGATATCGATCTCGTCCTCGATTTCCTGAATTTCCGTCTTTCTGTCGTCGCCGAATTTATCCCGGATGGCGATCAGTTCCTCCCGGAGGACTGCTTTGAGCTTGCTCTCATCACCTAAAAGCTCCAGATAATAGGCAATCCGCTCCTGCAGTTCATCGTATTCATTCTGGAGCTTCTCCCTGTCCAGACCCTGCAATGCCTTCAGGCGCATATCCAGAATGGCCTGTGCCTGCACCTCGTCCAAACCGAACCGCTCGCAAAGCCGCTCCTTGGCATCGTCATAAGCCGAGCGGATAATCCGAATCACTTCATCGATATTCTCCTGAGCGATCAGCAGACCCTCCAACAGGTGTGCCCGCTCCCGGGCCTTCCGCAGGTCATACTGGGTGCGGCGGGTGAGCACCTCCATCTGGAACGACAGATACTCGTCCAGAATCTGCCGCAGGGACAGAATCCGGGGCTGTTTCTGATCGTCCACCAGCGCCAGCATGATGATGGAGAAATTGCTCTGCAGGGATGTCTGCTTAAATAGGTTATTGAGCACCACCTGAGGATTGGCATCCTTTTTCAGCTCAATGACCACCCGCATACCGTTGCGGTCTGTCTCGTCACGCAGGTCGGAAATCCCCTCCAGACGCTTGTCCTTCACCTGTTCGGCAATGGTCTTAATCATCTGCCGCTTGTTCACCTGGTAGGGAAGCTCTGTGACAATGATTCGCATCCGGTCCTTTCCGAATTCCTCAAACTCCGTCCTTGCCCGCACTACCACCTTGCCGCGGCCGGTGGCGTAGGCGGCTCGGATGCCGGATCTGCCCATGATAATGCCGCCGGTGGGGAAGTCCGGGCCGGTGACATGCTCCATCAGGTCAATGGCGGTGGCCTCAGGGTCATCCAGCACACAGACACAGGCGTTAATCACTTCCCGCAGGTTGTGGGGCGGGATATTGGTGGCCATACCCACGGCAATGCCGGAGGAGCCGTTCACCAGCAGGTTGGGGAAACGGCTGGGCAGTACCCGGGGTTCTTTCCGGGATTCGTCAAAGTTGGGATCCCAGTTTACGGTATCCTTGTCAATGTCCCGAAGCATCTCGTTGGAGATTTTAGACAGCCGGGCCTCGGTGTAACGGTAGGCCGCGGGGGGATCGCCGTCCACGGAGCCGAAGTTTCCGTGTCCGTCCACCAGCATGTAACGCATGGAGAAATTCTGGGCAAGACGCACCATAGCGTCGTATACAGAAGCGTCGCCATGGGGATGGTATTTACCCAGCACGTCACCGACGCAGGTGGCGGACTTTTTAAAGGGTTTATCGGAAGTCAATCCGCTTTCATACATGGTGTAGAGAATGCGGCGGTGTACCGGTTTCAGACCGTCCCGCACGTCCGGCAGAGCGCGGCCTACGATCACGCTCATGGCGTATTCAATATAGGATTTCTCCATTTCCTCCACCAGGTGGCTCTCGGTGATTACCTGGTTAGGGAAAGCAATATCCTCCGGTTTATAACTGCGGTTATGTGCCATGAAAGCACCTCCAAATTATGGGAAAATAATCAGATATCAATATTGATGGCGTAGCGGGCGTTATGCTCAATCCACTCTTTCCGGGGCTCTACCGCCTCACCCATGAGCACGGTAAAGATCTCATCCGCCCTTACCGCGTCATCCAGGGTGATCCGGCGCAGGCTCCGTTTTTCAGGATCCATGGTGGTCTCCCACAGCTCATGGGGGTCCATTTCGCCCAGACCCTTGAACCGGCTGATGTCCACCTTGGCATTGCCCTCACCCCGCATTTCCGCGGAGACAAGGTCACGCTCTTCATCAGAGTAGGCCACACGCTCGGTCTTGCCCTTTTTCAGCTTATAAAGCGGGGGCACTGCGGAATACACATAGCCCTGCTCGATCATAGGCCGCATATACCGGAAGAAGAAGGTCAGCAGCAGCGTCCGGATATGGGCGCCGTCCACGTCCGCGTCGGCCATGATAATGACCTTGTGGTAGCGCAGCTTGCTCAGGTCAAATTCCTCACCAATACCAGCGCCCAGAGCCACAATCAGGGGATACAGCTTATCGTTGCCGTAGATTTTGTCTGCCCGGGCCTTTTCCACGTTAAGCATCTTACCCCACATGGCAAGAATAGCCTGGAACCGGGAATCCCTGCCCTGAATGGCAGAGCCCCCCGCGGAATCACCCTCCACGATGTAAATTTCGCACAGGCTGGGATCCCGCTCGTTGCAGTCCTGCAGCTTATCGGGCATCTGGCCGGATTCCAGACCGGTCTTGCGCCGGATGGACTCTCTTGCCTTCCGGGCGGCTTCTCTTGCCCGGTTTGCCATCATAGCCTTTTCCAGAATCAGCTTGGCCGTGGCAGGATGTTCCTCGAAATAGGTGGTCAGCTGATCGGTAACAATACTGTCCACCATGGTGCGGATATAGGCATTGCCCAGCTTTGCCTTGGTCTGTCCTTCGAACTGGGCGTCCGTCAGCTTTACGGAAATGATGGCGGTGATACCCTCCCGGCAGTCCTCGCCGCTGACCTTATCATCGCCCTTGATAATGCCGTTTTTCATGCCATAGGCATTGAGCACTCTGGTCAAAGCGGTCTTAAAGCCAGTCTCGTGCATGCCGCCCTCAGGGGTGCGCACGTCGTTGGCAAAGGACTGGATGGACTCATTGTAGCCATCGTTATACTGCACAGCGATTTCCGCGGAGGCATCGCCCTTGCTTCCGGACATATAAATCACGTCCTGGTGCAGAGCGGTCTTGTGCCGGTTGGACCAGGTGGCAAATTCCCGGATACCGCCCTCATAGCACATGGTCTTGGTGACAGGCTCCTGTCCCCGGTTATCGGAAATGGTGATGGACAGGCCGGCGTTCAGGAAGGCCTCCTCCCGCATACGGTCATGGAGGGTCTCAAAGCTGTACTCCAGCTCATCAAACATTTCCGGGTCCGGCTGGAAGGTAACCTCCGTACCGGTCTTGTCGGTTTTGCCTACAATGGTCATCTCCTGGGTAATATTACCCCGGGAGAAGCGCATCTGGTAGATATTGCCGTTCTTATACACCCGTGCCTGCAGGCTCTCGGACAGAGCGTTCACAACAGAAGCGCCAACGCCATGGAGACCGCCGGATACTTTATAACCGCCGCCGCCGAATTTACCGCCGGCGTGGAGCACAGTGAACACCACCTCCAGAGCGGGCTTGCCGGTCTGGGGCTGAATGTCCACCGGAATACCACGGCCGTCATCGGTGACGGTGATGGAATTTCCTGGATTGATGGTTACACTGATGTGCTTGCAGTAGCCAGCCAGTGCCTCGTCGATGGAGTTGTCCACGATTTCATACACCAGATGGTGCAGACCCGAGGAGGATGTGGAGCCGATATACATACCCGGCCGCATCCGCACCGCTTCCAGACCCTCCAGCACCTGAATCTGGGAACCACCGTATTCTTGGGTAACTTTCATTTCTTCAGACATAAATTTTACTCCTGCCTTGCAAATATGCTGTCAGTATCCGCTTATCATAGCAGATTTCCGCCCTCAATGGTCACGGTTTTTCCCAATTTTGTGAACCGTCCCGGTTCACAGCAGGTAATAAAAACCTGACCGGCGGATATTTGATTCAATACAAAATCCTGCCGCCCCACATCCAGCTCCGACAGTACATCGTCCAGCAGGAGCACTGGCAGTTCTCCGGCCTCTTTCGCCATCAAATCCCGCTGGGCAAGCTTCAGGCTGATGGTGGCAGTGCGCACCTGTCCCTGAGAGCCGAAGGACTTAATGGGCAGGCCGTTCAGTTTTACTTCAAAATCGTCTTTATGAGGTCCGGTCAAGCACTGGCCGGATTCCAGCTCTGCCCGGTAATGGCTGGCCAAATGCTTGTTCAGCCGCTCTTCCAGCTCACTGACCGGGGCGAAGGGATCATCTACCGTAGATACGGTCTGATAGGTGAGGGAGAAACGCTCCTTGTCCCCGGAAAAGCTGGTGTGATACCGGGCAGCTTCCCGGCCCAAGCCCTCAAAAAATCTTGCCCGGTAGGAGATAATCAGCGCTCCCACCTGGCACAGCCGGGTGTTATACTCCGGAAGAATCTCCAAAAGGGCCGGATTGTCATAGCGGTCTTTTAAAATCCGGTTTTTCTGCTCCAGAATCCGGTTATACTGGTTCAGCGCCACCTCATAATTAGGCCGCAGCTGACCAAGCGCGCTGTCTGCCAGACGGCGGCGTCCCGCAGAGCCGCCCTTGAGCACCATCAGATCCTCCGGGCAGAACAGCACATTGGGCAGCACACCGGCAATCTCCCCGCTGGTCTTTTTCTTGATCCCGTTGCGGTAAATCTGCCGGGGGCGGCTGCCGGAAAACAGCACCCACCGGATGCTCTGGCACCGCTCCTGAGAGCAAATCTTTCCCTCAATATCTCCGAAATCACTGCCCAGCCGCAGAAGCTCCCCGCTTTTCTGGGTTCGGAAGCTCTTTCCCGAGCCAAGATAGGCAATGGCTTCCAGAAGATTGGTCTTTCCCTGGGCGTTCTGTCCCACGATCAGGTTCACACCCGGGTCAAATTCCAGCTCCAGATGGTGGTAATTCCGGAAATCGTTCAGTTCAATACGATCAAGATTCATTGGGTAATCACATAGGTGCAGCCGGCAAAATGGAAGGTATCACCGGGATACAGCTTTTTGCCCCGCATGGTGCAGAGTTCTCCGTTTACCTTCACCAGTTCGTCCAGAATCACGTTCTTTGCCATGCCGCCGGACTCAACCGCGTTGGCAAATTTCAGCGCGTCCTGAAGCTTAATAAACTCCGTGTGGATTGTTACAGGCACACCTGCCGGCTCTTTTTTCTTAACAGTTACTTTCATTGGTCAATTCTCCGTTTTTGCTTTTCTCACAGCCCGACCTTAATTTTTAGCCGTTTTTGATCCGCACAGGCAGAACCATGTAAGCAAAATCATGCTTGTCATCCACGGGAGTCAGCACGATGGGGCTTAAGCCGTTGGTCAGCTCCAGCACCACTTCCTCGCTGGGGGTTGCCCGCAGAGCGTCTGCCAGATACCGGACATTAAAGCCGATTTCCAGCTCCTTGCCGTCACCGGCGATGGCGCAGCGGTCCTCGGCAGCGCCGATAGTGGTGTTGGTGCGCAGCATCAGCACATTATCAGAAAATACGCACCGCACCGGGCTCTTATATTTTTCTGAAACGATCAGACCCACACGCTCAATAGAGCTGGCAAGGTCGGACACGTGAGCAGTCAACTTCACAGGACAATTGGTAGGAACCACCCGCCGCCAATCCAGGAACTCACCCTCCAGCAGGCGACAAATGAGGGTTGCCTGTCCCATCTGGAACAGGATGTGCTTGCTGCCTTGGGTAAAGGCCACTTCCTCATCCCCATCGACAAGGATTTTTTCCACTTCCTTCAGCGCCGGGGAGGGCACAACGAAGCTCAGTTTCCGGCCGGTGGGCTCGCCGGTATGGTGGGTGCGCCGGGCAAGGCGGAAGCCGTCCACAGCGATGGCAGAGATGGTGTCATCCTCCACCTCAAACTTCACACCGGTGTGGATGGGACGGCCCTGGTTTTCGGACACTGCAAAAATGGTGCCGGTGATCAGTTCCTTCATAGCGCTCTGGGGAATCCGGATAGAGCGTCCCTCTCCCACGTCGGGAAGCTCGGGGTAATCCTCCGCGGATTCGGCAGAGATGGTAAAGGAGGCGTAGCCCGCCCGGATGGAGACCTTGAAATTCTCATCCACCACCACGGTGACAGGGCCTTCCGGCAGACGGCGGATAATATCTCCAAACAGCTTTGCCGGCAGCACACACTGGCCGGGATCTGTAATTTCCGCGTCTACATTGTAGGTAATGGCGGTTTCCATATTGTAGCCGGTAAGGGTCAGGTCTGCCCCGGCCCGGCATAGGATGCCCTCAATGGCAGAAAAAGAGCTTTTTTGCGCCACAGTACGGCCGGTGATGTTCAGGCCGGTGACCAGCATACTTTTTTCACAGGTAAAACGCATAAGAATACCTTCCTTCCTGAAGATAATGTATATAAATATAAAAATAGATAATGAAAGGTAGTATTAACAGTAATAGAGGAAAATTATGTGGAAAACCGCCAAACGCCTTAGGGCGGCAAGGGTTTTTTATCCACAGGGAAACTGTGAATAAACGATAGTTTTCAACAGGGAAACTTAAAACCTTTTTGCTAAACTTTTGTCCACAGAAAATGTTTCCACATTCCACAGCCTCTGTGGAAAAGTTTGGGGTTACTGCGGAAGTTTACAGACAGGAATTGATATTTGCCGTAATGTCCCGGATATTGTTCTGCAGGCTGGTGTCCCCGGACTTCAGATTCATCTCCACTTTGCGGATGCTGTAAAGAATGGTAGCGTGATCCCGGCCAAACTCCTTGCCGATATCCGGCAGGCTCAAATTGGTCAGCTTGCGGATCAGGTAAACGGCGATCTGACGGGCTTCCGCGGTACCCTTGTTTTTCAGGGTGCCTCTGAGCACCGTTTCATCGATAGAGTAGAACTTGCACACCTGGGAGATAATCAGGCTGGGAGTGGGCAGGGCGTTGCCTTCGCTCTTGAACATGTCATCAATAGCCCGGGAGATATTGGCAAGATCCAGGGGCATATTGTTAAGATCCCTGTATGCCATGATCTTCTTTACCGTACCTTCAATCTGCCGCACGTTGTTGGTCACATTGGTGGCAATATAGTTGCACACCTCGTCAGACAGATCCAGACCCAGAGAATTGGCCTTGTTTTTAATGATGGCCATACGGGTCTCGTAGTCCGGCGGCTGAATGTCTGCCAGCAAGCCCCATTCAAAACGGGTTTTCAGACGATCCTCCAGGGTCAGCATATCGCTGGGCTTCCGGTCGGAGGTCATGACGATCTGTTTATGTTCCTCATAGAGTTTATTAAAGGTATGGAAAAATTCCTCCTGGGTGGATTCCTTACCGGCAATGAACTGAATGTCATCAATCAGGAAAAGGTCTGCTTCCCGGTATTTGCTGCGGAACTCGATGTTTTTACCGGTCTTGATGGCGTCAATCAGCTCGTTGGTAAACTGGTCTCCCTTGATATAAACGATGTTGGTGTTGGGATTGGTCTTGCGGATGCCATTGGCAATGGCGTACAGCAGATGGGTCTTGCCCACGCCGGCAGGGCCGTAGATGAAAAGCGGGTTATACACCTGACCGGGATTGTTGGTGACCGCTACCGCCGCGCCGTGGGCAAAGCGGTTGGATGGTCCCACTACAAAGCTCTCGAAGGAGAACTGGGGGTTAAAGTCCATGGAGGTGTTGTTCTTGCCCCGGGACTGGTAGCTCTTCAGCTCCTCATCGCCGAACACGATCAGCTTGGCATCGGAGGAGAAAATATCCTTCAGAGCGTCCTGAATATACTCGGTATACCGGCGGCGGATCACATCCTGGCGGAAGTCGGAGGGGGAATACAAAATCAGATTTTCTTCTGTCAGCTCCACCACCTGGGCGTCATCGAACCAGGCGGACACAGTGACCGCATCCAGGCGTTCTTCTATATAGCTGAGAATTTTGGCCCAGACATAGGCAGATGAATACATAAACGGAGCTCCTTTCTCTTTATAAATCCCGTCTTTTTCACAGCACTGTGGAGAAAAAGAGGGACAATTTCTCAACCTAAATTTTATCATACATACTCCTAAAAAACAAGAGATTTTTGTCCATATACATTATAAAAAAGAAATAGAAAAAAATAATAAGATGGGTTCTTTCTTTTTCCTATATTCATAGCACATTTTTTCAAAAAAATCTTCCCAAAATTTTACCAACCTTTTGCTCTGTGTTACTGCTAAGGGTATGCGCTGGAAAAATCTCCGGAAAACAGTTGCGCAACGGATGATTGTGATGTATAATTACCCTGTAAAAATACGGGCAAAGCCCGAAAATTTGGAGGAATGTAATCATGTTTAATGCTATGATTGAAGTGCTGAAGGCAAATCCCCGGAAGATTGTCTTCACCGAGGGCCACGATGCCCGTATTCTGGAGGCAACTGCCCGCCTGGTAGAGGGCGGCTTCCTGACTCCCATTCTGGTGGGCAATGTGGAGCAGGTTAAGGCCAACGCCGAAAAGGGCGGCTTTAACATTGAGGGTGTTGAGATCCTGGATCCCGCTACTTACGAAGGCATGGACGCCATGGTGGAAAAGATGGTGGAGCTGCGCAAGGGTAAGATGTCCGCTGAGGAGTGCAAGGCCGCTCTGTCCAAGGGCAACTACTTCGGCACCATGCTGGTGAAGATGGGCTATGCTGACGCTCTGCTGGGCGGCGCTACCTACTCCACCGCTGATACCGTCCGTCCCGCTCTGCAGCTGGTCAAGACCAAGAAGGGCGCGCATCTGGTATCTTCCTGCTTCATTATGGTCCGCGGTGAAGAAAAGCTGGCCATGGGCGACTGCGCCATTAACCTGAGCTATGAGGACAGCGTGGACAAGGAGGGCAACGTGACCCTATCTGCTGCCCAGAAGCTGGCAGAGGTAGCTATCGAGACTGCTAACACCGCAAAGGTATTCGGCATTGATCCCAAGGTGGCAATGCTCAGCTTCTCCACCAACGGCTCCGGCAAGGGCGGCACTGTGAAGCTCAGCCACGACGCTACCATCGTAGCCAAGCAGATGGATCCCAGCCTGATGATCGACGGCGAGATGCAGTTTGATGCTGCTGTCGCTCCCGAGGTCGGTCAGCTGAAGTTCCCCGGCTCTCCTGTGGCAGGCTATGCCAACACCTTTATCTTCCCCACCATCGAGGCCGGCAACATTGGCTACAAGATCGCCCAGCGTCTGGGTGGGTTTGAGGCTTACGGCCCCATCCTGCAGGGTCTGGCTGCTCCTATCAATGACCTGTCCCGCGGCTGCAACGCCGACGAAGTGTACAAGATGGCGATTATCACCTGCGCAATGGTCTAAGCTTCAGAAAATCAAAGAGGAACAACGGGCGTGTTGCAAAATGCAAAAAATGTCCGATAGGATCCGTAGGGGCGACTATTAGTTGCCTGCGGGCGATCAAAGATCGCCCCTACATCCGCAGGATGTAGACATCCCATAGTTTAAAGGCGTGTTGCAAAATAACTGCAACACGCCCTTTTCATTTGACATTTCTTTTGCTTTTTGCTACCCTATGGGAAGAAAGGCAGGTGGGGTATATGCGTGTGGAAAAAATGGCCAGAAGCGCTCTTTTTGCCGCTCTTTTGTCCATATGCGCATGGCTTGCCGTTCCTGTGGGAGATGGCTTTATCACCTTGCAGACCCTTGGAGTATTTTTATGTCTGGGGCTTTTGGGCGGCAAATGGGGCACGATTTCTATTTGCCTGTATTTGCTCCTTGGGGCAGTGGGTTTGCCGGTATTCTCCGGCTTCCGGGGCGGCCTGGGTGCAATTCTGGATGCCACCGGCGGTTATATTCTGGGCTTTTTGTTTACCGGGGGTATGTATTGGCTGCTGACGGCACTTCTTGGCAGCGGCAGGTGGGTAAAACTTACCGCATGGGTTCTGGGACTTTCGCTGTGCTATTTATTTGGCTCCGTGTGGTACTGGTATTTCTATCTGGGCCAGGGGGGTACGTTCCTTTTAGTGCTGCTCAAATGCGTCGTTCCCTACCTGCTGCCGGACGGTATTAAGCTGGTAATGGCATTCTTTCTCACGGAAAAGCTGGAAAGATTTGTATAAATAAAAAGTCTTGCCCATAGAGTATTCCAAGGAGGGATATGCTATGGGCAAAAAAGATATTTGCATGCTGGCGGCGGCATTCTGCGCCGCGGCAGTTCTTACCATCAGCCAGTTTCTGGGCGCCGCGATACAGACCGGCGCTTGGGGTCTTAGCTTTCAGACACAGGGCCAGACCCCCAACGGACCGGCAAGCGTCAATCAGTTAAAGCAATACGACAGTGTATATGTGGGTAATCCTCAGGAGAAGGTACTGTACCTGACCTTTGACGCGGGCTATGAAAACGGCTGTACAGAGCAGATTCTGGACACACTAAAAAAACACGACGTGAAAGCGGCGTTCTTTCTGGTGGGGCATTACATAGACAAGAACGCCGACCTTGTGCGCAGGATGGTGGAGGAGGGGCATATTGTGGGCAACCACACCATGCACCACATGGACATGTCCAAGCTGACAGATAAGGAGACCTTCCAGAAGGAGCTGCGGGATTTGGAAACACTGTTCCAAGAAACCACGGGTAAGGAGCTTCCCAAATACTACCGCCCACCCCAGGGCATTTACAGTGAAGAAAATCTGAAATTGGCCAAGGAAATGGGGTATAAGACGGTATTCTGGAGCCTTGCCTATGCGGACTGGAATAACGATGACCAGCCCACCGCCCAGGAGGCTTTTGACAAGCTCCTCCCCCGCACCCATAACGGTGCCGTGGTGCTGCTCCATTCCACCTCCCGGACCAACGCCCAGATTTTGGACGAACTGCTTACCCGGTGGGAGCAGGAGGGGTACCGGTTTGAATCCATCCAGAAACTCTTTGAGGTATCTTAGATACCAATATAAAAATTTCAGCCCTCCTAAATTTAGGAGGGCTGAAACTGTACATGTAGAAGTATTAGCCGCCGAACACGCTCAGCAGGAAGCCAGCAGCGATGGCGGAGCCAATCACGCCGGCCACATTGGGACCCATAGCGTGCATTAGCAGGAAGTTGGAAGGATTGGCTTTCTGACCAACCATATTGGAAACACGGGCTGCCATAGGCACAGCAGACACACCGGCAGAGCCAATGAGGGGATTGACCTTACCCTTGGTTGCCTTGCACATAACCAGTCCGCCCAGCAGACCGCCTGTTGTGGAGATACCGAACGCAACCACACCCAGAACAATGATTTTCAGTGTCTGAGTAGTCAGGAAGGTGGAACCCACCATGGTTGCGCCCACGGAGGTGGACAGCAAAATGGTGACAATGTTCATCAGCGCGTTCTGAGCAGTGTCGGACAGACGGTCAGCCACGCCACACTCTTTAAACAGGTTGCCCAGCATCAGGCAGCCGATCAGAGGGGCGGTATCGGGCATCAGCAGTGCCACGAAAATGGTAACCACGATGGGGAAGATGATCTTCTCCGCCTTGCTGACATTCCGGGTCTGAACCATCTTGATCTTTCTCTGCTCGGGGGTGGTCAGCAGGTTCATAATGGGGGGCTGGATCATGGGGATCAGCGCCATGTAGGAATAAGCAGCCACGGCAATAGCGCCCAGCAGATGGGGAGCCAGCTTGGTGGTCAGGAAAATAGCGGTGGGGCCGTCAGCGCCACCGATAATGCCGATGGAAGCGGCCTCAGGACCGGTAAAGCCCAGACAAATAGCACCAAAGAAAGCTACGAAAACACCCAGCTGGGCAGCGGCACCCAGCAGCAGGGACTTGGGATTGGACAGCAGAGGACCAAAGTCGGTCATAGCGCCAACGCCCATGAAAATCAGGCAGGGGTAGATAGAGGTCTTAACACCGATATAGAAGAAGTCCAGCAGACCGCCCTCCCGCAGAATGGTGCCATAGGAGTGGTAGGCCTCTGTGTTGTTGGGATCCATAAAGGCATCCCACAGCTCCTGGTGGAACAGACCGCCCATGGGCAGGTTGGTCAGCAGGCAGCCAAAGGCAATACCGATCATCAGCAAAGGCTCAAATTTTTTCACAATGCCAAGATACAGCAGCACACAGGCGATGGCGATCATCACCAGGTTCTGCCAACCGCCATCCATGAAGCCTACGGACAAAGCGGCAAAGCCGGACTTGTTCCACAGGTTCAACAAAATTTCACCAATATTCATGGAGTGGCCTCCTTACGCGATAACAACCAGCACATCACCGGTGTTCACGGAAGCGCCCTTGGAAACCACTACCTGGGCAACAGAGCCGGACTTGGGAGCCATGATTTCGTTTTCCATCTTCATGGCCTCCAGAACGCACAGAACCTCCCCTTCCTTCACAGCCTGACCCTGGGCCACATTGACCTTCAGGATGGTGCCGGGCATGGGGGCGGTGACGGTTTCACCGGCGGCAACAGCAGCAGCGGGAGTAGGCGCGGCGGCAGGAGCGGGAGCGGCAGCAACGGCTGCGGGTGCAGCCACGGGGGCGGGAGCAGAGGGAACAACAGCTTCATACTCATCCAGCAGCATAGCCTTACCGGCCTCCACCTCGATTTCGTAGGTACGGCCGTTGAGAGTTACCTTATACTTCATCTTTATTTAACCTCCTTGATGGAAATGAAACGCAGCTCGTTCAGGGGCTTGCCCATTTTATCGGCAACAATTGCCATCAGCATGGCGCAGGTCTTGGGTTCGACATCGTAGGTCTTCAGCTGGCCGGCAGTACCAGGGGCAACAGCTTCCGGGACTGTGGGCACAGCAACGGGTGTGGCGGCGGGAGTTTCCTTCTTAGCTGTGAAGAATTTACCCATAATCATAACCACAAGCATCAGCAAAATCAGACCGAAGAAAACCGCAGCATAGCCCAGCAGCGCATAAACGCCGGCCTCGCCGATGCCCAGAGCACCAGTGGTAAGCATAGTCATACTGTTACCTCCTTAAGCCTCAACAATGGAGTAGGTAACCACGTTCTCCTCCTTAGCCTTGCGCTCCTCCAGGAACTTCTCGGCCAGGTTGGGGAAGGCAATGTAGGACAGAACATCCTCGTCAGACTTGGCCAGGTCGCCCAGCTGCTTACGGGTCTTTTCCACCACGGGCTCCAGAGTGTCGGCATAGCGGCCTTCAATGGGCTTTTCGTCGCCCAGAATCTGTGCCTTCACAGCCTCGTCAATGGGAGCGGGGGTAGTGCCGTACTCGCCACGGCAGTAAGCCTTGACTTCCTTGGAGACCTTCTTGTAGCGCTCGCCCTGCAGAACGTTGGTCACAGCCTGCACACCAACCATCTGGGAGGTGGGGGTAACCAGGGGAGGATAGCCCAGATCCTTACGGACCTTGGGGGTCTCGATCAGAGCCTCGTCAAACTTATCCAGCGCGTTCATCTGCTTCAGCTGGCTGAGCAGGTTGCTGAGCATACCGCCGGGGATCTGATAGGTCAGGCACTGGGTGTCGGTAGCCATGGACTTGGGCATCAGAGTGCCGTCAGCCACAAACTCATCACGGACACCCTTGAAGTAGTCAGCCATCTTCTTGGTGCACGCGTCATCCAAATCCACCTGATAGCCCAACTGGCGCAGAGCGTAGGCCAGAGTTTCGGTAGCGGGCTGGGAAGTACCGCCGGAGAAGGGAGAAATAGCAGTGTCGATAATGTCACAGCCAGCCTCGATAGCCTTTAGATAGGTCATGAAAGCAAGACCGGTGGTGGAGTGAGTATGCAGGTCGATGGGCAGGTCAACTGCATCTTTAATGGCGGAAACCAGATCGTAAGCCTCCTGGGGACCCATGATACCGGCCATATCCTTGATGCAGATGGTGGAAGCGCCCATTTCCTTCAGCTCCTTGACCATCTGTACGTACTTTTCGTGGGTATGGACAGGAGAGGTGGTGTAGGAGATGGTACCGGAGGCGATGGCGCCGGCGTTGACGGTAGCTTCCATAGCTACCTTCAGGTTGTTCACGTCGTTCAGAGCGTCGAAAATACGGATGACGTCCATACCGTTTTCCACAGCCTTGGTGACGAACAGCTTCACGAAATCATCGGGATAGTGGGAGTAGCCCAGAACGTTCTGGCCACGCAGCAGCATCTGCAGCTTGGTGTTGGGCATCTTGGCACGGATTTTCCGCAGACGCTCCCAGGGATCTTCATTCAGATACCGCAGGCACACGTCAAAGGTAGCGCCGCCCCAGCACTCGGCAGCGTAATAGCCGGCTTTGTCAATGGTTTCGAGCATGGGCTCGAACTTCTCATAGGGCAGACGGGTTGCGATCAGAGACTGGTTGGCGTCACGCAGAACAGTCTCCACAAACTGAACTTTTCTTGCCATTTTGTGTAGAACCTCCGTTGGATAAAATTTTTTGCGGCCCGGGACACTGTCCCCATGACCTGATATATGGTAGGCCGGCAGCTTTTTTGTGGCTGCAGACCAATAAATACGGAAAAGAGAAAGGGTCTTGCAGAACCTGCCAGAAGCCATACCGCGAGAATCCCAATCCCCACCAAATACAGTGTAACACATAAAAATACAAAAGTAAATGGTTTTTTTTCTTTTACGGAAAAACCGCAAGAGAAATTTTTTAAGGAAATAGTGGTTGTGCCGCAACAAGTTTTTCAAAAATTCCGTTCATAAAAAATAAATACTTTTGTTATTGATTTTTCACTGCGGATAGTGTATGATAAAATTGCAAGATATGGGATGCCAGGCTGCATTTTTGGCATACGCCGACGAAGCAGGGCATTTCTGAAAATTTTAGTATTCAATATTTTATGAAAGAGGTATACCGACTATGGCAAAACTTGATCTGACCAAGTATGGCATCTCCGGCACCACCGAGATCGTCTACAATCCTACTTATGAAGAGCTGTTCTGCGCTGAGACCGATCCCACTCTGGAAGGTTTTGAGAAGGGCCAGCTGACTGAGCTGGGCGCTGTGAACGTTATGACCGGCATCTACACCGGCCGCTCCCCCAAAGACAAGTTCATCGTGATGGACGACACCTCCAAGGACACCGTGTGGTGGACCTCCGACGAGTTCAAGAACGACAACAAGCCCGCCTCTATGGAAGCCTGGAACGCGTGCAAGCGCCTGGCTATGGAAGAGCTGAGCAACAAGAAGCTCTACGTCATGGACCTGTTCTGCGGCACCAACAGGGTCTCCCGTATGGGCATCCGCTTCATTATGGAAGTGGCATGGCAGGCACACTTTGTTAAGAACATGTTCATCGCTCCCAATGCTGAGGAGCTGGAGAACTTCACCCCCGACTTCGTGGTTTACAACGCCTCCAAGGCTAAGGTCACCAACTTCAAGGAGCTGGGCCTGAACTCCGAGACCGCTGTTGTTTTCAACCTGACCTCCCGTGAGCAGGTCATCCTGAACACCTGGTACGGCGGCGAGATGAAGAAGGGCATGTTCTCCATGATGAACTACTACCTGCCCCTCAACGGCATGGCTTCCATGCACTGCTCCGCCAACACCGACATGAACGGTGAGAACACCGCTCTGTTTTTCGGTCTGTCCGGCACCGGTAAGACCACCCTGTCCACCGACCCCAAGCGTCTGCTGATCGGTGACGACGAGCACGGCTGGGACGACGAGGGCGTGTTCAACTTCGAGGGCGGCTGCTACGCAAAGGTTATCAACCTGGATAAGGATTCCGAGCCTGACATCTACAACGCCATTAAGCGCAACGCTCTGCTGGAGAACGTGACCGTGGACGGCAATGGTGTGTGTGACTTTGCTGACGGCTCCGTCACCGAGAACACCCGTGTTTCCTACCCCATCGACCACATTGAGAAGATCGTCCGCCCCGCTTCCAAGGGTCCCGACGCCAAGAACGTGATCTTCCTGTCTGCTGACGCTTTCGGCGTTCTGCCTCCCGTTTCCATCCTGACTCCCGAGCAGACCCAGTACTACTTCCTGTCCGGCTTTACTTCCAAGCTGGCTGGCACCGAGCGCGGCATCACCGAGCCCACCCCCACCTTCTCCGCCTGCTTCTGCGCAGCCTTCCTGGAGCTGCACCCCACCAAGTACGGTGAAGAGCTGGTTAAGAAGATGGAGAAGTCCGGCGCCAAGGCTTACCTGGTCAACACCGGCTGGAACGGCACCGGCAAGCGTATCTCCATTAAGGATACCCGCGGCATCATCGACGCCATTCTGGATGGCTCCATCCTGAAGGCTGAGACCAAGAAGATCCCCTACTTTGATTTCGAGGTTCCCACCGCTCTGCCCGGCGTGGACACCAACATTCTGGATCCCAGAAACACCTACGCCGACGCAGCCCAATGGGAGGCAAAGGCACAGGATCTGGCTGCCCGCTTCATCAAGAACTTTGCTAAGTACACCGGCAATGACGAGGGCAAGGCTCTGGTCGCCGCTGGTCCCCAGCTGTAATTGAGGAACGATTAAATGATGTCCCCCCGCTTTCTTTGGAAGCGGGGGGATTTCTTTATAAAAAACCGCCCGGTCCGCAAGGCGGACAGCTAATGCGCACGAAGTTGGTGGGTTATCGTTTTTGCCCTGTTCCACCCGGTAACGTTTTTAGGGAATGTTGTTTTCTGTATGTAGGGGCGCAGAAAAATAGTTTACATAAACTCAAATTTATCCACATTTACCACACTGCATTCCCATAAGTTTTCCACACTCTCCACAGGTTTTTCCACAGGAGAAACAGAGAAAAACCCTTGCAAACCAGGGGTTTACAAGGGTGATATGGGATTCCAATCGTTTTTCCACATAATGTATGATATTTTATATTGGTTTACAGAACACCGCTAAAACCTAACCTGGGCAGAGAATACGCTTCCTTTTCCGCCAGGGGTGTCCTGCCCTGTGCGGTGTCCGTCTGCTGTGAGCACGGAGTCCTCCTTAAGCGACCAGGAAAGGCAGATTTGTTCGTCTTCTGTGGCTTCCGTGTGGTAGCAGACCGTTATTTCCCGTGGTGTGTGGTCTTTATGGAAGGGGGCGGGTAGCAGATCCATCACCCAGTCCAGATACCGGGTGTTATTCATGTGACCGTTACGGTCCAGCTCCGAAAACCGCACCATCCGGAGCTGCTGCCGGTCCAGCCCCTTAGGCAGCAGGCTGCCGGGGGTTGCCAATTCATTGCCCCGCAGGGAGCCTTCCACAAGAATCCCGCTTTTTCCCGGCAGAACCATGGCTCGGGTGTGTACATCCATCAGTATCCACAGGGAAATGGCCCGGAAAAGCTCATTGCCATTTTGGTCATAGGCCACCGTGGAACGGGGGTATGCCACCCGAGTGGTGGGCATGGGCCAGGTCTCCACGGTAATGGTCTCCCCCTCGCCGGGAAGCCGGGTGATCTGCACCTTTTGCCGGATAATGGCCCAGAAAAGTCCCTTTTCCTGCATGGTCTGCCAGTCGGCAGACAGAACAAGGCAGTGCCGCTCCGCCGCCACCTGGGCGAAATACAGCAGCGCCGAGGGCTTGCAGCGGCCAAAACAATCCAGATAAACTTCCTCAATATTAAACTGCTGACGGTGAACAGGGTGCATGGTAGATACTCCTTGAAAAAATTACTGGGTCAGCTGGCCGATGGTAATATCCAGCTGATAGGTTTTGCCGCCCCGGTAGATACCCACCTGAACGGTGTCACCGGCCTGGAAGGAGTAGAGCATGGTCTGCAGATCCTCCATATTGTACACCCGGGTGCGGTCAAAGGTAATGAGCACATCCCCCGGCCGGATACCCTGGGCATAGGCATCACTGGAGGAATCTACCTTGGAAATATACACACCCTGGGGCAGGTTATACAGCCGCTGGTACAGCACGGAAAGGTTCTGCCCCGTAATACCCAGATCCGGGCGTCCCGAAACATAGCCCTGAGTAATCAGCTGATTCACAATTTCCTTGACGGTGGTGCTGGGAATGGCGAAGCCAAGGCCCTCCACCCCTGCGGCGTTCATATAGTCACCGATTTTCATGGTGTTAATACCGATCACCTGGCCGTAGCAGTTCAGCAGCGGTCCTCCGGAATTGCCGGAGTTCAGAGCCGCGTTGGTTTGAAGGAGTGTCATAGTGCGGCCGCCGGTGGTAATATCCCGGTTAATGGCGGAGATGATACCGTCGGTCATGGTACCCCGAAGCTGTACGCCCAGGGGATCACCGATGGCTACCGCCAGATCGCCTACCCGGATCACAGAGGAATCTCCAAATTCCGCGGGGATAAGATTTTCCCCATCCACCCGCAGAACTGCCAGGTCAGACACTTCATCCATACCTACCAGCTGAGCAATCATCTCACGGCCATCAGTAAGGCAGGCCACAATGGACTGGGCACCCTTTACCACATGGCAGTTGGTGACAACATACCCATCCTCAGACAACACCACACCGGTGCCGGTGGAGGTGCCGCTATCCAGGGTACAAAGAATGGACGCCACGGAATCGATGGCCTTTACATAGATCTCCTGCAGGGAAAGACCGCCGGCCTGGGGGAAATTTTCCTGGGAGATGGGGGATTGCTGAATGGTTATGGGGTCCTCTGTTTCTTTGGCCACAGGCGTACCTGTTTGGGGATCCACAGAGGGCATTGTTTGGGAAAAGGACAGGGGGGAGGTGTCTTTCTCACCGGGCAGCTCTTCCTGGATTTGCCGGAACAGCCGGATATTCAGAAGACTTAACATGCTCACAAAGCCGCACAGGGAGATTACTACAATCAGAAGAATGGCAATCAGACCACCGCGCCGCTTAGGGGGACGGGTCTTGCCGGTGCGGTAGGTATCCTCTCCCCGGTATTGGTCAGGGGTATAATAATTCTCGTCCATAAAGGAACCTCACAAAAAATCAATTCACCAGGGGCAGGGTGAAGGTAAACTCCGTGACCCCGTCCCGGCTGGAAACGGAGATATCCTCTCCGTGGGAGCAAATCAGGGTTTTCACAATGTAAAGACCCAGTCCCCAGCCATCCTGCACACTGCCTCTGGCCTTATCCAGCTTGTGGAACCGGTCAAAGACCAGGGGAAGCTCCTCCGGGGGAATGGTCTGGCCTTCGTTGGACACAGACACATAGACCTTCCCGCCGCCGGTGCGGACGGTCACAGAGAGCGTCCTGCCCTCCGGGCAGAACTTCACCGCGTTATCCACCAGATTGAAGATCACCTGGGTGATAGAGTCCTGCACTGCCCGGGTGTATACCGGAAGCTCCGGCATATCCACCTGTACGTCCAGCTTCTTGTCGGTAATCCGTTTTTCAAAGGTGATAAGCACCTGCCCCACACATTCACACACATCAAAGCGGGTCTTTTTCTCCTCGGGAATGTCCTGATCCTGCAGACGGGAGATATCCAGCATGCTCCTGACTAGCCGGCTCAGCCGCTTGGTCTCGTGGGACACAAGGTGCATATAATCACGGTGACGCTCCGGAGGAATGGTGCCGTCGAGTATACCGTCCACATAGCCGGAGATGACCGTCATAGGCGTCTTCAACTCATGGGATACATTGGCAACGAACTCTTGCCGCTGGTATTCGCTTTTTTGCAGAGAGGCCGCCATATTGTTAAAGGCAAGCGCAAGCTCCTGCATTTCTTCTGTTCCACTTTCGTCCACATTCACCCGGGCATCCAGCCTGCCATGACCAAAGGCGCTGGCGGTTTTCGCCAGCTCCCGCAGGGGACGAGCCATATTCCGGGCCATTATGGTCATAATCACCACCGCCGCTGCCACCACCAGCAGGGAAACAAACAGGTAAATATCCGACATTTTATCCAAAAGGGCGGTCATTTGGGCGGTGGGGGAGGAAACAATGACAATGCCGGCAGGCTGGCCTGTGGTGGCATCGTCAATGCGCACCGCTGCCACAAACCGGGCATCCTCATAAAGATTGTGGATCACACCGGTGGAGGTGACATAGCCACGGTCGAATACCTGTTGGAGGAAGTCCCCGTCGTCCAGCACCAGTCCCTGGTGTCTGCAGCCCAGGGGTTCACTGGAGCACAGCAGCAGCTCCCCTTTGGCATTACAGATGACGGTGTCCGCGTCACTGATCTGGGATGCCACAGACAGGTTCACCAAAAAATCCTGGGCAGGAATGCCGTCCTGGGTGTAGTAGGCGGAGGCAAGACCGGCAATGGTCCGGCCATCGGCAACCAGATCGGTAAGGGTGGATTCGGTGAGATGGTCCTCAATCAGAATTTGAAACGAAGTACCAACCAACAGCAGCGCCACCAGCAAAATAACCGCAGCCGGGAAAAAGGTCCGGCTGAAGGAAGATCTCATTTACAGCACCTCAAACTTATAACCCACGCCCCAGACGGTTTTCAGACTCCATTTTTCAGAGATTCCCTCCAGCTTCTCACGCAGGCGCTTTACATGTACGTCCACGGTGCGGGAGTCACCGAAATAGTCGAAGCCCCAGACCTCGTCCAGCAGCTGGTTGCGGGTATAAACCCGGTTGGGGGAGGAGGCCAGGTAGAACAGCAGTTCCATTTCCTTAGGCGGTGTATCTACTTTTTTGCCATCCACAGTCAGCTCAAAGGCATCCATATCAATAGTGAGTTTGTCGTATACCAGCCGGCGGGCGGCGGCTTCCACAGCTGTGCCGCCGGTGCGGCGGAGCACTGCCTCGATCCGGGCCAGCACCTCCCGCATTTCAAAGGGCTTGGTGATATAGTCATCGGCGCCGGATTTCAGACCCGCAACTTTGTCATCCGTTTCGCCCTTGGCGGTGAGCATGATCACCGGGGTTTGGCTTTCTGCACGGATGGCACGGCAGACGGCCCAGCCGTCCATAACCGGCATCATCACATCCAGCAGTACCAGATCCGGCTTGATGGCACGGAATTTTTCCAGACCCTTGCCGCCGTCGGAGGCGGTGGTTACCGCGTAGCCTTCCTTCTCCAGGTACATTTGCAGCAGTTCCTGAATGTTGCGGTCATCTTCCACGACCAGTACGGATATAGCCATAGGGAGAACCTCCTAAAGTTTCATTTTTCTTCATTATACACGAAAAAAGCAGCGTTGGGTGAATAAATTGTAAAGAGTATCCCGGTAAAATGTTAACAGGGTCGGCAAGGCCGACAGCTAATGCGCACGTAGGTGATCGGTAATCGTTTTTTCCCTGCCCCACCCGGTAACGTTCCTGCGGAATGTTATTTGTCCTATGTAGGGGCGGTCATTGACCGCCCGTGTCGGCAGTACCGACAAACAATAGGCACAAAGCTGGTCGCTAATCTTTTCTGCCCTGCCCCGCCCGGTAACGTTTTTGCGGAGGATTTCCCCATGGCTGGACGCCGTTTTTACGAATTTTCTTCGGACGGAACCGGGTTTTTCTCCCGGAGAGTTGAAAAAACCCGCTTTTTGGGCCTGTTTTCCAAAAAAAGTTGTTGACCAAAGTGGATATTTGCGTTATAATATGCTAGCTTGACTATGTATGGTCAAAAGTATGTGTTGCTGCAGCGTCCCCGCTGTCGAGCATAAGTGATTTTGACAGGAGGTGTACACGAGATGAAGCGTACCTATCAGCCCAGCCGCCGTCACCGCTCCAAGGTTCACGGTTTCCGCCAGAGAATGGCTACTTCCAACGGCCGCAAGGTGCTTGCCCGCCGCCGTGCCAAGGGCCGCAAGGTTCTGTCTGCTTGAGCGTAATTTTTAACCGGCTTGAATCACAGCCTCGCTCATTGCGAAAACGGGAGTCCATGCGGGGCGAGTATCTTCGCCCCGCTCCCTTTTTATCCGGACGAATGGATGCTTTTTTAGGGAGAACTTATGAAATTTTCCAGTGCGCTGAAACATAACCACATTTTCCGCCGGCTGTATGCCACCTCCGGCCACGCCAATGGGTATCTGGTACTCTACGCCAGAAAAAACCGCATGAATACCAATCGGGTAGGTGTGACGGTGGGTAAGAAGCTGGGACACGCGGTGGTCCGAAACCGTGTGCGCCGCCGCCTGCGGGAGATCTACCGGCTTAACGAGGACAGGTTCCTCCCGGGCTGGGATATTGTTGTTGTGGCCCGCAGCCGCTGCGTCGGCGCTGAATTCAGTAAACTGACCCAGGCCTACCTGTCCCTGGCGGAAAAAGCCGGGATTTTAAGAGGTGAGCAGCCATGACCCGCTTGTTATTGGGCCTTATCAGCTTCTATCAGAAATGTATCTCCCCTTGTTTCCCCGCCCGCTGCAGATTCACGCCCACCTGTTCCGCTTACGCAAAAGAAGCCATCAGTAAATACGGGGCTTTCAAGGGCCTGTACCTGGCCATGAGGCGCTTTTTGCGCTGTCATCCCTTCTATAAGGGAGATTACTATGACCCCGTCCCCTAACACTCTGCCCGGGAAGCTGTCCCGGCATAGGCTGAGCGATATTATCCGAACCCGCCTGAGCGGGCGTCTAATCCGCTCAGACTGCCTTTTATTCATTGATGGGCGCCAGCCCATCTGCTTCACACAAGATTGTCTGAACGGATCATCCATCCCGCACAGGTCGTAGATTTTTGAGCAGCAAGACCATCATAAGACAAGGCGGCACTTCGATGATGGGCTTGTCGCCCTTCGAGAAGGACCAACGCCGTATTAGGGCGGCCTTGCGGTTCAAAAACGGGTTCGGATAGTACCGCTCAGCCTAAGGAGGAACACCAATGATTCTTGAATTCAAACTTGCTGACATCATTCAGGTGCCCTTTGGTTATCTGTTGGACTGGCTGTATCAGTTCACC
This sequence comes from Faecousia sp., assembly GCA_045577435.1. Classification (GTDB taxonomy): domain Bacteria; phylum Bacillota; class Clostridia; order Oscillospirales; family Oscillospiraceae; genus Faecousia. The sequence goes on along the minus strand of JAZNIL010000082.1, from coordinate 439 downwards.
ACCAACTACGGTGTAGCACTGATTATCTTCGCCCTGCTGCTGAAGGTGATCCTGCTGCCGGCTACGGCCAAGGGTAAAAAGAGCACCATGAAAATGTCCCGCCTGACCCCCCGGATACAGGCTTTGCAGCAGAAGTACGGTAACGATACCCAGAGGCTTAATGAGGCCACCCAGGCTTTGTACAAGGAAGAGGGCGTATCCATGGGTGGCGGCTGCCTGTGGTCTTTGGTACCGCTGCTGATCCTGATTCCTCTATACGCAGTCATCCGCGAACCTCTGATCTACATTCTGCATGAAAGCAAGGACATCGTCCAGGTTATTGTCCAGGAGTGCTCCGCAGAGGGTGCCGGTCTGATCGAAGGCATTAAAACCGCAAAAGACGGCTATGCACAGCTGATCATCGCCGGTCGCTTGTTTAACAATCCCGAATTGAATCAGC
>JAZNIL010000081.1:0-21385 GCA_045577435.1 Faecousia sp. | reverse complement strand
TAATCTTCCTGTAATTGATTCCGAATATACTCTTGTATTGCCTTTCTATTTGCTCCTACCGTACTCACATAATATCCTCGGCACCAGAAATGACGATTACCATACTTGTACTTGAGGTTTGCATACTTCTCGAAGATCATTAAACTACTCTTTCCTTTGAGGTAACCCATAATTTGTGATACGCTATACTTCGACGGTATTGACACGAGCATATGAATATGATCTTTGCACGATTCTGCCTCGATAATTTCTATCCCTTTATACTCGCATAGTTTGCGGAGCATTTGCCCTATATCCTGCCTTATCTTTCCGTAGATAATTTGTCGACGATACTTTGGGGCGAATACGATATGATATTTGCATTCCCACTTCGTATGTGCTAAACTGTTTGTGTCAAGTTTCATCCAGACTTGATTCCTCCTCTGATTATGTAATGGCGGTTGGCAGACCACCATTACTATAATCAGAGGAGGATACTTTTTCTATGCATAGCTAAAGCTTTTTGGAACCAACAGCGGTGCTGGTGGTTTTTTTGATGCAATAAAGCAAAGGTGTCGCAGAAGTGCGGCACCTTTGCTTTGGTTATATTGAAAATCCAATTGTTATATGGTATACTTATACAAGTCAATTATGTGTATAAGCGAGGTAAAATCGTTGTTCGGTGTAAAATATGACACTTGGAAAAGTGTCTGCGATATGTATTTTTCGTTGAAAACGGGCTCTCTGAAAGCATACTTGCAATGGTTTCCCTTTACAGAACTTACAAAAGCAGATAAAGATGTTATATTAAGCAAGGATTTTTATAATAAATACATAAAATCAGGATCCTTTATCTTATGCTGCAAGCAGTTGGAAAAGAAATATACGATCAATATGTTTCTGTTATTAATACATTATCGCTTCACAGAGTAAACAGATTGCGTGAAGTAATCGCTTCCGACAGCAAAGCTCATTACCTCTATTTTATGCATCTTTGTGAAATGAAACGTGAAAACTATATGGCTGCATTTGCATATTATAAAAACTATTTTGATAGAGTCACGGCTGATTTGGCTTTTGTATTTGTTCGTGATCCTCGATTAAAAAAGCCAAATTATAAAGGTTTTTACAAAGAAAGTGCATTCACTTCGTTCTATTCGGAGATAGATGATAGTGAGACTGTAATCACCAAGGCTCATAGTTTACGGAATTCTAACCCTTTGTCACACTCATCTTCTGAACTTCTTGATAACAACAATACGTCTAATGAACTAAGTAATAGTATAAAAGACCTTTCAAAACTTATTTATGGATATATCGACAAACAAAAGAGCTAATGTTTCAAAATCTATTGAATTTTAGTTCTTAATTCGCTATAATATCCTTGTCAGCGTGACAACACAATGACAACAAAAATCTTGATAGTCCGTATTTTACGGATAATCTGAACACTCCCGATAATATGAGTAAAAATACCCATACAAAATTGTTTAAGTTACAGTTTTCGGGAGCGAGTGGGAATGAAATTTTAGCAAGAGCAAAGCCGAAAAGTTGTTGCGCTGCAATGACTTTTCGGCTTTTTCGTAACCAAATTTTGACCAAGTATTTTGTAATTATTATTGACAATATTTTAGTGTTACCATAAAAATTTATTACTAGATACCATGCTTTACAAGGTCTTTTTCTTGTCATTTTGTGACCGAAAACAGACAGGCTACCCGGATGAACCGTTTCTTCTGAATATAAAATCCGGTATTACGGTTTTGCTTGATGTAGTACACAAAAACCTATGGGAAAGTTTATGCACCATTTCTGTTTGAGGATGTTTGAAAACAATACTGTATGATGATATAATATAAAAAATAACTAAAAGGAGGGGACAGAATGCAAAAGCGAATCAGAATGCTGTTGAGCGTGGTGCTGGCATTTGCCGTCATTCTGAGTGTGGCAATCGGGGTAGCTGCCACAGAACCGGAACAGGGACAAGAACAAGAGCAGGAACCAGAGCAGGAACCAGAGCATACACATGACTGGATGATCCAACAAATCAGGCAACAAGGCCATACCTGGATCTGCAACGGCTGCGGCGAATCCAAACTTGAAGCACATACAGTTGACAGCACGGAAACCTGTACTGTCTGCGGCTATCATGGTCATACCCATAACTGGCAGTGTGCGTGGTCCGATGACTACTGGCACAGCATGGTCTGTAGTGGCTGCGGTGAAGAGCGGACTACCACGCATTCTTCTGATGATGCCGGACGCTGTACCGTCTGTGGTCATGCGCCCCATGAACATATCTGGCAGTTTAACAGTGAAACCTATAATGACGAGCACGGCATGAAATGTACACAATGTGCTACAACCACAATCATGAGTTGTACTCTCGGCAGCGACGGAAAATGTACCGTGTGCGGTCAGCTTCCTGCCCACTGGCATGAGTTTTACTGGAAAGGCGAGCAATATTCGGAACGCCATCACCTTCTGGAGTGCGACTGCGGAGAAACCGCTGTGGAAGATCATAAGCTGGCTTGGGACGGAGGAAATCGCACTGCTAGAACCCATGGCGTGGTCTGTGTTGTATGTGGAGAAACCAGAACCCACGGTCACTGGTTTAGCAATGTATTTAATAATGGCGAAGTATGTGTTGAATGTGGGTATGAGTCTGTGGAACACACATGGAAATATAACGATTTTTATGATAATGAAAGCCATGAGCTGATCTGCAGTGATTGCAACGAAACTAAATATGAAGCGCACAAGCCTAACAATATAGGTAACTGTTCCGTATGCGGTTACCATGTCTATGATGTCACCGAACCAGAAACCGAACCTGCACAGACCGAGCCTGTAGAGACTGAGCCTGTAGAGACTGAGCCTGCAGAGACTGAGCCTGCAGAGACCGAGCCTGCAGAGACTGAGCTTGCAGAGGCCGAGCCTGCAGAGACTGAACCCACCGAGACGAAACCCGTTGAAACTGATCCCACCGAGACGAAACCCGTTGAAACCGAGCCCACCGAGACGAAACCGGCAACATCGGAAACCATGCCCGAAAACGCTACAAGTGAGGATTCGCAGTGCAGCAGTGCCGTGGGGGTATGGGTTGCAGCTATCATTGTTGTTGCCGGTGGTCTGGGCGCAGCAGTATTCATTTGGAAAAAGAAATTATCCTAGTCAAGTTTAATATTATCTATTGCTCTTCTTCAGAACCTAATCTACAAAAAAAGAGCAATCAATCCCACAAAGAAAATGGTAAGAGAGCAAAAACACATAAAACCGCATAAACAATGAGGCTTTTAGGATTAAAAGACCCTTGTGGCAACACTTTGGCAACGTCCTATTTTCAGTAACATTATAAAGACATACCCCCGGCTAAGTCGGGGGTTCTTTGGCGCTACCGGCAGCAACCCGGCCCCTCCCGTTTACTGGGAGGGGCCGGGGCTTATTTTTTAGCAGAGGCAGCTTTTTTCCTTTTCACTTTACCGGTGCCTCCCTCAGCACCACTGCGGTGCGGGCAGGCATGTACAGCTCCACAAAAAACTTTCCGTCAAAGGCTTTGGCCGGATAGCTCTGGTGGGCAATCCGGTTCCAACCTCCGTACTTTTCATCATCAGTGCTTAGAGCCACAGTGTATTCCTTAAGCTCAGGCACCGGAACCAGTACATTGGTCAGGGAGTTGGAGGGATGGAAATTGAAGGCCATCAGCAGTCCGTTGCGACTGAATACCATCGTCTGCTCCGGAGCTTTCATCAGTCGCAGGTCGGCCATAGATTGGCAGAAGATTCGGCTATCCTTGGTCAGTTCCACCATGTCCCGGTCAAAATCATTCAGCCACTGGTACTTCAGGAAGCCATTCTCCTTCAGGCTCCACTGACGGCGGCAATGGTGGAAGCTCCAGCCATTACCCTCCCGGGGAAAATCAATCCATTCCGGATGGCCAAATTCATTGCCCATGAAGTTGAGATATGCCTCCCCTCCGCCGGCAAGGGTGAACAGCCGGATCATCTTGTGCAGGGCAATGGCCCGATCGATGACCGGGTTGTGGCAATCCTTATTCATATCTGTGTACATAGCCGCATCCGCCAGACGGAAGATCATGGTCTTATCCCCCACCAGCGCCTGATCGTGGGATTCCACATAAGCAACGGTTTTTTCACCAGGACGGCGCAGGCACATCTGACCCCACATCTGATTGATGTCCCAAGCCTCATCCTGTCCCTTCACTGCCTTAATCCACATATCCGGAAGTCCCATACCCAACCGGTAATCAAAGCCGATACCGCCGTCTTCAATGGGCAGCGCCATACCGGGCATACCGGACATATCCTCCGCAATGGTAATGGCGTTGGGGTTCACCTGCCGGATCAGCTCGTTGGCAAGCTGCAGGTAGGTCACCGCCTCTGTATGGGTGTTGTAGGAAAAGTATTTGTCATTGGAGTCAAAATCTGTGCCCAGACCGTGATCATGGTAGAGCATGGAGGTAACACCGTCAAACCGGAAGCCATCAAAGTGATACTCCGTCATCCAGAACTTTAGGTTACTCAGCAGGAAATGGAGCACGCCGGTTCTGCCGTAGTCAAAGCACATGGTTCCCCAGGCGGGGTGTTCCCCCTTTTTGCCGGCATGGAAAAACTGCCACTGGGTGCCGTCGAACATATTGATGCCCTCAGCGGTATTTTTCACCGCATGGGAATGAACCACATCCAGCAGCACCCGTATCCCCATTTCATGAGCCTTATTCACCAGATATTTCAAATCCTCAGGCTTGCCGAACCAGGACGATGCGGCATAGAAATTACTCACCTGATAGCCGAAGCTGCCATAGTAGGGGTGCTCCATAATGGCCATCAGCTGCAGGGTATTATAGCCAGCCTGCTTCACATGGGGCAGCACGTTTTGAGCAAACTCCCGGTAAGAGCCTACCTTGCCCTCCTCCTGGGCCATGCCCACATGGGCTTCATAGATATAAAGGCTGTCCTCTCCCCGGAAATCACCATCCGTCCATGGGAATACCTTCCAATCATCCACCACTTCCGCCATAAAGGTGATGGTGTTGGGGTCCTGCACAACCCGCCGAGCAAACAGGGGAATATGCTCTGTGCGGGTCAAATTGGCATCCACCACAGTCTTGACCTTACAGCCTTCCCACAGTGCTCCCTCCGGCAGATACAGCTCCCAATCGCCGTTGCCCAAATTCTTGAGCGGATGGCTTGTCTGATTCCAGTTATTAAATTCACCCTCCAGATAAAGCTGGTAGGCGCCGGGCGCCCACTCCCGGTACACCCAACCATTTTTCAGGCGATGGATACCATAATACTCATGGGCATTGGCAAAATCCAAAAGGGACTGGCCAGCGCCGAGGATTCTGGCCTTCGTATCCCGGTACAGGCGCATCCGCAGATCAATATCGCCGGAAAAGCACTGCAGTTGGGGATTCAGTTCCAAAAGTCTGTACATAATCAAGCTCCTCCCGCTTCAACAATCATTCCAATTCGCTCAACCGCTTTGTTTTAGCAGTCCCGAAAAAACCAAGGTGGGGGTATACACCGTCTCAAATGCAGACAACCACAAACACGCTACGATTGCTTTGTGATGATTATAGCATACTATCTGTATGTTTAACATAAATTTCTGTAAATTTTTATTGCAAAGTTTATTTGTTTGTGTTAATATCTTACATGAGGATTTCTGGAAGTATTTACATACGCCAGTTTTCCCAGTATCATTCCAACACAGGGTGCTCTACTCCACCAAATAGACATCCTGTGCATAAAAAAGGAGGAAACATCCGTTAGACTCACGGTGCGGCAGTGTGGAGACCTGTCGTAAGCTTCCGGGATATTTTACGCCCGGACAGTAAGAACACACGCGAAAGGCTCGGTGTGTTTAGAGTCAAGCAAACATGTCAAGTGTAACCCTGAAGAACATCAAGAAGATCTACCCCCACACAGAAGAAGTCAAGAAGAAAAAGAAAAAGAAGAGCGACGATCAGCCCGAAGAAAAGAAGGTTAACCTGCAGATCACTGAGCAGGGCGTCGTAGCGGTTCAGGAGTTCAATCTGGAAATCGCTGACAAGGAATTTATTGTTCTGGTCGGTCCTTCCGGCTGCGGTAAGTCCACCACTTTGAGAATGATCGCCGGCCTTGAAGAGATCTCTGAGGGTGAGCTGTATGTTGGTGACCGTCTGGTCAACGACGTTGCTCCTAAGGATCGTGACATTGCGATGGTCTTCCAGAACTACGCTCTGTACCCCCACATGACCGTGTACGAAAACATGGCATTCGCTCTGAAGCTGCGCAAGACCCCCAAGGCTGAGATCGATAAGAAGGTCAAGGAAGCTGCTGAGATCCTGGATATCACTGAGCTGCTGCACCGTAAGCCCAAGGCTCTGTCCGGCGGTCAGCGTCAGCGTGTTGCTATCGGCCGTGCTATCGTCCGTGATCCCCAGGTTATGCTGATGGACGAGCCTCTGTCCAACCTGGACGCCAAGCTGCGTAACCAGATGCGTGCAGAGATCATCAAGCTGCGTGAGCGTATCAATACCACCTTTATTTATGTTACCCATGACCAGACTGAGGCTATGACTCTGGGCGACCGTATTGTCATCATGAAGGACGGCTTCATCCAGCAGATCGGCACTCCTCAGCAGGTATTTAACCATCCTTACAATCTGTTCGTAGCAGAATTCATCGGCTCCCCCAAGATGAACATCTTCGACGGCAAGCTGAAGAAGGTCGACGGCAAGTACGCTGTGGAGCTGGGCGGCTTCACTGTGGTTCTGTCCGAGGACAAGCAGGAAAGACTGGCAAAGAACAATGTTGCCGAGCAGGATATCCGTCTGGGTGTCCGTCCTGAGCACATCTACATTCAGGATGGAGGCGTTCAGGCAAAGGTGGACGTGTCTGAGATGATGGGCTCCTCCATCCACCTGCACGTTACCGCTTGCAACCAGGACGTCATCATGATCGTGTCCACCATGGACATGACCGGCGCGGAAGTGGCTGCTCTGTCCAGCGGCAGAGAGCTGACCTTCGGCTTCGGCGGCAACAACTGCCACGTCTTCTCCAAGGAGACCGGCATCAACCTGGAAGCATAAGAAGTTTTACATCACGTCGCAAGCAGCCATTGGCTGCTTGCGACTCTTTTTATAAAAGGTTCGTGCCGCTGGCAAAATGCCAGCGGCACGAAATACATTATTTTACCACCCAAAGGTTTTTTGCAAAAAGGCGTACAAACCAGGATATCTTTCTAAGGGGTTGTTGGGGAGAAACTTCCAGAACGTGCTTTTCCCAACAATTTATTACCTGTGTATCCTGATATTGGGAAATTCTTTCCTGATTGTGGCCATAATTCATATGCACATGTCCGTGGAGCCAATATGCAGGCTTATACTGCTCCATCAGTTCTACGAACGCTTGGAAACCCTGATGGGGAAGATCCTGGGCATCCCCAACGTCTTTGGGCGCGGCATGGGTCACCACAATATCCACACCCCCGGCAATGCCCAGTGCCCGGCGTAGTTTTCTCACACGGTGTTTCATCTGCTTTTCGCTGTATTGGTGCCGTTTGCCTCCGTACGCCCGACTGCCACCCAGCCCCAGAATCCGTAGCCCCTTGTATATCACCAACTTATCCTCAATACAATCGCAGCCCTCTGGGGGATTGATCTCATAGTTCCCATCATGGTTGCCATGAACATACATCAGCCGCCCCTTACCCATGGTTACCAAAAACCGCAGGTATTCCGCCTTCAGATCTCCACAAGAAAGGATCAGATCGTATTGTGACAATTTGCCGGGAGTGTAATAATCCCAAAGACCTTTGCACTCCTCGTCCGATAAGGCCAGTATTCTCATAGACTGTTCTCCTTTTTGCTGCTGGGACCGATGCCCAAACAATCAATCATAGACCGGGAAACAGGAAGTACATTTTCATACCGGGGGAAACTGCCCTCTACATTTTCACACAACCAGTCCATTTCCAAAAGCTCCTTGGGGGTAAACGTCCCCCTCCCGTCATTGCGGACATTCCCCTGCTGGTCCACAACCCTTCTGGCAAAGGGGTCCAGTCTACCACAGCGCAGCTCCTGCTTGAGCATGTTTGCCAACACGCTCACTCCCTCCGGCAAATCCTTGGAGAGCATCACATCAATTACACCGCTGCTCATACCCCACCATAGATTAACAATATGACCCATTTTTTCGGTTTCCCAGTTTCCATTCATAATGCTGCGCACCACATGCTCATAAAACTGTCCCCATACCCAACAGGGGGAAGCCAGTGTTGTCAGGGTGCCGTCATCTCCTGCTATGTAGGTACCATACTCCGTAAGCAGACGGTTGTCCACCGGTGTATCCCGGTTGGAAATCACCCTTATTCCCTCATCCAGAAACTCCTGGGTGGAATTTCCGGGCAAACAGGACCATTTCAGACATATCTTCGCATCAGGATTTGTCAGCTGGGCACCCAAAGCAAACGCGTTGATAGATGCCGGCACTCCCCAAATAGGATAAGAGCCTACATATCCGATCCTGCCGTTTTTGCTCATGGCACCGGCAATGGCACCGGTAATAAATTTTCCTTCATAAATCCGGCTGTAATAGGTACATACAGAGGCATAGGGCTGACGCACCGAACAGTTAAAAAAGCGGATCTTGGGATATTTCACAGAACCCTTCATTGCAGCGCTTATCAACGGAGGTGCTGTGGTGAAGATCACTTCCGCGCCGTCAGCGGCCGCCTGATCTATACATGCCTCTGCAAGCTCCGCATTGGTGGCATTCTGATACATCCGGGTGGTGACCGTTTTGCCCATAGCCTTTTCCAGATAGATCCGCCCCGCTTCATGGGCCTGGGTCCACTGGCTTGTAAGTACGGGGTACTGGTGGATAAATGCCACATTCAAATGGTCCACGCTCTTGATGATTTGCAGCAGCACATTTTTTTCATCCGGTGGTTCTGTCTTTACATCCTCCTCAGGAGCGGAAACTGCCAACAAATTGGGCCAAAGCTGAGTAATGGACTTTTTCAGCTCCGCCGTAGTCATTTCCGCCAGTGCCGAATAGGGATTCACTTCCAACCATAGCAGTAGTGCCTCCTCCGGCGCGGGTTTTTCCCCCGTACCGCCCACACTGTCCAGAGCCTCCACAAAATAGTAATAATTGGTACGCAGACGGCGGCGCTCATCCTCCGTCCACACATGATCCGCCGGGAGTCCCACTGCATTCAGGAGTTTTCCATATCCACCCGGTTCACAGAACTGAATATCATACAATCCAACGTGCTTATAGAATTCCAGAAATTCATGGTAGGCCTTGATTCTGGGGTTGCTGACCTGCGCAGGCATAATCCGTTTGACATTTCCTGTAATCCTGGCAGCGCCAAAATACCGCAGGACACTGACCCGCTTGTTGCCCTCCTGTACGTAGAAATTTCCCAGGTACTCAAAGCACTCAATAGGGTCATAAATCCCCTCATCCGACAGGTGTGCCTTACACAGGTGAATCCATTTCGCCCCAAACTCCGACTTTGCCTCCAGCAGAGGACGGAAACTGCGGGTAAAGGCAGTGATTCTACCGGCGGTCTTAGTTCCCACAATCCGCTTAACGGGGATTTCCACCAGGCCCACATTTACATAGGCACTGGCAGCATCCGTCCCCAGAATCTCATCCAGGACTTCCGGGTTAGGATCAATCTCCTTCTGAATACATTCCTTATATTCTTTCTGTCCTTCCTTTAGGGCTTTGGCATATTCTTCTATTGCTTCTGTGCTAAACATAAGCGAGTCTCCTTTCCCGGTCTACAAATTCCTCCAACTACAACCAGCTTTGCGTATATTTCTTATTATAACACCCCGCCATCAGCAGCGCAAGCACAGCAATGACATCCGGTACACCCAGGATTTCTCTTAGTACAACGCGCAAGGAAATCCTGCCATTCTATACCCGTTGTCTGACCTGTAATGCACGGATACCCAGAATCAACGCCAGGGGGAATATGATCGCCGCCAGCAGACCGGCTTTCAATTCTCCACCCACAGCCTCTGTCACAGTGCTGACCACAAAGGGACCGGAGGAACAGCCCACATCACCTGCCAGCGCCAGCATAGCAAACATAGCTGTACCGCCCTGGGGGCAGTGCCGGGCTGACATACTCAGTGTACCCGGCCACAGAATCCCCACGGATACACCGCACAAACCGCAGCCCAGCAGCGACAGCAGAGGGATGGGAGAAAACACCGCGATTAAGTAACTAATAATGCACAGTATGCCGCTGAAGCTGATAAACTTTCCCAGAGGAATTGTATCCCCTCTTGTGCCGTAAAACCAGCGGCTCAAACCCATCAGCACCGCAAACACACAGGGGCCTAACAAATCACCCACCGTCTTTGGGATCCGCAGACCCGTTTCGGCAAAGTAGGAGGACCACTGGCACATGGCATGCTCACAGGCGCCTGCGCAGAGCATCAGCAGGACCAGCAGCCAAAACACTTTGTTTTTGAACATTGCCTTCATGGACAGACCGTCCCCTTCGCCGGTAAGAACCCGGATAGGCGCGATCAAAAATAGTACAATATTGATTGCCGGCACAACTGACCACAGGCAGGCCGCCAGCCGCCAATGCTGTGTGCCTGCCAGAGAGAAAAACAACGTGGTCAGCAGCACTACGCCGGCATATCCCCAGCAATAGAAAGAATGGAGCAGGCTCATCACCGACTCCTTCCTCTCCAGAGGAAGCGCCTGCACCATGGGGCTGATAAGCACCTCAATCAGCCCGGCGCCAATTGCGTATACGGTAACGCAAATAAGCAGCCCGGCATAGGCATTACTCATCAGATCCGGGAAAACAGCCAATCCTGCCACGCCAACCACGCAGCACACATGAGCCACCACCGCGCATACCCGGTAGCCTATACGCTCGGCATATTTGGCACCCAGCAGGTCCACAGTGATCTGCACAACGAAATTATAGCTGACCATAAATCCAATCTGCGCAACACTGAGCTGAAACTCCCCCTGAAGCACAACAAACAGCAGCGGCATCAGATTGATGGTAATTGCCTGACTGATATAGCCCAGATAGCAAGCGTACAGGGTAAGTCGGTAATTTGGTTTCATAAAGCTTCCATTCCTTGCGTTCCGTTTTTTCCGATTATACAAAAGGTAAAAAACATTGTCAATACCGGGGTTCTTCCGTATTTACAATTGGCTTATCCTGTGCTAAAATAGGAAATAGTCCCCAATATATTTCCTGGGGTTTCCCTGTTTTCAGCAGGAAAACGCCACTCTGGGCGGTGCTTTGCTGCCTGTTTTCCAAGCAGATTCGGCTGGCATATATGCCGCTTGAAAATAAATCGACGGAGGAAAGACTATGAAAATTATCACAATCGGCAGAGAGTTTGGCAGCGGCGGACGAGAACTGGGGCGGCGGCTTTCCGAAGCTCTGGGGTTTGCCTACTATGATGACGAGATCCTCACCGCCATTGCGGAGCACAGTGGTATTGCGGAGAGCTATGTTGCCAGCATTGTGGAAAAATCCGCCCTGAATCCCTACCCCATCGTCTATGCAAGAACACTGGGAACCCCCCATATCCTGCCTGATCAGCACTGGCAGATTATCAAATCCCAGAGCGCTGTTCTGCAGGAACTTGCCCAGAAGTCCGACTGTATTTTTGTTGGACGCTGTGCCGATGTGATTCTAAAAAATCTAAATCCTCTGAATATTTTCGTTTATGCGGATATGGCGTCCAAGCTGGCCCGCTGCAAGCTGAAAGCACCGGAAGATGAGCATCTGTCCGACAAGGAATTGGTGCGCAGAATCAAGCACACCGAGAAGCAGCGTCAGCGTTACTACACCGCTATTACTGACCAGAAATGGGGCGTTAAAGAAAACTACCATCTCTGCGTCAACACCAGCAACCGCTCTGTCAAGAGTCTGGTTCCCTCTGTAACCGCCTTCTGTCTGGCATGGTTTGAAGGAAAATAATTGTCTTTCCCGCAAACACGCCTGTGGTTAACCACAGGCGTTTTTTAGAAATGGGTAAACCAAGAGGCAATTTTTCTGCCTGCTTTATAAACAGGCACCTCCAGTTCCTTCTGAGCATCCTGCAAAGCTTTTCGGATCTCAATTCCCTGGGGGCAATGCTGCTCACACTTGCCGCAGCCCACACATTGGGACGCGGCGGTGGCGTTTTTCCGCAGGGTGGTGCAAATCATATAATCCACCAGCGCCCAGAATTTTCCCTCCTGAAAACGCCGATTGTAGGCAGCAAACACGCCGGGGATATCCACCCCTTTGGGACATGGTTGGCAATAACCGCAGCCGGTGCATCCCACCTTCATGGTGGCATTGATCTGCTCCACCACCTGCTTCAGCAGTTCCTGCTCCTGCTGACCCATCTGGCCTGGCTGGGTTTGGCATGCGGTCCGGATGTTCTCCTGAATCATTTGCTCTGTGTTCATCCCGGAGAGCACCACAGTAACCTCCGGCTGATCCCAAAGCCACCGGAACGCCCACTGGGCGGGGGTATAGGGGTATTTCCGGAACAGTCTCAATGCGCCCTCCGGCAGATGGCTAACCAGTTTCCCTCCCCGCAAGGGCTCCATAATGATCACAGGCAGACCTTTTTCATGGGCATAGTGCAAGCCCTTACGACCGGCCTGGGAGTGCTCATCCATGTAATTATACTGGATCTGGCAGAAATCCCAATTATAGGCGTCCACCAATTTACAGAACATATCGGAATTGCCATGGTAGGAAAAACCCACCTGCCGGATCTGGCCTGTCGCTTTTTTCTCCTCCAGCCACTGGGTGATCCCCAGCTCCTTCAGCCTGTCCCATGTGTCCGTATCTGTGAGCATATGCATAAGATAATACTCTACATGATCTGTACGCAAACGTTTCAGTTCTTCCTGAAACAGTTTTTCCATGCTCTGGCGGCTCTTGATTAAGTAATGGGGCAGTTTTGTGGCAATATTCACCCTGTCCCGGACGCCGTTTTCCTCCAGAATCTGACCGAGCACCGCCTCACTGCCCGGATAGACATAGGCTGTGTCGAAATAGTTCACGCCACCTGCAATGGCTGCCATCACCTGTTTTTCCGTATTGGCGTAATCGGTCTTGCCAAACTTCTTGGGAAACCGCATGCAGCCAAAACCCAAAATGGACAGAGAATTTCCGTACTTATCCTGCCTGTAATTCATAGAAGCACCACCTTTATCTTATATTATACATCCGCCCTTCCCCTGACGCAAGAGTACCCGGCAACAAAATCCCCAGTTCATCCCCGCTGCCGTCCATGCAGACCTCAAGGGGGTAGAAAAACAGAGAATATTCCAAATTTTGTGTATTTTGCGAATTGAAAACCGCACAGGTAAGGGGTATGCTGTATGTGTATTGTTTTGCCCTTTTGGGGTGTAATGAATTTTTGAAATTGCGAGGAACTGTATATGGCTATTCTTTCTCCCTCTATTTTGTCCGCGGATTACATGAACATGGAACGAGACCTGACAATGACCAAGCAGGCCGGTGTGAAATGGCTCCATGTGGACATTATGGACGGCATTTTTGTCCCCAACATCTCCTTTGGCCCCGGCTTTGTGAAGGCCATGCGCAAGGTTACCGATCTGGTGCTGGACGTTCACCTGATGATCGACCGTCCCATCCGCTATGTAGAGCAGTTCTGCGCTGCAGGCTCTGACTATCTGACCATCCATGTGGAATCTGACACCCCCGAAAACACTCTGGTTGCCCTGAACAAAATCCGCCAGCTGGGGGTGAAGCCCGGTATCGTGGTCAAGCCCAACACCCCGGCTGAGGCTATCCGGGAGTATCTGCCTCTGGTGGATATGGTTCTGGTGATGACCGTGGAACCCGGCTTTGGCGGTCAGAAGTTTATGGCACACATGATGCCTAAGCTGAAGCAGCTGCGGCAGATGCTGGACGAGGTCAACCCCAACTGCCACCTGGAAGTGGACGGCGGTGTGGATCTTACCACCGGTGTGACCTGTAAGGAAAACGGCGCGGATGTACTGGTTGCCGGTTCCGCATTTTACGGTGCTCAGGACAAGCCCGCTTTCACTGCCCAGATCGAACTGTAAACCATCAACGCTTACGCCCCTGCGGTTTCCGCAGGGGCGAATTTTGTCGAATTTTTTGTAAAACTCTATGAACCTAATGGGACATCCTTGTTCAAGTACACAAATTCGAACAAACGTATGGTTATCCTGTTGACAATCCGGCTTTTGCATACTATGATAGGCCTACAATGTACTTGATTCAGTACAAACCATGGAAAGGAAGTGGATTTGTGTGGCCAATTATTGTATATCTGAAGCCGGGCAAACGGCACCCTGTCAGTCTGCTGCCGTCAGGCAGCGCAGACCCCCAGGCGCAAATCCCGGCAGGTTGGTGTTTGCGCTGCGGCAGCGAGATCTACAAGAAGGACATGTTCTTATGCCGCAGATGTTTGGAAAGGAGTGGTAACTATGCAACAAAATCTTAGATACAGTCCCTGTCTGAGCTGTACCTCTGTGAGGGATCCCGGGAATTGCGAAAACAAAAATTGTGTCCGGTGGAGAAATTGGTTCATCCACCGGTGGGACGCCATACGGAGCTACCCCAGAATGGAAATGGAACAAAAGCAGCCCACCCTGGATGGGGTGAATATCGGCGGCATTTCCTATATGCTCCCCCACCGTCTGCGGGAGTATCTCCAGAAGGATCCCTGCAGCAGCTGCGTGTGCCCGAAAGATCTGTGCAGTACCCCCTGCCCTACCAAGCGGGTATGGCTGAATTCCAGAAATGAGGTGATCCAATGAATTGGAGAGAGGAAGCAACGGACAAACTGCGAAAATACGATGCCATGCGTCTGGCTGTAACCAATATTCCGGAGGAATTGGAACGTCTGGAGCAGGAGGCCGGCTCTTTGAGGGGTGTAGACCCCTCCAAAACCCGGATTATCAGCAGCAAATGTCAGGACAGCACGCTGATTAACAATCTGGTACGCCGGGGTGAGCTTGCCAGCAATTTTAACCAGGCACAGAACTGGCTGCGCACCACCAACCGGGCGTTGGAAGCATTGACCCCTGAAGAACGGCTGGTGCTTCACCGTCTGTACATCTGCCCGGAGCGGGGGGCACTGGAACGGCTTTGCTGCGAACTGGGTGTAGAACAATCCAGCATCTACCGCAAGCGGGACAAGGCACTGCACCGGTTTACCATGGCGCTGTACGGCGTGGACAGCTAACCAATCGGGTATAACGCTACTCACAGGACTGTCCCCACATGCCTACGGATTACAAAAGCTCTCAGCCAAAAAGAGGGTGTGCTGCCCAGTGACAGCACACCCTAATTATCTTATTTTTTACGGA
Source organism: Faecousia sp. (assembly GCA_045577435.1). Lineage (GTDB taxonomy): Bacteria > Bacillota > Clostridia > Oscillospirales > Oscillospiraceae > Faecousia. The sequence continues at coordinate 6,035 of JAZNIL010000081.1, read as the reverse complement.
GCGGATTCTTCAGCTTCTTCATAGGAGGAATCGGAGTCTTGCTCCTGTTCTTCGGTTTCCTCCAGCGCCGCAAGCTTTTCCTCGTTTTCCAGCTCCTGAACCTCCTGCTGGCCCCGCTTGTACTCCTTCCATGCCAGCATCAGCAGGAATATGCCGCCGCCGCCCAGCACCAAAATACTCAGCAGCAACACCGGCACAGTGGGCGCTTCCGCTCCCCCTTCCACATACATGCGTATAGTAGAGTAGAGCAAATACAGCACATAGCCCGCCGCCAGCAGGCGAAGCATCACCGTGGTACGCACCCGGTTTTGCCGGGCGTAGGCGGTCTCCTGTTGGGTAGAGTCCTGTGCGTCATTTTTACGAAAAATGGACATAGCTGCATCCTCCGTTTTTTTTAGTCTCTTGGGGTGGCGGCAGTATCCTGCACAAGATCTTCCAGGGTGATCCCCTCAAAAAACTCATCGATCATCTTATCCAGCTTCTCCCACATAGGCTTGGTTTGGCAACAAGTCTGCCGGGAGCAAGCTGCGGGTCCCTGTGCGGTACAGGACACAGCCGCAAGGCTTCCCTCTGTCAGCTTCAGGATACTTCCCACAGTATACTGGTCTGGGGTGCGGTTCAGACGGTAGCCGCCACCTTTTCCGTGGACTGCGTCAACAAACCCCGCCTTGGAAAGGGTAGTCATAATAGATTCCAGATATTTCTGGCTGATGCCCTCGGACTCGGCGATCTCTTTCAGGGGGATGTACTCCTGCCCACCGTGGAGGGCAAAATGTACCATCACCCGCAGGGCATAGCGTCCCTTCGTCGATACGATCATAGCTTAATGGCAGTGACCGCAGTTGGCGCAGTCGGGGAACTGTTTTTTGTCGTAAGGAATACCGTTTTTGTCATAGTAATCCTTCAGTGCCGACTTGATAGCCTCCTCTGCCAGCACAGAGCAGTGGAGCTTGTGGGTAGGCAGGCCGTGGAGCGCCTCCGCAACTGCATCATTGGTCAGTTTCATGGCCTCGCTGATAGGTTTGCCCTTAATCATCTCCGTCGCCATAGAGGAGGAAGCAATTGCAGAGCCACAGCCAAAGGTTTCAAACTTTACATCCACAATAATATCATTTTCAATTTTCAGGTAGATCTTCATAATATCGCCGCATTTGGCATTGCCCACTTCGCCAATGCCGTCGGCATTTTCAATCACGCCCACATTTCTGGGGTGGGTAAAATGATCCATCACAACTTCACTGTAAAGCGCCATAACGTTCTCTCCTTTGTTACAAAATGTATTCTCTCTTACCGGTCTGTAAATCACGCCACACCGGACTCATATTCCGAAGCAGCTGGACCACTTCAGGAACCACAGTTAAAATGTGCTCCACGTCCTGCTGGGTGTTTTCGTGGCACAGGGAAAGACGCAGGCTGCCATGAGCCACATCATGCACCCGGCCGATAGCCAGCAGCACATGGCTGGGATCCAGACTGCCGGAGGTGCAGGCAGAACCGGAAGATGCGCAAACACCTCTGGCATCCAACAGCAGCAGCAGGGATTCTCCCTCAATTCCCTCAAAGCAGAAGCTCACATTGCCCGGCAGCCGGTCCACCGGGTCGCCGTTCAGGCTGCTGTGGGGAATCTGGCTGAGTCCCTGAATCAGTTGATCCCGAAGCGCCGCCACCTTGGCGCTGTTTTGCTCCAGATTAACACAGGCATCTTCCAAAGCAGCCGCCAGGCCTACGATTCCCGGCAGATTCTCTGTACCAGCCCGCTTGCCCCGCTCCTGCGCGCCGCCCTCTATCACATTCACCAGGGGAATGCCCCGGCGGACATACAGAGCGCCCACGCCCTTAGGTCCATGGAACTTATGACCGGACAGGCTGAGCATATCAATATTCTGCGCCTTTACGTCAATAGCAATGTGTCCCACTGCCTGCACCGCGTCCGTGTGGAACAGCACGCCCGCTTCCTTACAAACCGCGCCGATCTGGGCGATGGGCAGCACAGAGCCAATCTCGTTGTTGGCGTACATGGTGGTCACCAGGCAGGTGTCCTCCCGGATGGCATTCTCGACCTGCTGGGCGGTCACAGTATGTCCCTGACGCACATCCAGCAGGGTCACTTCAAAGCCCTGCTTTTCCAGCTTGTTCAGGGTGTGCAGCACCGCATGATGCTCAAAAGCAGTGGAGATAATGTGTTTTTTTCCTTTGCGGGCGCCATAATAAGCAGCGGAAAGAATGGCCTGATTGTCCGCCTCACTGCCGCCTGAGGTAAAGATAATCTCCCGGGGCTCACAGCCCAGACACTTTGCCACCTTCGCCCGGGCATCATCCAGCATTTCCTTGGCCTCCTGACCTACAGAGTGCAGGCTGGAGGGATTACCGTAGACCGTCCGAAACGCGGGCATCATCGCAGCCAGGGCATGGTCACTGATTTTGGTGGTAGCGGCATTGTCAGCATATACTTGCATGTTCTATTTCCTCCCAAAACGGGTATTTACCTAGTAGATTTATAGGCATATTATCATCATTTACCTACTTTGTCAATAGGTAATTTATTCGTGCAACACACTTTCCAAGATATTTACAAATTTCTCCAATCCTTCCCGGTCTTCCCTGGTAAAACGGCCAAACTCCGGGCTGTCAATATCCAGCACACCCCACACTTTACCACCTTTTTCGGATAGGAATCACAATTTCCGAATTGGAAGCGCTGTCACAGGCGATGTGACCCGGAAACCGGTGCACATCCTCAACCAGCTGTGTAGCATTTTCTTCCGCCGCTGTGCCGCAAACGCCCTTTCCCACCGGAATCCGGATACAAGCAGGTTTTCCCTGGAATGGTCCCAGCACAAGGGCACCATCCTCTATGATATAAAACCCCGCCCAGTTAATAGCAGGGAGATATTGCCACAGCAAAGCAGCACCGTTGGCAAGATTGGAAATATTATACGCAACACCCTGGGTCAATGCGCAAAAAGCTTCGTTCATCTGCTGATAATCCACTGTATTCTTCATTACCATGCCCCCTTTTTCCCTATTGTACTAAATTGCCGCCCTGGGAACAAGTTCTCTTTTTAAGAAGTCTTTCCTGATTCTTCCAAAATTCACGGCTTTTGCATCGGTTACGATGGTGGTCAGTGCGGAATAGTAAGTCCCGTAGAGGATTGGAGGGCAGGAAGATGAACAAACTTAAATTTCGTTTCACCGCTGTTGCCTTAAGCCTGTGGTTACTGACGTGCAGTGTCAGTGCCAGCAGTCTTTTGGTGCCGGTAGGAGAATTGGTTGGTGTGAAACTGGAAAACGGGACGGTCACCGTAGCCGGCTTTGACGCTCAACCGGACTATGATCCTGAGGCCGCAGGGCTGAAAAAAGGAGATATCCTATTAAAAATAAATGAAACACCAATCGGCTGCGCTGAGGATGTGCGCACCGCGTTGGCAAACTCCGATGGTTCTGTGCAAATTCTGGTACAGCGGGTGAGCGGTATTACCCAGGTGCGGATAGAACCCCGAATCACCCCTGACGGGCCAAGGTTGGGCGTGTATTTGAAAGAGGGCGTTACAGGCGTTGGTACCGTTACCTGGTACGATCCCAAAACAGGAAACTTCGGTGCTCTTGGACACGGTGTGAATACGCCCGAGCATACACTGGTAGATATGGAGCACGGCGATACCTACCGGGCATCGGTGGTTTCCGTAAAAAAAGGAAAATCCGGCGACCCGGGACAATTAATAGGGACGATCCGGGACACCGAGCCTATTGGAATTCTAACAAAAAACACCCCGCAAGGAATTTTCGGAAACGCAAAGAACGCGTTTTCAGGGCAGGAGCTGCCTGTTGCGTCCCAACAGGAAATCCGAACCGGTTCAGCTACAATTTTATCTACCATTGACGGGACCACTCCCAAGGAATATTCTGTGGAGATTCTGAAGATCTATCCGTCTTCCGCCTCTTCCGGCAGAAACATGCTCCTGCGAGTCACGGATAGCCGTCTGCTGCAAACCACTGGAGGTATTGTTCAAGGCATGTCCGGAAGTCCAATCATCCAGGACGGAAAACTGGTCGGCGCTGTTACCCATGTCCTTGTTAATGATCCCACCACCGGATATGGCATTTTTATCGAAAACATGTTAGATGCTGCGGCATAAAGATCATCAAGTCCTTGCCACAAGGTTACCCTTGGCAAGGACTTGACAAATTTATGTTGCCATAGTATAATCATATTCGAACATAAGTTCTAATATAAAGTGAGGTGTTTTACTATGAATCAAGATTTTTACAATGCTGTTAGGGAAAAAGTCAAAATCTCGCAGCAAAGATGGGTTGAATGGCGGCATGAGGTAATGGGGCTGCTACATTGCGGTTCTTGTTTATCTTTGCACGAATGCTGGTTTGTTTTTGAGAATGCGCCGATAGCACCGTTGCACGAAAAATGTCATTGCACAATGGTTGCGATACCAACCACTCAGGTTAAAAACAATGCGGAAGCCACCAGTGCATATAGCAAGTTTGATCCGTACTTATTTAACACATGGGGTATCCATCCCCACGGCAAGGACAAGCTGTTTCAGAGTTGGGGATATAGCGTAGAAGATGCAAAATGGCTGCAAAATGAAATAGAACAGCAAGGCCTTGCAAAATATCTATGCGGAGAGTATACTCTAAACAAGCTGAATCATAACGGACAGAGAATTAACATCACAATCGAAATTCCCAGAAAGGATCAATCCGGCACAGTCACATTTACCAGTGGCTGGATGGTAGAGCCGAAGGGAAAGATTCGATTGGCAACCCCTTATGGAGATAAATGATATGAAAGAATTAGATTGCATTGAAGTAATTGTTGAAAAGAAAAAATACACCGAGGACGGTGTTCATAAAGGCATGACCGGTTGGATCTGCTATGATAAATGTGTGGATGGCTATTGGTTGGTCAACTTTCCACAGTACGGTGACAAACCGGATATCGCAACCATTAGTGTGCATGAGTCAGACATGGTAAAGATTGCTGCGTTGAATGTACAGATCAACGAACAGATTCGCAAACAGTTTGAAACTAAATCCTAACCAAGAACAAAGTCCCCGGACAACCGGGGACTTTATCTATTTAGGAAGAAATAACCGACGGTCCGGTATCGTTCGGAATTTGTCGAAAGTGAGAGAAAAATTAAAAGTCTCCTTTTTCGACATTTCATCTATGTCTACTTAGGGATTCTGGTTGAGCTATGTAAAAACCTCATTTTTTGTGTATTTTTGGGATAAAAACGCAATTTTTCTGCAAATTTCTTTTGTCCCCTACTTGACATCAGCGTGAGTGGCTCACCGATTATACAGGACGGAAAACTGGTAGGCGCAGTCACCCACGTCCTCGTCAACGACCCCACCACCGGCTACGGAATATTTATAGAAAATATGTTAGACGCAGCAGCTTAATCGTAGGGCGGGGGCTTGCTCCCGCCGTTTTCTTTTTAGAAAATATGTAAAGCATGCTTGACATTCTAAAAACAATATGCTATATTACCGATGTAAAGCAAGCTTTACATCATCTGGGGAGGTGCATCATGAAGAACAGGATCGAGATCATAAGAAAAGAGCGGGAAATTTTACAGGATGAAATGGCAAAGGCTATGGGAGTTTCACGCCAGACCATCAGCTCCTTGGAAAACGGGCGGTACAATCCGTCTATAATGCTGGCATATAAGATCGCAAAATACTTCGGAATGACCATTGAAGATGTATTCATTTTTGAAGAGGAGGAGATTTAAATGAAAAACGATAGAAGAATGATAGCTTACATTATTTATATAATCTTTGGTGCAGTCCTGATGGTTCTTGGAGTGCTGGAGGTTGTGGATTCCTTCTGGAGCGGAATGGGCGGTGCATTGATCGCTATGGGAGCAGTTCGCGTAATCCAGTTTCTGCGCTACAAAAAAGACGAATCTTATCGCGAAAAATGGGATGTGGAGACACAGGACGAGCGCAACCATTTTATCCGCAACAAAGCGTGGGCATGGGCCGGATATCTGTTTGTTTTGATCGCAGCCATC
>JAZNIL010000080.1:0-14315 GCA_045577435.1 Faecousia sp. | reverse complement strand
ACGACATGGCTACGATCCGACTTAAAAGTTGTGGCGCGTCCTTACTGGCTTGATGAAACAGATGGTACCGCACGTGCCTTTTCCGAAGGGATCAAAAAAGCGCAGGGCAAAAAATAATTTTTTCCACTTGACAAACACTTTTTTGTATGGTAGAATTTTTTTAAACCGTTGAGGAAGAGTAAGTACGTTTTCTCCACTTCATTTTAAGAGAACTGCAGGCGGTGGGATTGCAGTATGAAGCGAAAACCGAATGGACTTCCGAGGGCAATCGGAAAAGGGTAGGCCCCTGAGTATGTGCGCCGGAGCCGAGATCTCCGTGAACAAAGCTCAGCATGTGTTGGCATGCGAAAAGTGGGCGCGTTTCGCGTCAAGCCGGGTGGCACCGCAGGATAGTATCCTGTCCCAGCTCTAATCTGGGACAGGTTTTTTTATTGACCTGCTCCCACAAGAAAGAAAGGAGCAAACATCATGGAAAACAAGATTCCCTACAAAATTTATCTGGAAGAAAGCGAAATGCCCGGGACATGGTACAACCTCCGGGCGGATATGGTAAATAAGCCCGCTCCGCTTTTGAACCCTGTGACCCACAAGCCCATGACCGCTCAGGAGCTTGGGGAAGTGTTCTGCGATGAATTGGCGGCTCAGGAACTGGATGAAACCACTGCCTATATTGAGATTCCCACAGAAATCCGGGATTTCTATAAGATGTACCGTCCCTCTCCTCTGGTCAGGGCGTACTGCCTGGAGGAAAAGCTCCAGACGCCTGCCAAAATCTACTATAAATTTGAGGGTAATAACACCTCCGGCTCTCATAAGCTGAACTCCGCTATCGCCCAGGCCTATTACGCCAAGAAACAGGGCCTGAAGGGTGTCACCACCGAGACCGGCGCCGGCCAGTGGGGCACAGCGCTGAGCATGGCCTGCGCGTATCTTGGTCTGGATTGCAAGGTGTACATGGTGAAGGTTTCCTATGAGCAGAAGCCTTTCCGCCGGGAGGTCATGCGTACCTACGGCGCTTCCGTCACTCCCAGCCCCTCTATGGATACCAATGTAGGCAGAAAGATCCTGCAGGAGCATCCCGGCACCGGTGGCAGCTTGGGCTGCGCCATTTCTGAAGCTGTGGAGGCTGCCGCTTCCAATGAGGGTTACCGCTACGTGCTGGGCAGCGTCCTCAATCAGGTCATGCTGCACCAGACCATTATCGGTCTGGAAACCAAGGCGGCACTGGATAAGTACAATATTACCCCCGATATTATCATCGGCTGCGCCGGCGGCGGCTCCAATCTGGGCGGTTTGATCGCCCCCTTTATGGGTGAAAAGATCAAGGGTAAGGCCGATTACCGGATCATCGCGGTGGAGCCGGAAACCTGCCCCAGCCTTACAAGAGGTGTCTTTGCCTATGACTATTGTGACACCGGTAAGGTCTGTCCTCTGGCAAAGATGTACACGCTGGGCAGCGGTTTTATTCCCGCCGGTACTCACGCAGGCGGCCTGCGTTATCACGGCATGAGCCCCATCCTCTCCCAACTGTATGCAGACGGCCTGATGGAGGCGGTGACCGTTTCCCAGACAGAAGTGTTCCAGGCGGCAGAGGAATTTGCCCGGGTGGAGGGTATCCTGCCTGCTCCCGAGAGCTCCCATGCCATCAAAATCGCCATGGACGAAGCCAAGCGCTGCAAAGAAACCGGCGAGGAGAAGACCATTGTATTCGGTCTGACCGGTACAGGTTACTTTGATATGTTTGCCTATGAGCGTTTCCATGACGGCAACATGGTCAATTACAGACCCACTGAGGAAGAACTGGCCGCAGGCCGCGCAAAGCTTCCCGTAATCGAATAATCTGCATAAATAAATCCCGGGTATAAACCCGGGATTTTTGCGTAAATCGTAACAGAAGGTTTACAAATAAACCATTGATATAATAAAAACAAGGTGTTAGACTATGGTTAGTAAAATGCCGTTTTTCCGGCAGTCAGGAGCTGTGTATGCCTAAATTTTCTGTTAAGAAACCACTTACTGTGTTTGTGGCTGTGATTGCAGTGCTGGTGCTTGGCGTGATTGCCTATCTGAAGATGACACCGGACCTGCTCCCCAACATGAATTTTCCCTATGTGATCGTTGTGACCACATATCCCGGCGCAAGCCCGGAGAAGGTGGAGGAGGAAGTCTCCAAACCCATGGAGCAGTCCATGTCCACTCTGGAGCATATCAAACAGGTCAGCTCCACCTCCAGTGAGAATGTGAGTACAGTCATACTGGAGTTTGAAGAGGCTGTGAATATGGATACCATTGGCGTGGATATCCAGCAGCAGATCGTCACCTTGTCCGCAGGATGGGACGATATGGTGGGAACACCTTATGTGATGAAGATCAACCCCTCTATGCTCCCTGTAGAGGTGGCAGCATTGTCTGTGGAGGGGCTGGATACCATTGCCCTGACAGATTTTTTGAACGATACCCTGATGAACGAACTGGAGGGTATCCCCGGCGTGGCCCGGATTACAACCACCGGCATGATTCAGCAGCAGCTGCATGTGGTGCTGGACCAGAACAAGATTGACAAGGTAAACCGGAAGATCGCCAATGCCATCAACAATAAGATGGATGAAGCCGCCCAGGAGCTGCAGGATCAAAAGACCCAGATGGAAGACAGCAAGGCGGAGATGGAGACAGCCCAGGAACAGCTCAAGAACAGTGCCAGCGCTATGATCCAGGGGCAGAATCAGCTTACCGCGGAAAAGAATAAGCTTCTGGCAGCCCAGAATGAGATAGAAAGCGCAGTGCTGCCGTTGACAGCAACCTACCAGACCCTTAACGCCCTGAACGATCAGGTGAATCAGGCTCTGGCGCAGCAGCAGGCGGCGCAGGACAGACTGGCGGCCTTGAAGCAGCTCCAATCCCAGCGGGAACAGCTTTTTAACCTGCAGACCAAAATCCAGCTTCTTGAGGTGGAAATCGAGGGGCTGAAAGCCCAGGATCCCGAGGGGAAAGACCAGAATATGGCGGCGCAGCTGACGGAAAAGACTACCCTGCTTGCCACATGGAAGGCAGAGCTTGCCAAAATGCAGGCAGCCTACAAAGCTTCTCTGGCGGTCAACGGTGTTACTGAAGAAACACTGGATGCCGAGGCAGTAAAGGCGGTTGCCGCCTGTGAACTGGCGGACGGTGCTGTGGAAGCAATCGATAAAATTCTGGAAAGTCAGGATACCGACCGGGCAGGGCTTGGGAAACTGGTCAGCGACACCAAAAACCAGCTGGACCAGCTTACTGACGCGAAAAAGGAACTGGAATCCGGGCTTGTGACCATGGAACAAGCCGAGGCAATGCTGGAACAGCAGAAGATCTCCGGTATGCTGCAGATCAGCACTGCCGCAGGCCAGCTTGCCGCCGGTGCCTCCTCTTTGGATATGGCCATCACCCAGATTGACACGGGTCTGGAAACCTTGGAAAACAGCCGTACAGACGCTCTGCAGCAGGCAGACCTGAACAATATCATCACCATGGATATGGTAACCCAGATTCTCACTGCCCAGAATTTCTCCATGCCCGCAGGCTATGTGCAGGAGGGTGATATCTCCTACATGGTGTCCATTGGTGACGAGATTACGGAGCTGGAGACACTGGAAAACCTGCTGCTTTTCGACATGGGTATGGAGGGAATCGATCCCATCTACCTTAGTGATGTGTCGGTGGTTACCCTTACGGATAACCGGGATGAAACCTATGCCAAGCTGGACGGTCTGGACAGTGTAATGCTCAACTTCGAAAAGCAGAGCACCTACGCCACCGCCGAAACCACCCAGAATATTGCAGACCGGTTCCGGGAACTGGAAGAGGAATATGAAGGCCTGAAATTTGTTTCCCTGATGGATCAGGGTGACTATATTTTCATGGTGGTGGAATCTATCCTCAATAACCTGTTCCTGGGAGCACTGTTCTCGGTGCTGATTCTTCTGCTGTTCCTGAAGGATCTGCGGCCTACCTTTGTGACCCTGTGCTCCATTCCCATCAGCGTTATTTTTGCCATCGTACTGATGTATTTCTCAGGAGTCACCCTGAACATGATCTCTCTGTCCGGTCTTGCCATCGCTGTTGGCATGCTGGTGGATAATTCGGTGGTGGTTATTGAGAATATCTACCGTCTTCGGGCAAAGCGCGCCAATGCCATTCAGGCGGCGGTTTCTGGCGCTGGACAGGTGGTGGGAGCTGTTACCGCATCTACCCTTACCACCATCTGCGTGTTCCTGCCCATTGTTTTTGTGGAGGGCATTACCAAGCAACTGTTTACAGATTTGGCGCTGACCATGTCCTACTCTCTGCTGGCTTCGCTGATTATTTCCTTGACATTGGTACCTGCCATGGCATCCGGTATGCTCCGGAAGGAATATGTACCCAAGGAAGGCATTATGGAAAAATACATTCTGCCTGCCTACAAAAAGAGCGCCGCATGGGCGCTGAGGCATAAAGCCATAGTGCTGATTGTGGCTGTAGTTGCGCTTGTTGCCAGTGCGGCAGCCAGCCTTTCCAAGGGCTTTATCTTCATGCCCGCCATGGACTCTCCCAATGTGACGGTTTCCGTCACCATGCCTGAGGGTGCCGATATGGAGCAGGCCGCAGCGCTGGCAGACGATGTGCTTGCACGGATTGACTCTGTGGAAGGTATTGCCACCGTAGGTGCAACCATGGATACCGGTTTTTCCATGGCGGGAGGTATCAGCAGCGCCAATTACAGCCTGACGGTCTATGTGACACTGGAAGATGAGAAGGCTTCTGGCAGTGCGGTGGGCAAGGAGATTGAGCAAGTGTGTGCGGATATGGAATGTACGGTTTCCGCAACCTCTGCCATGATGGATATGTCTATGCTCACCGGCAGCGGTATCTCTGTGGATATTTATGCCGATGATATGCAGATCCTCCAAAATGCCGCGGAAACAGCCGCTGACGCATTGGAGAATATGACTGGTATCCGGGAAGTGTCCAACGGACTGGAGGATGCCGCACCGGCACTGCATGTATCTATTGACCGGAATAAGGCTATGAAGCATGGCCTGACCATTGCACAGGTCTACATGGAGCTGGCTGCGGGACTCACCGCTGACGGCACAGTGGCATCCCTGCAGTTGGACGGTATTTCTACTGATGTAATCGTGGAAAAACCGGAGGGTGCGGTGCTGGATGCCCAGAAACTGCGGGATTATGTGTTTGAAGTGACCAACAGGGATGGCGAAACGGAGAAAGTTCCCCTGAGCGATTTTGCGGAAGTGGAGCAGACCACCAGCCTTGCTACCATCAACCGCATGGATCAGCGCCGTTATCTGACCGTTACTGCCCAGCTTTCCGAGGGATATAATGTGACCCTGATGACCGCACGAGCGGAAAACCTTTTAGGCGGTTTGAATCTTGGGGAAGGGGTAACCTATTCCTTCACCGGTGAAAATGAGATGATCATGGAATCCATGGAGCAGCTGCTTCTGATGCTGGGCGTAGGTATCCTGCTGGTCTACCTTGTGATGGTGGCCCAGTTCCAGTCCCTGAAATCTCCCTTTATTGTCATGTTTACCATTCCACTGGCTTTCACCGGAGGTTTCCTGGCGCTTTTGATCTGTGATATGGAGGTCAGCATCATCGCCATGGTTGGATTTGTAATGCTGGTGGGTATCATTGTCAACAACGGTATTGTGTTGGTGGACTATATTAACCAGCTGCGGTTGGATGGTGCAGAGCGCCGGGAGGCGATTCTGGAAGCAGGTGTGACCAGAATGCGGCCCATCCTGATGACCACCATCACTACCATTCTTGGCCAGATCGTGATGGCTGTGAGCAACGATGCGGGCAGTATCCTGATGCGTCCCATTGCCGTTTCCTGTATCGGCGGCCTTTTCTACGCAACCATCATGACACTGTATGTTGTCCCTGTCATCTATGATATGATGAACAAGAAGGAGCTGCGCAAGGTCAGGGAAGAAGATCTTAAATTACTGGATATGTAAAAATAGAGCAGCCGGAACGAATCCGTTCCGGCCGCGTTTTTGTATAGAGAAAGCTACCGGCTTTGCCGGTGGCTCCAATAGGCATTGTGGTCTTGGGCTTGGTATAGTTTGGGCATGTTTTTCTTCACAAGAAATTTCGCCTGAAAAAACCTGTTTTTATACTAAGGCGATGGAGCGATAGACGGCCTTTAACACAGACAATTCAGGGTAGGCGAACCCTAGGGATGGAAACTGTGGGGTGCTGGCCTGTCTGCCTGCTTGCGGTAGTCCTTGGGCAGGATTCCGGTTATATCTTTGAATGCTTGGGTAAATTTGCTTTGGTTCTCATACCCCACTGCCTGTGCGATTTGGGAAATGGGACGGTCTGTCTGTACCAATAGTTCTTTTGCCTGCTTGATTCGGTATTCCTTCATATAGGCAGCTATGGGCTGGCCGTATATGGTTTTGAAGGTGGTTTTTAAAGTGGTCTGGTTCAGGGAGAACCGCTCTGCCAACTGCTCTATGGTGTAACGGCTGCGGATATCCCCGGTGATAAGCGCATGAATCTGTGTGATGATGTGCACATTGGCATCGTAGCTTTGTAAATCCACGGGGGTACTTTCTGCCGGACAGGAAACCTCTAAAATCTGTTCAATCATTTGGTGGAGGATATTCGCTTTTTGCGTATCCGCCGCTGTGTAATACACTTCTTTACCGGCTCTGCGGCTTACAATAAAGCCGGTGGTTTTCAAAAGTTTTAAATGATGGGAAACGGCGGAACTGCTCAGTTCTACCAGTGCGGACAGATTGATGACACATTCCTCGCAGTGACACAGAATCCAAAATAATTGGGCGCGCTTTGCGTCCGAGAGGATCTTAAAAACCTCCGCGATGATCTCGAAGGACTGGCTGCCGGGTATGTTGTGCCGCAGGCCGTCCGAAATGTTGCTGTGATTGTGGGGCAGAATGATTTTGTCCATAGGTCACACTCCTTCCTTGCCTAAATTATACCATTTGGACATGCGTCTGGCAATATAATAATCCAAATAGAAAGGAAAATATACCGAAAAGCAGGCTTTTGTCCCAACCCGTTGACAGGCTTTGAAGCCATGAATACAATGGAAATACTTAAGATAAACAGAAAACCAAAGGGAGGAAACCCGGATGAAAAAGACCTATAAGATTGAGGTGGATTGTGCCAATTGCGCTAACCTAATGGAGGAAGCCGCAAGAAAAACCCTCGGTGTTAAGGCTGCTACTGTGAATTTCATGACCCAGAAAATGATTGTAGAGTTTGAGGAAGGCGAGGATATGGGCGCTGTTATGCAGGCGGTCTGCAAAAATTGCAAGAAAGTAGAAGACGACTGCGTGATCTACCTGTAAACAACTGTCTTGAAGCGCGCCTTGTCTCCGGACCTGGTGCGCTTTCTTTCAATCCATGAGGAGATTCCATGAATAAAAAACAACAAAAAATGCTATCGCGTATTATCATCTCCGTAGTCATGATGACCGGGCTGTCCTTCCTGCCGGTGGAGGGATTTTTGCGGTTTGGACTGTATATGATCCCCTATTTTGTGATTGGGTACGATATTCTCCGGAAGGCGTGGAAAGGAATCCGCAACGGGCGGGTCTTTGACGAAAATTTTCTGATGAGTGTGGCCACCATCGGCGCTATGATCCTGGGGCTTATGAATACCGGCGACTATGTGGAAGCCATTGCGGTTATGCTGTTCTATCAAGTGGGTGAGCTGTTCCAAAGCTATGCTGTGGGCAAGAGCCGCAGGAATATCAGCCAGCTTATGGATATCCGCCCGGATTACGCCAATGTGGAAGTGGGGGGCAGTTTGGAACAGATTGACCCTGATGAGGTGGCGGTGGGTACTGTGATTGTGGTACAGCCCGGAGAAAAAGTACCTATTGATGGCATTGTGACGGAGGGGGTATCTACCCTGAACACAAGCTCCCTGACCGGTGAGAGTTTGCCCCAGGACGTGCAGGCTGGGGATGCCATTATCAGCGGCTGCATTAACATGAGCGGCGTTCTGAAAATTCGTACAACCAGGGGGTTTGGGGAATCCACCGTTTCCAAGGTGTTGGAACTGGTGGAGAACGCCAGTTCCCGTAAGTCCAAATCCGAGAATTTTATCTCCAAATTCGCTAAAATCTACACCCCTGCTGTGTGTTACAGCGCCATGGCTTTGGCAGTGCTCCCACCTGTCATTGGACTGATTGCCGGGGCGGAAGCCAATTGGAGTCAGTGGATTTACCGGGCACTTACCTTCCTTGTGGCAAGCTGTCCCTGCGCCCTGGTAATCAGTATCCCTCTGAGCTTTTTCGCCGGTATCGGCGGAGCCAGTAGGGAGGGTGTGCTGGTGAAGGGTTCTAACTATCTGGAGGCACTGTCGAAAACCGGCTATGTGGCTTTCGATAAAACAGGCACTTTGACCCAAGGCGTTTTTGAAGTCAGTGAAATCCATCTGGAGGACAGTACGCTCAGCCGGCAGACCCTTCTGGAGTTTGCCGCCCTTGCGGAAAGCGCTTCCAGCCATCCCATCAGCAAGAGTCTCCTGCGGGCCTATGGCAAGGAAATCGACCGTACCCGGGTGGAGGAAATTCGGGAAATCAGCGGCAACGGCGTGACCGCCAAAGTAGATGGTATGGAAGTGGCCGTGGGCAATGCACGGCTGATGGATTCTCTGAGCATTGCCTGCAAACCCTGTGACATGGTGGGAACCATTGTCCACATGGCATTGGATGGCAGGTATGTAGGCTATATTGTAATCTCCGATATGCTAAAGCCCACGTCTAAGCAAGCGGTGAGCGCGCTCCGCACTGCCGGTGTAAAACAAACGATTATGCTTACCGGTGACCGCAAAGCGGCTGCGGACATGGTTGCTAAAGACTTGGGTATTGATACTTATTTTGCCGATCTCCTGCCCGGTGACAAGGTGGCAAAGGTGGAAGAACTTCTGAGCCGGAAGAATCCAGCTAGGAGGCTTGCCTTTGTGGGCGACGGTATCAATGACGCACCGGTGCTGTCCCGGGCGGATATCGGTATCGCTATGGGGGCTATGGGTTCTGACGCCGCTATTGAGGCTGCGGATATTGTGCTTATGAACGATGATCCCTTAACGATTGCCAGGGCAATTAAAATATCCCGGAAATGTCTGGGGATTGTTTATCAGAACACGGTATTTGCCATAGCTATTAAGCTGCTGGCATTGCTGCTGGTAGCTGTAGGCCGTGCTAATATGTGGATGGCCATTTTTGCGGATGTGGGTGTGATGGTTCTTGCGGTCCTGAATGCGATCCGGGCCCTGTTTGTGAAAAACTTGTGAGTTATATAAAAATACCCAGCCCCACCCCGCAATATCCGGGGTGGGGCTGGATTTGAATCTTCAGCTTTAATTGGGACGGTAAGTGTGCTTTTTCCCAACCATATAGCTTGATTATGGGGATAACTTGTGCTACGATAAAAATAAAAAGGAGTAATGATTATGGGACTTATTAAAGCCGGTATTGGTGCGCTTGGTGGCGTATTGGCAGACCAGTGGAAGGAATTTTTCTACTGTGAAGCAATGGATATGGATACACTGGTAGTTAAGGGTCAGAAGCGAATTACCGGCCGCAGCTCCAATACTAAGGGGACTGACAATATTATCTCCAATGGCTCCGGTATTGCTGTTGCCGACGGCCAGTGCATGATCATTGTCGAGCAGGGCAAGGTGGTGGAAGTCTGTGCCGAGCCTGGCGAGTATACATACGATGGTTCCACAGAACCTTCTCTCTTTACAGGTCCTCTGGGCGAGAGTCTGAAGCAGACCTTCCGGACGGTGGGCAAGCGTTTCACCTACGGCGGTGATCCCGGCAAGGATCAGCGTATCTACTATTTCAACACCAAGGAAATCATGGGCAACAAGTTCGGCACCCCCAGCCCCATCATCTTTGAAGTGACGAACAAGCGGATCGGCATGAGCCGCACGGTAAATGTCCGCTGCAACGGCGTTTACTCTTACACAATCTCCGACCCGCTGCTATTCTATACCAAGGTGTGCGGAAATGTTGAACAGGCCTATACCCGAGACCAGATCGACGAGCAGATGAAGGCGGAATTTGTTTCCGCCCTACAGCCTGCTTTTGGCGCGTTGGCGGAGATGGAACTGCGCCCTGCACAGCTACCCGCCAAGGTCAACGAACTGAAGAAGGCCATGAACGAGGCACTGCAGTATGAGTGGATAGAGTCCAGAGGTATTACAGTAGCCAAGATCGCGCTGAACCCCATCACCCTGAATCCTGAGGACATGGAGAAGATTCAGCAGATGGAGGATTCTATGACCTACGGTCAGAACGCCTTTATGATGGGCGGCCGTATGGCCACTGCCACTGCCAATGCCATGGAGACCGCTGCAGGTAACTCCGCAGGCGCCATGACCGGGTTTATGGGCATGGGCATGGCAGGTGGCGCTATGGGCGGCGGCTTTAACGCGGCCCAGAACTTCTATAATATGGGTGTTCAGCAGCAGGCATCGCCTGCGTCTGACGGCTGGAAGTGCGCCTGCGGTGTAACCGTCACAGGCAAGTTCTGTCCCGAGTGCGGCAGCCCCAAGCCTGCCAATGATGGCAGCTGGACCTGCTCCTGTGGTGCTAAGAATACCGGTAAATTCTGCCCCGAATGCGGCAGTAAGAAGCCTGCAGGTGTTCCCCAGTATCGCTGCGACAAGTGCGGCTGGCAGCCCGCTGACCCCACCAAGGCTCCCCGGTTCTGTCCCGAGTGCGGTGACCCCTTTGACAACGGCGACATTATCTGAATATAACTGTGGGTAGAAAGGTGTGAACCAAATTGGCTGTATTACAAGAATTTAAATGTCCCTGCTGTGATGGCGCTATAGAGTTTGATGCTAACCTGCAGAAAATGAAGTGTCCCTACTGTGATTCGGAGTTTGAGGTGGAGACACTGAAGGCTTATGACGCGGAACTGAACAGCCAGCCCGAGGAGAATATGACATGGGATACAGCTGCGGGTACCCAATGGACAGAAGGGGAGACCGATGGTCTGCGGGTCTACACCTGCAATACATGTGGTGGCGAGATTGTGTCGGATGAGACAATCGGCGCAAGTGAATGCCCATTCTGCGGCAACCCCATTGTGATGACCGGTCAGTTTGCAGGCGCACTGAGGCCGGATCTGGTCATTCCTTTTAAGGTGGATAAAAAGGCTGCTATTGCGGCACTGCAGAACCACTACAAGGGTAAGGTGCTGCTTCCTAAGGTGTTTAAGGATCAGAACCATATCAAAGAGGTGAAAGGCCTGTACGTGCCTGTGTGGTTGTTCGACACCGATGCAGATGCCCACGTGCGCTATAAGGCAACAAAGACCCGTACCTGGAGTGACAGCCAGTACAATTATTCCGAGATCAGATATTTCTCTGTTACCAGAGCAGGCGGTATTGGGTTTGAAAATGTACCGGTGGATGGCTCTACAAAAATGGATGACATACTCATGGAATCCATCGAACCGTTTAACATTGGCGATGCCGTAGATTTCCAGACAGCGTACCTGTCAGGCTTTCTGGCAGATAAGTACGATGTGGATGCTGAGGCAAGCATCGGCAGAGCCAATGAACGGATTAAGAGAAGTACGGAAGAGGCCTTTGCGGATACCGTTCGGGGCTATACCTCTGTGGTCCCGGTCAGCTCCAACATTAGCTTGCAAAACGGTCGGGCAAGATATGCGCTCTATCCCGTATGGGTTCTGAATACGCAGTGGAACGGCCAGAAGTTTACCTTTGGCGTCAATGGTCAGACTGGGAAGGTGGCAGGTGACCTGCCTATGGATAAGGTCGCTTTCTGGACGTGGCTGGCTGGTGTCACCGGCGTGGCAGCTGCAGTGGCCTTTGCGCTGAGCTACCTGTTCTGGCTGCTGTGAGGAGGTGCGGATTATGAAAAGAAAAATCATTTCCCTGTTCCTTACCGTAATACTTTGCCTGAGTTTGGTAGTGGCCGTGTCTGCAGAAGCGGACGAGTATCTTGTGTTTGATGAAGCGGATATTCTAACTGATTCTGAGGAAATCATCCTGACCCAAAGACTCAAGGACGTCAGCCATACATATAATGCCCAAATTGTGGTGGCGACCATGGATTCCATGGACGGCAGCGACATCGACGAATATTTGGAATATGCCTACGATTCTATGGGCTTCGGCTATGGCGAAAACCATGACGGCGTTTTCCTGCTGGTGTGTATGGATTTTCGGGAATACCGGATTCTTAGCAACGGCTTTGCTGGTGCGGCTATTGACAGCGGTGATATCGGCAGAATCGGTGATGTCATTGTACCGGACCTGTCCGATGGAAACTATGCCGCCTCCTTTCATCAATTTGCAGATCAGTGCGCTTATTATCTGGATGGGTATATCAATGGCTTCCCCTTTAATTTCGGTAAGAATCTGCTGGTCTGCCTGATGATTGGCCTTTTGGTGGGCCTGGTGGTAGTATTTATCCTGAAGGGACAGTTAAAAACCGTCCGTAAGCAGAATCAAGCGAACGTCTATGTAAAGCCCGGCAGCATGCGGATTACTGTCAGCAATGACTTGTTCCTTTACCGGCATCTTACCCGTACTAAGAAACAGTCCAGCAGTTCTTCCCGCTCCGGTTCTTCCCGGAGCACCGGGGGCGGGTCTTTCTGATTACGCAAAAGACCGTTTCCAGCACAGAAAAGGTATCGTTTCATACAGAAGGGGCTGTTGCAAAACAAAGCAACAGCCCCTAAACCTATGCAAAAATATTGTATTTGCAATCTTTATATGCTAAAATAAAAGCATAAATACTTTGATTGGAGGCTCAGGGCATGGATAAGGTGATCAGCTACAAGAAACTCTGGAAACTCTTGATTGACAAAGATTTGAAGAAAAAAGACCTGCCTGCCATTGCTGGTGTCAGCCGGTCCTCTATTACCAAGATGGGCCATAATGACAATGTCAGCACAGAGATACTGGTAAGAATCTGCAATGCATTGGATTGCGAACTGTGGGATATTGCAGAACTTGTTCCAACCCACGCAGCAGAAGAATAGGCTGCCCATGGAGGAATCGAAATGAACATGTTCGAGAGATTTAAGAAACTGAATATAAATTATGGCTGTTTGGGAATCCAGCAGGCAGAGCACTACCAGCGTTATTACTGCACCCCAAAGGATGCGGTGATCATTGGCTCTGCCGGAGTGGATGGAATCCACTACTGCACCATACCCGAATTCGGTGAAATGATTTTTGCAGTCAGTCCCATGAACTTCGGTGACTGCGTATATCCGATTGCCCGGAATTTTGAGGATCTGCTGCGTCTGTTGCTTGCCTGCGCGGATATGGCAGCCTTGGAGCAGTGCTATGCCTGGGACGAAGAACAGTTTAAGGCTTTTTTGATTGATTGCCCTGCAACAGTGGATCAGCAGGAGGCACTGGACGCTATTCGGAATGAGCTTGGTCTGGAGCCAATTGAGGATGCCTTTGCTTATGTTAAAAAGCTTCAAGCTGAATTTGACCTGTCCAAAATCCCCTACACCCAGGACTACTATGACATTGACATGAACCCGGCTGCACCTGAAACGGAATGGAAGGTAACCTACGAAGGTGGTTTTTGGAGCAGTGATGGGAAGCCGGGCAGGGAAGTGTCTGTGGGAAAAACCTTTTATTGGGGCAGCGAAAAATGGTACATCCCCGCCGCTTATCTATGTGACCAGGGGCTGGTTATAGATTACTTTATGGAAGCGGATCCCAAGGAAGTGAAGAACTTTATTGATAAATGGGATCTGCTGAATGAAAGCCGCAACTGTTACACCAAAGAACAGCAGGAACAGATCCAACGGGAGCATCCGCTGAACGCTCGCTTTTATGGGAAGGTTACCTGCAATTGGCAGCCACTGGAAAACGGTCATGGCTGTGGTATGACTTGGTTGCCGGAATCCTGTTTGGACGGGGCTGCTGGCCAGAATGAAACCGTAAAGCCCATCCTGGCACATTATGGACTGGACGAAAACCGGGCATGGGCGATCCGTCGTTGGAGTTATCCATGGAACGGCGTGGACGGAGAGAATTTGTATGCGCTTTCTGTTCTCATGGAGCGTCAGCATGAAAACATTGCCGGGGAGCATTTCACCACGCCTGCTGTTGGGGAAAGCATAACGCTGAGCCACCCATTAACAGGGGAGAAGGGTAGGTTACAATACGAAGTGCAACACCCAAAATAAAATAAGACAATATGCCAACCTTAGTGTAAAATGTTAGTTACCACACAAACACACAACACAGAGGTGAGCATATTGTCCTACACACATTTTACACTAGAAGAAAG
>JAZNIL010000079.1:0-10544 GCA_045577435.1 Faecousia sp. | reverse complement strand
CTATTGGGTCAAGCTGCTTTCAGGAATCACAGTTGGCTGTGTGGGTGCATTGCTTATGGCATTGCTGACCTGGGTGCTGAGTCTGCGGGTATACGGTTCGGAGGGTTTTGATGCCGCAATACAGCTATTTTATACCGGCTATGCAGGCAATATAACTATAGGACAAGCATGTCTTGTTGCATACGGATGTCTGATTGTAACTGCGATTTTTATCAGCGTATTCGTCATGCTTTTGTCCGAACTTTTTAGTAGCAGTATTGCCGCAATGTCAGTTACCACCGGCATGATCCTTGCAGGAATGATTATTCAGATACCGGAACAGTATCGCATATTGGGACAGATATGGGATTATCTGCCCACCTGCTTTTTGTCAATGTGGAACACTTTTGACCTTCGGTTGGTTTCTCTGTTCGGAACGCATTTCACCTCATATCAAATCGTTCCTTTGATCTACATTGTCGGCGCATCGCTGCTGGCATTCCTCGGAAGTCGTATCTATTGCCGCCGTCAGATCAGCGGAAGATAAACGCACACCTGTTATAACAAGCAGTTACCTCACAACCACCTGACACTATCCCGCAAGCGGTTTTGCAACATTTTCTGCAACAAAAATTTTGATAAATGAAATAATGGGTGGAATAACAGGTTCAAAATTGCTGTTTGGAATAATATTTAGGGCATAAATAAGCCAAAGAAGAATCCTAAAAATGAATGGGAATAATCGCACATTGACTCTGAGTGGGCTGAAATCCCTTGATTTCATCCCACTTTTTCTCTTTGCTTCGAAATGTTTCAGCAAATTTGATTTATCCTCTTCATGGAAATTTACTTTATCTTTTCGCAATTGGATGAATCAAGCAATATCGTAAATTTGAAGACCTTGTGTCATCGGAAACGATGACCAAGGCCTTCTTTTTTGTCGTAGGAGAGACCTTGACTATAAACATTTGGCTTAGAAGATTCTATCTTTACCAAATCAGGTGCTCTGCTTCGACACCAGCTTTTAAAATTTCAATGGCGGATAATTTTTAATTGCGTCTGCCTAAAATAGATGTTATAATGGAAATACTATGCAAATCATCGGTTTATTGACAGAAAGGATGAAGAAAGAATGAGACAATACGTTGGAGAAAAACGCGGACGGCTGGAAGGCATGGACAAGGCTACCGGTCGTGCCTTATATGCTGGCGACTATCGTATGGAAAATATGCTTGAGCTGGCTCTTGTTCGTTCTGAGATCAGTCATGGCTCGGTCCACACCCTTGATGTTTCCGCCCTTCCCGAAGATGTGCTGGTCTTCACCGGAAAAGATTTCGCCGAAAATGTAGTTGCGGATATTTTCTGTGATACCCCAGTTCTGGCCTATGATAGGATCCGTTTCCGCGGGGAGCCCATTGCGATCATCGCGGCGGACACCCGGGAAAAAGCCAAGGAAGCGGCAAAACTGGTGAAGGTCGAGTACGAGTGCCTGCCCATTGTCCGCAACACAGAAGACGCCAAGGATCCCGCCCTGCCGGTGCTGCACGGGGATTCCAATCTGCTGGCAGACTTTTTCCACGAAAAAGGCGATGTAGAAAAAGCATTTGAAGAGAGTTATCTCATTGTAGAAGACGATTTTGAGACCCCCGCTCAGGATCACGGCTATATGGAGCCGGATGCCTGCTTTGCCTATGTGGAAGATGACCGTCTGATGGTCTATACCGCTTCTCAGAATGTGTTTGCCGACCGGCTCATGATCTGCCGAGCTTTGGGTTTGGCACCGGAGCAAGTGCGTGTGCGTGCTGCCTTTGTAGGCGGCGGCTTCGGCGGCAAGGACGGACATACCTGCCAGATCTACCCCAGCTTGGTCTCCTGGCTGACCAAGCGCCCGGCAAAGGTCGTTTTTGACAGAGAGGAAGTTCTGGCTTGTACCTATAAGCGCCATGGCATTAAGACCCATGTAAAAATGGGTTTCAGCAAAGAGGGAAAGATTTTGGCCTTCGACGGAAGCGCTATTTTGGATACGGGCGCTTATGCCGGCTACGGTGCCTCTGTGCACGGCCTGTTTACGGAGCACTTCCCCGGACCTTACGAAATTCCCAATGTCCGCCTGAAAACCGAAACCTACTACACCAACAAGCCCATCGCTCATGCCATGCGTGGCTTTGGCGCGCCTCAGGGTGCTTTCGCAACTGAATCCATTATCAGCCGTGCCGTTGCGCAGCTGGGTTTGGATCCCATCGGCATGCGTTTGGATAATGCGCTGGTGCAGGGCTCTGTGGGTGCTTTGGGGCAGCCCATGGATCATTGCGTCGGCCTGCGGGAAGCGCTGAAATTGGTGCAGGAATCCGATTTGTGGAAAGAACGGGAATCCAACACCGATCCTTATGTGGGTTACGGTGTGGCCGGTGGTTTCTTGAGCTGCGGTCTAGGTCAGAAGATTCCCGACAATGCGAAAGTATCCGTGCGGGAGCGGGAAGACGGCGGTTTTGACATTGGCTGCGGTCTGGTAGATATCGGTCAGGGCAGCACCACGGCGCTGGCAGCCATGGCGGCAGACCTTTTGGAAACTGATATTGAAAACATCCATATGATCATGGCGGATACCGACAAGACCGAAGACTGCGGCTGCACTGCAGCTTCCCGTTCTGTTTTCATTGCCGGCAATGCACTTATGGCGGCGGTAAAACAGTATAAGAAGATGAAGGAAGCAGGTCTTTCTTCCGACATAGCCATGGGCGAAGCGGCATTCCCCGAATCCTCTAAGGATCTGGGCCGCATTGGCTTCCCTCATGCCATGTACACCTTCGTGGCACAGGCAGTGAAACTGCGTGTGGATCCCATTACCGGCAGCGTATCCTTGCTGGACATCGCAGCCGCTACAGAATGCGGCAAGGTGATCAATCCCCTCGGTCTTGCAGGCCAGATCCAGGGCGGTATCGGCATGTCCATCGGTTTCTGCCTGGGCGAGGACTGTACCTGGAAAGATGGTCAGCTGATTCACAAGAATTTCGCAACTTATTTAATGCCTACTGCCTTGGATGTACCCAACATCGCAAGCTATCATGTGGACGCTTACGAAGCATCCGGTCCCATGGGTGTCAAAGGTGCCGCGGAAGTCTCCACAGTTTCCATCGCTCCCGCCATCAACGAGGCAGTTCGTCAGGCATCCGGCGCAATACTTACAAAACTGCCCTTGAGTCCGGAAGAAATTCTGAAGGCTTTGGAAGCACGCGAAGAATGTGTAGGAGGTTGATCATATGTCTATGTTTTATCAGCCGTTGACTGTAGAAGAGGCAATCACAAATTTGGCCAAGGAAAACACTATGGCCTGCGCAGGCGGAACAAACCTCTATGTGGACAGAAAACACGGAAAGTTTTTGGATAAAGATTATGTCAGTTTGGATAAACTGCAGGATTTAAAGCAGGTTATCCAGAAAGAAGATGGCTGGCATATTGGCAGTATGGTGAATTTTGCCTGCGCCGAGAAGCTGGCAATACCCGGTGCCAATTGCTTTACTATGGCCGCTGCGCAAGTAGGCGCACCGCAGATCCGCAACAGAGGTACTGTAGGCGGCAATATTGTTTCCGCATCTCCTGCTGCAGATTCTGTGCCAGCGTTGATAGCTTTGGATGCAACCGTTGTATTAAAGTCTGTGTCGGGTGAAAGAATCGTTGCTCTTTCGGAGTTTATGAAGGGCCCGGGAAGAACGGATTTAAGGTCCGGAGAGTTGATGACCGAGATCATCATTCCCACAAAAAAGGGCCATTCTGTGTTCAGTAAAGCCGGTAAGCGTAATGCCTTGGCTATTGCCATTTGCAATCAGGCTGTCTACATGGAAACCGAGCAAGGCAAGATCCAGGAAATCCGTGTGGCGCTGGGTTCTGTAGCGCCTATCGCAGTACGTGCATACCATGCAGAAGCCATACTGAAAGGAACGGAAGCATCCGCATTGGATAGCACTGAATTTAAGGTAGCGCTGAAAGAAGCACTGTTGAAAGATATTTGTCCTATCGATGATGTCCGCGCAACCAAGGAATACCGTCAGAGCGTGGCATTTCGCATGCTGATGCATAATTTGAAGCAGTTGTGGAAGGAGGAATCCGTATGTTAAGCATTCAGCTGAAAGTTAACGGAGAATTACATACGATCCAAATTGAGCCGACAGAGACCCTGCTCCATGTGCTGAGAGAAAAACTTGGCCTTACCGGAACAAAAGAGAGCTGCGGTGAAGGTGATTGCGGTGCATGTACGATCCTAGTGAACGGAAAGAGCGTCAATTCCTGTATTTATCCGGCCATTCAGGCGGATGGATGTGAGATCATGACTGTGGAAGGCGTTGAGAAGAATCCCAAGCTGGCAAGAATTCAGCAAGCGTTTGTAGATCACGGAGCTGTTCAGTGCGGCTTCTGCTCTCCCGGTATGATCATGGCGACCTGTGCTTTGCTGGATGAAATTCCGAATCCCACGGAGGAAGAAATTCGACGCGGTTTGTCCGGGAATCTTTGTAGATGCACCGGCTATCAAGCCATGGTGGATGCTGTAAAATCACTCCTTTGAATTGTTCATATTATATTCAAATATCCATTGACAAAGATTGGGATACACGCTATAATCACAATGGCAATAATTCTAAATAAATAATAAAGAAGGGAATTATCATGAATCTTGACAAGATCTTTCATCTGAAAGAGCGCAACACCAATGTAAAGACCGAGATTGTGGCCGGTATCACCATGTTTATGACCATGGCTTACATCTTGGCAGTTAACCCCAGCATTCTGTCTGCTTCCGGCATGGATAGCGGCGCAGTCTTCACCGCAACCGCAATCGCTTCTGCGGTTGGCACCATCCTGATGGCAGTATTTTCCAACCATCCCTTTGCGCTGGCTCCCGCAATGGGTCTGAACGCCTACTTTGCTTACACTGTCGTTCTGGGCATGGGCTACAGCTGGCAGCAGGCACTGGCAGCCATTTTTGTTGAAGGTATCATCTTCATCATCCTGTCTGTTACCAACGTCCGTGAAGCAATCTTCAATGCTATTCCCACCAACCTGAAGCATGGCGTTTCTGTTGGTATCGGTTTCTTTATCACCTTCATCGGCCTGCAGAATGCTAAGATCGTTGTGAATAACGATTCCACTCTGGTCGATATGTTCTCCTTCAGCGCTTCCATCAGCGACGGCTCCTTCTCCTCTGTGGGCATCAGCGTCGTTCTGGCTCTGGTCGGTACCCTGATCACCGCTGTCTTTATGGTCAAGAAGATCAAGGGCGGCATCCTGTGGGGCGTTCTGGCTACCTGGGCACTGGGCATGATCTGCCAGCTGGCTGGTATTTATGTTCCCAACCCCGAAGCTGGTTTCTACAGCCTGTTCCCCGACTTCTCCAATGGTCTGGCAGTTCCCAGCATGGCTCCCACCTTCATGCAGATCGACTTCTCCATCATGAAGACCTTTGACTTCTTCATCATCATGTTCGCATTCCTATTTGTGGACGTGTTTGATACCATGGGCACCCTGATCGGTGTTGCTTCCCAGGCTGATCTGCTGGATAAGGATGGCAAGCTGCCCAAGGCTAAGGGCGCTATGCTGGCTGACGCAATTGCTACCACCTTCGGCGCAGCATGCGGCACTACCACTGTTACTACTTACGTTGAGTCTGCTGCAGGTGTTGCAGAAGGCGGCCGTACCGGTCTGACCGGCATCGTCACTGCAATTCTGTTCGCTCTGTCTCTGTTCCTGTCCCCCCTGTTCCTGGCAATCCCCTCCTTCGCAACTGCTCCCGCTCTGATCGTCGTGGGCTTCATGATGATGACTGCAGTTGTCAAGATCGACTTCAAGGATTACTCCGAAGCCATTCCCGCATTCATCGCAATTATGGCTATGCCCTTCCTGTACTGCATCTCTGAAGGCATCTCTCTGGGTATCATCTCCTACGTTGTCATCAATGCTTGCACCGGTAAGGAAAACAGAAAGAAGGTTACTGTCCTGATGTACATCCTGGCAGCCCTCTTCGTTCTGAAGTATATTCTGCTCTAATTGATTTCCATCAGCCACCCTCGCTTGATGCGAGGGTGGCTTTTTGCTTTCCTGGGAGTATATATTTCGAATTGTATTTATTTACAATTCGATAAAATTGTAGTATAATTTGGAAAACCGCACGTTTGGGGGATTTTCTATGGAAGTTGGCGCATTGATCGTTGCGGCAGGCATGTCCAGCCGCATGGGTGAATTTAAACCAATGCTTAATATTGGTACGATTTCGATTGCCCAGAGAATTGTTGCGACATTCAACAGATCGGGGGTTAATAAAGTCGTTATGGTTACCGGCTATAATGCAGTTACATTGGAGCGTCACTTAGCTGGTAACGGAATCATTTTTCTGAGAAACGAAAACTATGAAACGACCCAAATGTTTGATTCCGTGAAAATCGGTTTGCGCTATTTGCAGAACAAATGCGACAAAGTGTTGTTTACACCGGTGGATATCCCCCTTTTTACACCCAACACCGTACAAGCAATGTTGGCAACCGATGCCGCATTGGCTTGCCCGGTGTGCCGGGGTGAGAAGGGGCATCCCCTTTTGATAGACAATAGGTTGATCTCAAAAATCTTGTGTGACAGTGGCGAACAAGGGCTGCGAGGCGCAACTGAGCGATGTGGTGTGCCTATACTGTGCGTCCCCGTAGAAGATCCCGGCACACTTTACGATGCGGACACACCGGAGGATTTCGCGGCGCTGGTAGATTATCACAACAATCAATTGGTGCGTCCTGTAGTTAGCGTTTCCCTTGCCAAAGAGAAAGTTTTTTTCGACAGCAAAACAGCAATGCTCCTGGCGCTGATCGATGAAACAAAATCTGTTCGTGCGGCAGGACAAAGAATGCAGTTAAGCTATTCCAGCTGTTGGAATATGATTCGTAAATTGGAAGAGCAGCTGTGCTATCCGTTGATCGAACGCACACAGGGTGGTGCGGCTGGCGGCGTCAGCGTATTGACAGATCAAGGTAGGGAGTTTTTGGCAAAATACACGGAGTATGATAAAAAGGTCAGAGATATAGCAGAAGATTTGTTTGATGCGTATTTCGGAGGAATGTTCTGATGAAAAGCAAACAACATAGTGCAGTACAAATCATGCTGGTGGTATTGTTTGTGTGCATATTGGTGTCATTTTCCGTAGGTCAATATCCCGTGCCGTTAGATGCGGTGGTGGGGATATTGGCAAAGAAAATCGGTCTGCCGATCCAGAGTTTTTGGACAGAAGCGATGGAGACAGCAGTATGGAACATCCGCTTACCAAGAGTGCTCCTTAGCGTATTGGTGGGTGCATCCCTTGCCGCAGCTGGAAGTGCCTACCAAGGGGTATTTCAAAATCCAATGGCTTCGCCGGATGTCCTGGGAGCATCGGCCGGAGCAGGATTTGGTGCTGCATTGGCAATTTTATTGGGTGCTTCATCGGCTTATATCATGATAGGCGCTTTTTTTACAGGAATGGCTACTGTAGGTTTGGTATTCTTTGTTAGTCGCTACGCAAAAGGGGATCGGGTGCTTGGCCTGGTGTTATCCGGAATTATGATTTCCACTTTGTTCCAATCCGGAACTTCATTTTTAAAGCTCGTTGCAGATCCAAGTAATCAATTGCCGCAGATCACATACTGGCTTATGGGCAGCTTGAGCGGCGCCAAGTGGGGAGATGTTTTCTTCGCCACAATCCCAATGGTCATGGGATGGATCCCTTTATTACTGCTGCGATGGAAGCTGAATGTGATCACCATGGGGGATGATGAGGCAAGGACATTGGGGGTCCATCCACAAAGACTCCGGGTTCTGATCGTTATTTGCTCAACTTTGGTGACGGCAGCCGCTGTTGCAGTCAGCGGATTGATTGGCTGGGTAGGTTTGGTGATCCCTCATATCATGCGCAGATTGGTCGGAAACGATTATCGCTATCTCATGCCGGCTTCTATGCTTGGAGGCGGCGTATTTCTTTTGATAGTGGATAATATTTCACGAAGCGTTACCGCATCTGGAATCCCCATTGGAATCCTCACGGCATTTGTAGGTTCCCCATTCTTTTTATGGATGATCACCGGAAAGGGAGCAACTTATGAGCATTCAGGTCAATAATTTAAGTTTTTCTTATGGGCAGAAAAACGTGCTTCATGATATCTGTTTCTCAGCGGAAAAGGGAGAGTTCCTTTCGATTTTGGGCCCAAATGGTGCGGGAAAAAGTACGCTGCTTCGTTGCATTTTAGGCTTGCTGCCTGGCTATTCCGGTGAGGTGCTGGTAAATAAGCGCAATATCAAAGGATTTTCTGCGCGGGAAGCATCCAGACAGATTGCGTATATCCCGCAGAAAAACCACTGTGTATTTCAGTACAATGTGTTGGATATTGTGTTGATGGGTCGCTCCAATCGTACTTCTGTGTTTGGAAATCCCGGAAAGGAAGATGAGCAGGCATGCTTGAAGGCATTGGAAAAGGTTGGGATCTGCGCACTGAAAGATCGGTGTTTTCAAAAGCTCTCAGGGGGAGAACAACAGCTGGTGCTGATTGCTCGGGCATTGGCACAGGACGCACCGATCCTGCTACTGGACGAGCCAACAGCAAATTTGGATTTCGGTAATCAAATATTGGTCTTGGAACAAGCAAAAAAACTTGCCCAAGAAGGATATACCGTCATCCAAACCACACATCATCCGGAGCAAAGTTATCTGTATTCAGACCGCATTCTTGCGCTGCAAAACGGGAGGGTCGTGGCCAACGAAAAACCGGCAGCGGTTTTGACAAGTGATATGATGAAACAATTGTACGACGTCAGTGTCGATGTAATCAGTCTTTATGACGATACTGCTCGCGTTTGTATTCCTGCAAAATTTGCCAAATAGAGAGGAAATGGAAATGAAAAAGAAAGTATTGGTTTTACTTATGATTGTCCTTTTGCT
Organism: Faecousia sp.; assembly: GCA_045577435.1. Taxonomy (GTDB): domain Bacteria; phylum Bacillota; class Clostridia; order Oscillospirales; family Oscillospiraceae; genus Faecousia. The sequence goes on along the minus strand of JAZNIL010000079.1, from coordinate 1,621 downwards.
TCTGGTTGGATGCGGCCAAAAGCAAAATACCATGGTTCAAGAACGTACAGCAGAGTTTACGGACTCTCTTGGTAGAACGGTAACCGTACCGGAGAAAATCACAAAGATTGCGATTAGCGGCCCGCTGTCTCAGGTATATATTTTGCCTTTGGGGGGTGATATGCTGGTAGGCGTGAGCAATGCATTTGCTGAGGATGCCCAGAGCTATATTGCGGAAGGCATTTTGAATAAAACGGAAATCGGTCAGCTTTATGGCGGTAAGAGAGAAATGGATCTGGAAGCGCTTTTGGCATCAGATCCGGATGTGGTGATCGATATCGGCCAGGCCAAGAAATCTATGGCAGAAGATTTTGATGCGTTGACAGAACAGACAGGTATCCCCTTTATCCATATAGATGCGGATGTTTCCACTGCTGCAGAGGCATATCGCACATTGGGAAAATTGATCAGCAGAGAAGAAAAGGCTGAGAAACTGGCTTCCTGGTGTGAAAATACTTATGCCGGAATTCAAACACTGATGGAAAAAGTGGATGCAGACAACGCAAGAAAGACACTGCTGTACTGTTTGGGTGAAAAGGGAACCAATGTGATCGCAGAGGGTTCTTTTCATGCACAGATCGTCAATCTGATGAGCCGGAATGTTGCAGTCATTGAGGATGTTGTTTCCAGCGGTGATGGCAATCAAGTAGATTTGGAACAGATTTTGTTTTGGGATCCGGAAGTGATTGTATTTTCCTATGACAGCTGTTATCATACCGTTGGGGATGCGGCGCAATGGCAGAGCGTTACTGCAATTGCAGAAGGAACATATTATGAAGCGCCCTACGGGCCTTACGGATGGCTCTCCTCTCCGCCGGCTGTTCAAAGCTATCTCGGCATGCTGTGGCTAGGCTCAGTTTTGTATCCGGACTATGTTGATTATGATCTTCAAGAGGAAGTAACTGCATATTATGAGCTGTTTTACGGATGTAATTTGACAGAATCCATGTATACTGACCTGATTGGAAATTGATATCGGATTCACGAATATCTTGATTTATCAGTCAATTATGCGTATAATATTTGCGACAGAAGCAATTATCCCAGCTAAACCTTAATCGGCTTAGTTGGGATAACTTTATGCTCATGTCTTTTTTCCCGCTTTTCAAGTGATCCCGAAGAGCAAGACCAATGAAAGTTTTATTCTATCTCATATCCGGTAGGCGTCTAAATATTGGTCAGGTCATTGTTATTGGATGAAAGCCAACACTTGCCCCATATTCTTCTTTCCGAAGGAGATCTTCTCATCATTGACCACGAGGCATGGCACACTCATCACTTTATACCGATCCTTCAAATTCTCAAAATGGCGGATGTCATATACATGAGCGATAACATTTGGATTGGCTGCGGCAATTCGCTGCACAGCCACTACCAGATCCGGACACATCGTACATGATAGCGTGACAAGGATTTTTATATCTGTTTTGTTTGTGATGGCTGCTATCTGTTTCAGGGTGGTTTCGTCCAGAGCCTGTCCGGGACCTGCTGCATTATATAGCCCCAGCACAAAAGAAGTAAACTCATGACCACTGGGAACACCGTGAAAAGCAAGACCCGTTGGTGCTCCATCTGCCAAGTC
>JAZNIL010000078.1:0-3335 GCA_045577435.1 Faecousia sp. | reverse complement strand
AGTCCGTTATAAGATGCCTTCCTGCGGTGGCGGCGGTCACGTTGCCTTCTGGATGGTTGGCACCCAGGCCGATGCCAGAGCTGACGGCAGAGGTTCTCAGCAGAATAGTGAAATTGATGTGACCGAAACGAAATTCAGCAGTCCCAACAGCTACACCCCCCGCATCTATGGTCAGGATGACCCGGATATGGTGAACTGGAGCGCTGCGGTGGAACTGGAAGGCGACTATGTAAACCAGTGGCATACCTATGCCGTAGACTGGACACCGGAATACATTGCTTTCTTTGTAGACGGTGTAGAGGTAGCTCGCAGTGAGCAATCTCCCCAGTACGAGATGTGCCTGCTTCTGGGTATGTACATCAATGATGATGCAAATGATGAAGCCTATTGGGGCGGAATGGCAAACGATGTATATCCCAAGGAGTGGGAAATCGACTATGTCCGTGTTTATAAGAATGAAAACGGCTATGAAAACGGCGTAACCAAGCCTGCCCAGCCTGACCTGCTGGAAGGCGCTGTAGCGGTGACTGATCCTGTGGTGTCTGCCGGTATGGAAAATAAGGCGTTCACCGCCGATGTGATCACCTCTGGCGATGTGGTTCTTTCCGATGTAGCCGAGCTTGTCTATATTAACAACGGAGATAAGGAAAACTCGCTGACCCGGTTGGTTACTGATCTGTCCGAAAAGACGGATTTCTATCAGTTTAATTGGGAAACCCCTGTCAGTGTCAACCAAGTTGTGCTGTACAATCAGTATGCCGGTCAGGCACCAGTGGCATGGGAAATCTTTGTTACAACCGATGGACAGCAGTGGAATAAGGTTGCTGTCACAGACAATGTTTTGTGGTCTGACGATCAGTTGGAAGGCAAGGCGCTGACCTTTATCCGTCAGGAAAATATCATTGGTCTGCGTGTGCAGATTGTCAAGGCAAACCTGGATTGGGGCCACTACTGCATTTATGAGGTGGAAATTTACGACACCCACAGCGCAGTAGAATTCCCGAACCTGTTTGAAAATTGCAACCCCGGCTTTGACGGCGCATTAGATGAAAATAGTATGCCCGAACTGTGGACTGTTCAGGGCAACGGTTCCTGCGGTAGCTATGACAACTATGGCGATATGGTCACTTATCTGTGGAAGCCCGCCGGCGGTGAGAGCTTCGGTATGCGCAGCAGCCGGATTCCTGTGGTTCCCGGGGAACAGTATTACATTGAAATGCTGGTTAACGGTACCGGTAACGCTTGCTTCTATGTTGAGTATTGGAACACAGCCGGTGAACAGTGCGAAACCTACTATGTGACTACCAGAACCCTCAGTGAGAACTCCTGGGACGGCATTGGCGGCAGCTTTACAGCACCTGCAGATGCAGCCTATATGGGCATTCAGATCCGTACCGAAGGGGAGGGAGAAGAAACTATCCGCTTTGATGATCTGTACGCCTGTGTTCACACTGAGAATTATGCGCTCAGCCAGCTGAAGCGTGCATTGGAAGCAGACGACTATGCATGGACAAGAAATATTCTGTCCAATCCTCCCTGTGCATTCCAGAATGTCAATGAGGATTCCTGGACCGATTACTACCTGGCACTGAAGGAAGTTGCTATTGAGGAACTGAGCTTTGCTATGGTTCAGCAGGTGATCGATCAGGTCAATAGCCAGGGGTCCGGCGCAGATGTGCTGTCCTGGAACCTGACATTGGGTGACAATGTGGGTATGAACTTCCTGGTTCGCGTGGATGCAAATTTTGTAGATCAGACCTATGTGAACATTACCGTTGGCAATGGTGAAACAATTTCCTATAAGGTGTCCGATTATACTCCCGATGCAAATGGCAATTATCTGTTCAGTGCCAATGTGGCAGCTGCCCAAATGACCGAGGAAGTCAAGCTGCAGACATTTGTAGGCGATGAACCCGGCGAGATTCACATTTATACCGCAGAACAGTATGCGGCGACTGTGCTGGCAGATGATAGCCTGAGCAACTATCATGCCCTGGTTAAGGAAATGCTGAACTATGGTGCCGCTGCACAAAACTATTTCGGTTATGAAGCCAAGGAAATTGATGCTGCATTGTATGCCGGTGTCGGCACAGCAGACATTTCCGCTGAGGGCGTTGAGGATATGGGAGCCAGTGGTAGTGTGGAGGGTATTTCTTTCTACGGAGCCAGCCTGCTGTTCCGTTCCAAGACTGCAGTGCGTTTCTACTTCACCGTAGATGGTAATATCAGCAACTACACCTTCAAGCTGGGTGAGCAGACCCTGACGGCACAGGAAAAAGATGGTCTGTATTACGTAGAGGTAGCAAATATCAATCCCCAGGATTTGGATGAAATACTGACGCTGACTGTGTTCTGTGACGATCAGACAATGACAGTAGCTTACGGCCCCATGAACTATATGGTAAGAATGAACGAAAAGGGCTCTGACAGCCTGAAAGCACTTCTGAAGGCAATGTACAACTACTACTTGGCAGCAGAAGCTATGTAAATTGCAACTCCCCCTGACGGCATTGCCGTCAGGGGGAATCCTGAAAGGAAAGTTTTATGAAAAAGATTCGCTGGGGTGTCATCGGTGCCGGTGGCATCGCTGACCGCAGAACTATTCCCGGCATGATGCTTTGCGACAATGCTGAGCTGGTTGCTGTTATGGAAATCAATATGGAACTGGCTGAAAAATGCCGGGCCAAATGGGGCTGTAAGAAGGCCTATGATAACGAAGCCGATTTGCTGGCAGACCCGGAGATCGATGCGGTGTATATTGCATCGCCTGTTGTTCTTCACGCAAAGCAGGCTATGGCGGCTGCAGACGCAGGCAAGCATATTCTGATTGAAAAGCCTTTAGCTATGACCGCGGAAGAGGGTCAGAAAGTGGTGGACTACTGCGAAGCCAAGGGGGTGAAAATTGCCGCAGGTCTGATGATGCGGTTTGGCTCTTATGTGCAGGCGATGAAAAAGGCTATTGCGGAGGGCAAAATTGGCAAGCCGGTTTCCGGCTATGCCCAGTTTACCTGCTGGTATCCGGATATTCCCGGTGCCTGGCGGCAGACCAAAGCCGCATCCGGCGGCGGTGCTATGATGGATATGGGTGTCCATTGTATAGATCTGATGCAGTATATCTTAAACAGTAACGCCAAAGATGTAGCTGCCTTCCACGATACCCTTTCCTTCCATTATGAAGTGGAAGACAGCTCCACTGTACTGCTCCGCATGGAAAACGGCTGTCAGTGCGTAGTACAGTCCAATTTTAATGTGCCCGATGAAGCTGCCAAGTGGCGCATCGAGATATTCGGCGACCAGGGTAGATTGATTGGTGAAGGTGTCATCGGTCAGGAAGA
>JAZNIL010000077.1:0-30241 GCA_045577435.1 Faecousia sp. | reverse complement strand
TATTTAATGCTTTGTTGAGAATGTGTTCGAAGATTTCCTGTGCCAATTCTTCCGGGAATCTCTTGCAGAAGGCGTAGCTCACCGTGGCAAAATGAGGAATTTCGTCCAATAGACCATATCCCAAAAACCAACGATATGCTAAATTTACTTGAATTTCCCGATGTGTCTGACGGAGCGAGGGAATACCAAATAAGTGCTGAATTAGCACCATTTTTATGAGAACAACGGGATCTGTGCCAGGTCTGCCATTGTCGTGGCAATAATAGGGATCTAAACGCTCATACAACCATTCATAATCCATTACTTTTTCCATCTTTCGGAGCAGATGATCTTGCGGGACAAGTGCCTCTAAATCTACGATAATTGCTTCGCTTCTTGCATCTTTTCTCCATTGTTCCATAATAACACCCCCGTTTCCTTTATTATACCAGAAATGGGGGCGTATTGGAAGTTTTTTGACAGACTGCTTGTAGGGGCGATCAATGATCGCCCCTACAATAATTTTACAAATTACGATGCTATAATATGTAAATAGGAAAAGATTATACTGCCTGAAGAAAAAAACACCTCTGCGAAATACAGCCATGTTTGTGTTGCAGACCACACAAACATGGCTGCTTCATATAGTATGATCGGATTGTCCGTGTCAACGGCATGAAAAGCATTGTATTTGTTGCGGTGATATTTCTCAGTACATTTGGTAATCGACCACTTTTTGTTAAATAAAAAAATAGAATATTTTTTTATTTTGAAATAGTTTGCAGAAAATATAACCAATTTTGTAATTGTCTTATGCTATGATGTGCTCATAACAACGTACGGATCGGTCACAGACGGTCTGTGGTTGTATACAAAGAAATGCGTGAAAATAGCAAATCCATTGAAAGATGGTGGCGCAAAGTTATGGGGTCTAAGGCACAAGCTATGACAGCCCGACTGCCGGTATTTCGATTTTGCCTTAAACATTGAAAGGAGAAACGAAATTATGGCAAACAATTTGAGAAAGCTTTTCACCAGTTTTCTCGCCGTACTCGTAATTATGAGCCTCATGATTGTGGGTGCTTCCGCAGCAGATCTGACTGTAGGTTCCGGCGAGGGTTGGATCTGGGACGAAAGCACAAAAACACTGAGTCTGAACAATGCAAACATTACAGATACATTCGCACTGCCTGATGGTGCCACCGTTATTGTTAACGGCGATTCCACAATTGCCGGCGGCGAAGCCAATGCAATCATGTGTGAAGGCGTATTGACTGTCAAGGGTAGCGGTAAGCTGACCCTTACCGGCAGCAATGGTATCAGGGCCGCTTCTGTCGCTATCAGCGACATTAATGTGGACTTTGAGGCAACCACCGCTGGTATCCAGGTAGTAAATGCTGGCGGCAATGCTACTGTAGAGCTGACCAATGTTGATGGTTCTATCACCGGCGGCTTTGCAGGCATCTATGTCAGTGGCGACTGCGCTGACACTAAAGCTTATGTCACCCTGGAGAATTGTAATCTGGATGCAACCAGCACTGCCACCTCCTGGAACAACCGCGCACGTAAATCCGGTATCACCGTCTATGCTTCCACCGCCAAAAGAGTGGAAACCTCCATCAATATCATCAACTCCAACGTAGATGCTAAGGGCTTTGACGCTGGCCTCTCCATCAACAATTACCTGAACGATGCTGATGCTACCAACAGTGCATCTGCCCTCATCAACATTACCAACTCTATCGTGACTGCTAACGGCACCAACGGTACATGGTCTGGTATTTTCGCCAGCGTTTTGGGTAAGCATCCTGATGCTGATTCCATCATTACCATCACTGACAGCTCCGTTTATGCTGTTAGCCCCAACACCGGCATTTTGACCTCATCTCAGGCCGGTGAGTCCAAGATCATTCTGAACAACAGCATTTTGGGCGCTTCCGGCAAGACTGCTCTGAGTATGATTGAGGCTACCGCTCAGGCCAGGGTTGCTGAGCTGAACAACGGCTCCACCTATGTTCAGATGACTCCCGCCGCTGTTATGAAGGGTGAGATTGCCAACTTTGAAGGCAAGACCATCATTGCCACCGAAGGTAACGGCATCACCTATGATGCTGCGGATAACTATTTTGTAATCCCTCAGGGCTCCGTTGTATCTGAGAACTTCACCGACGGCACCTCCAAGGAATACACCTTCAACAACCAGGGCGGCGGCGTAGGCGGCTTTGACTATGCCAAGGAAGAAATCTGGGGTTTTGATGTTGAAGAACCCAAATTCAAGTGGGCCGAGGGCGATATCATTATCACCACTCCCGAAGAATTGATTGAGTTTGCCGGTTACACTCAAGACGGCACTTTGGGCAACTGTGAAGGCCGTGTCGTAAAGCTGGGCAATGATATTGTTATTCCCGATGACTGGTACTGGTACCATCGCAATGCCGAGGGCACCATCGTTACCGACCACCGCATCCCCGACTTTATCGGTACCTTCGACGGTCAGGGCTTTGCTATCAAGGGTATGAAGTATCTGGATGAGTACGCTGAAGCCACCGAAAAAGCTAACCTGGCATTCATCATTCAGGGCAAGAGTTTCCTGAAGAATCTGACCATCGACACCATCACCGTTGATACCGTTGCTCCTGCTACCTTTGCAGGTTTGGTCAAGGACTATGCATGGAGCGGTTCCGCTGAAGGCACAGTGGAAAACTGTTATGTTAAGAACGTTGTCATCAATGCCGAAGCTGAACTGGGCTTTGGCGGTATGTTCGCACGACTGGTTGGCGGCAAGGCAATTACCAACTGTCATGTTAAAAACATCACTGTCAATGTTGCCGGCGCTCTGAGCGGAGAAAACAGCCGTAACGGTGGTTTCTTCGGCACCGGCGGAGAGCCTATGACCTTCACTGATTGCTCCGTTTCCAACCTGGTTGTCAATGCAGCAAGCACCGGTAAGTATCTGGGCGGCTTCGCTGGCGGCACCAGCCTGACCGGTAACTACTACAACTGTGATGTAAATGGCTTTGAACTGAATGCTGCAGGCAAGTTCTCTGCTGTTGGCGGTTTCACAGGTTACACTGCGGGCTCTGCCTGGGGTCCCAAGTCTGTCTATCAGAACTGTAATGTTTCCGGTTTGGACATCGAGACCACCAATTTGATCAGCGCCGGTGCCGGTGGCTTTATCGGCAATATCTATGGCAAGGGCGCCCATGTCTTTGAGAATTGTACTGCTGTGGGTACTATTTCCGGTGACGCTTATGCAGGCGGCTTCGCAGGCTGGCTATATGGCCGTGACACCAACTGCACTGTCGAGTTTACGAACTGCTCTGCTGCAGTCAATATTCTAAACAATGATTACTACGGTGCCGGTTTTGTTGGTAACTTTATTCCCAGCGGCTCCAATATCTGCACCACTACCTACACCAACTGCACCGCTTCCGGTGACGTATTTGCTAAGGAACCCATTGGCTCTTTCGTGGATGCTGACGCTACCAACACAGATGGCATCATCGGCGGTACCTACAACTACGACCCAGAGAATGTGGACAATGCTACCGGACAGACCAACAATGTTGCTCCCGGCTACCGCGCTTTGGACAATGGCGATGGTACCTGGACCGTCTTCCCTGACAAGGGTCTGGAAGTTGTGACTATCAGATTCCATGCATTCAATGATGCAGGTGAGTATGAATTTGTACGTTATGTGGAAGTGTTCAAGGGTGTGAACTTCCTCAACGCTGCTCACGACAACGACCTCAATTTCAGCCATCCCAATTATCGCTTTGCCGATGGTCTATATGAGATTGAGAAGAATGTCGATAACTTTACCTTCTGGACTGGCGAGCCTTTCGGTACCACCGAGGACCTTAACAACGATACTGTTATCGAGGGCGACATGGATGTATACGTTGGTGTTAAGATGACCGCTAAGGACTACATCATCACCTATAACCGCAAAGAAGATAGCGGCAAGGCATACATCCTTTACATCACCAAGGATGGCTCTGTTGAATCTTTCACCGAACTCAAGGGCAAGCACTCTCCCCTCATCGTCGAGGGTAAGGAAGGCCTGATTTCTGTGGCATACATCCCCAAGGCTAACACCGGTTGGCTATGGACCTCCGAGGAAGTATCTGAAGAAGTTGTAGACGCCATTGATGCATATCTTCACAAAAATGTCAAGAGCTACAAGGAAATCGGTGATAACGGCTGCGGTCTTGGCAAATTCGAACTGGCCAAGAAGAAGCAGGTCTACGCCTACCTCGTTGAGCTCTACACCCGTTAAAGTTAATACAGTGTTATCGCCGGGAGCAGTTTAACCAGACTGTTCCCGGCCCATACAACTGGTATTCAAAAAGGGGCCGCGCTGTGAAGCGGTCCTTTTTGCGCTTTATATGTCACAACCATTGCGACGGCTGACAGCCTCCCTTACCGAGCAGGCATTTCTTAGCTCCTGCATGCATTTCACAATTTGATTTAGAAATGAATCTAAGTTATTGAACAGATAGGAAAGCCGCCAATTAGCAGATCAGCGGCCACCTTTATGTGCAGGTTATTCGCCTTTGATGCGTTACGCAAAATCTGCAATTCCGCGCAGAAACAAATCGAAAGATGTCAATGTTATCAAGCAAGGATCTCCTTTCCCTGATTTTGAGAGTTCTCCAAATTTCTTTGGGAATCACAATACGCCCCAGGTCATCCTCCCGGCGGACAATACCAGTTGCTTTCCTAGCTTTTTCTTCTTTTACAGGTATTTGACAAGAGAGCGGGAACAGCATTTATGCAATGCGCTTTTGTGGAACAGAAAACTGCGTTTCCTTGCAAAACTCAAAAATCCACCATCTTGGACAATGTGCCATGGTCAAAATACAGCTTACGCCCATTTTTCAGATTGGAACACTTTTGTTATATATGCCTGTCTTTTTTACATCATTATGAAAAAAGGATACAAATCTTGCGGTGTTGCCATAGTTTTTCTCCTTCTTATAGTACATGCAGATGGTTTGTTCACACTTAAAATCTACCACATTCAACGGTACCAGGGCAGCATCTCCCTCGACGGCAGCCGCAAACTCACCCATTACCCCAATGGCTATTCCTGATGAAATGATTTTGCAAAAGCAGGCCGAATCGTTTACCTGGGCAGCAATATTGGCAGAGAAACCTGCCTTTTTACACGCTTCTATAAAAATTTTCCCGTGATTTCCCTGTTGGCTCATCAAGACAAACGGCATCTGTGCCAACTCTTTCAAATGAAATCTACGGGCACACAAATCACTGTTCGCCGGCACATACAAAAATATCCGTTGTTTGCCCAACCTTAGAGCTTCATAACCTGTGTAGAAATCACTTTCCGTATCCACAATAATATCGTAATCATCCATCTGTGTTTCATCAAAATCCGCTACAAGATGAAACCGGGTGTTGGTATATTTACTCTTGTACTGTATGATCCGCGCCGTTATCAGTGAGCGGATTGCCTTGACCAGTATTTTGATTTCCTTGGTGTCATCAACCGCGCCAGATACGTTCTGAAGCATACGCTCCATCTCGTCGAAAATCAGCCTTAACGAATCACGCATAACCTTCCCTCTATGGTTAAGGGTAATACGGTTGGCGGTGCGCTCAAACAGCTTGCAGCCCAATTCATCCTCCAGTCGCCGAATAGACGCGGAAACCGATGTGGGCGGTACGTTGTATTTTTCTGCTGTCTTTGAAATACTCATATAATTTGCGCTGTCATAAAAATACCGTAGCTGCAGAAGATCCACAAAAATCACCTCAGCACCATTTTAGCACATTTCAAAAGTTATAGCTAGACAATATAAACCTGTCTTGTACAAATTATGCCCACCTATTTATAATATCCTTATGGGGGGATTGGCATGTGTGTTGAGAAAATCTTTCAAACAATTGAAGATGAACTTCAAAAGTATCTGAATTTTTTATGTAATATCTGTGCGTTTGAAGCCAGGGCAACAGATAAACACGTTATCGACTCTATGATCAGCTATATTGCAGAATTTGCAGAGTCTGAAGGTTTCTATGTAACCCGGACAAACATGGAGCAATGTGGTGACTTCCTCTCTATTGACCTACATGAGGGTGCTAAAAAAGGCTGTGTTTTTTTAGCTCACACAGACACCGTCCACGAAAAGGGTGTTTTCGGGCCGAATCCCGTGACTTGCCTGAAAGACCGAGTCATCGCACCTGGTGCCATTGATTGCAAAGGAGGCATTGCCATTGCCCTGCTGGCAATGAAGGCACTCAATAAATCCGGTTATCTTAAGCAGCTTCGTCTGTTGCTAACCTCGGATGAAGAAATATCCAACATCCTTGGCGGGCAGGCAGAATTGGATTACTTTGTGGCTAACTGCGCCGGCTTTCCTTACGCAATCAATTGTGAAACTTCGGAGAATAACGAAGCCGTCGTTTCCAGAAAAGGAATCCTAAAGTATCGTATCGATGTTAAAGGCGTTGGTGGACATTCGGGCATCCATTATTATGAATGTAGAAACGCCATTCTGGAGGCCGCTCATAAAATTCTTGCCCTTCACCGCAATAGCTGTCCATCAGGCATTACATACAGTTGTAACATCGTGCATGGCGGTATCCTTCCAAATATCATTCCGGATAACTGCTCCGTAACAGTGGATGTTCGAGTTCCCCGACATGCGGATATGGAGGAAGCAGACATAACAGTAAAGCAAATCACGGAAACCAGCTTTATAGGAGGCACCTCCGCTACCGTTACACATATCAGCAGACGCCCCCCCATGGAGAAAAACCCGCAAACTATGGCGCTGTTTGATCGCCTGTTGACCGTCTGCCGCAGATATGATTTAGGCAACCTCACACCGGTGGAATCCGGTGGTGGCTCTGATTCCTGTTACACCCAGGCAGCAGGTATCCCTTCTATTTGCGGAATGGGCGGTTGTGGCGCATTTTGTCACACAAATAAGGAATATATACTTACAGATTCCATCCCCCTCAGGGCAAAGATACTTGCAGCTTTTTTAACGGAGGAATGAACAATGAAACTGACTTTTGCCGCAGCGGGCGATATGCTTGTCCAAAGACGGATCCACAAGGATAGTCTGGGTTTTTCCGAGATACGAGACCATCTATGCAGGGCGGATGCCCGGTATGTAAATCTGGAGACAACCCTGCATTGTGGAGAATACTATGCTAACCAATTCAGCGGTGGCAGCTATCTGCGGGCGGATCCCCGGATGCTGGATGACGTAAAAGCCTACGGCTTCAATATGCTCAGCTTTGCGAATAATCACTCCATGGATTTTGACCGTGGTGGACTTATGGCCACAAAGAAAGCTGTTGACGATGCCGGTATCGTAAATGCCGGTGCCGGTGCCAACTTGGATGAGGCCGCCAGCCCAACCTATTTGGAAGTACCCAACGGCAGAGTCGCTCTAATCGGTGTTGTGTCTACCATGGGGACGCCTTTGGTGGAAAGTTATTCTGCCATGGCAGGCAAACAGTCCCGCAGATATCCAGGGCGGCCCGGTGTAAATGGTCTGCGAATCCAGGACTACCTGGAGGTTACCCAGGAACAATTGCAGACCATACGGCAAATCAGCAATCTGAGCAAAATCAATGCCCAAAAAGACATTGAGCGGGCAGAAGGATATTTTCCCCCTCTGCCGGATGGCTGCGCTGCGCTGTAAGAACTGCAGTTTCGCCAAGGCAATACCACCCGCTACGTGACACATCCCCATCCCGAGGATATGCACCGGGTGGAAAAAGCCATCTATGAGGCACAAATGCAGGCAGATTACATTTTGGTGGCAATTCATTCCCATGAGATCTCCGGAGACTGCAAAGAAAACCCCGCAGACTTCCTGCGGGAATTTGCCCACCGGTGTATTGATGCAGGTGCCCACGCAGTAATTGGCCATGGGCCCCATTTGCTAAGGCCCATAGAAATTTACAAAAAACGGCCTATTTTCTACTCCCTGGGTAATTTCATCATTCACAACGAGTGCATTCCCTTTGCCCCGGAAGAAATGTTTGCCAATCAGGGGCTTACCAGTGATCACACCATGCGGGAGCTTTTCTGTGACCGTTCTGCAGGCTATACAAGGGGTTTGATGCGGGATCGCCGGATGCTGGAATCCGTAATCCCTTATTTTGAAATGGAAAACGGAGAATTGATTTATCTGGAGCTGATGCCCATAGAACTGCAATTTGATGAACCGGTATGGAGAAGCGGAAACCCTCGCTTTTCTAATCAGCACAGGATCATCGAAAGGCTTGCGGAACTATCTGCTCCCTACGGCACAAAGATCTCCATAGACAGTAGAGGGTACGGCATTGTCAGCCTGCCGTAAGCCGGTTATCCAAATACACATTGTGCTGCTGCATAAAAGGCGGGTCCACCCGTCTTTTATTAGTGTCCTGGCAAATTACTCCCGTTGATAAAAATACACACCTGATTATGGACAATCTATCTAGAGTATGATAGAATAGACGAACATTAAATTTAGGGGTATTTTTATGAGCGAGTTTTTTGTTATGCTGCGCAATGTTCTCATGTTCGCGACATTGGCGCTTCCGGGTTATACGCTGGTGAAATATAACATCCTCAGGCAAGAGCAGTCAGCCGTTCTTTCAAAACTACTGATGTATCTGGGTGTACCGTTTCTTGTTTTTTCCGGAACGGTCAATAACCTGTCCTTCGAACCGGAGCTGCTGCTGACCATAGGCATCGTTACATTGATCTTCATTGTCTATACGCTGGTTATGTTTTTCGTGTCAAAGCATCTTGTGGCCATGGAGAAAAATGAAAAAACCAGAGGGGTAATGCGGTTTTGCACCATCTTTTCTAACAACGGTTTTCTCGGTATCCCCCTTGCTATTGCGGTATTCGGCCGGGATTCTCTTGTTTTTACTGTACTTATCTCTCCTAATATTCTCAACAATGTGTTGATGCATACCCTGGGTGCCTACCTGATCACCGGAGACAAGCGGTGTATGAGTCTGAAAAAAGCATTTTTGAATCCGGTATTAATCGCGCTGTTGTTGGCGGTTGTGTGCAAACTGCTGCGGATTCCGGATTACGTCCCCGAGGTTGGGGCATTTTCCGATTATTTCAGCAATCTGGTAACGCCTATTTCCATGACCATTCTGGGTATGAAATTAGGCGCGGTGCGCATCAAATCCCTATTTTGCTCATGGAGGGTTTACTATGTCGCCGCACTGAGACTGCTTGTTTTCCCCACGATTATTATAGCGTTTCTCCTGTTGTTCAGGACAATACCGCTGAACGTACACTACACCAGTTTGATTTTAGGAATGTTTATTGCCTTTGCCACCCCCACGGCAAGCTTGGCTTCCACCTTCGCGGATGAATTTGGAGGCGATACAGGCAACGCTGTTGCCTTTACCCTTGGAACAACCGTGTTGTCCATATTAACCATACCCTGCCTGTATTGGTTGTTAAACCTTTTTATCTGAGCAGGATGTGCTGTAATAAGAACCCATATATTCGTTTCATCTGCTATTGCCACAAGCATCTGTTTTATTTTAAGAACACAATTATCCCCAATTGCTGTACCGGTGATTTTCTTTACACAAAAGACAAATCGGCCAACTCTGAAGAGTAGGCCGATTTGCTTTTTATGGACTTTCCACCACATTCATTTTTCGTTATGAAAGGCTGGCGCAAAACTTGTGGATACGGGCCATGGCCTCGATAATATCCTCCTTGGTAGCCGTGTAGGCAATGCGGATATGCCCTTCACCTACGCTGCCAAAGGCGCTGCCGGGAACGCAGACTACACGAGCCTCTTCCAACAACCGGTTACAAAAGGTCTTGCTGTCCAAACCGAAAGAGCTGATATCAGGGAATAGGTAGAAAGCACCCTTGGGTTCGGTGAAACGAATACCGGGGATCTTCTTCAGTTCACGAATAGCAATCTCCCGGCGCTCCCGGAATTCCCCGGCGATGGGTTTGGTAAGTTTTTTGTGCTCCAGCGCATATACAGCGGCATACTGGGCCGCGGCATTGACACCGGAAATAAAATTTTCCTGACATTTGCTCATACGGTCAATGATAGCCTCAGGACCGGCAGCATAACCCACCCGCCAACCGCACATGGCATAGGCCTTGGAGAAGCTGTTGACCACAACTGTCCGATCCCGCATGCCGGGGAAGGTGGAGATGGAAAGCACTTCCCCGTCTTCATAGATGAGGGTGTTATATACCTCATCGGAAATCACCAGCAGATCCAGTTCACAGGCCAGCTCCGCAATCGCCTCCAACTCCTTCCGGGTCATGACATGGCCGGTGGGGTTGTTGGGAGAATTGATCATCAGGGCCTTTGTTTTTCCGGGTATGTAAAACTTACGAATGGTTTCTGCGCTGAGTGCAAAATCGGCATTGGGGTCGGTAGGAATACGGTCGGCAATGCCGCCGCAGTATTCAATCTGGGAGGCATAGTTCAGCCACTGGGGGTCCTGAATCATCACATGGTCACCCGGCTCCAGCAGTACGTTCATCAAAAGACAAAGGGCATTCATCGCACCGTTGGTAATCATAATCTCGTTGGGACTGTAAAATCCAGGCTTAGACAGGCCATATTTGGAAACAGCCTCCCGCAAAAAGCCGAAACCGGCGTTGGGGGGATAGTGGGTAAAACCCTTGTGCAGTGCCTCGGTACACTTATCAATGATAGGTGCCGGTGTTCCCAAATCCGGTTCACCGATGCCCATGCTTATTACATTCTCCATGGTGCGTGCTTTGTCGAACATGGCACGAATCGCGCCCTGCTTAAGTACAAGTGCCTTTTGATTCAATCTGTTTTCGCCGTTCATAATGTATCCTCCGTGATTTGTTGTAGTTATCAGCATAGTCCATAAAAGTTTGCAATGCTAACCGTACACCTGCTGGATTGGACCGTGCCGCCACAGATCATGCTCCATTTTCTTCCGTTCAGATGGTTTCCTTTTTATCGGGAGGAATGGCAACACGGTATTTATGCTCCATAAGAGAAAGCATAGTGTAGCTTTTTGCAACGCCCTTTTGCTGCTTAAGAAGATTCAGCTTTTTCTCCAGGTGGGCAACATCCCTGGCACAAACCTTGAGGATATAATCGTATTCGCCGGTAACGGCATAACATTCCAAAATATCAGGATCGTGCTTTATAAATTCCATAAGTTTGCTGGCTCCGGTGGGTTGCTGCAAAACAACCAAAATAAATGCCTGTATAGGCTTTCCGGCTTTTTCGGGATCCAAAATTATAGTGAACTGGCGGATGATACCGCTCTGCCGAAGTCTGGATATCCGCTTGTTAACAGCAGGGATGGATAAATTGACCTGTGCCATGATTTCCGTTGCGGTAGCATTGGCATTTTCCGAGAGAATTTTCAAAATTTTGTAATCGATATCGTCCAAAAGTAATCCCTCCTTCACCGCTTTGATTATAGAATTTATATTAAATCATCACTTTAATAATCGCAATAGAACGGGGAAATTATAAGCAAAATTTAATATTCCACAAAGTATTGTTTAATATTACTCTCCAATTCAAGGCCTCTGCCAGGTGTATTTGCCAAAGAATTACAGCCACAAAAACCATCAACGTTTCAGAAACAAATCATAACCACGGTGTGCTGTTTTCTCTGTACAAGAGAAAAAGCCCGCTGCAGAAGCAGCGGGCGTTTCCCTTGCATTTGGAATAAAAAAGAAGAGAGGTAGAAAAGAGGTTTCTTTTAGAAAGGGGGCTCGGCTAACCACCGCTTTCTGTTTATATAGTACCGGGCGCTTTTGAACGGGGCATGACCATATTGAAAACAAAAAAAGACTAAATTATGAACAACTCCTGTTTTTCCAGCCATTGCCCCGGGGGCGTTTATGTGCTATAATTTGGATATACCAAAGGAGGTGACACCATGGCCAGACTTTCCGACCCCATCACGATTCTCAAGGGTATTGGACCTACCAAAGCAAAGCAGTTTGCGGCTTTGAATATTTTCACCCTGGAGGATTTAATCTGCCATTTCCCCCGGGGATATCAGGACCGGACAAAGCTTGTGACCATCGACAAGCTCCAGCCCGACGTGCCTGCCTGCTTTAAGGCCATGGTAATGGACACCCCCCGAACCTCCCACATCCGCAAAGGGCTAGACATCACCCGGGTGCAAGTGGCTGACTACACCGCCCGGCTGACCCTGACCTTCTTTAATCAGAAATTCACTGCCGGAACATTGGAGTACGGCAAAGAATACATTTTCTACGGGGCGGTTTCCGGGGATTTCATCGGCTACAACATGACCTCCCCTGTCTTTGAAGCTATGGACGATCCCCCTCTGGTGACCCGGCGGGTGCTTCCCATTTATCCCCTTACCGCAGGGCTTTCCAACGCCTCGGTGCTGAAAGCCGTCCGGCAGGCTCTTGCCCTGTGTGACCCTCCGGAGGAGATCATCCCCCAGCACATCCGGGCGCAGTATGGGATTCTCCCGGCCCAGACCGCTTATACCGCCATCCACGAACCGGCCTCTATGGAAGAGGCGCAGATGGCAAAAAAGCGGCTGATTTTCGAGGAATTTTTCGTTTTCTCCGCAGGATTGTCTTTAATGCGGGCTGCCCGGGCGGAAAAGCGGGCAGAATCCTACCAGAATTGCGACCTGTCGGACTTCTACAACGCCCTGCCCTTTACCCTCACCGGCGCGCAAAACCGGGCTATCCGGCAGATCGTGGAAGATGTCCGTTCCTCCACGCCCATGAACCGGCTGGTACAGGGCGATGTGGGCAGCGGCAAGACTATGGTTGCCGCGGCCGCAGCCTATCTGGCGGTGAAGAATGGCAAACAGGCCGCGTTGATGGCGCCCACCGAGATTCTGGCGGAGCAACACTGGGCGGGACTTTCCAAGCTGCTGACACCCCTGGGTATTCGGGTGTGTCTGCTCACCGGCTCCATGACCGTGAGCCAGAAAAGGCACCTGCGGGAGCGGATTGAAGCGGGTGAGGAGGATTTTATCATCGGCACCCACGCGCTGGTATCGGACACCACCGTGTTCCGGAACCTGGGTATGGTCATTGCGGACGAGCAGCACCGGTTCGGCGTTGCCCAGCGGTCAAAGCTCTCCGGCAAGGGGTCCGACCCCCACCTGCTGGTGATGTCCGCCACCCCCATTCCCCGGACGCTGGCGCTGATTATGTATGGAGATCTGGAGGTTTCCATTCTGGACGAGCTGCCCCCAGGTAGGGAAAAAGTGGACACATTCCTGGTAAACGAGAGTTACCGGGCAAGAATCAATGCCTTCATCCGCAAGCAGGTTGCCCAGGGACATCAGTGCTTTGTGGTATGCCCGGCGGTGGAGGAGAACGAAACCATGGGGCTGAAGGCTGCCGAGACCTGGGCGCAGACCCTGCAGCAGACGGTTTTTCCCGACCTGCGGGTGGCGTTGCTCCATGGGCAGATGAAAGGCTCTGAAAAAGAAAGTGTTATGTCAACCTTTGCGGCAGGGGGTGCTGATGTTTTGGTCGCCACCACGGTGATTGAGGTAGGTGTGGATGTGCCCAATGCCACGTTGATGGTCATCGAGGACGCGGACCGGTTTGGTCTGAGCCAGCTCCATCAGCTGCGGGGACGTGTAGGCCGTGGCAAGGACAAGAGCTACTGCATTCTCACCTCCCACAGCAAAAATCCGGAAACCCTCCAGCGGCTGAAAGCCCTGTGCGCCACCAACGACGGGTTCCGAATTGCGGAGGAGGATCTGCAGCTGCGGGGGCCCGGTGATTTCTTTGGTTCCCGGCAGTCCGGCATGCCTGTGTTCCGGGTTGCCAATCTCAGCTGCGACCTACAGACTCTGACTCAGGCACAGCAGGCGTCGGCTCAATGGATTGACACCGAGGGCACAGCGGACACACCTCAGGCCCAAGCCTTGCGTAAGCGCATTGCCGGTCTGTTCCAGCGCGCCCAAGGCACCATGAACTAGTCCGCAAGGCGGACGGCTAATTCGCACCGGGCTGGGCGGTAATCTTCCTTTCCCTAACCCGCCCGGGTCGGCAATGCCGACGGATAATGCGCTCCGGGCTGGTCAATAGTCTTTCTTACCCTGACCCGGTAACGTTCCTGCGGAAAATTTTTGATATATTTCGGGCGGCCATTGGCCGCCCCTACATCCATAGGGTGTAGCTCTTGCAAATTTTAGGGGCTGTTGCTTTATTTTGCAACAGCCCCTTTTATTTTGGCTCTCGATATCTATTGGGAATATCGCTGGTTCTTTGCCGCCTCTTACATATCCCCGTCTTTTTTCTCCGCGTTCAGCGGGTCTACCACAATATCCCGGTAGGGGTTGGCAATTACTGTCCGGTAGGTATGGTAAATGACCATGCCCGGTTTTCCATGGGGCGGTTTTTTTACCTGCTTCACTGGGGTCACGTCCACGGCGATATTCCTGCCGCTGCCGGTCTCTGCATAATAGGCCGCCAGCTGCGCCGCCTGGGTGACGGTATCGTCCGGAGGGGTCACACCGGCGCAGGCGATGATCACGTGGCTGCCGTGAACCTTGGAGGCATGGAGCCACAGGTCATCCTTCCGGGCCAGTTTGAAGGTCAGTTCATCGTTCTGCCGGTTGTTCCGTCCCACATAAATGGGATATCCGTCGGTGGATTCAAACCGCATGGGGGCAAGCTTCGCCTGCTTCATCCGCCGTTTTCCCGTATCCTGCCGCAGGTAGCCTCCCTGCTGCAGCTCCTGACGGATTTCCTCCAGTTCCGCATCCGTTTCCGCCCGGTCCAATTCCTCCAGCACGCTCTTTAGATAAGAAAGCTCGCTTTCGCCCAGCTCGATCTGCCGGGTCAGCTCCTTTTCCGCGTTTTTCATTCTGGCGTAGTCCTTATAAAACTTGGCCGCGTTCTGCTGGGGAGACAGAATTGGGGAGATTTCCACCTGAATCTGGGACATGTTTTCGTCGTAAAAATCCTCCACCGTCACCGAGGTCTGTCCCTTTTGGATTCTGTGGATATTGGCGGTGAGGATATCTCCCAGCTGCCGCAGCCGCTCCCGGTCAAAGGTAGCCGTCAGCTCCTTTTCCTGTATTGCCAGCTTTCTGGTCAGCCGCTGGCAGAGGTTGGTCACCGTCTTGCGCACCGACTGGCTTTTCTGCCGCATGGCATCCTTCCGATCCCGCACCACGTAGTAGCTGTCCAGCAGGGCACCAAAGGATTCCGCCCGGGCGCACATGCCGTACTGGTAGATGGGGCAGAAAGCAAACTGCTTAGGCGTACCGTCCGGCAGGGCGTAGTACCAAGGCTGGGGATTACCAATTTGCTCCCGGAAGAAAAGAGCCAGCTTCTCTGCCACAGCGGGGATGTCCATACCCTCCAGCCGGGCATCCGTAGCTCCGGCGGCAAACAGCGCCGCCTCCCGGCACACCAGGGGGGAAAGTCCTCCAAGGCTGTCCATAAGCCTCTGGGCCAGTTCATCCGCCCCGGGAACCGTTAATAGGTTTACATAATCTTGCAATTCTTCCGGGTCAGCCTTTTCCTCCTTCTCCGGCATCTGGTAGTACATTCCCGGCAGAGCGGGACGTTTGGTGGTATCATCCAGACCCACCCGGCGCAGGCAGTCGATAATCCGACCCTCCGGGTCCAGCAGGTACAGGTTGCAGGTTCTGCCCATCAGCTCCGCCACCAGCTTTTTCTGGACGCTGTCGCCCATCTCATCGATACAGTCAAAAGTAAAGGTGGCGCACCGCTCCATAGGGGGCTGGGAGATTTCCGCCAGCCGGGCGCCGCTTAAATGCTTGCGCAGGAGCATGCAGAACATGGGGGGCTGGGTGGGATTTTCCGGGCTGGCAGCAGTCAGATGCAGCCGGGGCGCGGTGGGGCTGACCACAAAAATCAGCTTCTGCCGGCCTTCCTGGGTCTTTAAGTGCAGAATCACCGTATCCCGGCTGGGCTGGTGGATCTTCTCCACCCGTCCGCAGGCGCAGCTTTCCCGCACCTCTGCCAAAACCGCTTTTAGAAAGAACGCGTCAAATGCCATTTACAGTTCCTCTTCCATCATCATGTGAAACAGTTCATTGAGCCTGTCCCGCCGGCCCAACAGGTACAGCGCCCCAAACAGTGCTTCCAACCCCGTGGCTCTGGCATACTCTGCCGGGCTTGCGGATTTTGGGGCGGCATGGGTATGGGCGTTCTTGCCCCGGCGAAAATAGTCTTCCTCCTCCGGGGTGAACAGTGGGCGGATCTTATCGGCAAATTTTGCCTGAGAAGACGCCTTCACCAGCTCCACTGACAGCTTATGCAGGTTGTGGACAGTGGTCTTGCCCGCGGCGCACAGATAGGTTCTGCAAAGCAGCTCATAGACCCCATCCCCCACGTGGGCAAGTCCCACACTGGAGATGGCTTTTACCTGCGCCGGGGTCATCACCGGCTCAAAATAGTTTTCCATACACGACTCCCATGTTATGAATATTTTTATTATTATAGTGTACCTTCCGGAAAAAGGCAAGTGCCTTCCGCCTATCCCTCCGCAGTCCGTCCGGCCATTCACAAAAATACCCCCTGCCGGACAAACATACCGGCAGGGGGTGTACATTTTTTAGTCCAGAATGTTACAAAACCAGTGTGGGCGCGGCATAGACCCGGGCAGCATACTCCTGATCCAGCAAATACAGGCCCTTGGGGTCAGAGCCAAAGAGCTTATAGCGGCTAATCATGGAATCGGCATTGTCCTCCTCTTCCATCTGCTCATCCACAAACCAGTCCAGGAATTTCATGGTGCGGTAGTCCTTGCCCTCGTGGCACTGGTGGTAGATCTCATTGATCAGAGAAGTTACGTAGCGCTCATGCTCCGCCGCAACCTCCAACGGCTCCAGCACAGACCGGTAAGTCTTATCCGGCTTATCGATGGCTTCCAACGTGACCTTCAGGCCGTTATTCTGCATATATTTCATAAACAGCAGGGCATGATCCCGCTCCTCCTGGGCCTGAATCATGTAATAATTGGCATAGCCGTCCAAATCCATTTCATCATAATAATTGGAAATATCCAGATACAGGTAGGCGCTGTAAAATTCCTTGTTGATCTGCTGATTTAAAAGCTTTGCGATTTTTTCGTTCATAAAAACTCCTTTCTATCATTAACCCGCCGGTCCCCGGCAGGGGGACCGGCGGCAGTCTTCATCGTCGGATTAACGCTTATTGAAAATTACTTGAAGTAACGCTCCAGCATGCCCTTCAGAGCGATGCCGTGGCGAGCCTCGTCGCGAGCCATCTCGTGGACGGTGTCGTGGATAGCATCCAGGCCGTACTTCTTAGCGCAGGCAGCCAGGTCGAACTTGCCCTGAGTTGCACCGAACTCGCAGTCCACACGCCATGCCAGGTTTTCCTTGGTGGCAGCCTTCATGTTGGGCTCCAAATCCTCGCCCAGCAGTTCTGCAAACTTTGCTGCGTGCTCTGCCTCTTCGTATGCGGCCTTCTCCCAGTACAGGCCTACCTCGGGCAGACCCTCACGGTGCGCAATGCGAGCCATGCACAGGTACATACCAACCTCGGCGCACTCGCCGTTGAAGTTAGCCATCAGCTGATCGAAGATGTACTTCTTGTCCTCTTCGGGGATGTCGGGGTTGTTCTTAACAGTCTGTGCGTAAACGCCGTACTCATGGACAGCGGCCAGCTTCTGCTCGCCCTTCTGCTCCACAAACTTGGAAGCGGGAACCTTACATACGGGGCAGCGGAAATCGGCAGCCAGTTCCTCGGCGGTGTGAACATAACCACAAACAGAGCATACAAATTTTTTCATAATAATTTTCCTCCAAATTTTTAAGTTATTTTTTAAGATTTTAGATTTTATTTACTGTGTCTTACTGACACAAATTTACGTATTGGATTTTATGCGCTTTCTTCTTTCTTTTGCAGGCATTGGCTGCAAAGGCCGGTGAATGTCAGGTGGCACTCGTCTACCTTACCGCCGGTCTGATCCATAACCGTCCGGCTCAGTTCCTCCGGAACCTCCAACTTTGGCAGGTCATCCACCTTTTGACAACCGGTGCAGATGAAGTGGACGTGGGGTTCTGTGTTCCCGTCGAACCGCTCCACACCGCTCACTGTGCCGATGCTTGCGATGGTGCCCTGATTTTTGAACATTGCCAGATTCCGGTACACCGTTCCAAGAGAGAGGTCGGGGTAGTCGGCCTTCAGCTCATTGAACACCATCTCAGCAGAGGGGTGGGTCTTTGTCTGCCTCAAGTAGGAGAGGATTGCGTTGCGCTTGCGGAATTGCTTATTGGCTGCTGCCATCCGTTCTCATCTCCTTTATTTTGGGCTAAACAAGAATATTTCTTATTTACATCTAGATAGTAGCACAGTTTTTTCTATTTGTCAATAGGAATTATTCTCATTTTCAAAAAATTTTTTCTGCAACCGCCAGCGGGCAATATCCAGTAATTTCCTGCAAAAAGCTTGCAATTGCGGCATATTCTATTATAATATAATGTATATACTAGGGAAAGGGGCGCAGGGAGTATGGCAAACCGGCAGGAACTTTACAGGGGCTGCCTTTTGGGCATGGCTGTAGGCGATGCCTTGGGGTACAGTATTGACGATAAATCCTGGGAGCAGATCTGCAATGACTACGGCCCTAACGGCCTACTCGGCTATGACCTGCAGGAGGACTACGCCAACGTCACCTCCTACACCCAAATCGCCGCCTACCTTTCTAATGCGCTGCTGCTGAGCGTCAGCCGGGGCAGCAAAGGCAACCGGATGGACTATGTCCACCTGGGTCTGCGGGAGTGGACCCGGAGCCAAATGTTCTACCGGGACCCGGAGCGCAGCTTTTGCTGGATTGCCAAGCTGCCCGCCTTCCGCCGCCGCCACTGCCGGGATGCCCGGATGCTGGACACCCTGCGGCTGCAGAGTATGGGTGCGCCCAAAGAGCCTGCCAACCGCTATAACCACCCCGGTGCCATTACGGAAGCAGTTGCCATCGGCCTTTTCTACGATCCCAAGCGCATGTCCACCGAGGCCATCGGCCAGCTTGCCTCCCAGTCCATGGCGCTGACCCACGGCAGTGCGGAGGCCTGCCTGTCGGCTGTGGTGCTGGCATATACCATCGCCGGTCTTGTCCAGGCACCGGAAGTACCACTAAATGAGCAGTTCGCCGGGGCTATTGGCGCTATGCAGGGGCAGTTTCCCGGGGAGGACGGGGAAAAACTGGGCAGTTTCCTGAGAAAAGCCATGAAAATGGCGGAAAACGACTTCATCGTCCCCCGCCTTGCCATGGAGCAGCTGGGGTGCTGCACCGTGTCGGAGTGTCTGGCCGGCGCTATGTATGCCAGCCTTGTGGCAGAGGGGGAATTTGATCCGGCCATTATCGCCGCGGTAAACCACTCCGGTCATTCCGCCGCTACAGGAGCCATCGCCGGTGCCATTCTGGGAGCAAAAATGGGCGAGGGCATGCTGCCCCAATTCTATCTGGAATCCCTGGAAGTGGTGGACAGCCTGACTGTCCTTGCCGACGATCTGCTGAGCGCAACTCCCGCTTCCGGCATTTTTGATGACGATTGGGATCAAAAATATGTGCAAGGACAGCCGATTTAGGGAAAAAAGTCAAAAAAATTCTGACTTTTTCCCGGTAAACCCCTTGAAAAATAGGAATAAGAATGCTACAATACTACCAAGCTAGTATTGACGATTTGCAAAGAGAGGGGTTCGCCCCTCTCTTTCGTACTGAAAGAGGTTTTTTTTTGAAAATTACAGATCAAGTAACCGAATTTGCCCAGCCCGTTGTGGAGCAGGCCGGCTGCCGGCTGTGGGACGTGGAGTATGTCCGGGAGGGCAGCGAGCGTTTCCTGCGGCTGTATATCGATAAGGACGGCGGCGTGGACATTGACGACTGTGAGCGGATCCACCGGGCCATGGATCCTATCCTGGATGAGAAGGACCCCATCGCGGAGAGCTACCATTTTGAGGTATGCTCCGCCGGCTTGGAGCGGACGCTGAAACGCCCCTCCGACTTCCAGCAGTTTATGAACAGCCCCATTCTGGTGAAGCTCTACCGCCCCAGAAATGGACTGAAGGAAATCCCCGGCATTCTGCGGGGCTACGAGGACGGCTGCGTCACCGTGGAAGCTGGCAAAGAGACCATCACACTGCAAAAATCCGAAGTTGCCCTAGTGCGGCTGCGGGTGGAATTTTAAACAGAAAGAACATTCTGCTTCGGCAGAGCACATCAATACAGGAGGAACATCATGGCAAGAACTACCAAATCCAAGAAGCAGGCCGCTCCCCAGGTGGATATTGGAGCGGAGATTTTCGCCAGCCTGCGGGAATTGGAAAAAATCAAAGGCATCCCCGTGGAATACATGGTGGAGCGCTTAAAGCAGGCTCTGACCAATGCCTACCGCAAAGACCGGGAGGACCACCGGGATATTCCGGCAGAGAACGTGGTGGTGGACCTGAGCGAAAAGGGTCTGTCCATGCATCTGGTTAAGACCGTTGTAGAGGAACTGGAGGACACCGCTGTGGAAATTCACATCGATGCTGCCCGGAATCTTGACCCCAACGTCCAGGTGGGCGACAGTGTTACTATCCCCATTGATATCCAGAAATTTGGCCGCATTGCCGCCCAGACCGCCAAGCAGGTGGTGATTCAGGGCATCCGGGAGGCCGAACGGGGTGTGATTTACGAAAGCTACTCTTCCAAATCCCAGGAATTGCTTACCGGCACTGTACTGCGGCTGGATCCCTCCGGCGATGTATTTGTCCGGGTGGGTCAGGGCAGCGAGCAGCATGACGCTGTGCTCCGGGCCAGCGAGCAGATCCCCGGAGAGACGTACGCCCCTGGTCAGCTGATCCGGGTGTACGTGTTGGAGGTCCACCGGGCGAACCGGGGTCCTCTGGTACATGTTTCCCGTACCCATCCCAATGTGGTGCGCCGGCTGTTTGAGCTGGAGACCCCCGAAATCGCTGAGGGTCAGGTGGAGATCCGCAACATTGCCCGTGAGGCCGGCTCCCGCAGCAAGATCGCTGTCCGGGCAGCTATGGAGAACGTGGATCCCGTAGGTGCCTGTGTAGGTCCCAGAGGCGGTCGTGTTGGCGCGGTGGTAGAGGAACTGTGCGGCGAGAAGATCGACATTGTGGTATGGAGCGAGGATCCCTGCCAGTATGTGAAAGCCGCTTTGAGCCCCGCCGACGTGGTCAGCGTAGAGCTGGTCCCCGGCCAAAAGGCTTGCCGGGTAGTGGTTCCCGACGATCAGCTCAGCCTTGCCATCGGCAAGGAAGGCCAGAATGCCCGTCTGGCTGCCCGTCTTACCGGCTATAAGATCGACATCAAGTCCGTCAGCGCCACGGCTGCAGAAGAATAAATCCTGCCGCCGGTAAGGCGCTGCAGGAATAAGGAGGTAGTCCTGTATGCAAAAGAAAATCCCTATGCGGCAGTGCATGGGCTGCCGTGAACGGAAAGCGAAGCGGGATATGATTCGTGTGGTCCGTACCACAGAGGGTTCCGTAACTCTGGACTTTGGAGGCAAGCTCAATGGCCGGGGTGCCTACATCTGTCCCGATAAGCAGTGCCTTGCCAAGGCACAGAAGTCAAAGGCTTTGGAGCGGAGTCTGGAAGTGGAGATCCCCCAGCAGGTCTATGACCGTCTGATGGGGGAGATGGAGGGTGCCAATCATGGATAAAGCCCTGAACTATCTGGCGCTGGGCCGGAAAGCAGGCCTGATTGAGCTGGGTGAAGAACCCGCCGGTGCCGCTGCCCGGGCTCAGAAAGCACGGCTCATTGTAGTGGCCAGCGACGCCACTGACCACACCTGGCGCAGAGCCAAAAGCTTTGTGGCAGGAACAGAGCAGCTGTGTATCCGTGTTCCCTTTGACAAGGACCAGATGGGTCAGGCCGTGGGCAGAACCAGCCTTGCCCTGGCGGCTTTTACGGACGCGGCAATGGCGCTGGCCTTTGTGAAGGCTCTGGGGCAGCCCCAGGAACATGCGCAGATCATTGTCAGTCTGGACAAGCGGGCCCAACGGATCCGCCAGAGGCAGAAGGAAGCGAAGTCCCACCAGAAAAACCTTCGCACAGGCAAGAAGAAGTAAGTACTATGGATCTTTGGTTCCGGAGAACCCCTTGGGCATATCGCCTGCCGGTTTTCCCCGTAACCAAGTCCCATTTTCGGAGGTGCGTATATGAGTTTAGTGAAGTATCGATTGAAAGAGGTTGCCGCGGATTTTGGTGTCGCACCCAAGCAGATCGCGGAAATTATCTCCAAGTTTTTTGAGAAGCCCAAGTCGAATACCCAGATTCTCACCGAGGAGGAGCTGAATGTGGTGTTCGACTACATGACCCAGACCAACCAGATCACCTCTCTGGAGCAGGTGTTTGCGGTGCCGGCCAAGGAAGAAAAGAAGCCGGAAGCACCCCAGTCACCCAAGGCTGACCCCGCAAAGGCAGCAGCCCCCAAGCCAGAGGCAAAGTCCCAGAAAATACAGCAGCCCCATCCCGGGAAAGCCCCGGAAGCCAAGCCCGCAAAGCCTGCTGAAGCAGAGCGCAAAAGAGAGCGCCGGGTGGTGGATACCTCCGCAGTGCAGGTTAACTCCGCCCGCTTTGATGACCGGGTGGATGAGCTGGTCAGCGAGCGTGTGCAGAACTATCAGGGCGGCAAGCAGCGCATCGGCGGCGGCAAGGGTAAGCAGCAGCAGAAGCAGCAGAAGAACAATTTCAAGGGCAACAAGTCCAAGAACGAGGAACAGGAGAAGCGGCGCCGGCTGCAGATGGAGGTTGCCCGCAAAGCGCCTGTTACTGTAAAGATTCCCGATGAGATTACCGTGGGCGAACTGGCCAGCCGCATGAAAAAGACCGCTGGCGAGGTCATTAAGTGCCTGATGAAAAACGGTGTTCTGGCTGCCATCAACCAGGCCATCGATTTTGATACCGCCGAGTTTGTGGCCACAGAGCTGGGCTGCAAGGTGGAGCGGGAAGTTACCGTCACCATTGAAGAGCGGATTATTGACGATCATGAAGATACCGCCGAAGAGCTGGTCAGCCGCGCTCCCGTTGTGGTAGTCATGGGTCACGTTGACCACGGCAAGACCTCTACCCTGGACGCTATCCGCAAGACCAATGTTACCTCCGGCGAGGCAGGCGGCATCACCCAGCACATCGGCGCTTACACCGTGGAGCTGGACGGCCAGCCCATCACCTTCCTGGATACTCCCGGCCACGCGGCATTTACCTCTATGCGCGCCCGTGGCGCTAAGTCCACGGATATCGCCATTCTGGTGGTCGCTGCCGATGACGGTATCATGCCCCAGACTGTGGAATCTATCAACCATGCCAAGGCCGCCAATGTGCCTATTGTGGTTGCCATTAATAAAATGGATAAACCTGAGGCAAACCCGGACAAAATAAAAGAGCAGCTGACCAAGTACGACCTGATCCCCGAGGAATGGGGCGGTGAAACCATCATCTGTCCCATTTCCGCCAAAACCGGTCAGGGTCTGGACAATCTGCTGGAGATGGTCCTGCTCACCGCCGAAGTGCTGGAGCTGAAAGCCAACCCCAACCGCCGGGCCAAGGGCACGGTCATCGAGGCCAGACTTGACAAGAACAGAGGTCCTATCGCCACCCTGCTGATCCAGAACGGCACCCTGAATCAGGGCGATATCATCATCGCCGGCACTGCTGTGGGCCGTGTCCGTGTGATGACCAACGATAAGGGCCGCACCGTCAAAACCGCCGGTCCCTCCGTCCCCGTGGAGATTACCGGTCTTGCGGAAGTCCCCGCCCCCGGTGATGAATTCAACGCCGTTACCGACGAGCGTATGGCAAGAGAGCTGGTAGAGCAGCGTAAGCAGGCCGCCAAGGACGCCGCCGCCAACGCCATGCAGAAGGTCACGCTGGATAACCTGTTCGCCAAGATGCAGGAAGGCCAGATGAAGGAACTGTCTCTGGTGGTCAAGGCAGACGTGCAGGGCTCTGCGGAAGCTGTGAAGGCCTCTCTGGAGAAGATCTCCAACGAGGAAGTCCGGGTGAAGGTCATCCACACCGGCGTAGGCGCCATCAACGAGAGCGACATTCTGCTGGCTTCCACCGCAGGCGCTATCATTGTTGGCTTCAACGTCCGTCCCGATGCCGGTGCCCAGGCAAGCGCGCAGCGTACAGACGTGGATATGCGCTTCTACCGGGTGATTTACGATGCCATCAACGAGATTGAAGCCGCCATGAAGGGTATGCTGGCACCCAAGTTTGAGGAAGTGGTCATTGGTCACGCCGAGGTGCGCATGACCTATAAGGTGTCCTCCGTGGGTACCATTGCCGGCTGTATGGTCAAGGATGGCAAGGTCACAAGAGATGCTCAGATCCGTGTGCTTCGTGACAACGTGGTTATCCACGAGGGCGAGGTCGGCTCTCTGCAGCGGTTCAAGGACGCTGCCAAGGAAGTCACCGCCGGTTACGAGTGCGGCATGAGTGTGGCAAAATTCAACGACATTAAAGAGGGCGACGTTTTCGAATGCTTCGCCATGCAGGAAATTAAGAGATAATTATAATTGCCGCACCGCACAAGCGGCGCGGCAATTATGCACGTAACATTCTATGAAGGAGGCTATCGTATGGCATCCAACCGAATCGGAAGGATCAACGAGGAGATTCAGAAGGAGCTTTCCTCCCTGATCCGTAATTTAAAAGATCCCCGGGTGCAGGACACCATGATCTCCATCACCCGGGTGGAAGCGACCCCCGACCTGCGCTACGCCAAGGTCTACGCCAGCTTTTTGCAGGACGAAAAGGCAAAAGAGGCGCTTAAGGGGCTGAAATCCGCCTCCGGCTATCTGCGCCGGGAATTGGGACATGCCCTGCAGCTGCGCTACACGCCGGAGCTGGTGTGGGAGCTGGATAACTCCATCACCTATGGCGCGAAAATGCTGAAGCTGATCAACTCCCTTGAGGTAAACGACGATGCTCAGTAGTGCTCAGGCCGCCGCTTTTTTCCGGGAGCGGGACAATTTCACCATCCTGACCCACCGCCGTCCGGACGGGGATACCTTAGGTTCTTCCGCTCTGCTTTGCATGGGGCTGCGGCAGCTGGGAAAGAATGCCGCCATTTTGGAAAACCCGGAAGTCACCCCCAAATACGCCGGGCTGGTGCGGGGTCTGTGCAAGCAGACCATCCCTCCGGAGGATATTGTGGTCAGTGTGGACGTGGCATCG
Organism: Faecousia sp.; assembly: GCA_045577435.1. GTDB lineage: Bacteria > Bacillota > Clostridia > Oscillospirales > Oscillospiraceae > Faecousia. The sequence goes on along the minus strand of JAZNIL010000077.1, from coordinate 5,089 downwards.
GAGAATATGCTCCCGGCAGGCTTTGGGGGCAGACCCATCGCCCTGCGGATCGACCACCACGGCACTTCCTCCTCTTTTACGGAGTTTGAGCTGGTAAAGCCGGACTGTGCCGCCTGCGGCGAGGTGGTGCTGGAGGTTCTGGAAGAACTGGGGGTGCAGCTGGACATCCCCATGGCCGGCGCCCTGTACACCGCCATTTCCACAGACACAGGCTGCTTCCGCTATGCCAACACCACCGCCAACACTTTTTTGGCAGCCGCCAAATGCGCCGCCGCGGGAGCAGATATCTTCTCCATTAACCAGGCGCTGTTTGAAACAAACTCCCTTGCCAGACTGCGGCTGCAGGGCTGGCTGGTGGAGCATGCCCTGTTCCTGCAGGAGGGGCAGATTGTCATCTGCGCTCTGCCCAAACAGACAGAACAGGAGCTGGGTCTTACGGAGGACGATATGGAGAACATCTCCGGCTTCCCCCGGAGCATTGAGGGCGTAAAAATTGCCGCCACCATCCGTCAGGAGGGGGAGGATAGGGTAAAAATATCCGTCCGGGCAGTACCCGGCTATGACGCCGGGGAAATCTGCGCCCATTTCGGCGGCGGCGGACACAAGGGCGCGGCAGGCGCCAGCATACAAATGACCATGGACCAGGCTGTGCAGGCACTGAAAGGGGTCATGCCCGCTGTGTAAGCCGGGTTACGCCTTTCACATCAGGTAATACTATGAACGGAATTGTAATTATAGATAAGCCGGAGGGCTGGACCAGTCAGGACGTGGTCAGCAAGCTCCGGGGCGTGCTCCACACCAAGCGAATTGGTCACGGAGGAACCCTTGACCCCATGGCCACCGGCGTGCTGCCGGTGTTTGTGGGAAGGGGTACCCGGGCGGTGGAGTTTTTTGAACATGCCCAAAAGACCTATGAAACTGTGCTTCATCTGGGTCTTACCACCGACACCGAGGATATCACCGGAACGGTGCTGGAGAAAAAGGACGTGCATGTGACACAGGAGGCCTTTCTTGCTGCGCTGGAAGCTTTCCGGGGTGAGATTCAGCAAGTGCCTCCCATGTACTCCGCCATTAAGATCGGCGGGCAAAAGCTGTGCGACCTTGCCCGGAAGGGCAGGGAAGTGGAGCGTGCCAGCCGCGCCGTCACCATTTATGAGCTTACGTGCCTGTCCTTTTCCGAGGACACCGCCACACTGCGGGTTCGCTGCTCCAAGGGCACTTATATCCGCACCCTGTGCAAGGATATTGGTCAGGCGCTGGGCTGCGGCGGCTGCATGGCGGCGCTGCGCCGGGTAGCTGCGGGGGAGTATACCATTGAGGAATCCGTTCCCTTGCAGCAACTGGTGGAAAGCCCAGATCCGGGCAGCTTCCTCAGAGGAGTGGATACCGCTTTCTCCGGGTATGATAGCATTACCCTCACCCCCAATCAGGAAAAGCGCTGCCGCAACGGCAACAGCTTTTCCCTGCCTGTGCCGGACGGTACATACCGGGCTTACAGCCAAAACGGAGAATTTCTCATGTTGGCAAAGGTCGAGTCCGGTGTTATGTCAACTATAAAGAGTTTTTTTGAAGTATGAAAGATCAAACTGTTTACGCCCTGGGCTTTTTTGACGGGGTGCATGTAGGTCACCAGGCTCTGCTGGCCGCCTGCCGGGAACTGTCCGGCAGTACAGGCGCTGCGCCCGGTGTGATTACCTTTTCAGGCCACCCCCAGGCTCTTATTTCTGGGCAAGCCCCCTTGCTGATCAATTCCATAGAGGACCGCCGGGCGCTTCTGGCCCAGTATGGCATGGAAAAAATCCTCACCATCCCCTTTGACCGGGCGCTGATGCAGATGCCATGGCAGGATTTTTTCCGCCGGCTGGTGGAGCAGTACGGAGCTGGAGCACTGGTATGCGGCGATGACTTCCGCTTCGGCTACCGGGGGGAGGGCACTTCCGAAAAGCTACAGCAGGCTTGCCGGGAAATGGGCATTCCCTGCCGGGTGGTATCCCAGCAGACCGTGGATGGGGTACGGGTTTCCTCCACCCATATCCGCAGCCTTCTGCAGCAGGGTCACATGGAGCAGGCGGTGCGGTTTTTGGGCCATCCCCACATTCTCTCCGGCAAGGTAGTGTCCGGCAGACAATTGGGACGGACTATGGGTATTCCCACCGCCAATGTATCCCTCCCCCAGGGGGTTGTTCTGCCTGCCAAGGGCGTTTACGCCTGTATGGCAACGGCAGAGGGAAACTACATGGCTGTGACCAATGTGGGCAGCCGTCCCACCGTGGGTGGTCACCGGGTGACCGTGGAGCCCTGGCTGCTGGATTTTCAGGGCAACCTGTATGACAAGACCATCACCCTGTGTTTCCACAAATTCCTGCGTCCGGAGAAAACCTTCGGCTCTATAGAAGAATTAAAGGAAGAAATTCAGAAAAATGCCCAACAAACCCGGGATTTCTTTGAGAAAAATTGAAAATTTCTCTTTACTTTTGGAAAAAGCCATGCTACAATAGTCGGGCTGGCTATGGCCAGAGGAAACAATGCGCCTGTTGCTCAGTTGCGGGAGAAACCCAAAAAGGGATTCCACTGACCCCTACTTGGCTTCCGGGCAATCACAAGGGCAGCTCTCAGGGCGGCAATTATGCCGGACAGGGGAGCCTGACCCAATCGATGAAAGGTGGATTTTATCATGATTCAGAAGGAAAAGAAGACCCAGGTTATCCTGGACAACGCAACCCACGAGGGCGATACCGGTTCTCCCGAAGTTCAGATCGCTATCCTCACCGCCCGTATCAACGAGCTGACCGATCACCTGCGTACCCATAAGCATGACAACCACTCCCGCCGTGGTCTGCTGATGATGGTTGGTAAGCGCCGCAACCTGCTGGACTATCTGGCACGGAAGGACATCAACCGTTACCGTGCAATCATCGCCAAGCTGGGTATCCGTAAGTAAGAAAGTAAAGGGGCGACGGGTACCGTCGCCCTTTTGTTCAACCCCTGTTTCATCCGCCGGGAGATGCTTTAGCAATTGAATTTGCCGCTGAATTTCAGCAGTAGATTCAAGTGCTAAACCTCCCGAAACACCCTGTCAGCCCCTTGCGGGCATGACAATACCATTTACTAAGGAGGTTTATTCCATGATTACCCGTAAACAGTTCCCCAATCATAAGGTCTTCGAGATGGAGATCGGCGGCCGTCCCTTTACCGTAGAGACCGGTAAGGTAGCAGAGCTTGCCAACGCTGAGTGCATTTGCCGCTACGGCGATACCGTCGTGCTGACCACCTGCACCTGCAACCCCATTCCCAAGTCCGGTATCGACTACTTCCCCCTGACCATCGAGTTTGAGGAGAGAATGTACGCCGTTGGCCGTATCCCCGGCTCCTTCAACCGCCGTGAGGGCAAGCCCTCTGACCGTGGTATCCTGAATAGCCGTATCATCGACCGGCCCATGCGTCCCCTGTTCGACGAAGAGCTGCGCAACGACACCGTGGTTACCTGCACCGTGCTGGCTAATGACGATGAGAACCCTGTGGAAGTGGTTGCTTCCCTGGGCGCTTCCATTGCCATCGCTTCTTCCGACGTACCCTGGAACGGCCCTGTGGCTACCACCAACGTGGCCCACGTAGGCGGTCAGTATATCGTCAACCCCTCCGCCGAGGAGCGTGAGGCTGCCGATTGCTTTGTATGCATCGCTTCTACCTTCGAGAAGGTGGTCATGATCGAGACCGAGGCAAACGAGGCTCCCGAAGCCATCGTGCTGGAGTCCATCCGTGTTGCCCACGAGACCAACATGGAAATCGTGAAGTTTATCAACGGCATCGTCGCTGAAATCGGCAAGCCCAAGTTCACCTTCGAAAAGGCCGCTGTGAACCACGACCTGCTGGACGACCTGATGGAGTACGGCCTGAACCAGATTGAGTTTGCTCTGGACACCGACGACAAGAACGTCCGTGAAGAGCGTTTGACCTCCGCAAGACTGGACTTTGCCGCTAAGTTCGCGGAAAAGTACGAGGACTTTGAGGAGCATATTGAGGTCTGCCTGTACAAGATGCAGAAGAAAGTCGTCAAGAAGTGGCTGCTGGCCGGCAAGCGTGTGGACGGCCGTGGCATGGATGATATCCGCGCGCTGGACGCCGAAGTAGGCCTGCTGCCCCGGGTTCACGGCTCCGGCCTGTTTACCCGTGGCCAGACTCAGGTGCTGTCCATCTGCACCCTGAACACTCTGTCCGCCGCTCAGAAGCTGGACACCATCTACCCCGAGGAAACCCGGCGGTATATCCACCACTACAACTTCCCCTCCTTCTCCACCGGTGAGGCAAGAGCTGCCCGCTCCACCTCCCGCCGGGAAATCGGTCACGGCGCTCTGGCAGAGAAGGCTCTGCTTCCTGTGATCCCCTCTGTGGAGGAGTTCCCCTATGCCATCCGTGTGGTTTCTGAGGTGCTTTCCTCCAACGGTTCCACCTCTCAGGGCTCCATCTGCGGCTCTACTCTGGCACTGATGGACGCCGGTGTGCCCATTAAGCGCCCCGTTGCCGGCATTTCCTGCGGCCTGATCTCCGATCAGGAGACCGGCGAGTGGAGAACCTTCACCGATATTCAGGGTGTTGAGGACTTCCACGGCGAGATGGACTTTAAGGTAGCAGGTACTACCGAAGGCATCACCGCCATCCAGATGGACCTGAAGAACAAGGGCCTGACCATGGAAATCATCGCTGACGCTCTGGAGCGCTGCCGCAAGGCCCGTCTGGTGATTCTGGACGAAGTGATGCTGCCCTGCATCCCCGAGCCTCGTGCTGAGGTTTCCGAGTTTGCTCCCAAGATGCTCAGCCTGAAGATTCCCGTGGACAAGATCCGGGAAGTCATCGGCTCCGGCGGCAAGACCATTCAGAAGATCTGCGCTGACACCGGCGCCAAGGTGGACATCGATGACGACGGCTCCGTCTTTATCTCCGCTGTGGATTCCGCCGCTGCCTACGCTGCCAAGAAGATGGTGGACGATATCTGCTTCGTTCCCGAGGTCGGCAAGCTGTACTACGGCAAGGTCGTGCGGATCCTGCCCATCGGCGCGTTCGTGGAGATCGCTCCCGGTCACGACGGCAT
>JAZNIL010000076.1:0-5828 GCA_045577435.1 Faecousia sp. | reverse complement strand
TGCGTTCCATCAGACTGCCAAGGATACGTTCCTGCTGAGCCGGGGTCAATTTATTCCATATCGGGAAATAGCTCTGAAAGTCCATATTTCAGCCCCCTTTCTGACCATAAGTATATGGAATCGCGAACGGTCTGTCAACTGACTCGTTGACAGGCTGTATCAAACATCGTACAATGAAACTGCAAATAATGAACAGGAGGTTTTCCATCATGAAGGCAAAATTCTATATCTGCCGTCACTGCGGCAACCTGATCGGTATGGTCAATGACTCCGGTGTCCCCGTCGTCTGCTGTGGTCAGAAGATGGAGGCTCTGGTCCCCAACACGGTGGAGGCCAGCGGCGAGAAACATCTGCCCTCCGTTACCGTTGAGGATGGCGCCGTCAACGTCAATGTTGGCAGCGTGGATCATCCTATGGTTCCTGAGCATTACATCGAGTGGGTCTATGCCCAGACCGAGAATGGTGGTCAGCGCAAGGCCCTGAAGCCCGGCGATGATCCTAATGTTTCCTTCTGCCTTGGAGATGATAAGGCTGTCGCCGTGTACGCATACTGCAATCTCCACGGCTTGTGGATGACTGAAGTGTAAATGCACATATGTCGCCTGCCGGTCAATGCTGGCAGGCGATTTCTTTTAGGGAGGGGTATCATGAACCGCGAAGACGCCAGCTTTACATTCCTTCACCGTATTGAGGAGGTGGAACTGAATATTGAGGATGGCCGGTGGCAGTCTGCCCTGGCTCTGGCATTGACCTTGCCTGATATTTGCGGAGGCATTGCTTTTCCTGAAATCGTAAAGCGCTATCGGGATGGGCGAGTCATACTGGACAGGCAGAAAAAACCGACCCGTGATGTTGGCGGGCAGTTTGTCCGTTGGTTCGATGAGTTCGCGGCACCGTTTTTCAAGGCATCGGCCAGTGCCCCCTCTCCCTATATCTGCGGCGAACGATGCTGGCAGCTTCGATGCGAATATCTGCATCAGAACAAAGGTTTTTTGAATGATGAGGACGATCATGATTCCGTTCGTTTCCACCTGGGCATCAACTGCGGAACATCTGTCTGCCAGTTGGAGCAAAGTTCCGCGACAAACGGCGTCATGGATATCCGCATCGACATTGAACAATTCTGTCTGCGTATGTGTCAAGCGGCCAGAAACTATTATGATTCCACCCATCAGGAGAAAGATTTTAGTCTTTATAACACTCCGGTACTGGATTTTATCCAGTTCACACAAGGGCAACGGGAACATCAAAGAATCGTCATCATGTGTGAGGACAGTGCTTACGCCAGTGGTCTGAAGGCAACGCTTGACAGCCTGTCTGAAAATGTTTTGGTATTTCATACTTCCGCATCAGCCAGAAGCACACTGGGAAAGAAAAAGCCTGCCCTATGGGTCGTGACGGAGGACATTACCAGACAGCCGGATCAGCCATGGCGGGCAGACAAAACAACGCCCGTAGTCTTGCTGACCCACCACAAAACAGCGGATATCCCGATTCAAAAAGTCGATGGAAAGCTGACTGTTCTGACCATGCCGGTGTTGCCGAAACTGCTTCGCGATGCCGTTTTATCACATATTCGATGAAGGAGGGTAAAACATGGTGATTATCCTCGCAGCAATTATTCTGCTTTTGCTTGCCGTTCTTCTGATGCAACGCAAAAAGGAAGCAAATCTGCGGATTCAGATAAACAGACTGAACGAACAACTTGAAATGCTCAAGACAGCTTCCTCCGAAAAACCGAAAGACCGAGAGGTTGTTATTCAATCGGCAAACACAATCTACCTATATGCCGCCCTTTCGGAAGAAGAAGCGCAAAGCCGATTTCTGAAAGAAAAGTTGGCCGGTATCCGTCAGGCCAGTGAAGCGATCATCCGAACAATTCAAACATGAACCTTGTGCGGTGCGGTAGAAATGCCGTACCGCTTTTTATTAGGTGATGTCATCACGGAAGCAACCGGCGATATCGGATATACTAACACCAACATAAAGAAAAGGAGCTATGTTTGATGGCTATTTTGAATATGAATGCGCATGCCTACCGAAAGTATATCAGCGAGTCTGCCAAGCCTGTCTTGATGGAGTTTTCGGCTCCATGGTGCGGCTACTGCCGCCGCCTCGAACCGGCACTGGAGCTGACAGCGCAGCAGTACGAGGGCGAGATCATCTTCGGACAGATCAACATTGACGATGAACCGGCGCTGGCGGAGGCGGAGCAGATTGAACTGGTGCCTACCCTGCTTCTGTACCAGAGCGGTCAACTTCTCGGCTCCATCGTTGCCCCGGAGTCCAGAGCACAATTGGAAGCGTTCATCGAGGAATCTCTTGGACAGCGCAGCGGGGATCTGGCTGAAGAAAAGCACATCTACGATATGCTCGTCATTGGCGGCGGCCCCGGCGGATACACGGCGGCGCTCTACGCCGCCAGAGCCGGACTGGATACCATTGTTCTGGAGAAACTGTCGGCAGGCGGCCAGATGGCGCTCACGGAACAGATCGACAATTACCCCGGCTTTGAAAATGGCATCGACGGATTCTCGCTGGGCGAGAAGATGCGTAAGGGTACGGAGCGCTTCGGCGTAGAGACCCGCCTGGTCGAGGTGCTGTCCCTTGATCTCTCCGGTGAGATCAAGAAGGCGGAAACCAGTGAGGGGCCTGTGTATGGCCGGACGGTGGTGCTGTCCACCGGAGCCAACCCCAGAGAGCTTGGAGTGACCGGTGAAAAGGAACTGATCGGTAAGGGTGTGGCCTATTGTGCAGCCTGTGACGGGATGTTCTACAAGGATAAGACTGTGGTGCTGGTGGGCGGCGGAAACAGTGCGGCAGCTGAGGCGTTGATCCTCGCCCGCGTCTGTAAAAAGGTGATCCTTGTCCACCGCAGGGACACTCTGCGAGCTACGAAGATCTATCACGAACCTTTGATGAAAACAGAGAATGTGGAGTTCCGCTGGAACAGCGCGGTGGTAGAACTGCTGCATGACGATAAAGTGACAGGTGTTCGCCTTCGGGATGTACAAACCGGAGCTGAGAGCGAGATCACCTGCGACGGCGTATTTGTGAGCATAGGTCGAAAGCCTGCCACCGAGCTTGTTGCAGGGCAGCTGGAACTGGACGAAAGCGGCTATGTGGTCGCCGATGAAACGACCGAGACCAACATCCCCGGTGTCTACGCTGTGGGCGATGTGAGGACAAAGCTGGTCCGTCAGGTGGTGACGGCGGTGGCCGACGGCGCGGCAGCTGTACACATGGCGGAGGAATACTTGGCTGGAGGTGCTACATGAAGGAGAAAACCAAACGATGGTTGAGACCTGTTCTGTTTACTGCGGGCGGCGCGCTTGCGGGATTTGGCTATTACTATTTTATCGGCTGCGCCACAGGAAGCTGCCCCATCACAGCCAATCCCATAAGCTCTATGATTTACATGGGCGTGCTCGGCTGGCTGCTGTCCGGTGTGTTTGGGAAGGGATGTGAAGGTGGATGCAGTATGTAATATCATTCCTTGAGGGGATCATCACCTTCATTTCCCCCTGCCTGCTACCCATGCTCCCCATCTACATCTCCTACTTTGCCGGCGGTGGGGAGCGCAGCACGAAAAAGACACTCACCGGGGCCATCGGCTTTGTTGTCGGATTTACCGTCGTATTCACTCTCATGGGCGCCTTGGCCGGGACGGTCGGCAGCTTCCTGAAGGAGCATCAGACGGCGGTAAACATTATTTCCGGTATTGTGGTGATCTTCTTCGGCCTCAATTTTCTGGGCGTATTCAAGCTGAACCTGTTCAGGGGGAGTGATCGATCCGTGGATACCAGCAATATGGGATTTTTCTCCGCTATGCTCTTCGGGATGATTTTCTCGCTGGGCTGGACACCCTGTGTTGGCGCTTTCCTTGGTTCCGCTCTAATGCTGGCATCCCAGCAGGGGAGCGTATTGGTCGGAACCCTCATGCTTTTGGCCTACTCGCTGGGACTTGGTGTGCCATTCATTCTCAGCGCGGTGCTGATCGACAAGCTGAAATCCGCCTTCGACTGGATTAAGAGAAATTATAAGGTCATCAATATCGTCAGCGGCAGTCTGCTGATTCTGATCGGTATCCTGATGGCTGCCGGGACTCTTGGGCGGCTGCTCAGCCTGCTCAGTTAGGAGGTATTATGAACAAGAATAAAACGCTTTTGATCATAGTTCTGGTTTTCGTCTTGTTGCTGGGCGGAGCATATGTGCTCTATAACAGGCTGGCACAGGATGCCGCTCCGGATCAGCTGTCCGTACAGGGCGGTACGGAAGCGCAGACGGCCCAGCAACCGGAGGAACCGCAGCAGGACACGGGCGGTTCCGGGGAGGAGTCAACGGAGCCGGAGAAGGTTCTGGTTCCCGACTTCACTGTCTATGATTCGGAGGGTAACGAGGCGCATCTGTCTGATTTCACCGGGAAGCCTGTGGTGCTTAACTTCTGGGCCAGTTGGTGCGGTCCCTGTAAGATGGAGATGCCGGATTTCGATGATGCCTACGCCGAGCTGGGAGAGGATGTCCATTTCCTCATGGTCAACATGACCTCCGGACGGGAAACGCTGGAGAGTGCAACCTCTTTCATCGAGGAACAGGGCTACTCATTCCCGGTGTACTATGATACGGACGCCGATGCTGCCATGACCTATGGTGTTTACTCTCTGCCGACTACCCTTTTTATTGATGCGGAGGGTCATGGCATTGCCCAGGCAACGGGAGCGATCAATGCAGAGACCCTTCAGCGGGGGATCAATATGATCTTACCAAAGAAATAATGCAAGGACAGTATTGTGCTGGAAGAACTTGTTCGCGTTTTGGATAATCTGCAGTAGACTGACCGTCTTATAGTTGCGACAAGTGTTCATTGTTATATTTAGATTCGAATGGCGCAGAGCAAATGTATGGAAACTTATATCAGATTATTTCGGTGCATACAGCCATGGCTGAACCGCCAATACAACCGCATGGGGATTTCGGGGATACAAGCGTCGATTATTCTTTCTTTAACTACTGAAAAAGTAAAGGAACAGCATGAGCTGGTTAACGCTCTTGGCTTGAGAAAGGGCACAATTTCCAAAGCGGTCGAACAGCTTGTTGCGAACGGCTATATCAAGATTGAAAGACAAAGAGGGGATAAGCGCATTCGCGTCCTGCGGCCCACACACAAGGCGTATTACCTCAGTAAACAGATCCGGAGCCTTCATCATATGATCGAGGAGATTTTGCTGGAAGATTATCTGGCAGGCACATCAGAACTTTTGGAACACTACCTGCGAGAGATGATGAAAAATGTGCCTTTCTTGATTGAAAGAGAATATCTTCCAGAATCGCCATACAGTATAGATGATATCCCGGATGATCCTCGAAGAATTACACCGGAGCAATGGAAAACGATGCGGACAGTTGATATCAGAACCGTGGATAAATCACAGCTTGTTGATATTCGCACGATTAAGGTCGATCCAAATCTTCCGCCATTAGACAGGTGGTACAGCTATCTGCGCCAAGTCAAAAATCCGTATTGCGTCAAAGTGGGAAATTTTGGAGTCAAGCTGACTTTTCCGGATGAGCCATAGTAATGTCGTGTGAATCTGCACTTTTTCTGAACTTCCATTGGGCCTTTCGGGTGAGTATGCTGATTTAGTCCAAACGGCATCCCGTGGCAGGAGCGGCCCACTGAAAAGTGGGCCGCCCAAATAATTTTGAAGAATTTTGTATGTCTATCTTGACACAACCAGAGGGCCTCATCACCGGTATGGCGATGGTGCAGGGCTCCCGCAAAAACCCAGCGCAGCGGTTTTTGTGGGAAAAGGAGGAGCAGCGGAGCG
>JAZNIL010000075.1:0-5517 GCA_045577435.1 Faecousia sp. | reverse complement strand
TGGCTCACAGAACGACATGGCTACGATCCGACTTGCACGGGGGTTGTCCCAGGAACGGAAAACAGCCTGGACAGCGCCCATCAGCTGCTCCTTGGGGTCGGAGGGGAAGTCAGCGCCGATCTTGGACTTGTACTCAGCCTTGAACTGGTTGGCCAGTTCCTTCAGATCCTCAGCGGTCAGCTCCACGTCCTGAGTAACGCCCTTCTTCTCCTTCATCTCGTCGATGAGGACTTCGAAGTACTTCTTGCCGACTTCCATAACGACGTCGGAGTACATCTGGATGAAACGGCGGTAGCAGTCGTAAGCCCAACGGGGGTTGCCGGACTTGGTTGCCAGAACCTCAACCACTTCCTCGTTCAGGCCCAGATTCAGAATGGTGTCCATCATGCCGGGCATGGATGCGCGGGCACCGGAACGGACAGAAACCAGCAGGGGGTTCTCCTTGTCACCGAACTTCTTGCCGGTGATCTGCTCCAGCTTGGTAACATATTCCATGATCTCCGCCTGAATATCGGCGTTGATCATACGGCCATCTTCGTAATACTTGGTGCAGGCTTCGGTGGAAATGGTGAAGCCTTGGGGAACAGGCAGACCGATGTTGGTCATCTCTGCCAGGTTTGCGCCCTTGCCGCCCAGCAGCTCGCGCATTGTGCCATTACCTTCGGTAAACAGGTAAACATACTTGTGAGACATTGAAATACCCCTTTCAATTCATAATGTGACAGTCATCCCTGCTGTCAATTTTTTTATTTTTTTGCAGATTATCTCTAATGCGCACATAGTATAGCACAACTCAATGAAAAAGTAAACCTTTTTGCAAATTATTATGCAAAATTTTACCTATATTACAGGATTTTGACATGCTCCCAGTCAAAAAGACGGGTCCTCCTTTCGGAGAGACCCGCAATGAAATCAATATTCCCGTACAACCGCTTTTACAAGGCCCACCAGTTCCGCTTCCCGGCCATCGATAGGACTGTACGCGTCATTTTCCGGCATGAGCCAGGGACGTCCGCTTACATAGCGCAGGCGCTTGACAGTGGCCTCATCCCCAATCCGGGCCACCACAATCTGACCGTCATCAGCAGAGTCCTGAGGCCGGACCACCACCATATCTCCATTGAAGATACCGGCACCCACCATGCTGTCGCCCCGGACACGCAGAGCAAAGCACTTGGGGTCTCCATCCCAACTGATGGTACCCTCCTGGTTCTCCAGCGCCAGAATGGGCACGCCGGCGGTAACCACACCCACCACGGGAATCTGACCAGGACGCTGGGCCGTCACAATAGCCCGCTTACGCCCCTTGACACCGGGAGAAAGGAGCATTCCTTTCTCCTGCAGCTGCTGCAGGTGATAACTGACCGAGGCCGTACTGCGCAGGCCCACCGCCGCGCCGATCTCCCGAACAGAGGGGGCGAAACCGTTTTCCTGTACAAATTCATTTACAAACGCAAGGATGAGCTGGGCTTTGTTGCTGGTTCTGGGCATGCTGTCTCCTCCTATTGGTATCATTTATAAAATAATAGCACATTTGACCGAAAAAGGAAAGATAAAATTTCCCACATGGGGATATTTTTTTAATAGTTCCCCTTCCGGGACATATACTGTTACAGCGACCAGGAAAGGAGCATACAAATATGGAACGAATTGATCCGGCAAAAGCTGCCGCCGTATGGCAGCGGGTACATAATTCACCTCCCCCCGCCCAGAATGAGCAAAGCCTCATTGTCCTGATCCAGGACGAAATCACAGACAGTATGATCTATTGGAATCTGGCAAAACAGTTTTCCGGACCGCAGCACACCTTGCTGCGGCAGCTGCATCAACAGGAACAGTCCCACGCAGCCTGTTTAAAGGGGATCTACACGCTGGTCACCGGAAGCCGTCCGGTGATCCGTGCCGTCCAACCGGCAGCCGAGCCCGCAGAAGCCAGCCTGCGCCGGTGTTATGGAAGGGAAATGCGGTGTCTTGCCCAGTACGAGGCCCGTATGACCGATCCTGAGTACGGCAAGGTATTTGCCCGGCTTGCCCAGCAGGAGCAGGAGCACTGCCGTCTGATTCTGGAATTTTTAGGGAATTTGAAAGAAAAAAAGTAAACAACAGGCCGCCGGTTTTCCTAACCGGCGGCCTTTGAAAATCTCCTTGCAATCTCGGACCGCAGCGGATATAATGAAGAAAACTGTACGTTTTAAAGTGGACTTTTCTCACTTTTTCAGTTCTTCCAGCAATTTCTTTCCGCTATCGATAAGCCGTTGGGCCACATCCTTCTGGTAATTGGAAGACCGGGACTCATAGCCTCCCTCCTCAAAGGCATCCTGGTTGGGGAAATAGCCCATATAACCGTTGACGATACAGCAGGGCATAATCATCTTCCACCCCTGCGTATCCTTAATTCGGACACCGATCTCTGTAAAGGGCTCACCAGGCAAACCGATCATGGCAACACTGCCAATCCGCAGTCCGGTCATGGGTAACGCAAACTGATCCGGACCGTTTTCCAAATTACACATCCGGGTGGCCTCTGCCACTACGGTGGTCAGCTCCATAGCGGTAAAGGGGATCTCCTCGTCACGCCCCGCATCGTGGAGCCGCTTGTATAGGTGGGCACGGGGCAGATCGGCAGGATCGGCCTTATTAGCCCCAACAGTTACAATCTTGTGCAAGATGTCGATCCGGTCCACATGAATGTACTCCACTTTGTCGTAAACTTGCAGGATAGTTCCCGCCAGCGCACGGCCCACAAATCGTGCCATGCCTGGGCTCTTCATCTCATTATCGAAGCTGATCTCAGTGTCATTCATGTCGCCGCCAGTGGGATGAATGTTAGTACTACCCACATCCCCCTGCGCACCAGGGAAGTAAATGCACTTGACCCCATCCAGGGCTTTTTCCAGGGTCCTGCGGGTCCAGCCGGGCCAGTCTGCACTGAGCATCTCCCCGCCGATGCAGTCCACATGGAGGCCGTAGTTAAACAGCACGATGGACTGGCCATTTTCCTGATCGAACCGGAGTACATGCACCCGTTGATCTAACTCCCCCAAAGGGTAATCGATATTGGGGTCATTGATGGGGGGGCAGGTACAGGTGGAGCCGTCCTTCATTCTATATCTGCGAATATAGGCCACCCGCTCCGGGGCATAGCCGGTGATAAAGCCCATTTTTCCGGGTTTTAGATCCTGCAGTGCCAGTACTGCCGCATCCTGCAGGCGGTTCTCCAGAAAATCCGCGTACCGGTGGATTGGTTCTTCCGGGGCTTCAAAGCCGAAACCGGGGACCACAAAGGGGCCAGTGTGGGTGTGGGTACAGGCAAGGTAGATATTCTCCTCTGGCAATTCCGCGGCCCGGGCAATAGCGGAAATAAACCGGGGGAAAGCGCTCATAAAGCCCAGATGATCAGCGCTGAGCAGCAAAATTCGCTTGCCCCCGCACTCCAAAGCCAGCGCGGAGGCCGTCAAATCGTCCAAAAAGCCTTTGGCATACCGGGGCACATAGTAGCCTTCTATGCCAATCCCCAAAGGTGGGTTGATGTTTACACCTGCGTAGCCAACCTTAAATTGATCCATAGATCTCATCCTTTCCTTTGGTTTTCTCTGGATTATACGGCACACGCGCCTTGCTGTTTTGTATGATTTTACTATACCACAACCCCGGCATTTTGTATAGAATGCAATATTATGACCTGCTATGTCCGATCATTTCCACCATGTGTCACCATAACCGTTACCGCGAAGCAGCCTTGGGATATAGCAATCCACACACCGAACACCGCGGAGCAGCTTATCCGTTGTCTGGGAATGGATCCAATCAAGCACTTGTAAAGCTAACTGGGACTTCTGCACCGGGTGTAGCATCTCATTTTTAATTATTAACCGTCAGGCTAACAGGCCCGCCGTTGGGAGGAATGTATATGTACATAAGCGAACGCCATCAGATCTGGCTTGCCACAGGAAGCCAGAAGGTATTTCTGCAGCCGGGTATGGCCAACCGTCACGGACTGATTGCCGGCGCTACCGGCACGGGAAAAACCGTTACATTGAAGGTACTGGCAGAGTCCTTCAGTGACATGGGTGTGCCTGTGTTCCTGGCAGATATCAAAGGAGACCTCAGCGGTATGTGTACTCCCGGCACGGAGAATAAGCATATTCGCCGCAGCATTGACACCATGGGCATCGGGAATTTTTCCTACACCGACTACCCTGTGCAGTTCTGGGACGTATACGGCAAGCTGGGACTTCCCGTTCGTACCACCATTTCCGAAATGGGTCCGGAGCTGCTGGCAAGGCTTCTGGGGCTGAACGACACCCAGAGCGGTATTCTACGGATTGTATTCCGGATAGCTGACGAGAGAAACCTGCTGCTGGTAGATCTGAAGGATCTGCGCAGTATGGTGCAGTACGTGGGAGATAACGCCAAGGAGTATAAGCTGACCTACGGCAACATTGCCCCCCAGTCCGTAGGCGCTATCCAGCGGGCGCTACTGGCGCTTGAGGATGAAGGCGGCAATATTTTCTTCGGGGAACCGGCCCTGGAGCTGGCCGACTGGATTGAATGGTCTGCCGATGGCCGGGGTGTTATGAACATTCTGGAATGTCAGGAGCTGTTCCAGCATCCCCTGCTGTACAGCACCTTCCTGTTGTGGATGCTGTCGGAGATTTATGAAATGCTTCCGGAGGCAGGGGATCTGGACAAGCCCAAGCTCGCCTTCTTCTTTGACGAAGCCCACCTGCTGTTTGCCGGTGCTCCCAAGGCGCTGGTAGAGAAAATCGAACAGGTGGTGCGTCTGATCCGCTCCAAGGGGGTGAGCCTGTGGTTCATTACCCAGAACCCCTCGGACATCCCCGATTCTGTGCTGGGACAGATTGGCAACCGGGTGCAGCACGCCCTGCGGGCTTACACCCCCAACGACCAGAAAGCGCTCCGCTCCGCGGCAAACGCTTTCCGGGCCAATCCCGCCTTCAACACCGAAGAAGCGCTGACCACACTGGGTGTGGGAGAAGCCCTTGTGTCTGTGCTGGATGAAAACGGAGTCCCCGGCATCGTGGAGCGGGCCAATATCCTCCCGCCCCGCAGCAGCATGAAGGCGGTAGATGCAGCTACCATCCAGTCTGCAGTTCGTTCCGGCCCATTGGCGGACAAGTATGCTGACACCCAAGACCGGCACTCCGCCTACGAGCAGCTGCAGAAAGAGCAGAAAGAGGCTGAAAAGGCCGACTGCCGGGAGAAGAAGGAATCACCGAAAAAGACCTCCAAAAAATCCTCCGGAACTTCCCGAAAAAAGCAAAGCGCACTGGAAAAGACCATCAACTCCGCTGCCAACACCATTGGGCGGGAGATCGGCAAGAAAATTGTCCGGGGTCTTTTTAATACCTTCCTGAAGTCATGACCTCCGGCTAAGCCGGAGGCTTGATTAAGCCCTAGAAGGGCTTTTTACCAGCGGGCATCTAAAGATGCACTGAATATTCTTTCTCCTGCATCTACTGCTCCGCCGCCCGTAAACGGGCACTTTCGCTTCAC
>JAZNIL010000074.1:0-3001 GCA_045577435.1 Faecousia sp. | reverse complement strand
CTTTGTCATTGCGAGGAGCAAAGCGACGCGGCAATCTGCATACTAAAAAACAGCTTGGTTCAAAGGATGCGGCTGGATAAAGAAGCTTTCTAAGTCGCAAAGCAACAGCATGATGCGTAAATGTCATGCTGTTGTCTTTTTTATGTATTTGCTGTATTCCGGGGACAATTCTATTTCCCCAATAAATCTATAATGGATGTCAATCCTCTAAACTCCATGTCCAGCCGAAGAAAAATCGGATGCCCGTAATTTGTTTATCTATTTGCTATCAAAAATTTTCTTAAACTCTTGTATTTTTCGTTAGAGTGCCTTATAATAAACATACTATAATTTGCGTTTAAACGCATGATGAAAACAGAAAAGAAGGGTAAAAATGGACAGGATAACCGCACTCCAAGCCGCTGAAAAATGGAATTTATCCTTGCGTACCGTGCAGAATCTTTGTCGGCAAAATAAGATCTTCGGCGCAGAGCGTTGGGGCAATGCCTGGATGCTCCCGGCTGACGCGGAACGGCCCGTTGATGGCCGCAGCAAGGCAGGCAAAGCGGCAAAGGCAAAGCTGGAGGATGCCCGTCCATTTGTCCGAAAGAGCCCCTTTCTTAATATGACCGACCTTTATAGCAGGCCCGGAACGGCTGATAAGGTAGCGGAATCTCTTGCATATTATCCCGAAGCACAAGCATTGTTTCGTGCAGAGATCGCGTATAGCCGGGGCGAGATAGACAAGGTGATTGAACACGCGGGTGAATTTTTGCACTCCTGTTCGGACTTTTATTCCGTCAATGCAGGCGGTATGCTTTTGGCTCTTTGCGCCATGTGGAAAGGTGATATATACCTTTGGCGCGAGGCAAAGATGCATATCTTTGAAGCACCCACCAAAACGCCCATTGATAAGGAGATAATGGGGCTTTCCATTGCCTGCGTGGACAGCGCAGTGCGTGATCTGTCAAGCTATCCCTATTGGTTCACACGGGGACAATTTGGACATCTTCCATCTGACGCACATCCTGCTGCAAAAGTCTTTTATATTAAATATCTGCTGGTTTATGCTCAGGACATGGCAAAGAGCCAGTTTGCGCTTCCCGATGTAACGGGGCTGGGTCTGATGAAAACCATTCCTTACATTGTGGAGCCTATGATAGTTCAGGCACAGGTGGACAGAACGGTCATACCCGAAATCTATCTCCGTCTGCTTACAGCCATTGCCTATCATCAATGCGGCGATGAACCTGATGCGATACGGCATATCGATAAGGCGATAGAGCTTGCATTGCCGGATAATCTGCTTGGAATCCTTGCAGAACACCGCAGGCAGTTTGATAATCTTCTTGACGACCGACTTATGTTGGCCGATACAAACGCCTGCAGAAGATATAGAGAGCTTCATCGGGGCTTTCTCGAAGGTTGGACGAAGCTGCATAATTCCTTGCTCTCCAAAAGCGTCAATAACTCTTTCACCATAAGGGAACGGGAGGTTGCGCGGTATGCTGCTTTCGGTCTTAGCAATGCAGAAATAGCACAAAGACTGAATATCTCCGTGTCTGCTACCAAGAAATGTGTATACGCGGCTATGAACAAAGCAGGATGCCACAAGCGCGAAGAGCTGGGTGCTTTCGTGTAGATGGGTTCGAAACAGTATACTTTTTTTCATTAAAAAGTTACCACATAAAATCAAAAAATCCTTTACAATAGTATCAACAAGACTGTTGTAAGGGATTTTTGTATATATCAGGAAAAGGAGGAGTCTCTATGAGCTTTTTGAAAAGAACTATACGCAATGCAGTCAGTCAGGGCATCAGCAAAGGAATCGGTGACGCATTGGGCAACGCCGTCCGGGATGTGGTGGAACCCAGGGCTACCGAATATGCCAACAAAGCCGCCGGCCACTTTGACCGCGCGGCGGGCAATGCTGCTCAGGAAGCAAGAAAAACCACATCTGGTCTAGAGAGTGCCTTCGCCAATCTGGAACGCTCCATGCAGAGCTATGCCACCCAAATGAGCAGAAACATGAAGGTCTGTCCCTCCTGCGGACAGCCTACCTCTGCGGAAAAAACATTCTGTCCCTCCTGCGGTTCCAAGCTACCGGAGCAAACGGTAGCGGAGGGCGCAGTATGCCCCTCCTGTGGAAAGCAGAACAACATCGGCACCAGATTCTGCGAGGATTGCGGCACCAAGCTCCCGGCAACAGTGCAGGAAGAACAGGAGCAAATGGCAAGAGATGAGGCAGAGCTGAATCAATGGGAAACTATGCTGCCTCAGTACCCCAAGTGGACCTGTGGCGGCTGCGAATACAATCTGGAAGAATACGAGCCGGGTGTGATCTACTTCTCCGCAGGTTTTCGCGGGGATGTCAGTGCCGCCCATCGTGCGCTGGAGCAGTATCGACAAATTCTGGTGGAGAACGGCTTCCGTCCCGCGGGCCAGCACCCCAGCCCCAGGCAGCTATTCAGGCGCATCGATGGTGTGGTGTATAATGCTGACACTGAGAACAGCTTTGATGGCGACCCAGACCGGGCTACGGTCGGCTTCTGCATCCGTGAGCCCTATGGCGGCTTCGACTATGTAAAGCCAGAACCCAAGAAAAGCAATGATATTGACCTGAAAGATTTAAAAAAGCTGTTTAAGTTATAATAAGCTGTCAAACCGGCCCAGCTCTTTTTCTGCGACACCGAATTCCTGCATCATCAGAGCTTTTATCAATCCGGTATACTTCTCCGCACAGTTATTTGCCCTGTTGCATAAAATCGTATAAATATCTGTCCCACTTCAAAAGCCCAACTCGCAACTGTCGAGTTGGGCTTTTCCGTGAGTTTCGTTTTGTCGTAAAAAACTTTTACTTAGATGACTGCATCCAAAAAACAGTGTTTTTTTCTTGTTCTTTATCCGTAGTCACCAAATGGATCCCGTCCTTTTTTATGATAGCCCGCAGATAGTTCCACAGCGGCAGCATCCAGAGGAAGCAGGCCGCCAGGGCCGATGCCGCCGGGGCATTGGCCGAGGT
>JAZNIL010000073.1:0-45011 GCA_045577435.1 Faecousia sp. | reverse complement strand
GCCGGACAGATCCTCAATGCTCTCGCTGCTGACAAAACCGGTTCCGGTCACGCCATTTGCAGCAGGAACATCACCATAGGTAATGCTGTTGTTATTCGCAGTGATCGTCAGCTTGGCCTTCGCAATGCTCCAGTCAGCAGTTGCAGATCCCTCAAAGTTGCCGTTACCAGCAACGGTCAGGGTGTAGTTTCCTGCATTGGTCTGCTCGTTGTCGGTTACATCGTAGGTCACGGTCAGATCACCGATCTTGACCTCAATAACCTCCTGGGTCTGCTCATTTCCGTTATAGGTCAGGCTGTCGCCCAGAGTGATCGTTGCGCCGGAGATATTCTTCTTGGCAATGCTCCAATCTGTGGTAGCAGTACCCTCGAAGTTGCCGTTACCGGTGACAGTCAGGGTATAGCCCTTCGCATCGGTACCGGTATTGCCGGAAACCGTGTAGGTCACAGTCAGTCCGTCGATCTTGACGCTTGCAACGGTCTGGGTCTGCTGCTTGCCATTATAGGTCAGTGCAGTACCCAAAGTGATCTGCGCACCAGCAATATTCTTCTTGGCAATCGTCCAGTCAGCAGTCAGATCCTCGCCGTTTACGATCTCGTAATTGTCGGCGCTGAAACCGTCAGCCAGGGAGAACACAGCCTTTGCGGTGTAGTCACCTGCATTCGTAGCCGTATCACCAGTCTTGGTAACGGTTACACCCTCAGGCAGATTACCAGTCAGAGTAGCGTTGTAAGCCGTACCATTGTAAACAGCATTCTCAGGAATGTCCCAAGCCATACGGTCAATAACGAGCTGCTTCTTGGCAACGGAGAATCCGGTAACGGTGCAGGTCTTACCCTGGTAGGCCAGTTCCACGTAAGGTTGGCCAACAGCAAGGGTGCTATCAAAGCTCACAAGCTCGGTCACATCCTTGGTTGCGCCGGTGGTATAGGTTGCGGTAACGGTCAGGCCGTCAATGGAGAAGATGTCGCCATAAGAATAGCTGTCCTTTTCCAGAGTACCGCTTGCCTCGATCTTTTCCAGCACATCTGCGGTTACATTCAGAACCACGGTGCCGGTGATGGTGTTGTAGTTGGTGGTATCCTCGGGCGTGAACATCCAGTTGTAGGTACCCTCGCCTGCGGTCAGCTCAGAATCCGTCAGGACAAGGGTGCCATCAACGGACATATCCGTACGGGTCAGCTCCACATTGGAAATTGCGGTGCTGTCATACAGATCCATCTCGCAGCCCACGGTACCGATCACGGGATCAGCCTTGGAAATGGTATAGGTGACAAGCTCCACCGTCTTGGCGTTGTAATTTGCGTCACCCTGGTAGGTGAGCTTCACCACATAGCTTCCGGCTTCCAGGCAGGTGCCATCACGCAACTGATTCAGCCAGTTGAAGAAATAGGTGCCGGTGGAATCCGTCTTTGTGCAAGTAACGGAGTTCAGTTCATTACCTTCAGCATCATAAACTGTGGCAATGGCGGTGCCGGGGAGCAGATGGCCATCCACGCCGTTGATATAAGCAGTGATGTACATATTGAAGCCATAAGTGTTGGCAGAACCGGAATTCCACACAATCTCTGCCTCTGCCTTGCCGATACGCCACTGTTTGGTCACGGTGCCGGTGTAGTTGCCGGATGCCATGACGGTCAGAGTATAGTCACCAACCTCAGTAGCCTTGTTGCCGGTGACGGTATAGGCAATGCCCTCGGTCACGGTGATCTCCTGGGTCTGTTCTTCACCTGTGTAGGTCAGGGTGCCCACCAGTTCCACATCCGCCTCAGTAATCGGCTTGGGTTCCACTGTCACGGTAACGGTCTTGGTATCGCCGTCATAGTTTGCTGTATCAGCCACGGTATAAGTAACTGTGTAGGTGCCAACATTCACCAAGTCGTTGGCAGTCTTATCGCAAGTTACCGTGCCGACGTTGGCGGTTGCCACAGGCAGGGTCACAGTCTCGCCGTAGGTCACGGTGATGGGCGTGGTGTCCACGGTGATCTCAGCCTTTGCCTTGCCGATGGAGAATACCCAGTTTTCGTCGCCCCAGAAGGACTTTTCCGTGTAGTTTTCTCCCTCCGCAACATTGATCTGCACAAAGTAGTTTCCTGCGGAAATTGGCTGCTTTTCAACAGCGGGGCTGCTGTCCGCATTGTAGTACATGACCGCGATGATCTTGCCCATGCCCTCAATACCGGTTTTTGCGGAAACGGAAGCGGACTTGGTTTCGCCGTCGTAGGTCAGGTTGCCGGGAGCCTGGAAAACGAAGTCCTCCGCCTTGGGTTCCGCCTTCGCAATGGTGAACTCCACGCTTGCGGTAGCTTCACCCGCGGTGATGCTTGCGGTAGCTGTACCTGCGTTTACGTTGTTTTCATAGGAAACGGTCAGCTCGCCGCCCTGCCAGCCTTCGCTGTAAGCAACGGTGGCGGTCTTCTGCTCGGTGCCGTTGTAGGTCGCATTCTCTGCGCTGATGGTAGCGGTGCCGGTGTGACCGCAGTTTGCGGAGCAAGCAGCAGTAATGACATTGTCCTTTGCGGAATAGGTAAAGGTGTGATCTTCAGGTTCGCCTACGGTAACGCCGCACTCGTGAGTCTTGGTATGTGTACCGTCGCCGTTGTCGGTGTAGGTGTAAGTGTCACTTGCGTGATTGGTGGTGTCCTTTTCGCCGTACTCGACCCCGCAAATATCACAGAGCTTACTGTGCGTACAGGTTGCTTCGCCACCGGTATGATTCTCGGAGCCGGTTTTGCCGCAGAGGGTGCAGATGAAGGAGTGGGTCTTGCTATCCTCGTTGGGCGTGGCGGCTGTATGCTGGCTACCGCTGTGGTTGCAGAAGCGGGCATAGTAGCCCGTATCATTGTTTGCGTTTTGGAAGATGGTTGTTTCGTCCACCTTTTCACCGCCCTCGGCGGCGGTGTACCAGCCAGTGAAATCGAAGCCGGTCTTAGTGGGTTCGATTTCAGGCAGAATCAGCGCTGCATCGTAGGTCTGCTGGGTGGTGGATGTCTCGCCGTCCACATTCCATGTGACAGTGTAAGTATTTGCCTGCCACTGGGCATAGAGGGTCACATCCTCAGTTGCAGATACCTGCTTTGCACCATCCACTTGAGTCATGGGATAGACCTTGCCGCTTGCATCGCACCAGTCCACAAAGGTATATCCTTCACGGCGCACTTCAGCGCAATTAGCCAAATAGATTTCCCGTCCGAAGGGAACGCTCTGAATCCAGTAGCTTCCATCCTCTGCAAAGCCGGTGTCACCCGGAAGTGGATAGCCGTCTTTCGGGATGATCACACCGCCGTTGGCATGAAACTTTACTTCCACATAGTGGTAGCAATCGATGTAAACATCTGCTGCAGGAACATCCGCTGCCGCAATGGTCAGCACACCGTTTTCATAGGTGTAGTTCACCGGAACGGAATCGTCCGCCCACAGATGTGCGCCGTTGATTTCCAGACGGGTATTCTCCGGCACGGTAAAGGTTTGGGTAAAGTCCTGACCAAAGGTGCTGGTGCTCTCCATCAAAGAACCTGCCAATGTCCAATGCACGGTGTAGGTGTTGGCAGTCCACTGGCCTGCCAAATACAGTGTCTGGGCAGGCATAGTAGTTCCCGTGTAGGGCCGCGTACAGGCTTCATCGGTGAACCAGCCCCAGCCGCTCCAAGTGTAGCCGGTTTTGGTCATACTATAAGGGCTGTGATCCTCTTCAATGACATTGATGCACTCTTCCAAAGAGCTTTCGTAGGCGCAGATCGTATTGCCAGTTGTGTTCTTATCATCATTGGCAGTCATCACAACATCGAAGGATTTTCCCCTGGAGCAGATGATGCACTTGTGGGTGGCTTCGTCGTAGTCGTGTGCGCCTTCTGCCAGCTGCCAGCCACAGGTGCAGACACTGTAATGCTTCAGATAGTCGCTTTGGTAGTGGTCATGGGCATGGGTGGGGGTCTCGCCGGTCAGTGCTTCTATGGTGGTTTCTGCTTTGCCCTCGGTGAAGTAAGCACCGCAGACAGAGCAGTGATAGTGAGCAGCAACTGCGCTCTTCAGTTCCGAATATGTGTGCACTGCCTCGGTTGCCGGGATCAGATCGCCATAGTTGTGCTCGGAAACAGTGATGGTGCATACATCACAAATATGATTCTTGTCCGCATCGGTGTGGACAGTACAGATCCACTTGTCATGTTCGCTGTTCCAGATGTAGGTCTTGTCACCGATGGTAACGGTGCCGCTCTTGGGGGCCTTCTCCAGGGTGAAGCCCTCGGGCAGGAGGATGGTGCCATTGTTAATGACGGTGCCGGTGAAGGTGATGTCATCTACCGTCAGATTGGTCAGGTCCACTGTCACGCCGGAGTCGACCGTCAGAGTAGCACCGGAGGGAACGGTGAACGAGAACTTAAAGGAACGCTCACTATCAATCTCCCACACAGAGTTCAAATTATGCTCCAGAACGGTGTTGCCGTAGACTTGATAGTAGTCTGTACCCGATTCATCGGGCAAGAGTGCCAGAGTGTTGAGTGTGCCCTCGGCAACGATCTCAGAGGCAGACAGGCCCACATAGAAACCATAGAGGCTTTCGCCGCCGGCGGCATTCAGCACCGCACCGGGGGCAACCGTGAGGGTTCCTGCAATACTTGCGCCGCAGCAGCTGTTGCCGCCATCGCCGGAGCGGATGGTAACCGTACCACTTTGAATGACCAAATCTCCATTTTCAATTTGGATGCCGTATAGAGCACTTATTCCGTTTTCACTACCTCCCTGCATGGTGAGCGTTGCACCTGCATCCATACCGATCATCGTCACAGAGGCCTTTGACCGCAACACTGCTCCGTCGATATAACCGCCTAAGCAAGTCAGGGTGTTATTTCCATAGAAGCGAATCTCCAATGCTTCCATTGTGCCAATCAAAGACTCTTCATCTTGTGCTCCTCTTTGGTCTGTACAATTTGCGTTGTACAACTCCAGCGCAGCGGTTTCAGTGTCGGTAGCGGGAATTACGAGCATATAACCGTTTCCGGCTTTGTAGTAAATATAGCGGGAAAAATCAGAGATCAGCGTTCCAAAACTCACACCGCTATTGGTCACATCGCCGCCGTAGTAGTAGAGGGTATTCTCAAAAATGATACCGTCCTTGTCGCCGATCTTCACGGAGCCGTTACAGGTGACGGTCTTGCCCTCCGCCACATCCAGGGTGGCAAAGGCGGCAAAGGTGACTGTCTCCCCCTCGCCGATGATCACATCGGTGAGGACTGCGATGGTCTGACCCTCGGTGACCTGGGCAGCAGCCTCGGCCAGAGTCAGATAGTAGCTGCTGCCGATGCGTGCCACGGCAGCCATCTTCTTGCAGACAGCGCATTCGCCGGTTTCTTCATCGAAAGCGCTGTGTGCACAGGGAGTACCGCAAGCAGAGCAGCTACCGTCCGTCCAGCTGTGGAGCAGATAATCGCCGTAGCCTTCGCCACACAGACGGCAGACAGCCTGTTCCTTGCAGGTGGCAGCCGTTTTCTCAATGTGTGCAGAGCAGTTGATGGTGCCGGTTTCTCCGTTTGTGATGGAGAAGTTTTTACCCAGACTGAATACTGTTTCGTAATAGTTGTCAATGGTACCATTGTTGGTCACAGCACTGTTAAGGATAATGCTGTCGCCGGAGTCGCCATGGATGGTGCCATTGTTGGTCACTTCAGCATTGAAGGTACCGCAGTTGATGTAACCGGTTTCCCCGTTGATTGTGACCGCACCATAGAAGGTACCGCCATCGATGGCGGAGGTGGTGCTTACGGTGCTGGTGAAGATACCGTCTCTAATGATCGAGGTGGTGGTTACGGCACCGTTGAAAGTACCGTTTATAATGGCGTTCTCGGCGGTTACGGTACCACTGAAAGTGCCGGAGCAGATGCTACCCTTGGCGGTCACATCACCGGAGAAGGTATAGCCCTCACCATAGAAATTTGCGTAAACGGGAATTTCAAAAGCAGCAGCGTAGTCTGCCAGAGGGTAAATATCGCATCTTTCACTCTGCCCCACGGATAGACCTTGTGCGAGTGTGCTGTAATAGGTAGTGGCATCGCCCTTTACGACCTTGACCACAGCAATAACACCGCAAATAGTGCAAGTGCCGGTGGTGGAATCTAAGGTGTGAACCGGCTTATTGACCGTCACGCCATCTTCAAAGGTGTCCATGCTGCCGTCCCAGCTGCAGGGGACGTTGACGGTGGAAAGGTTGTCACATTCGTCGAACGCCCTCTCACCAATAGTAACCACGCTCTTGGGAAGGGTGAGGGTCTGGAGAGCGGCGTTTCCAAAGAAAGCCTCTGCTTCAATGGTGGTTACACCCTCGGGAACGGTATATTCTTCTACCGTTTTGCCTGCTGGGCAGCAGATCAGGGTCTTGCCGTCAGCCGTATACAGCACGCCATCGATATCCTTGTATGCAGTATTGCCTTCCGCCACGAAGATATCGGTCATGGTCTGATTTTGGGTGAAGGCGTTTGCTCCAATACTGGTCACACTTGCGGGCAGGGTGATCTCCTTCAAATTGGGGTTACCCGTAAACGCATTGGCTTCGATGGTGGTCAGCCGACTGACTTCGGCAAAAGTGACGGTCTCCAGAAGGGTTTTGTCGTGGGAACCGCCGAAAGCACTATATTCCACCCTCTCCACCGAAGCCGGGATGATAACACTCTTGATCTGAGGGATATCGATGAACGCGAACTTGCCAATACTGGTCACGCCCTCTTGAATGGTCAGCGAGGTAATGAAATTCCGATACTGATTCCAGGGTCTGTCATAGTAATCTGAGAAGGGCTTCATCGCGCCCGTGCCGCCGATGGTCAGATGCCCCTCCGCATAGGTCCACCAGACACTCTCCTCGTCACCCGGGTTGGGTCCGCTGCCGCAGTAGCCGCAGCAGGTTCCGCTGGTGTAGGAGTGGTTGGCGGGGTTAAGATCGCCATAGCTTGCGCCGCAGGTGCCGCAGACTGCCTGCGCGGTGCAGGTTGCGGTGCCGCCGGTGTGGTCGCACTTTATGAAATTCGCAGCGCCAGGGACATCCGCAGCAGGCATGGTGAAGGAATAGGTGTTATTCACAACCTGTGCGGTCACATTCTCGCCGCCCACCGTTAGGGTTTCCAGCACATAGCCCGTGTCAGGGGTGACGGTCAGGGTGACAGTTTCGCCTTCGGCTGCGTACAAAGCCGCTCCTTCAACTGTAATAGTTCCATTTTCCGTTTCATTCAAGGCAATGTGATACAGCCGCTGGTAGAAAATCTCATAGGTAAACTGATCCGATTCCTTCGACGAGATGCCGAATCCACAATCAGCTAAAGAACTTTCATCTGAAAACACGGTTTCATTGTTCTTCAGCCGCAGCATGTCGGGAGAATCCAAATCAGCAATATCCAGCATTGCTTTGACGTTTTGATTCGATATGATTGCCTTTTTCAATTCTATGACTTGCAAGGTGCTGATTGGGCGCTCAAGTCCGATCATGCAAGCGTCGACGCCATTATTGACAGTAACAGTTTTGCCTTCACCTTGATATGAAATAGCCAAGGGCTTCCACGCGGCATTGCTGGCTGCGGAGCCACCGTTGCCCTCCTCCGCCGCGTGAACAGTGGTCGGCACATACTGCAACACCATGCACAGGCAAAGCAGAATGCTGAATACCTTTTTCATTCTTTCATTCACTCTCATATTCGATTCCTCCTTTGGGAGATTGGAAAAGAGGACAATGCCTCTGAATTTACACATAGTGATACATAATAAGTATAGCAAATATCTTTCCGTTTTTCAATCAAGTAGAAAAAAATTGGGCGGTTATTAACCGCCCGTTATCATTTGTATGATCCAATAAATCACCCCATGCACCACACTTGTGCTCACACCGTACACGATCACCGGGCCGGCGATGGTGAAGATCTTTGCACCAACGCCGAGGATGAAACCTTCTGCTTGTGTCCAGTTAGGACGCAGTGTTTTTTGACGAATTGGCTCAAATTCTTCCATCGTATGGGTTGCTCTGTCGAAACACAAAATTCTAATAAAGAAATAATACTGCAGGTTAAGCACCTACTGGAGTTGGCTTCCGGTGGGTGCTTGTTCTCGAAAAAATACAGATGACAACCCCCGTCTGCTGTGTTATAGTATCTGTAATATCCCCCCGGGGGGGATATGGTTTCAAGCTTTGAAAGTTACTGTATTTCCATAGAATCAAGGAGAATCCAAATGAAAGCAAAGAATATTGCTACAATCCATGCGATTCTGGCAGCAGCACTGTATGCGATCAATATTCCCTTTTCCAAACTACTCTTAACACAGGCACAGCCAACCATGATGGCGGCATTTTTGTATCTTGGAGCAGGTCTAGGCTTACTGGTTTACGGTCTGTTGGGCGTAGAAAAAGAAATTAGCGAGCCACTGACCAAAGCAGAGCTTCCCTACACCATCGGCATGGTCGTGCTGGATATTGCAGCACCCATTCTGCTGATGCTGGGGTTGGAACACACCAACTCTGCCAACGCATCCCTGCTGAATAATTTTGAAATCGTTGCTACTTCTATAATCGCGCTCCTTGCTTTCAAAGAAGTGCTTTCCAAACGGCTGGTCTTTGCCATTGCATTGGTCACTCTGGCAAGTGTGATCCTTTGCTTTGAAGGCAAAAGCAGCTTTCAATTCAATACCGGTTCACTGTTTGTGTTGGGGGCAACCTGCTGCTGGGGATTGGAAAACAACTGTACTCGAATGCTCAGTTCCAAGTCCTCCGTTCAGATCACCACCATCAAGGGTATCTTTTCCGGTCTTGGAAGTCTGCTCGTTGCTTTGGTTGTTGGTGAGATAATTCCTGGCATTCTCTGGATCGCTTCCGTTCTTCTGCTGGGTTTCGTAGCATACGGTCTGAGTATCAATTTTTATATCAAAGCACAGAAAGACCTGGGGGCAGCCAAAACCAGTGCCTATTATTCCATTGCACCGTTCCTTGGTATGGCATTCGGCATGCTGTTGCATGGAGAACGGCCTGCAACTCAGTTCTTTATTGGCCTTGGTGTTATGGTAATTGCCACCGTGCTGATGATCAAGGACACCATTGCCTTGCAGCACACCCACGAACATTCCCATATCCACAACCACGAGCACAAGCATGGTGATCTGATGCATTCCCATGAGCATACGCATATCCACTCCCATACCCATATTCATGGAGAGAATGAATCCACGCATAGGCATACCCACAAAATTATTGACGGACATGACCATGCGCACATATAGTCAAAAAGGCTTGCCAACTGGCAAGCCTTTTGTGTTAGAACAATGTGGTTATCCAGTATATCAATCCGTATACTACACTGGCAGATACACCGTACACAATAACAGGTCCCGCTATCTGGAACATTTTTCCTCCAACCCCAAGCACCATTCCTTCTGCGTGTGTCCAGTTAGGACCCATACATTCGTGTTCCATTAGGACCCATTCTTCCCGTTTATGATCAAATGGTACTCCTCGCCGTTGTGAATTCCATCAGTATATGATATACTATTGTTAATCAAACAGGAAGTGGTGATACTGGTGGAAATAAATCAGCAGCTAAAAATCTATGATAACTTCCGCAGCGAATATGAGCAACTTAAGCAGCAGTATTCGAAGTCAAAATCAACTCAAGATCTAACAGACGGAATACGCCGTTTGGCTGGAATACCAGATTATCGCCCATTTGCTCGTTTTTTGTTTTTTCTTGGGAATTCCTACATGGAAAGTGGTGATTTTGAAGCAGGTGCTGCCTGCATGAAAAGTACCGTAGCATGCTTTTCATATATGGATCACCGCGGGGTATTCTACCTTCGCATGGCACAGTATCACATAGAAAACGGAAACACAAAGGCAGGCATCAATTACCTAGTATGGCTTTGCACTGAAGTAGCGAACTTTGAGAATCAGCTTGCAATGTACAACCTGACTGAAATATGGGAGAAATATAAACCTCTTGTCGCTGATAAAGTGACAGAATCGGTTACAGATAAGGTGCAGAAACCCGTTTCCGATATTTCTGCTCCTAATCCGAAGCATCCTAGTGAATGTGGGCAAACTATTGCGCAGATTCTGTCTTTGCCAAAAGTGGACATACTTTCTGCTCTTTCTACCCACTTGGGCGAGATGACAGCAAACGGCTCATATCTGAATTATCTTAACAAGTGGGAACGGGATTTCTACTATGTGGACGAAGTGTGCATGGAGGTAAACTCCGGCGGATTTGAAGGATATTTGTACTATCACGGTATCCACTTCACGAAGGCATACCAGTCCTTTGGTCGAATTGGCGCAGACCAGATGCTTCTGCTCATGGATCGAATCAAATGCAAATTTCCCCGTAGCTGTATTCCTAAATCAGAAGAGGCTATCCAGAATGTAATGGACCGCATGGAAGAGGATGGAATAGACTTCAATGATGAAGATAAATTCTACTACTCTTCCGTGGAGAAAGAGCTTATGGATAGGTTGACAGTTTATGTACTGGAAAACCAAAAACACTTTCGATGAAAAAGCAGGCCATTGGCCTGCTTTTTACAATATGCTCCAAACCCAATATATCAACCCATACACCACACTTGCGCTCACACCATACACGATCACCGGGCCGGCGATTGTGAACATCTTCGCGCCGACGCCCAGGATGAAGCCCTCTGTTTTAAATTCCACTGCGGCTGAGGACACCGCGTTGGCAAAGCCTGTGATGGGCACCAGTGTGCCCGCACCAGCAAATTTGGCTATATTATCGTACAAACTCAAGCCTGTTAGGAGGGCTGAAAGGGCAACCAGTGTCATAGACATGGCCGTGCCCGCCTGTTCCTTATCAAGGCCCAAAGCTTTGTACCCGTTCATAAGCACCTGTCCCAGAGTGCAAATCAATCCGCCAATCAAAAAAGCACACAGACAATCCCGCCACAGAGGTGACTTCCGAGCCATTTGTCCTACTAATTTTCCGTATTCTTTTTCCGTCATATACATTCCTCCCTCGCTAGTTTTACCCAAAAAGAGGAGAAAAAACATACTTCTAAAACAGCCGCCCATAGAAAATTTCTATGGGCGGCTGTTTTGCATGACATCATCTTGATAAATAGCCTTTTTTAATAAAGCTGACTGATTGCAAATCTCTAAGATATTTTCACACCGGCAATACTGCAGGACTTGGTACCTACCACCAGTGTATCCCCAAACACCGCAGGAGAAGCCTCGATAATACCACCCAGTTCTACACTGTCCAGGATCTGCCCGGTTGCACCGTCCAGCAGTGTCACATATCCCCCGGCGTCACACACCATCAGATACCCTGTGCCGTTTTCATTGTAAACCGCCACGGGAGAGCTCCAGGAATAGTGATCCATCTCCACTTTCCAAACCTCCTGACCGGTAGCTGTGTCCAGCGCCACAAGCACGCCCATATAGGTATCTGGGATTCTGGAAATGGTATAGATCAACAGGCCATCCAGGTTGCTGCCCGGTTTTCCCAGTACCGGGGTGGACTGCACGCCGCCGGAGAGATCCGGGAGGGTATACACTTCATATGGTGCTTTCCACACAATCTGTCCGGTGATGGCGTCCAGTTTATAGATATGGATCGTTCCCCGGTCGTTCTCCCCTTTTGTCCAGTGCAGAGATGGAGCGGTATACACATAGGCTTGCTCCTCTGACACCCGCTCCAGCACGGGGCTGGAATTGGAATCGTCCAGCGTATCCTGCGCCCATACCAGTTCCATAGTGTTTAAATCCACGCAGTAGAACATACCGCCGTTTTCCGACACATACAGGTAATTCTCCGCCACGCTCACGCTGGCCTCATACCCATACCAGTAGCTGCTCTCGCCGCTGCGGGAGGTATGGTACCGGGCAACAACAGGCTCCTCCGGGCTGACGGTTACTGCACCCACATTCTTATCGTAGTTGGCGTTGAGCTTGATGGTATACAGCAGTCCGTTCTCACCGGGCCAGATCAGCGTGTCCGTGGCTCCATCTACCAACGGGGAAGAATCAAAGCCGCACCAATTGTCATGATCCTGACGCAGGGCAATAGTCTCGTCATGACCAGCCTCGTAGAGGATACTTCCATCGATCAGGCTGATGATATACATTCTGGGGCGCGCGCCATCGGCATTGCTGTCACCGGCACCTACGTACAGCAGGGGGTACCCTCTGGGATCCAGTGTTCCCGCTCCCTTGAAGCACATGCCCACATTCAGAGGGACTCTTGTATGGCTGCCGTCCTCCAAATCCAAGAAGTAGATATGTCCATCCAGCGTAGCATAGATGACCTCTACCAAGGCTGCTTTTTCCTGTTTTTCAGGGTAGAGATTCATCTGCTTTTTCAATGTTTCATTCCATTGGACGATCAAAGGTTGTCCGGTCCAGCCGCTGCCGGACCATGCGCTGCCTGCAGGACCGCTCTGGCTGCCGCCAGCCAGCGATCCGGTTTGCACTGTCCAGGCGGTTTCCACCGTCTTTTGTGTCATTTGGGCAGTACCGTAGGATGCGCTGTTGCGGTAATGATTCCCCCGGAAGGCGGAAATTCCCGGTAAGCTGAAGTACGTCTCAGGGTTACCGAAGGAAATGGGCGCAGGCCGCTGATAATTCCCCATCAGGGTATCTCCACGGAATATCTCCCATTTGATTCCCCATTTAGCAGGATCTGAATCTGCTGTATGTTTGGGCGCAAACAGTGCCGGCGGTTCTGTCTGCACTGTCTGGGCAATGGATTCCTTTGTTTCTTCCCGTGCTGTATTCTCCTTGGTGCCAATCGCCATGCCAAGGATTGCCCCTGCCATCATTACCGCTGCCAGTGCATAAAGCCCAATGGTGAATATATCCAGTTTTTTCTGAAACCCAGGAGTTCTCTTCCTCCTGCGCTGCCGGCGCACATAGCGAATATGGCTGTAGGTCCGCAGTCCCGCCAGTACACCCAGGGCAACAGCTGCCGCCAGCAGGATAAAAGGCCACACACTGCCGCAGTTATCCGCGCTACAACCTGCAAGAAGCAGGCAGGTTTCTATAACGGGTAAGCATTTTATCATCTTTCTCATCATACCACCGCCGTTCTTTTTCTGAACTGAGTATAGCACTTTCCAAACCCCAATGCAACAAAATTCCCCCACATACGGGATTTGGCATCCCCCGGAGGGGATGCCAAATTGATTATTTACTTTCTGTTAAGCATCCAATCGCTGACCGGGCAGCATCCTGCTCAGCCCGCTTTTTGCTGGAGCCCACGCCCTGTCCGATCACCTTGCCGTTGAGGGACACTTCCACCTGAAACTGCTTATCGTGGTCCGGTCCGGACTCCCCAATAAGGGCATAGCTAAGAACCTGATTCCGCTTCTGCTGCACCAGTTCCTGCAGGGCGGTCTTATAATCCTCGTTGTGCAGCTTGGTCACAGGAACATTGCACAGAATGAACCGGCGGATGATTCCCTCTGCCGCTGCCATGCCACCGTCCAGAAAACTGGCGGCGATCACAGATTCCACCGCGTCAGCCAGAATGGATGCCCGGTTTTTGCCGCCGTTCTGCTCCTCGCCGTGACCCAGACGCAGATGGTTGCCCAGATCTACCTGCTTTGCCACCAACGCAAGGCTGCTCTCACACACCATATCTGCCCGCATGCGGGTCAGTTCTCCCTCCGGACGGTCCGGAAAGGTTTTATACAGGTGTTCAGCAACCACCATGCCCAAGATGGAATCTCCCAAAAATTCCAGACGCTCATTGCACAGCAGGCTGTTGTGCCAGCGCTCATTGGCATAGGAAGAGTGGGTCAGGGCATTCTGCAGCAGGGTGATATTCTTAAACTCATAGCCGATGGCCGCTTCCAGATCCTTAATCATCGCCATTCTCCTTCTGGCTCAACGCCCTGAGCGACTCCTCCAGTTCCTGAGAGAAATCATTGTCCGCAGCGGACATAGCCTGACGGACCGCATTGTAAAAGGCCACCTCATCAGAGGAACCATGAGCCTTAATTACCGGCTTGCGGATACCCAAAAACTGGGTGCCGCCAATTTCCCGGTAATCGAGCATCTTCATAACCTCGTCCACGCCCTTCTTGCAGAACAGGTAACCCACCGCAGACAGGACATTGCGCTTGAAAATTCTGTGCTTCATAAGGCTGCCCATAAACATGGCAGTTCCCTCAATGGATTTCAGCAGCACATTGCCGGAGAAACCGTCGCAGACCACCACATCCACCGCGCCCAGAGGCACATCACGGGCTTCCACATTACCCACAAACCGGATCAGCCCCCGGTCAGAGGCATCCTTCAGCAGAGCATATGCTTCCCGCTGCAAAGGCGTACCCTTGCTGTCCTCCGTACCGATGTTCAGAAGGCCAACCTTGGGCTCTGCCACGCCCAGATTCTTTTGGGCATACAGGCTTCCCACCAGACCAAACTGCAGCAGAAACTCCGGTGTGCACTCCGCATTGGCGCCGCAGTCCAGAATCACCGTTTTTCCTCCGGCTTTATTGGGCATAGCAGGTCCCATTGCCGCCCGGCGGATTCCCCTGACCCGCTTGACCAGCAATGTAGCACCGCTCAGCAGCGCACCGGTAGAACCGGCGCTGATAAACGCATCGCCCTGACCCTCTGAGAGCATCTTAAGGCCCACTACCATGGAGGAATTTTTCCGCTTGTGGATAACCTTGGCAGGATCGTCATGCATATCCACCACGTCGTCAGCATTGGCGATCTCCACACCCTGAGGCAGGTCTGTGATTCCATGCTGTCCCATGGCTTTCAGTATTTCCTCACCCCGGCCTACCAGGATGATATGGGCGCCAAACTCCCGTGCAGCGCGTATTGCGCCCATCACAGGGGCCAAGGGAGCATGATCGCCGCCCATTGCGTCCAAAATAATCTTCATGGCCGCACCTCTTTCTACATACCCTGAGCCGCCAATCGGTCAATAATTTCCAGAGACCGGTTGGCTATGGCAAGGTTTTTCTCAGATTTTTTCCGAACCCGCTGCTCCAGGGGAGCAATAATGCTGAAATTCACATTCATGGGCTGGAAATTTTCAATCCGTTCATCGCTTACGTACAATCCCAGAGCGCCGATAGCGGTCTCCTTGGGGAAATCGGGAATATCCTTTCCCTGCACTTTGGCAGCCATGGCTACCGCTGCCAAAAAGCCGGAGGCGGTGCTTTCCACATAACCCTCCACACCTGTCATCTGTCCGGCAAAGGCCACCAGAGGATTTCTGCGGTCAGCATAGTACCGGTCCAGCAGCTTGGGCGACTGGAGGAAGGTATTCTGGTGCATCACACCGTACCGCACAAATTCCGCGTTTTTCAGTGCGGGAATCATGGTGAACACCCGCTTCTGCTCCGGGAACTTCAAATGGGTCTGGAAACCCACCAGATTATATACACTTTTGGCTGCGTTGTCCTGCCGCAGCTGTACCACCGCGTAAGGCTCTTTCCCGGTTTTGGGATCGGTCAAACCCACCGGCTTCAGCGGCCCATAGCGGAGGGTTTCCTGACCGCGGCGGGCCATGACCTCCACAGGCATACAGCCTTCAAAGACGTTTTTATCCTCAAAGCCGTGGACTTCCGCCTCCTCTGCGGAAACCAGTTCCCGGATAAAAGCGTCATACTGCTCCTTATTCATGGCGCAGTTAATATAGTCCGCCGTTCCCCGGTCATACCGGCTCTGCCACCACGCCTCATTCATGTCCACAGATTCCGCGATAACCAGCGGCGCAGCGGCATCAAAGAAATGCAGGTAGTCGCTGCCAAAATACTTTCCGATGTTGTCAGACAGGTCATCAGAGGTCAGCGGGCCTGTGGCGATAATCACCGGGCCTTCAGGTACCTCTGTAATCTCCCCGGAAATTACCTTAATATTGGCATGCTCCAAAATCCGTTTGGTCACCAAATCAGAAAAACCCTGCCGGTCTACCGCCAGACATCCACCTGCTTCCACCCGGGTTTTATCCGCGCAATCAATAATCAGGCTGCCCATCCGGCGCAGCTCCTCTTTCAAAAGACCCACCGCGTTTTCCAGCCGGTCACCCCGCAAAGAATTGGAACACACCAATTCCGCGAAGGTATCCACATGGTGGGCAGGAGACTTTTTGTGGGGCTTCATTTCATACAACTCCACCTCAATTCCCCTTTGGGCAAGCTGCCACGCAGCCTCTGAACCGGCAAGACCGGCGCCTATCACCTTTACAACTGCCATGGCTCACGCCTCCTTACTCTTGGCTCTCTTCTTCCGGGAAGTCTTTTTCTCCGGTTTCTTTTCCTCTTCCGGGTTCTCCTCAGAGGGTTTCTTATAGTACCCCCGCTTGTCCTCCGGCAGAAAATCCTCGCACTGTTCATTGACGCAGAAGGGCTTCATTCTGCCCCGTCCGGATTTTTTAAACATAGTCTGGCCGCACTTGGGGCAATCCTCCGCTGTGGGTACATCCCAAGTCATGAATCCGCAGTCTACGCCCCGCTCACAGGCATAGTAGGCAAAACCACGCTTGGATTTGCGCTTAAGAATGGTACTGCCGCACTTGGGACAACGGCCGGGCATTTTTTCCACAATAGGCTTGGTGTTTTTACATTCCGGGAAACCGGGGCAGGCCAAAAACTTCCCAAATCTGCCGATTTTTACCACCATATTCCGTCCGCAGATCTCGCAGATTTCCTCGGTCTCCTCATCAGGCACCTTCAGCCGCACACCCTCCAGGGCAGCTTCCGCATCCAGCATTTCCTGATGGAAGCCCTGATAGAAGTCAGAGAGCACCTCTTTCCACTGGCGTTTGCCCTCCTCCACTTCGTCCAGGCGGCTTTCCATATTGGCGGTGAATTCCACGTCAATAATATCGTTGAACCGGTCCATCATCAGCCCTGTGACCACCTCACCAAGGGCGGTGGGGACCAGACGCTTATCCTGCTTGTTCACGTACTCCCGGTCCTGAATGGTAGAAACGATGCTGGCATAGGTGGAAGGACGGCCAACGCCCTTTTCCTCCATAGCCTTAACAAGGGTGGCCTCGGTGTACCGGGCCGGAGGCTGGGTGAAATGCTGCTCCGGCTTCATCTGCGCCGGCTTTGCCCGGTCACCCTCCTGCAGCTCCGGCAGCGGAGAGCCGGTTACCTCAGTCTCATCGTCCCGGCCTTCCTCATACACAGCCAAAAACCCACTGAATTTCACGCTCTGGTGGCTGCTGCGGAAGGTGTGCGCGCCGCACTGGGACTCGATGGATACGGTATCGTATACGGCATTTGCCATCTGGCTGGCCAGAAAACGGCTCCAGATCAGCTTATACAGCCGGTACTGTTCTTTGGTCAGGCTTCCCTGAATCCTCTCCGGGTCCAGCTCCACGTGGGTAGGCCGAATGGCTTCGTGGGCATCCTGGGCACCGGACTTGGTTTTAAACACATGGGGCTTGCCATAGTAATAGTCTTTTCCGTAACGGGAGCGGATAAAATCGGCAGCGTCCGCCATTGCCTCGTCGGACAACCGCAGAGAGTCGGTACGCATATAGGTAATCAGACCCAGCGTTCCCTCCCCGGCCACATCAACGCCCTCATAAAGCTGCTGGGCAATGGCCATAGTGCGCTTGGGTGTCATATTCAGCTTTCTGGATGCCTCCTGCTGCAAGGTAGAGGTGGTAAACGGAGGTGCCGCGGAGCGTTTCTTGTCCGCCCGCTTCACCGCGGTAATGGTGAAAATCTTGCCGGTGATGTCCCGGATGACCTGGTTTACCTGTTCCTCACTGCCCAGTTCTTTCTTCTTACTATCCCCATGATACCGAGCCACAAAACTGCCGGGCTTTTCCAGAAGCTCCAGTGTTACATCCAAAGACCAGTACTCCTTGGGTACAAAAGCCCGAATCTCATTTTCCCTGTCCACCACAAGCCGGGTGGCCACAGACTGGACACGTCCGGCAGACAGACCCCGGCGAACCTTTTTCCACAGCAGCGGGGAAAGCTGATAACCTACAATCCGGTCCAAGACCCGGCGGGCCTGCTGGGCATCCACCAAGCTCTGGTCAATGGGTCTGGGGTCTGCAATGGACTGGCTGACCACCTTCTGGGTAATTTCGTTAAAGGTGACACGGAAGGTTTTTTCATCCGGCAGTCCCAGCAGTTCTTTTAAATGCCAGGAAATGGCCTCTCCCTCCCGGTCCGGGTCAGTTGCCAGATATACAGTTTTTGCCTTTTTGGCTTCTTTCTTCAGTTCCGCAATCAAATCGGACTTTGCCGCCAGAGGGATATACTCCGGCTCAAAGCCGCCCTCAATATCCACGCCCATAGTACTCTTGGGCAGGTCACGCAAATGGCCCATGCTGGCCTTTACGGTATAGTCCGGTCCTAAATATTTACCAATGGTTTTCGCCTTGGACGGCGACTCCACAATGACAAGATTGGATGCTGCCATGGATTTCCTCCGCTAGATTTATTTTAAAGATACACGGCCACCGCTGTGAGATACCAGAACCCCTTTTACAATCAGCCTTGTAAGAATGGACTGCACCTTTGATGCAGTCAGGTCGGATCTGGCTGCCACTTCATCCGGGTGTTGGGGTATTCTGCTCATCAGGGCAAGAACGGCTTGCTCCTGTGGTGTGAAAGCAGGATGGTCATTATCTAACACACTATAAGTGGAATTCTCTGGAATGTCAATGACTTTTTTCTGTATTTTCTCAGGAATACTGGGTTTTTGCGCCACCTTTTGTTCTGGAATCTCCCCAATTTGAGGAATCTCCCCTTCCGGAGCCCTCACAGCGTCCGGATAGAGGTTCTGGTAAACCCGCACCACACGCCATCCTGAAATTGCCGCAATGGCATTTTCTTCCAGCAGGGCATTGCTTCCTTCAAAATTAGCAACCCCCAAATTTGCCGGTACAGCAAATACATCCCTGCCCTGCTGTTTGGCGTGCCGGGCCGTATTCAGAGCACCGCTTTTCAATGGGGCTTCCACCACCACGATACCGTTGCTGATGCCGCTGATAATCCGGTTGCGCCGGGGAAAATGCCAGCCCAGAGGTGCCGCTCCCGGTGGGTACTCCGACAGCAGGCAGCCCTGCCGCTCCGTTCGGGAATACAAACGGCGGTTGTTTCTGGGATACACCACGTCCACACCACAGCCCAGAACACCTACCACATCTTTATCGGCTTCCAGCGCGCCTTCCATTGCCTTGGTATCAATCCCGCTGGCCGCCCCGGATATCACAAGACCGCCGCACTGAGCAATCTGCTTTCCCATGGCAAAGGCCACCTGCTGACCGTATCCCGAGGATTTCCTGGTGCCCACCACACCAATGGTGGGACGGGCATCCCAATCAGGCAGAGTTCCCTTATAATACAATACCACAGGAGGATCCTCAATATTCTTAAGGCGGGTGGGATAGGCCGGATCGCTTACTGCAAGGATGCTGATTCCTTTTCTGCGGCACTGAGCGATAATTTTCTCCGCAGGTTCTAACGCCCTTTGCCGCAAGGCCTCTATGTGCTCCTCTGTGATTCCCTCTATTCCTGCCAGATCTTTATGGGAACAGAAGTAAATTTCCTCGGGATCGTGGAAGTGCCGCAATATGGCGATTTTTGCCCAAATGGGCAGTCCGGTAAGCTCGGCAAACCAAATCCAGTATAGCAGCATGCATCCACCCTCTTTTTTACCGTTTCATCTGCCACATAACAATGGCTGCCGCAATGGCGGCGTTTAGGGATTCACAGTTTTCATTCATGGGAATGATCAGCTCCTGTTGGGCGCTTTCCAGAATATCCTGACGGACTCCCTGTCCCTCGCTGCCGATCACCACAGCCATATCCTCCAGCCGTGCCTGACGAATATCCTGCGCCCGGTGGCTCAGGGCCGTTACTGCCACAGGAATATTGGCCTCCCGGCAGCGCCGCTTTACCTGCTGCCAACTGGCCTGCACCACCGGCGTGCGGAATACCGCACCCATGCTGGCCCGCACCACCTTGTGGCTGTATGGGTCAGCACAGCCCTCCAGCAGCACCACCGGCACCTGCAGCGCATCCGCCGTCCGTAATATGGTGCCCAAATTGCCGGGGTCTTGGATCCTGTCCAGCAGGAGCATGCCGGAAACAGGAATAAACTCCCGCTTTACCGGCAGGCGGCACACAAACAGCGCTCCCTGTGGAGTACGCATGGGGGAGATGGACTCCATCACATCCTCCGGCACACAGACCACACGGACACCCTCCGGCAC
This sequence comes from Faecousia sp., assembly GCA_045577435.1. GTDB lineage: Bacteria > Bacillota > Clostridia > Oscillospirales > Oscillospiraceae > Faecousia. The sequence continues at coordinate 24,828 of JAZNIL010000073.1, read as the reverse complement.
CTGCGCCTGTATTCCATCGGAGAGAATGACCGTCTCCAAGCCATCCCAGAAACGAACTGCCTCTGCCAGCAGTTTCGTCCCATCTGCCGCAAACAGGCCCGCCTCTTCCCGCTCTTTCCGGGAGGAGAGCAGTTTTTTCACCTGCTGCAGCAGAGGATTTTTCCGAGCCGTGATCCGCTCCATCATAGCTTCTCCACGGTGCGCAAAGCATCCGTGTCCCCCAAAACCACTACGATATCGCCCTGGAGAATTTCATACTCCGCGGCAGGAGAGACGTTGATCTTTCCCTCCCGCTTGATGGCGATAATATTTACGCCCAGTTTCGCCCGTACATTCAATTCCCGCAGGTTTTTGTTGCACCAGCGTTTGGGAGCGGGCACTTCCAAAATACCGTATTCATTGGACAGTTCAATATAGTCCAGCACATTGGGTTTGGAAAGGTTTCTGGCTAGCCGGAGGGCATGCTCCTGCTCCGGGATTACCACCATATCCGCACCCAGCTTCAAAAGCACCTGACGGTGGGTCTCGTCATGAGCCTTACACACAAGATAGGGAATCCCCAATTCCTTCAGGTTCATGGTAGCCAGCACAGAGTCTGCCAAGCTATCGCCAATGGCTACAATGGCGCAATCGAAATCCTTTGCGCCCAGGGCTTTGAGCACTTCCTTATCCCGGGCATCCCCCACCACAGCCTGGGTCACCCCGGGGCTGACCTGCTGCACCAATTCGCTGCTGATGTCCATGGCCAGAACCTCGCAGCCCATCTGACACAGACGGCTGGCAAGTTCCGAGCCAAAACGGCCGCAGCCGATCACAATATAGGATTTCATAGTCTTCACCTAACCAATCAACATATTTGTATAGGAATACTGGAATCTATCCTGAGCCTTATCCGACATCATAAAGCCCAGACTAATGGTCAAAACACCCACTCTGCCAAAGTACATCAGCAGAATAATCACATATTGGGCAGGAATACTTAAACTGGGGGTAACACCCGCCGTTAGCCCCACCGTTGCCATAGCAGAACTCACCTCATACAGGCTGTCCAGAAAACCCAGCTGAGAGCTGACGCTCACCAACACAGTACCCACAAAGGTAAGTCCCAGCATAATAGCGGCGATGGTCAGCGCGTCCAGAACCTTGTCCTGCGAAATGGAATGCTTGAATACGTTTACTGTGCTCTTTCCTCTGGCTCTGGACCAGATAAACAGCAAAATCACTACCATAGTACCTGTCTTGATACCACCTGCAGTAGAACCGGAGGAGCCGCCTATGAGCATCCACAGGACAGAGATTGCCTTACTCCCGTCTGTAAGGAGGGACTGGTCAACAGAGGCAAAACCTGCGGTACGCAGGGTTACCGACTGGAACAGGGCATTGAGAATCTTCTGCCCTACACTCATAGGACCAAGGGTTCCGGGGTTGTTCCACTCTAGGGTGACGAACAGGACAAAGCCTGTGGTAATCAGACTCACAGTGGTCAGCAGCACCAGCTTGGTGTAAACGCTGCATTTTTGAAAGCTGCGTACCCTGACCAATTCCTCCCACACGAAGAATCCCAATCCTCCAACTATCACCAGACACATAAGGGTTGTACACACCACCGGGTCATTGTTGAAGGGTATTATACTCATTCCGGGAGCAAAGGAACCAAAAATATCAAAGCCGGCGTTACAGAAAGCAGAAACCGCGTGAAACACACCCCAGATAAGCGCTTGCCGCAGTCCCCATTGGGGTAAAAACCGCAGTGTCAGGACCAGAGCGCCTGCGCCCTGTACGGCAAGGCTTCCCAAGAGAACGGTTTTCTGCAGGTGTACCACACCCTGCATATCGTTCAGGCTTAGCGCCTGAGCCATCAGCAGCCGCTGCTTCAGCCCCACCTTTTTGCGCAGCAGGAACACTACAATCGCTGCCGCGGACATGAATCCAAGGCCACCCAATTCGATCAGGGTGATGATCACCACCTGACCAAAGCCGCTCCATTGGGTCCATGTATCAAAGAGCACCAGACCTGTGACGCAGGTAGCGGAGGTGGCGGTAAACAGCGCCGGGCGGATACCGCAGGACTGGCCGCTGCGGGAGGCGACGGGAAGGGACAGCAGCAGTGTGCCCACCAAAATAATCGCTGCGAATACAATGGCAATAATCCGGGTAGGGCTCATCTGGAAGTTTCGTTTTTGTGTGAACCGCTTCTTTTTCATAATAAAAACCTTTCCAAGGGGGTTATACATTATTATAACAAGAATAGCCCACTTTGCAACCACTGTTTCCTGCCACATATCTCCGTGTATCGGTAAATTCTACAAAATTTTCTTAAGTTTTTTGGTTTTACAAGAGATTCCCCCTATGATATCATAGAAAAAAGCGACTTAGGAGGTCGACACAATGGCATATAACGAGACCTGGTCCGGCAAAATCAGCCGGAAGCTGATCAAAAAGCAGCAGATTATTGATGTGGCCGCCGGCCGCAAAAAGGCAGATCTTGTGCTGAAAAATGCCACCTATGTAAACGTATTTTCCGGAGAACTGGTAACTGAAGACATTGCCGTTACCCATGGGCTGATTGTGGGTCTGGGGCAGTACGACGGTGTAGTTGAGGCAGATATGACCGGAAAGATCGTTTGTCCCGGTTTTATTGACTCCCACATCCATCTGGAATCCAGTTTGCTAAGTCCCGCTGAATTTGCCCGGGCGGTGCTGCCCCACGGCACTACTACCGTCATTACCGACCCCCATGAAATCACCAATGTGATGGGCACTGACGGCATTGACTACATGCTCTGCGCCACAGAAGATCTGCCTGTGGATGTGCGGTTCATGATTCCCTCCTGCGTCCCTGCCTCCGCGCTGGATGAGAGCGGCGCAAATCTGGACTACCGGGATGTGGACAGCTTCTTTGAACACCCCCGAGTACAGGGTCTTGCGGCAATGATGAATTTCCCCGGCATTCTGGCCGCCGACAGCAGCACCGTGTCAAAAATCGTGGCTTCTCAGGCACACCACAAGAAAATTGACGGTCACGCCCCAGGTCTGACCGGCAAGGACCTGAACGCCTACATTTCCGCAGGTGTCTACTCCGACCATGAATGCGCGGATTTGGATGACGCCCTGCTGAAGCTGCGCAGGGGACAGTTTATTATGATCCGGGAAGGAACTGCCGCCCGGAATTTGGAGGCGCTCATTGACCTCGTAAAGTCCGAGAAGCATTTTGACCGCTGCATGTTCTGTACCGATGACAAGCATCCCAGCGATCTTCTGGAAAAAGGCCACATCGACTATATCTGCCGTCAGGCAGTGGCTCTGGGCGCTGATCCCATACAGGTGGTGCAGGTAGCCTGCCTGCACGCTGCCAGATACTTTCTGCTGAACAACCGGGGCGCCATTGCTCCCGGATACCTTGCCGACTTTGCCATAGTGGACAATCTTACGGACTATAATGTGCTCACGGTCTACAAAAAAGGCGAGCTGGTCTACAATGACGGTCAGGTTACCCCTTTCCCCGTCCCTCAGATTCCAGACCACTTGGTACAGAAAGCCCATGATACCTTCCATCTGCCCACCCTCACCGCCCAGGACTTTGTGGAAACACGGCGCAAGGCGGTCATCGGCATGGTGGACGGGCAGATCATCACAGAGGATCGGGGCTATGCTAATGGTGTGGATGTGACACAGGATATTTTGAAAATGGCTGTGATTGAGCGTCACAAGAATACCGGGCACATTGGTATCGGTTACCTGAACGGATACGGCCTGACCGCCGGTGCGGTGGCAACCTCCGTATCCCATGACAGCCACAATATCATCTGTGTAGGGTGCACCGACGAGGATATGGCCCTTGCCGCTAACCGGATTGCCGAGAACCATGGGGGCATCGTGGTGGTAAAGGACGGAAAGGTGCTGGCAGAATTGAAGCTGGAGATCGCCGGACTAATGAGCGAGCAGAGTCTGCCGGAGGTAAATTCCCAGCTGGAAAACGCGAAGCAAACCGCCTACACCTTAGGCATCAACCCAAAAATCGACCCGTTTATGACCCTTTCTTTTATGGCACTGCCTGTGATCCCCACCCTGCGGCTTACCACCCGGGGCGTTGTAGATGTAATCACGCAAAAGTATGTATAACAAAGATTAAGATCCGGAGCATACCGCTCCGGATTTTTTTATAGGAAGCCTAAATAACCAAAGGCAATGCCCAGCGCCGCGCAGATACAGATGATCACAATGGGATGCACCTTTTTAAACGCCAGCACCAGCATAACACCGCAGATGGCCGCTGCCAGATAGAATGGCAGTCCGGTAAATACTGCCAGAGAAACGCCCTGAGAAAAAAACACCGTAGCACCCACGGAAAGAACAGCGCCGCCAATGAGGCCTACTACAGCGGGTTTCAGGCCAGACATGCAGCCCTTTACCACTTTGCTCTGGCGGAACTTGTCATAGCACTTAGCTACGATCAGTATAACCACAAAGCTGGGCACCACAACGCCTAACGTGGCGCACACCGCCCCAAAAAAGCCGCCAACCTCCGAGCCCACGTAGGTAGCCATATTGATAGCGAAAGGTCCGGGGGTGGATTCACTGACCGCCACAAAGTCCACCAGCGCAGCGCTGTCCACCCAGCCCTTGGCGGCAACCTCCTGCTGGATCAGGGGCAGCATGGCGTAGCCTCCACCGAAGGTAAAGGCACCGATCAGGAAAAACGTAATAAACAGTTCCAGATAGATCATTTTTCTGCCCTCCTTCCAATCAGCGTGGCAGTGAGATAGCCAAACAGTCCGCAGCCAATGATGACCACCAGAATGTGCACATCCACCACAGCTGTCAGCACGAAGGCAGCCCCCATGCACACATAGGCAGGCCAGCCCTTGGGGCTTTTCTTGTACATGGTAACCAGCGATTTTATCAGCAGCGCCACAACTCCCGCCCGGATACCCCAAAAGGCGTACTGCACCACCGGAAGATTCTGGAACTGGCGTAACACAGCGGAAATAAGCAGAATGATTACAAAGGACGGCAGCACCGTACCAATGGTAGCGCAGGCAGAGCCCCATACTCCCGCGGCACGGTAGCCCACAAAGGTAGCCGCATTGATGGCAATAGGCCCCGGGGTAGATTCGGCAATGGCCACAATCTCCAGAATGTCCTCGTCTGTGACCCAACCCTGTTTCTCTACTGCCTCCCGCTGAATCAGCGGAATCATGGCAAGACCGCCGCCAAAGGTAAAGACGCCAATTTTAAAAAAGGAAGCAAACAGATTCCACAGAATTCTTTTCTTCACAAAAAATCCCTCCTTTTCGATATCCCTGCCCCGGCCCAGACCAACGGCAGGCATACAACACATGTATAAAGCATAGAAGAATTTTCCTAAAAAATCAACAGATATTTTTGGGCGTTTGACACATCCTGTTTTTCGTGTTAGGATACAAGTATTACATTTACAAGGAGTTTGCCATGGACGCTTATTCCCGCACCAGGCTGCTGCTGGGCAGCGACGGTATGGAAAAACTAAAAAACGCAACCGTTGCCGTATTTGGGCTTGGGGGTGTGGGGGGCTATGTGGTAGAGGCCCTTGCCCGCAGCGGTATCGGTGCGTTGGAACTGGTGGATCACGATACCATCAGCCTGTCCAACCTGAACCGGCAGATTCTGGCCACCCGGGACACTGTGGGCTGCTCCAAGGCAGAAACTGCCGCTGCCCGGGTTCGGTCTATTGATCCGGAGATTGCTGTTACTGCCCGTACCCAGTTCTTTGGTCCAGACTCTTTGGCAGATTTCGACTTTTCCCGGTACAGCTATGTGGTGGACGCCATTGATACGGTGACCTGCAAGCTGGCGCTGATCACAGCAGCCCAAAACGCCGGAGTTCCTATCATCAGTTCCATGGGTACCGGCAACAAGCTGGACCCCACCGCCTTCCGCATTGGGGATATCCACGAAACCTCTGTATGCCCCCTGGCCCGGATTATGCGCAAAGAGTGCAGAAAACGTGGTATTAGGAAGCTGAAGGTTCTCTATTCCACAGAGGAGCCTATTTTCCCCCAGATTCCGCCGGAGGATCCCATTTGGCAGGAGCTGCCCCAGGGCCGCAACGCCCTGCCGGGTTCGGTTGCCTTTGTTCCCGCCGCTGCCGGTTTGATAATTGCCGGAGAGGTAATCAAAGATATCACTTTTCATCGCTGAAAATTCCCCCTCTGTGGGTGCGATATGGCACGTCTTATATGCCATATTATACCCCGGAGGGGTGTATTTTGTCTTGTTTTGGCAGGGCCTTCGTGCTACAATACATATGTAAAAAAATGGAGGTGACTTTATGCAATTCCATGTTAACCATCCCCTGCTTTATATCATCGCCGGTGTCCTTGTGGCGGTGGTTCTGGCCCAGTCTGTTTTCTTCCTTATTAAGGCTCTTCGCCGCAGCAAGGAGCTGGGTATGGATCAGGTTAAGATTCGCAAAACCATGAAAACAGCGGCTATTTTCACCATTGCCCCCGCAGTTGCCATTGTCATCAGTGTGATGACCCTAAGTAAGAAGCTGGGACTTCCCCTGCCTTGGCTGCGGCTGAGCGTAGTTGGCTCCATGAGCTATGAAACCATCGCTGCCAACAACGCACTAAGCGCCATGGGTCAGTCCCTTGGCTCTGAAAGCGCTCTGACAGCGCAGCAGTATGTGAACGTGTTGCTGGTAATGACTATCAGCATTATGGTTGGTATCTGGCTGGTGCCTGCCATTGGCAAAAAACTGCAAAACGGCATGTCCAACCTGAGCAACAGGGATGCCAAATGGGCAGACATTTTCCAAAGCTCCCTGTTTATCGGCATGATTTCCGCTTTCCTGGGTTTTGTGTTCTGCGATGTTTCCCGGCTGTGGACAGCAGACGAGAACGGTCACGTCACAGTAACCATAAGCCAGTTCCTGGAGAACGGAGAAAAGGTGCAGGTCCCCGTGCGTTACACCGCCACCTCCGGTCTTGTTCCTGTGTGTACTATGGTTGTCTCCGCTCTGGTGATGGTGGTGTGCGGTCTGCTTATGCGCAAACCCAAGCTGAAGTGGCTCAGTGAGTATGCCCTGCCCATCAGCCTGATTGCAGGCATGGCAGCTGCTATCCCCCTGACAAGATTTTTGGGAATGGAGGTAGCCTAACATGAAAAAGAGACTTTCCTACATGGAATCTGTTCACCGTGACGGCACCATCTGGAACCTCAGTGTTATGGTGCTGCTGTTCCTGTTCCCGGTATCCGTTGCCGTTATCTTCGGTGTAATGCCCGACTGGCAGGCCCTTTTACTGGGTCTAATTGCCACCGCTCCTATGTACTGGGTGGTAGGTGTGATTGAAACCGTTACCTATGTTCCCATGCTGGGTGCGGGCGGTTCTTACTTAAGCTTTGTCACCGGCAATATTTCCAATTTAAAGCTCCCTTGCGCCCTGAATGCTCTGGAGCAAAACGAGGTCAGTGCCAGCAGCGAGGAGGGTGAGGTCATCTCCACCATTGCCATCGCCACCTCCAGCATCGTCACCACCCTGATCATTGTGGTGGGTGTGATCGCCATCGTCCCTCTGGCCCCTGTCCTCAGCGCTCCGGTGCTTCAGCCTGCCTTTGAGCAGATCCTGCCCGCCCTGTTCGGCGGACTTGGTGTGGCTTTCGTGTCCAAAAACTGGAAGATTGCTGTGGCTCCCATCATTTTAATGCTGGCGCTGTTTGTTTTCATCCCCGCGCTGAACTCCGGCACGGTGGGTATTATGGTTCCTGTGAGTGCCGTATTTACCATAGTGGTTTCCCGCATTCTGTATAAGAGGGGGATTCTGTAATGGCCGGTTATATCATAGGCGCCGCGCTAATCCTGTTTTTTGCGGTTATTATTCTCCGCGCGGCTATGTTCAAGCCCAAGCAGCAAAACAGAGCCGCTGTCGAGCCCGTGGCTTTCGATAGGGACAGGGCTGCTGCCAGCCTGCAAAAGCTGGTGCAGTGCAAAACCATCTCCTATAACGATTCCTCTTTGGAGGATGACGGAGAATTCCAGAAACTTCTTGACCTGCTTCCCTCCCTCTACCCCAATGTGTGGAGTACCTGTCAGGCGCAGCGCTTGCCGGACAGGGCTTTGCTGCTGCACTGGTCCGGCAAAAGCGGCGCTGCCCCCTCTGTCATGATGGCCCACTATGATGTGGTGCCCGTGGAGGAGGAACTTTGGGAAAAGCCTCCCTTTGCCGGTATTCTGGAAGATGGTGTGCTGTGGGGCCGGGGTACGTTGGACACCAAGGTCACCATGAACAGCTGCCTGTCGGCTGCGGACTATTTGATCGGCACCGGTTTCACCCCGGAAAATGACATTTATTTCGCTTTCTCCGGCGGTGAGGAAATTAACGGAAAAGGCGCGGTCAATATCGTAAATTATTTCAAAGAAAACGGTATCACCCCCGCTTTGGTGGTCGATGAGGGCGGCGCTGTGGTGGAAAACGTCTTCCCCGGCGTGAAAGCTCCCTGCGGCATGGTAGGTATTGCGGAAAAAGGCATGATGAACGTGTGCTACACCGCCCATTCCGGCGGCGGACACGCCTCCGCGCCCCCTGTGAAAACCCCTGTCACCAGTCTGGCAAATGCCTGCCGCAAGATCATTGCAAGCCCCTTTAAAATGCACATCACCCCGCCCGTTGCCCAAATGTTTGACACCCTGGGCCGGCACTCCACCTTCCTGTACAAAGTCATTTTCGCAAATCTCTGGTGTTTTAAGCCTGTGCTGGATCTGATCTGCCGCATGAGCGGAGGAGAGCTGAACGCACTGGTCCGCACCACTACCGCCTTTACCCAGATGCAGGGCAGTAGCGCGCGGAATGTGATTCCCGCCACAGCCACCCTGGTTTCCAACATACGGCTGAACCCTGCCGACACCGTGGCAGGCGCAACCGCTTACTTAAAGAAAGCAGTAGCCTCTACCGGCGTGGAAGTGTCCGTTCTGGAAAGTTCAGAACCCAGCCCCATTTCCCAAACCGGCTGCGCCGCTTGGGAAAAGGTGGCAAGCTCCGTAGCGGAAGTGTGGGATGGCTGTATCGTCACCCCCTACCTGATGGTACAATGCTCTGACTCCCGGCACTACGGTTCTATCAGCGACCGTGTGTACCGTTTCTCCGCCATGGATCTGACCAGCGATGAACGCAGGACCATTCACGGCAATAACGAGCGGATTCGCCTGGATTGTCTGTACCGGTCTGTGGAGTTCTATATCCGGCTGCTGGGGAAATGCTGATTTTTTCTTACTACTTGTTCAGGAGCAACGGAAGTAACTATGCTGCAAAAACACATTGGCAACAGAGCATTCTACAAGCGGGGCAGCTGGATGCTCTGCTTGCCATGTGCGCTTATTGTAGGGTGGGGGCTTGCTCCCGCCGAAAGCCATCACGCTGGGAATGTTGAAAATATATGGTGCCTGTGATATAAGCAATTTGAAAACTTGAATTTGTCAAACTGTTTACAAAACTTAATTTTGGCGAGGATGTGAATCTATGGAAAGAATCAAAAACCTGAATGGCTATCAAAAAGTTATGCTAATCCTTATGATTGCTATGTCACTGATTTTTGCAGTGATTTACCCCAAGACAATCTCAAGGGTTGGTTATAGATACAATGATGCAATTCTTGTTCCAACAGAAGAAAATGGGAATACCATATATTTAGGTAAAATCCAAGGGGAACAAGCCGAGTTTATAGTGTCTGATGATAATACAGTAGCGTTCCGTTATGGCGATAAATCCTATGGTCCTTATACAATAAAAGAAGATGCTACAGCTATTCCAGAAGATAACGAAATGCACGGAAGTATGACAGGAATTGAAGTGTGTGAAGGTAATGATATCCTGTTCCGTGGCGGTGTAATGGATATGGGCGAGTTTTATTGGCTTTGTAGTGAAGACGGAACATCGGATAGCATGATTGGGGTCTCTTATGTAACGAGTGATGGAATAGAGAGGGACAAAAATGGTAATCCCATTGACAGAATGAAGCCTTCTGTTTACACTATCTATGAACTGACCAACACCCCCGAATTAACTCATAAAGGTATAGGCATGGGTTGGTTTGGTGCTGTGTTCATTTGCATCCTTAATGCACTGTCTATTCTATTTGCAGATGAGCTTTTCCGTTGGAATCTTGCATTTCAAATTCGCAATGTAGAGCATGCAGAGCCATCTGATTGGGAAATTGCGGGTAGATATATTGGATGGACGGCTATGACAATCATGGCATTGGTACTCTTTGTTATGGGACTACAGTAAGCCAAATTCCAATATGTCGAATAGTTAACCGCAGCACCATTAATTTGGTGCTGCGGCAGTTTATTTGATTTGGCGGCGGGAGCAAGCCCCCCGCCCTACAATGAATCGCCTTATTTCTCCGTTAAGGACACCACCTAAAGACCGGAGGATTTTTTTGTAACACGAACTATTTAAGGCTCATACTGCTGTTCAGGATCAGGGTACTGTACAGCATCAGCACATCCTGACCGTGGAACGCAAGGTAATTCCCCAGCAGCTCCGCTTTGATATAGCGAAGATCCACCAGTGTCACCTTGGCATAGTCCTCCACTAACAGCGGCACCATGCTGCTGCCAAAGGAGTCCCGGAAAACAATCAGTTCCTTACCCTCTTGACCTGCAGGATTTTCAATAGTTAACAGCGCCTGTGCGCCGGACAGATAAATGTCATAAAGATCCTGAGAGGTTTTCTTTTCCAAGTCGTAGACCTGCGTATACTTACCGGTTTCATGGTTATACACCCGGCAACCCTGCAAAAGCTGGCTGTTCATCAATGTGATTTCCTCCGGATCCATCGGCAGCGCGGCCTGCCCGTAATACACCCCGTAGAACGGCATATCCAAAACAGTGGGAGTATACACCTCCCGTTTCGGTGCTGCCGCACCCAATGCCTCCGTTAGAAGTTTGGCTGCCGGGAGCAGGTTTTCCTGTTTCCAGTGGGTATCAGTACGGTAGTAATCGGAAATGGATAGCGCCTGTGTCAGATCCACATGCTGCGCCCAGGGCATTCCCTGCCGGATCTGGTCAAACAGGCTCTCATAATCCATGGCAAGGTAGCCATTTTGTTCAGCCAGATAGTACCCCTTATCCGGCACCACCGCCATGACCACATTACTGTCTTTGAAATAGGTTTCATAGAGGTAGTTAAATTTATTCAGCGCGTAGTCCACAGAGGATTGGTTCAGCGGGTATTCCTGCTTTGCAATATACCCCTCTGCCACGTAGATTCCGTTGTTGTCTTTCTGGTTCAGCACGTACTTGCTGAAAAGCGCTTTCATGCTGCGGAAGGTGTCCCTAAGGGGGAACTGATCTGTGGCCGCCTCCTCTACCTTGGAAGTAAACCGGCCGCCGATAACATCCTTCCAGCTAAGCTCCGGCATTTGCGCCAGCGGGCGGCGTTCCGATGTGGAAATATCTTTTGCCGGCACGAACCAAGCTGCAACGGTGAGCAGTATCCAAAGTACAACCAACACAGCGAAGCCGGCATTTCTGATTTTCTGATTCATCACGCTACCTCCTTAGAAACGGAAATACAGGAACGGGCTGAAGGAGCCGTCCACCATATAGGCCGTACACAGCAGCAAAAGCAGCGCCAGCATCACAGGCTCCAGAACCGCTCCAATACGGGTATTCTCCAACTGTCTGCCCCAGTTTCGTACCACCGGGGTCGCTCCAACAAAGCCGGCGCAGAACAGAAGACCGTAGCTGCGCAGGTAATAGAGCGTCTGATCTGTCACAGCGGGCAAGTCCAAAAGTCCGAACATACCGGAAAGGTCCTGACCCACCTGGGCCATGCTTTCTCCGTTGAACAGCACAAAGCTCAGCAGCACCACAAACAGCACATATCCATGTCTGAGCACCCCCGGCAGCTTTTGCAGTGCGGGGCAGCCCTTTTCGATCATCAGCAGAACGCCAAACATCACACCCCACAGGGCAAAATTCCATGCCGCGCCATGCCACAGGCCTGTAAGCAGCCACACTGTCATAATATTCAAAAACCACCGGGACTTTTTTACCCGGTTGCCGCCCATGGGTATATACACATAATCCCGGAACCAGCTGCCCAGGCTCATGTGCCAGCGCCGCCAGAATTCCGTAATGCTCTTGGACATATACGGATAGTCAAAATTTTCAATGAACTGGAAGCCCATCATCTTGCCAAGGCCTATGGCCATATCCGAGTAGCCGGAAAAATCAAAGTAGATATTCAGCATGAAGGCAATGGCATACATCCAGTAAAACAGCACCGACGGTTGCTGGGACTCCCGGAATAGTTTCATCAACAGCGCAAAACTGTCCGCCAGCAAGATTTTCTTGGAGAGGCCAATCAGGAACCGGCGGATTCCCTTGCAGATTTCCTCACGGCTGTGGGTGCGGCTCTCCAGTTCCCGCACCACATCTCCGTAGCGGACAATGGGTCCGGCAATCAGCTGGGGGAACAAGGTAATGTAAGCGCCAAAGGTGACGATATTCTTCTGCACCGGCACATCGCCCCGGTATACATCGATGGTGTAGCTTAAGCCCTGGAAGGTGTAAAAGCTGATGCCTATGGGCAGCGCCAGCCGCAGGAATGGGACACTCAGCCCTGTGGCGGCATTGAAGCTATCAATAAAGAAGTCGGCATATTTAAATACCGCCAGAAGGCCAATACTGATGGCCACTGATACTGCCACCCAAAGCTTTTTCCTCTTTTCGTTTCTTCCCATGGCAAGGCCGCAAAGATAAAAAAGGGCGATGGACAGAATCATCAGCAGCACATATTTCGGCTCGCCCCAAGCATAGAAAATCAGGCTTGCCACCAGCAAAACGCCGTTTTTCAGGCCCTTGGGCACCAGAAAATAGGCCGCCAGAACAATGGGCAGAAAGTAATATAAGAAAGGAATACTGGAAAACAGCATGTCTGTTCCTCCGTAACATTTAGATACTGCAAGTATAGCACATAGCTTTCTGTACGACAACTAAAAAAGCAGCAAACATTATCTGTCCGCTGCTTTTTATAGCTTAGTTTAGATAGTAAAGTCCAGTTTGCCGCCGCAGACGGTCTTGAAAGCGTCCACAAAGGACTGGGCGGTCAGCCCCAGCTCGGAATTCAGCATGATCAGCATCACCACATCGCCGTAGCCTGCTACCAATTTTTCATTGGCTTCCACGCAGACCCACTTACGGGTGTCAATGTTATCGCTCATTTCCTTTGCAACAGCTTCTGCATCCTTTGCATCAGCCACACGAACCAGAACCATGGAGAATGCCATGGAACCCATCATAGGCTCATACACCGCAATGTCAGTGAGCTTTTCGCCATTCTTCAGGCCAGTATTGTACTCCACTGCCCACAGGCCGTCCTCAGAGGTATCAGTCAGGTCCACAGGAATAACGCCGCCCATAAACTCCACAGGGTTTTGCTCAATAATCTTGGTTACATTTTCTTCCATGGTGCCTTCCAGAGTTGCCCCGCTGCCGCTGCCGCCGCAGGCTGCAATTGTCAGGACCATAGCTGCTGCCAGCAGCAGTGCCATCAGTTTTTTCATGTTAGTTTCCTCCAATATATGATTTTTGTTTATTTTTATTGTAAATGGTATACACCAAAAACAGCAAACCTATACCTGCCGCCACACCGGCAGTGTCAATACGCATATCCAAACGGGATATCTCACGGTCTGGGAAAAATTCCGGCTGGCTTCGTGTCCTTCATCACATCAAAATGCCCAAATGCTCCAACAAAATCTTTGCGCCCAGCAGAATTAAAATCACGCCGCCGGCGATTTGCGCCTTTTTCTCAAAACGGCTGCCAAACACACTGCCTACCTTCACACCAAAAGCAGACAGGCAGAAGGTAATCACACCAATTAACGCCACTGCGACGAAAATGTTCACATCGCCGGCCATTGCCAGAGAAATACCCACCGCCAAAGCGTCGATACTGGTGGCAACGGCCATGACAAACATGGTCTTGCAGCACATATCGGCGCAATGCTCGTCCTCTTCCTTGGAAAAGGCTTCCTTGAGCATGTTGATGCCAATCACTGCCAGCAATCCAAAAGCCACCCAATGGTCAAAGGCCTCAATCACACCGGCAAACATGGAACCAAGGAGGAATCCCACCAGCGGCATAAGCGCCTGAAAGCCTCCAAACCATGCCCCGCAGATAACGCCATGCTTAAGGCCGGCTTTTTCCATGGATAGACCCTTGCACACAGAAACCGCAAAGGCGTCCATGCTGAGTCCTACCGCAAGAAGCAGCAATTCCAAGAAGCCCAAAAAAATCCCCCCACGCAAGTACCGGCGCAGAAGGTATCCCTGAGCGTCGGCTTCCTAAGTCTCGTCATTTAAGACCGGGCCAGAAAGCAAAGCTTTCGAGTGTTGACCGGGTCCCGCGTTACGCGCCGACTACTCCCTTTCCGCGATGGATTATAGCAACATTTTTCCTACCTGTCAAGCATCCCGGAGAAAAGTTCATAGTTTATATAAATTCATCCGTTTTTTCTTATGTACACTATCCGGATGTAGCAAAATCCCCCACAAAACGTGAGGGATCTGTATATATGGAAGGAGTGCTATATACTCTGGCACAATTCTTCCAGCACGCCTAAATCCCAGGCAAGGCGGGACAGAACATACTTATCCCGGATATCCTTGGTGGCCCGGAAGGTTTGCCGCAGGCATTGGGTGTCTACCCCAAAGGATGCGGGATCTCTTGGAATCTTCAGCGTATCCAAAAGTTTACCTATTTCCTCCGGCTCCGGGAGTTCCTGATGGAGAATGTCCAAAATGTTTTCCCAATTTTCCCGGATGCGGTCAAACCGCGCCCGGTGGGTGTCTTTGCGGTATTTTCCTTCTTTGGCTTCCAGAGCAATCATCGCATCGGCACTGGTTCCTAAAAATTCCTTCAGCTGCCTGCTCCAATCGTTATAGTCAAAACTTTCCACATACTCATGCGCCTTTTCCCAATCCGGGGGGATGTTCTTTATCCGCTCATAGAGTTTTGCAGCCACATAGGTAGCTGCGGCACACTGGATACCATGGGATTGAGCCTCCAGACCAAATTCCAGCGCCCGCATATCCCACACATGGGAAAAGTAATGCTCCACACCGGAGGCAGGCCGGGAAACGCCGGCATAGGCCATGGCCAGGCCGCCAATCACCAATCCCCGGAACACCGCCTCCACCGCTTCCGGTTCCCGGTGCAGCAGCGCCTGGGCATTGTCCGTACAGGCTTTCACCGCCCGTCGGATCAGCTTCGCCACTTCCTCACAGTAGTATTCTCCGGTAATCAGGTGGGCAATACGCCACTCGGCAATGCTCACATACTTTGCCAGCATATCTCCCAGTCCTGCGCTGAGCATATGCTCAGGCGCCTTACACAGAATGTCCGTATCTCCCACGATCACATCCGCGCACCGGCTGTTCAGCGATACCTTGACACCATCCATCGCCATAGACGAGGTTCCGCTGGCATAGCCGTCCATGGATGGGGCGGTGGCCAGAATGATGTACTTATGGCCTGTAATACTGCTGAGAATCTTGCCAATGTCATTGATCACGCCGGAACCTATGCCGATAATCAGGTCGCAGGTGTTGTCATAGTGCATTACCGCGCTGCCCACTGCCTTTTCGTCCGGTTCTAAATGCTGCTGGGGAAATACATAACGGCTATAAGGAGTTTTTTTCTGATCCAGAAGCTCCGCCAGAGCCACGCCGGCGGCTTTCCATGTATTGATATCCGCCAGCAGAAAGGGTCGCCGGGAACCGTACTTCTCCAAAAGCGCCGGAATGTGACCCATAACACCTTTTCCAATGAGGACCTCATCTACGTAAGCAACGTGTTCCCTGCCACAGGAACACCCAACAGCCTTCAGGTAACTTTCCATAACACGCCCTCCTCACCAAACAATAATCACGTTTTACTCTGCGACCCTGCGCCGCGTATTCATAACCAGCATAAGGTACACTTAATCCACAGGGTACACTTTCCCGTCCCTCTGAAAATCAACCGTTTTTCTCCAGCACCTTATTCAACCAGGCAGCGCCATTTTCATAGGCGCTGCTTGCCTCCTGGTACAGGCTTTTGTAAAAGTCCTGGGCTACCTTCTGACGGGAGGCCGCCATGCGCCTGCCGGTTTCCGTGTAAAAGCGGTCATAAAGCCCTTCCAGTTTGAACTTATATTCCCGGAAGAAGGTGTGTACCGGATCATCCTCTCCCGTGGATACCTGTCCGTCCGGCAGCACCAGATACAGAGGTTCTGACACCGTTCCCCGGTACACCAGAGTACGGGCAATTCCCATTGCCCCGGTCACATCCAATTTATCCGCGTCAAACAGGATTTTCGCCTCAAGACTCTTGGGCGGATTGTTCCTGCGGAACCTATGGGTCAGGATACACTCTGCCACCTTGTTGGCAAAAGAGGAAGAAAAACCGTTTTCCAGAAGAAACTCACAGGCTTTCCTGCTACCCACTTCCGCATGGCAAAGGCTGGGATTCTCCAGTTGTTCCCGCCTTCCCACATCGTGGAGCAGGCAGGCGGCAATGAGCACATCATAATCCACATTGTTCTCAGCCCCGGCAATTTCAAGTGCGTTATACAACACTCGGTATACGTGCTCCTGATCGTGAGCACTGTCAGACATACTGCGCAGCATATAGCCTTGCAGCAGCTCATAAGTTTTTCCGGTCACACTACCACTTCCTAAATTGCTGTGTTTGCATAACGAAAAGAGCGATCAAACCAAATGCTGTTTTCAAAAGGATCTGTCTACCAGTGCCGAGGATCCGCATAAAGCCTTTTAATATCCTAACCAAGCACTTCTTGTTTGAATAAGTGTACCATGTCCGCCAGGGAAATTCAATACCCGTGACGGAAAGTAAAAAAACGTACATTTTTCCGTAGCATGTAAATAATTTACATCCTATTTGCTTTCCGTTGACATTTATTGTATAATGTATTGGCATGTTCTGTTATTATGCCTACTATCGAAAAGAGGAAGTATATGTCACCTACGAGAAAGCGTTACTTTGGGCGGCTGATTGGCCGCTGTTTGATCCTCGTTATCTGCGCAATTCTTTGTTTTTCCCATCCGGAGAGTTTTGAGGTGCTAAATGGCAGCAATTTCTGGAACAGGTTCTCCCTGCTGCATATATTGTGGGTCATCTGGGTCATAGACATGGTTCAGCAGATCTTCCCTATCAAAAACAAACTGCCCCTTGGTTCCATGAAGCTCTTTGCCAACCGTTTTCGCCCCCTGCGAGAGAAGATCAATCATCAGGCGCTGCGGGAATATGTAACTGCCACCACAAGAGCCGCCTACAAGGTTTTTATCCTTTGGTCCAGTCTGATTGTTGTCCTCGGTATTCTCTATCACAGCAGCGTGCTTGGCAAACAGGCGCTTTTTATGATCTGTGTGCTGTTCTACGTTTGCGATTTGATCTGTGTTTTAATTTGGTGCCCGTTCCGGCTGATTATGAAAAACCGCTGTTGCACCACCTGCAGGATCTTTAACTGGGACCATTTGATGATGTTCTCTCCCCTGATCTTTATAGGGGGATTTTATGCGGTCTCTCTGGTGGTTCTGGCATTTCTCGCATGGCTGGTGTGGGAGGTCTGTATTATGATGTACCCGGAACGTTTCTGGGATAAGTCCAATGCCGCCTTGCAATGTTCAGAATGTAAAGATAAGCTGTGTACCCAATACTGCCAGAAATTGCGCAGATAGGCCTTGTTTCAGTCCTTTACCAAAAACAAAGTCTCTGAAGCAGGGTGGATACGTGTACTGCTGGCAGCACAGGCTTTTCCGCGCCGTTCTTTCATAAGCCCCTCGGCTCCTTCTTCCAAGAATATGCGTTCCCACCGTTGGATGACTCTGTAATTGGGCACATCATACTTTCTTGCCGTTTCCTTATACCCCAATCGGTGCTCTCGCATATCCATTATAACATTGAGCTTACACTCTGCGCTATACTTTTTGTATTCTTGTCCCTTTTTTGCCATAAAAATATACACCCCAAAAGTGTCTAACTTTTGGGGTGTATATCATAAAGCCAAGCATTTTTTGTTTTATAGCCCTATAAACCTTTAGGAATTCCCAAGGGATGCCCCATGGCAGCAGCGGTTTCCCCAGGATAAGTATCCCAAAAAATCACGGAGATGATTATTTGCGCAGTGCCTTGCGAAGCACAGGGGCGATCAGCAGAGCCACAGCACCGCCTATGAGGGCCGTGAATAACTGTGGCCATGAAAAGGTAGCAGGCAGCGCCTTCAGCATGGGGGCTTTCAGCACGCCGGATGCCAGCAGGCTTTCCGAGAGCAAGCCGCAGATGACCCACACAACAATAGCATACAGCGCCACAAACTTGGCTGTGGCAGCACCCACCCATGCAATGATTCCCCTTGTGATCTTCTTACTGTCCTTACCTGCAATAAGGTACAACAGGGTCACAAACACAGTATTGCCTACCATAATAGCAGGCACAGTGAGGATCTGGGGCGCTATGCCCAAAAGATATGCCAACACAGGAGAGATGACCGCAACATTGATCCCGCTGTACAAACCGGCAACCAACACAGTAACAGCAAGGACGGTATTGACAAACGAGCCGGTAACCAACTGACCCAGAGGTTTGGTGATCGCCTGCAGCGCCACCAGAAGGGCCAGCATAACAGCCGTTTCAGTGATCCAGCGAAGCTTTTTATTCATTGTGGTATCTCCTTTTCAATTAGTGATGGAACAGTCTCATACCGGTAAAGGCCATGACCATATTCTTCTTATCACATTCAGCAATGACCAGATCATCACGGATAGAGCCACCCGGTTCCGCAATATATTTCACGCCGGAAGCAAAAGCACGCTTTATATTATCGCTGAATGGAAAGAACGCGTCACTGCCCAGCGCCACATTACGGCGAGAGGCCAGCCATGCTTTCTTGTCACCATCCGTCAGCCGTTCAGGCTGCTCCGTAAAGTAGTTTTGCCAGATACCTTCGGCGCACACATCCTCTTCATTGCCATTAATATAGCCATCAATAACGTTATCCCGGTTGGCCCGACCCAGATCATCACGGAATTTCAGTCCCAGAGTCTTGGGATGCTGGCGCAAAAACCAAGTGTCAGCCTTTGTACCGGCAAGACGGGTACAATGAATACGGCTCTGCTGACCAGCACCCACACCGATAGCCTGACCATCGTAGGCAAAGCAGACAGAGTTGGACTGAGTGTACTTTAGCGTAATCAAAGAGACGATCAGGTCAATCTTCGCATCCTCTGGCAGTTCTTTATTGGCTGTGACGATATTCTCCAGCAGTGCCTTGTTAATCTCAAAATTGTTCCGCCCCTGTTCAAAGGTAATACCGAACACCTGCTTGCGCTCCTGCACATCGGGAACGTAGTTCGGGTCAATCTCCACCACATTGTAACTGCCCTTGCGCTTTGCCTTCAGAATTGCCAGTGCCCCATGAGTGTAGCCGGGAGCAATCACGCCATCGGAAACCTCGGGAGCGATCAAAGACGCAGTCAACTCATCACACACATCGCTCAGCGCCACCCAGTCACCGAAGGAACACATACGGTCAGTACCACGGGCACGGGCATAGGCACATGCCAGAGGATTTTCGTCCAAGCCATGGATATGGTCAACAAAGCAGGCCTTCTTCAGTTCCGGAGGCAGGGGTTTGCCCACCGCAGCAGAGGTAGGGGACACATGCTTGAAAGAGGTGGCGCAGCTAAGGCCAGTAGCCTCTTTCAGTTCCTTGACCAGCTGCCAGGAATTCAGCGCGTCCATGAAGTTAATATAACCGGGGCGGCCATTTAAAATGGTGATGGGAAGTTCGGTACCATCGTGCATATAAAGATTTGCGGGCTTTTGGTTAGGGTTGCAGCCGTATTTCAGTTCAAATTCTTTCATATGTTTTCTCCTTTACAAACACAATCCAAAACAAGAGAGGGATCCCGGAGATTGGGCAAATCCGGGATCCCCCTGAGGAACAGGTATTTTCAGCAACAAGGGGGACTGTGCGAAAAATACCGCATAAAGTCAGTCGTTGAAACCAACTCTTGCTTGATAGGTAGTGTGCAGCAGCTGGTGAGCCTTGTGAGAGTTGGGCTCACCAAGAAATTCTGTGTAAAGCTGCTGGATTTGGGGATTGTTATGAGACTGACGAATCACCTGGCGCTCGTCCTCACTGTACAGAGCGCTGGCCCGCTTCTGGATATAGGTATCCATGATATCATCATCTTCGTTGGGCAGGAACACATCCCGTACATAGGGCTGACCGCCGCCGTTGATGCAACCACCGGGGCAGCCCATGATTTCAATAAAGTGATACTTGGACTTTCCGGCACGGATGTCGTCCATAAGCACCTTAGCGCCCTTCATACCATTGGCGATTGCCACATTGACAGCCATTCCGTTAATATCGATGGACGCTTCCCGCACACCTTCCAGGCCGCGAACCTCTGTGAAGCTGATTTTGTCGTATTCCTTACCTGTAAGGACAAAGTAGACTGTACGCAGGGCGGCCTCCATAACACCACCGGTAACACCGAAGATCACGCCCGCGCCAGTGTAATCGTGTACGATATCGGCATCGAAATCTTCATCAGGCAATTTAGCAAAGTTAATGCCGGATCTGCGGATCAGACGGCCCAGTTCCCGGGTGGTCAGCACCGCATCCACATCCATAAGGCCACCGGTGACCATCTGCTCGCGCTCCTTCTCGTACTTCTTGCAGGAACAGGGCATGATAGAAACCACGAACATTTCCTTGGGGTCAACGCCGATTTTTCCGGCATAGTAGGTCTTTAAAATCGCGCCAAACATCTGGTGGGGGGACTTACAGGTGGACAAGTGGCCCAGAAGCTCACCGTAATTGTACTCAGCATAGTTGACCCAGCCGGGAGAGCAGGAGGTAATCATAGGGAGTGTCCCGCCGTTTTGCAGTCTGTGCAGGAGCTCAGTACCTTCTTCCATAATGGTCAGGTCAGCGGCAAAGTTAGTATCGAATACCTTTTTGAAGCCCAGACGGCGCAGTGCAGCCACCATTTTACCGGTAACAGGTGTGCCGATCTTCATACCAAATTCTTCACCCAGTGCGGCCCGCACCGCAGGGGCTGTCTGCACGATCATGTACTTACCAGCCTTCATAGCGGCATCCACACGGCCAATCTCAGACTTTTCCATCAGTGCGCCGGTGGGGCAGACATTGATACACTGACCGCACATAATACAAGGAGAGTTAATAAAGCTTCTATTTTCTGCAGGAGCAACGATGGTGTTAAAACCCCGGTTCTCAAAACCCAGAATACCCATGTCCTCACCGTGGGCGTTCTTGCACCGGGCAACGCAGCGTCCGCACAGAATGCACTTGGAGGTATCCCGGACGATGGTGGGGGTCAGTTCGTCATAGGTTGTGGGTGTCTTAGTTCCCTGATAGCGGCCTTCCCGTGCCCCGGTAACGGAGGCAACGTGCAACAGTTCGCACTTTCCGTTCTTATCGCACTGCTGGCAATTGATATTGTGGTTAGAAAGCAGCAATTCCACGGAAGCACGACGGGCTTCCACCGCCTTTGGGCTGGAAATAGCGATCTCCATACCTTCGTTTACAGGGTACACGCAGGAGGCCACCAAACCTCTGGCCCCCTTCACTTCCACCAGACATACACGGCAGGAGCCGTTGGAGCACTCGCCGTGGTTAAATGCACAGAGGCTGGGAATTTCGTAGCCGCACTTTTTGGCAGCTTCCAGAATGGTTAGACCCTCCTCCACCTGATAGGAAACGCCTTCTATTTTAATATTTACCATTGACCTTTCCTCCTTACTTCTTATAAATCGCATTGAGCTTACAGGTAGCAATGCAAGCGCCACACTTCAGGCACTTATCCCCATCAATCTGGTAAGAGGCCAGACGGTTGTGAGGCGCGGTATAGGTGGTTTTGTAAATGGCATCCACCGGGCAGAACTTGGCACAGCGGGCACAGCCCACGCACTTATCCTGATCAATTGTATACTGCATCAACTTCTTGCACACCTTGGCCGGACACTTCTTGTCTACAATATGGGCAAGGTATTCGTCCCGGAAATGGGTCAGCGTGGAGATGATGGGGTTGGCAGCGGTCTGACCCAAGGCGCACAGGGAGTTTGCCCTGACAGTCTGCCCCAGTTCTTCCAGTTCCTCCAGGTCCTGCATGGTACCTCTGCCTTCGGTGATCCGGGTGAGGATCTCCAGCATACGCTTGGTACCGATACGGCAGGGAGAACACTTACCGCAGGATTCGTCGCAGATAAATTCCATGTAGAACTTAGCAACGTCAACCATGCAGTTGTCCTCGTCCATAACGATGGCGCCACCGGAACCCATCATAGAGCCACGGGCAACCAGGTTATCAAAATCGATAGGCCCGTCCAGATCTTTCTCCGTCAGGCAGCCACCGGAGGGACCGCCGGTCTGAATCGCCTTAAACTTCTTACCATCGGGAATACCGCCGCCAATATCATAGATCAGCTCCCGCAGAGTAGTACCCATGGGGATCTCCACCAAGCCCACGTTGTTGACCTTGCCGCCCAGGGCAAACACCTTAGTACCCTTGGACTTCTCCGTACCGCAGGAAGCAAATTCCCCAGCGCCCTCACGAAGAATGTAAGGAACACAGGCCAGAGTTTCCACGTTGTTGACGATGGTAGGTTTGCCCCACAGACCCTTGACTGCGGGGAAAGGAGGACGGGGACGAGGCATACCACGCTTGCCCTCGATGGAGTTCAGCAGAGCAGTTTCCTCACCGCAAACGAATGCGCCAGCGCCCAGACGGATGTGGGCCTGGAAGCTGAAGCCGGTACCCATAATGTTTTCACCCAAGACACCTGCTTCGTTCATCTGTTTAATGGCATTGCGCAGGCGGTTCACAGCGATGGGATACTCGGCGCGGACATAGAAATAACCTTCGGTCGCAGCGATGGCGTAACCGGCGATCATCATGCCCTCTATAACGGCATAGGGATTGCCTTCCAGGATGGAACGGTCCATAAACGCGCCGGGGTCACCCTCGTCGCCGTTACAGACCACATACTTCTGATCTGCATCGTTGGCAGCGGCAAAGGACCACTTTCTACCAGTGGGGAAGCCCGCACCACCACGGCCACGGAGACCTGCAGCCAGAACCTCGTCGATAACTTCCTGGGGCTTCATATTTAAAGCTCGCTTCAGTCCCTGGAATGCACCATAGCCCATAGCTTCGTTGATGTCCTCAGGGGTGATAACGCCGCCGCCATGCAGAGCAACACGCTTCTGCTTCTTGTAGAAGTTGATGTCTTCCTGCTTGGCAACCTTCTCACCAGTGTTGGGCTCTACATACAGCAGACGCTCAATGATCTCACCACCGATAATATCCTTCTCGAAGATCTCGTCCACATCGTCCAAGGAAACCAGACGGTACAGGGTATCCTCGGGGAAAATCTTAACGAAAGGACCCTGAGAACAGAAGCCAAAGCAGCCAACGATGTTGACAGTAACCTTGTCCTGCAGGCCGTTCTCTTCAACCAGCCTTTCAAACTTGGCCTTAATATCCATGGAGTTGGAGGAGATACAACCGGTACCACCGCACAGCAGAATGGCACGCTTACCGTTGCTGCCGTCCATCTTGGCGGTCAGTGCATCGGTACAGCTGCAAATCTTTTGATCGAGTTCAGCAAAATTCTTCATTTACTTGCCCTCCTTAGCCAGATACTCTTCCACAACGCCTGGAACGGCATCCACGGTCATCTTGGGATAGACTTTTCCATTGATGGTAACAGCGGGAGCAATACCGCAAGCGCCGATGCAACGCAGGGCATCAATGGTGAACAGACCGTCAGCAGTGGTCTGGCCAGGGTTTACTCCCAAGATTTCGGAAAACTTGTCGATAATCTGCTGAGCACCCTTCACATAACAGGCAGTACCCAGGCAGCATCCGATCACATACTTTCCCTTGGGTTCCAGGGAGAAGAAGGAATAGAACGTTACAACACCGTAGATCTCCGCCACGGATATGCCTGTTTTTTGGGAAACGATTTGCTGGACTTCCAGAGGAATGTACCCATATTCGTTCTGAATGTCGCTGAGGATCATCATCAGTGGTGTTTTTTCATCTGCGTATCTGTCACAGATCTGATTGATCTTTTTAACACCAGCCTCATTAATGTGTGCCATTGCTTACCTCCACATATATCATAATGATTAATCAAACGATCATCACCCGCAGAAAAACACGAATTCCGCCGCTTCAAGCGACGGAAAAGGCATTTTTTTGCAAAAACCTCAATTATTATACAGATTTTACTTGCTAAAACCAATAAAGTTATGATACTTTATTTATAATTTAAACTTATAGATCAAAGAGGCAATTTATGAACTACAACTATCTTCTTTATTTCTCCGTCTTGGCACAAACGGAGCACTATACAACCGCGGCAGCCCGTTTAGGAATATCCCAGCCTGCTTTAAGCAGTGCCATTCACAATCTGGAAAACGATCTGGGAGGAGTGAAGCTGTTTGAGAAAGTGGGCAGAAATATCCGTTTAACGGAGGAAGGGCGGTTTTACCAGGAAAAGGTGGATGCAGCCCTAGAGGAACTGCACTCCGCTTCTCTGGCGCTCCGGGACAGCCGCATCAGTGCCCCGGTTGTAATCCGTTTGGGTGTGGTCTCCGGCACACTGGATGGCCTGCTGGCCAGGGAGATCACCCGGTATGCCCAAAGCAACAACCGGATCCGCTTCCACCTGACGGAAAGCTCCTCGGAAAATCTTCTGGATCTGGTGCGGCAGGAAAAGCAAGTCGGATCGTAGC
>JAZNIL010000072.1:0-37677 GCA_045577435.1 Faecousia sp. | reverse complement strand
CTTCCGTACCACCGACGTTACCGGCATCATCAACCTGCCCGAGGGCACTGAGATGTGTATGCCCGGCGATAACGTTGTTATGAACGTTGAGCTGATCACCCCCATCGCTATCGAGAAGGGCCTGCGTTTCGCTATCCGTGAGGGCGGCCGTACTGTCGGTTCCGGTGTTGTTACCGAGATCTACGAGTAATTCTTGATCTAACGCATAATGTTCCCCCGGCCATTTGGCCGGGGGATTTTTCGTTTAAAAAGCTATTACACAGTTATAAAAGCTGTTAGTAAACGTTGATGGGGTCAGCGTTGGCTGACCCCATTTATACGCTATCAGGAAATTTTAAACAGGTGCATGCTGCTACGGGTTCCCAGAACCACCCGGTTGCCAAATGCAATGGGGGAGGATTCTACGGTCATTCCCAGATATACTGTATCCAGCACCTTGGCAGTGGCACCGTCCATCAAGTAGCAAGTGCCGGTGGCATCTGCCTGGAAGATGTAACCTTTTCCATCCTCTGTGTATAGGGCGATTGGAGAACTCCACATGTAGTTATCTGTTTCAAACTGCCAGACAACCACGCCGGTTTCTTTGTCCAAAGCAACCATTTGACCGTCCCAGGCTCCCGCGGAGCGGCCAATGGAGAAGATAACCAGGTGTTCAATGTCGCTGCCGGGGCGGCCCAGCAGGGGAGAGGACAGCATGCCGCCAGGCACACCATCCATGGTGGTGCATTTCATATAATGAGACCATAGAATTTCACCGGTCTGAGCATCTACCTTGCATAGAGGAAGTTCACTGCTGCCTCCGCTGCCCGCGGTGTAGTCAATGGAGGGCGCGACATACAGGTAACCCCTGCCATCCTCGCCCCAGTCAAAAGCTGCGGTGCAATTAATATCATCCAGCAGATCCTGTGTCCAGACAAGCTCCATGGTATTAGCGTTTATACATTGGAGTAAACCTGCGTTATCACCAACATAGAGATAATTCTCCACTGCCGTGACACTGGCTTCATAGCCGAGATACCGGCCCCGGCGGCCATAATCGTGGTTGTACCGGGTCATAACGGGATCGTCGGGTTCCACAGTAATTGTCCCGGCGGCTTTATCATAGTTTGTATTCAATTTAATTGTGTATAGGAGTCCGCTTTCGCCGCCCCAGATCAAGGTGTCAGACTCGCCGTGTAACAGGGGAGCACCGTCAAAAGCGTACCAGGCCCGCAGGGCCATGCTGTCGTAACCGCTATGCTCGTAGAGAATGGATCCGTCAATGAGACTGATGATGTACATTTTTTGGGAAGTTCCATTTTGCACTAAGCCGGAACCAAGATACAGCAGTGGATAGCCTCTTGGGTCAATGGCACCTGCACCTTTAAAGGCCATCCCAATGTAGAGAGGATCTCTGGTGTAGCTACCGTCCTCTATGTCAAGAAAATGGACGTAACCATCCATCTTGGCGTAAATAACCTCCACAAGGTCATCCTTGTTCTTTTTCTCATCGTAGAGGTTCATAATGGCTTTGGTCTCATCGTCCCACTGGACAGCCAGGGGCTGGCCGGTCCATCCGCAGCCGCCCCATTCCGGTCCGGCAGCACTGCCTACGGTTTGCCACCAAAGCTCAGTGATGGAAGCGTCGGTGATATCGGCAGTGCCATAGCTGGCATCTGTGCGGTAGTTACCGCCCCGGAAGCTTGCAATGCCGGGTAAGGCAAAATAGTCGCCGCCATCAAAGAAAATTTCCTGCTCCCGTTGGTAGCTGTCCACAACCGTATTTTCCGCGATAATCTCCCAATTGGTGTTCCAGTTGGCGGGATCGGAATCTTCTGTGTAACCGGGCTCAAAGGGCGGCCTGGTGACAGGTGGCTCAGTACTGGGTTCGGTTGTAGCTTCCGTAGTGGGTTCTGTGGTGGGCTGGGTTGTTGGGCTGGTTGTGGGCAGGGTTGTGGGAAGTGTGGTTGCTTGTGTCGTCTCAGGTTGTGTTTCCGGAGGTAGTTGGGAACACAATGACAGTGCCTGTTCCCGGAAATCCTCAAGGAATATAAACAGTCCTGCCAGTGCAAGGAGCACAATTTCAAGCAGAATAAGTATCATCAGGAAAAACCGTTTCATCTGCGAACCTCCTTAATTTTCTTCTAGTAGGATATCATGTTCCGACGATATTCGCAAGTCATTACCGGATCATTGCTTGCTTTTTTTCTGTTTTATGGTAAAATATATATTAGCTGTGATACTTGAATTCTATTTGACAGGAGGCGATGCGAATGAAGGAGTTGCGGAGCAAGATACTGGAAGCATTGATATCAGCGTTGCCAATTACATTAATCGTTTATTTAATTGCACTGCTTCCCTGGTTTGATTTTTCCAGGGCAGAATTGATCACTTTTACCGTTGGCGCGGTTCTATTGATTTTGGGTATCGGTTTGTTCAATATGGGTGCGGATTTGGCGATGACGCCTATGGGCATCCATGTGGGCGCGGGCCTTTCCCGGCAAAAAAAACTTTTCCTGCTGCTTGCGGTATGTTTTGTGTTGGGAATTCTGATTACTGTGGCAGAACCTGACCTGCAGGTGCTGGCCAATCAGGTGAGTTCCGTGATGAATGGGACGCTGCTGGTGTATGCCGTGGGTTTCGGTGTGGGCATGTTCCTGGTGGTGGCAATTTTACGTATAGTTTTCCGGCAGCGCCTTTCCAATATTCTGATGTTGTTTTATATGCTGCTGTTTGCCCTGACCTTACTGCTGGCTGTCAACAATAATCTGGATTTGATGCCCATGGCGTTTGATTCCGGCGGTGTTACCACTGGTCCAATTACTGTGCCTTTCTTGATGGCCCTTTGTTTGGGTATTTCCGGTGTTTTGGGTGACCGGCACAGCCAGGAAAACAGCTTTGGTATGGTTGCGCTATGCTCCGTGGGACCTATTCTGGCGGTTTTGGTTCTGGGTGTATTTTCTGGAAATAATCTGACCTATGCTGTACCGGATTATACGGTCAGCGAGGACATTTTGGGTTCGTTCTTACATACCGCCATCCATACCTGCAAGGAAGTTGCCATTGCCCTTGGCCTCATCGTGTTATTCTTCCTGGTGTGCCAGTTGGCAGTTTTAAAGCTTCCCAAGAGATATCTGCTGAGGATTGGTGTGGGTGTGTTGTTTACCTATGCTGGCTTGGTAATCTTTCTTACCGGAGTGAACGTAGGGTTTATGCCCATTGGTTATAAAATCGGAGTTACCCTGTCCCAGAATATCCACCCGTGGTTTCTGACAGGGTTTGGGCTTGTGACTGGTATTCTGGTGGTGTTGGCCGAGCCTGCCATCCACGTGCTGAACCAGCAGGTAGAGAATGTAACAAATGGCTATGTGACCAAGCGCTCCATGATGATCGGCCTGTGCATCGGCGTGGGCTCTGCGATTGCCCTCTCCGTGATCCGGATTATCTATGATTTTTCCCTTGCGTATTACATCATTCCCGGGTACTTCCTGTCTTTAGCGCTTTCCTTGTTTGTGCCCCCTGTGTATACCGCCATTGCCTTTGACTCCGGTGGTGTAGCCAGCGGCCCTATGACCTCCGGGTTTATCCTGCCTTTTGCCATTGGCGTGTGTGTAGGTATACAGGGTGCGGATGCGGTTCTGCGGGATGCCTTTGGTGTGGTTGCCCTTGTGGCCATGGCTCCGCTGATCACCATTCAGCTTCTGGGCTTTAAAGCCATTGTTTCCAACCGGATTCAGGAGAAACGTGCTATTAAACGTATTCTGGATGCGGACGACCAGCAGATCATCAACTTCATGTAAGGAGGCGTTGTTATGGCAAATACCATAAATGAATCAGCCATCAAGAAGCTGAAGCTGTTGGTCACGGTTGTGGACCGCACAAAAACAGAGTTTTATCTTGATGTGCTTAGCCAGTTCAATGTGAACTTGCAGTTGGTCACCGGCGGTCTTGGAACCGCAAATTCGGAACTGATCGATATGTTGGGGCTGAACATTCACAAGTCTGTGATCCTCAGCACTGTCCGGGAGGACAGAGTAGATGAGATTATGAACTGTTTGGAGGAAAAATTTCACACCATACGAAGCGGAAAGGGCATTGCCTTTGCTGTGCCTATGTCCAGTGTGATCGGGGTAAATATTTACCGGTTCCTCAGTGACAACCGGCAATAAAGGAGGATTGACCATGACCACCAATAACCATGAAGTGATTTTCGCCATCGTGAATGCGGGTTTCGCCGAGGAGGCAATGGATATTGCCCGTGAGCAGGGGGTTCGGGGCGGTACAATCCTCAATGCCCGTGGCGTTGCCCGGGAAAAAGAGGCGGCTTTCTTTGGCATTACCATCCATGCGGAAAAAGAGATTTTGATGATGGTAGTGGATAAGGAAATCCGGGATGATGTGCTCAATGCCCTCTACAAGGGAATGGGCATGGGTAAAAAAGCCCAAGGTATCGCCTTCAGCCTGCCTGTTTCAGACGTGGCTGGTCTTGTACAGCCCCAGGCACAGACCGAAGAAACCCAATAACAGAAAAAAGCGCCGTAGGGTTTCCTGCGGCGCTTTTTGGTACGACCGGGTCTGTAAGCCGGGTTCTGTCTTGACAGCCATCTATCTAGTCCCGCAATTGCTCACGGGATCAAGCCGCCTCCCTGGGACGGCCGGGTCAGCCTGTGTGTCCCTCCACGGCGTTGCTCCGGGATAGAGTTTACAGCGTACGGGTGTCCTTAGGATATTCTCCATAGGACACCCTAACCCATGTCTCCATGGGCCGGGTGCGCTCTTACCGCACCTTTTCACCATGACCGGCATGCTGCCGGCTGAATATCTCTGTTGCACTTGTCCTGGGGTCGCCCCCGGCGGGTATTACCCGTTATCCCTGCCCTGTGGAGCCCGGACTTTCCTCACCTGGCGCTTTTCAGCATCCAGCCGCGGCTGTCCGACCTGGTCGTGGAATTATTGTACATGAAACCGGGAGAATTGTCAAATGCCTTGCAAATTCTTCCCCGAAAGGATATACTATATACCATAAAACAAACGGAAATGGGGACGATGCAATGGATACGATCCTAAAAACCTATTTTACCGGCCTGCGGGATAAACGTATTGCGGTTTTGGGACTTGGAGTGAGCAACCGCCCACTGGTGCGCCTGCTGTTGGAATATGGCTGTAACGTGTGTGGCTGCGACAGAACACCCAGAGAAAAACTGGACCGGGAGGTTCTGGAACTGGAGCAACAGGGCTGCTGTCTGCATCTGGGTGAGGATTACCTGCGGAATGTGCAGGCGGATCTGGTATTCCGTACACCGGGTATGCATCCGGGAAATCCGGGCATCGTGGCGCTGGCTCAAAGCGGCTCGCAGATCACCAGTGAGATGGAAGTGTTTTTTGAGCTGTGTCCTTGTGAGATTATCGCGGTTACCGGCTCTGACGGAAAAACCACAACCACAACATTGATTGCGGAAATGCTGAAGGCAGCGGGCAAAAAGGTATGGTTGGGCGGAAATATCGGCACGCCTCTGCTGCCGCTGCTGGATCAGATGAGGGCGGAAGATTATGCGGTTGTGGAGCTTAGCTCCTTCCAGCTCATGGATATGCGCCGCAGCCCCCGGATAGCGGTGGTGACCAATCTGGCGCCTAACCATCTGGATGTGCATAAGGACATGGACGAGTACATTCAGGCAAAGAAGAATATCTTCAAATACCAGACACCGGGGGATACGCTGGTGGTGAATCTGGACAATGCCATTACCCGTGATTTTACAGGCACCGGCGCTACCCGGTTCTTCACAAGATTGCAGAAAACAGACACTGGTGTCTGTCTGGAAGGCAGTACCATCTGCCGGGACGGGAAGCCAGTGCTGGATGTGAAGGACATTCTTATCCCCGGTGTCCATAATGTGGAAAATTATATGGCAGCCATCTTGGCGGTGGAGGGTCTTGTAAGCGATCAGGTGATTGAGCACGTTGCAAAGACCTTTGGGGGCGTGGAACACCGGATTGAGCTGGTACGGGTGAAAGATGGAGTGCGGTTTTATAACGATTCTATCGCGTCCTCTCCCACACGGACTATTGCTGGCCTCAAGAGCTTTGATGAAAAGGTGCTGCTGATTGCAGGCGGCTATGACAAGCACATACCCTACGATGTGCTTGGACCGTATATTTGCAGCCATGTGAAGAAACTTTTCCTTGGGGGCGCAACAGGCGCACAGATCAAGGAAGCCGTGGAGCATGCCCCTCAGTACCAACCTAGATCCCCTGAAATTGTGGACTGCGGTGATTTTAAAACAGCGGTACTTGCCGCTGCCGCAGCGGCCCAGCCGGGAGATGTAGTGCTGATGAGTCCGGCCAGCGCTGCCTTTGACCAATTCAAAAACTTTATGGAGCGGGGCAAGTATTTTAAAAAACTGGTGGGAGAATTGTAACATGAAGTTTACCGACATTACCCGGCAGGCCAGACGGGCGCTGCCTGTAAAGCATTGCGGCGCGGTGATCGTGGCAGCAGGCAATGCCTCCCGGATGTGTGGCATTGATAAAGTAATGGCGCCCCTTGGGGGAGAGCCTATGATCGCAAGAACCGTGCGTGCTTTTGAGGAATGTGAAGTGATCCGGGAGATCGTTGTGGTAACCCGTCAGGATCTGATTCTGCCCATTACCTCCTTGTGTGCCGGCTTCCATAAGGTAACGGCTGTTGTTGCGGGCGGGGACACCCGTCCTGCCTCGGTGATGGCCGGGCTGAACGCTCTGAGCAGTCGGGTGAAGCTGGCTGCCATTCAGGATGGCGCCAGGCCTCTTATTACCTGGCAGGTAATTGACAGGACAGTCCGTGCAGCCAATGCCTATGGCGCTGCCGCCCCGGCAGTGCCGGTGAAGGACACCATTAAGCAGGTTCAGGGCGGTGTAGTGAAGCAAACCCCGGACAGAAGCAGCCTGCAGGCGGTGCAAACACCCCAGGTGTTTGACTTTGATTTGCTGCGTGGTGCGCTGACCGATGCGGAAAAATCCGGAACTGCTATTACGGATGACTGCTCCGCTGTGGAAAATTTGGGTATGAGCGTAAAAATCGTGGAAGGTGATGAGCGGAACATTAAGGTCACCACCCCCATGGATCTGAAAATCGCTGAGCTTTTGCTGGAGGAAATACTATGAGAATCGGACACGGTTATGACGTCCACCGCCTTGTCGCCGGACGGGATTTGGTATTGGGAGGCGTAAAGATTCCCTATGAACTGGGTCTTGACGGCCATTCCGATGCGGATGTGCTGCTCCACGCGGTGTCGGATGCTCTGCTGGGCGCTGCAGCGCTGGGGGATATTGGCAGGCATTTCCCAGACACCGATCCTGCCTACAAGGGCGCCGACTCTATGAAGCTGCTGGCCTGCGTGGTTGAAAAAATCCACAGCACCGGTTACCGGGTGGGCAACGTGGACGTGACCATGATTGCCCAAAAGCCGAAGCTTATGCCCTTTATTCCCCAGATGGTTCAGAATCTTGCAAATGTCCTTCAGGTACACACCTCCTGTGTAAATATAAAGGCAACTACGGAAGAACATTTGGGCTTCACCGGTGATGGCAGCGGCATGTCATGCCATGCGGTATGCCTGCTGGAAACACTGTAAATTTCACAATAAACACCTCCTGAACATAAATTGGTTCGGGAGGTGTACTTTTATGAAGCAATGTCTGATCACATTCCGGTCCGTGACGCCCGCACAGAGGGGGGAACTGGCGCTGCGCAGGGCTGGGATGGAATGTAATATGAGAAGAACCACCAGATGGATGGAGGAACAAGGCTGCGGGTACAGCCTGCATGTCAACTGTCGGGACGTGGCAGCGGCAGTGGAACTGCTTCGGGGGAAGGGAATCCATTACCGCAAGGTTTACCGGAAGAGTGATAGCGGGGAACCGGAGGAAATGTTCCTATGATTTATCTGGATAACGGCGCCACATCCTATCCAAAGCCCTATGGCGTACAGCAATCCGTAGCTTGCGCCATAGAAACTTGCGGAAATCCGGGGCGGGGTGGATATAAGCTGGCAATGCGGGCTGCAAGAACTGTGCTGGAGTGCCGGCAGAGAGCGGCAAAGATGTTCTCCTGCAGCCCTGAACAGGTGGTTTTTACCGGAAGCTGCACACAGGGCCTGAATATGGCCATCAATACACTGTTCCACCCGGGCAGCAGGGTGGTCATCACAGGCTTTGAGCATAACGCGGTGACACGCCCTTTATATGCTATGGGTGCAAAGGTAGTGGTTGCAGGAAGAAAACTGTTTGATTGGGATGATACCATCGAACAGTTCGAAAAAGCGTTAAAACAGGGCGCCGATGGGGCGGTGATCACATGGGTCTCCAATGTGTTTGGGTATATTCTGCCGGTGGAGCGCCTGTCGGAGCTTTGCAGAAAATACGGCGTTCCTTTTATCATCGATGCCGCCCAGGGCGCGGGAATGCTTCCAATAGATATGGAAAGCTTGGGGGCGGACTTTATCGCCATGCCTGGGCATAAGGGGCTCCTTGGTCCTCAGGGAACAGGGATACTCCTATGTGGGAGAGTGCCCAAACCTCTGATATATGGCGGTACAGGGAGCCTCTCCAGAGAACAGAAAATGCCGGATTTCCTTCCCGACGCAGCAGAGGCGGGAACACTGAATGTTCCGGGGATTGCGGGATTGTCGGCGGGTCTTGCTTATTTGGGCAAGGTAGGGCAGGGCAGACTTTTTGAACGGCAGGTTTATGAGGCAAAAAAAGCAATCAAAGGTCTGGAAAAGCTGGGCTTCAAAGTGTTTTCCGGTGAGCATCAGGGCGGTACTGTATCCTTTACCGATGATAGGGACAGCGAGGACGTAGCGGCCTATCTGGAAAGGCAGGGTATTGCGGTGCGGGCGGGACTGCACTGTGCCCCGCTAGCACACGAAAGCGCTGGGACACTGGAAACCGGAACTGTGCGTATTAGCTACGGTCATGACGCATCCAGGGAACAGACCTCCGCACTATTGTGGGCACTGGACAGATACCGCAGAGAAATGTAAAATTTTTTGAATTGCTATTGCCATCGGCAGGGCTATCCGCTATAATAGAACAGATAATAGGCTAGTTATGCCAATGGCACAGATGTGCCGGTATATTCGTGACAGATTGAAAGAAACGGGGGCACATATGGAGTATTTGCAAGCATTTTGGAAACAGCTGCAAGGTATGCTGTGGTCTGACTATTTGGATATCATTGTAGTAGCGTTTCTGATTTACAACCTAATTCCCTTGTTACGGTCTACCGGTACCGGCAAGATCGCCCGTGTGGTAATTGTGGTGCTGATCCTGTCGTGGGTGACGGAATACCTGAAACTGCATACCCTCAGTTTTATTTTGAGCCAGTTCCTGCAGATAGGTCTTATTGCTCTTGTAGTGCTGTTCCAGCCTGAGCTGCGCCGCATGATCGACCATTTGAGCAGCGTCAGACTCAACCGTTTCCTGGGAACACAAAAGCAGGAACAGGAGTTGACACCTGTGATTGCCCAGACGGTGCAGGCCTGTGAGGTTATGAGCCGGGAGCGGGTGGGCGCGCTGATTGTTTTCTCCCGGGATAACCCCTTGGATGAGTATTTTAAGACCGGCACGATGATTGATGGCAATGTATCCGAACAACTGATCCGGAATATATTCTTCCCTAAGGCGGCACTGCACGATGGAGCTATGATCGTCCGTGACGGAAGAATCGCCGCGGCGGGTTGCGTGCTGCCCCTGTCAGAGAGTGACCGGCTGAGTCTGGATCTGGGTACACGGCACCGTGCGGCGGTTGGCATGAGTGAGGTGTCTGATGCGGTAGTGGTGGTGGTTTCGGAGGAAACCGGCGCTATTTCTGTGGCAGTGGGCGGTATGCTCAAGCGTCATTTGGCCTCCCAGACATTGGAGCGTCTTTTGCGCAATGAACTTTGTACTGAGCAGACCGATGAAGATTATAGATTGGTGGCGAGGATTCGGCAGAAGCTCCTGAAAAAGGAAAAGGAGGGCGATCAGAATGAAAAGTAAGGTGTTTTCGTTAGTAATTTCCGTTGTGATCGCCTTCGCAATGTGGGTGTATGTGACCGCGGTGGTCAGTCCCGATTCCGAAAAAACCTATTATAATATCCCTATCATTCTGGAAAACGAAAATGTCCTTGCCGACCGGGGTCTGATGATTACAAGCCAGATCCCTGCCATCACTATGGAGCTGAAAGGCAACCGCACAGATCTCAATGAGCTTAACGAAGCCAATATCAATGTATTTGTAGATCTGGCGGATATAAAGGCGGCAGGCGACCATTTGTTGAAATTTGATACCTCTTATCCCGGCACCATTCCCAAAGGTGATATTGTGGAGCTTAGTTACAGCCTGGACCGTATCCCTATCACAGTGGAGAATAAACTTAAGAAAAGCGTTCCTGTGGTGGTGACCTACCCCGGAACAGTGCCGGAGGGCTTCATCGCCTATAAGGAGGATGCCGTTCTGGATTTCAAGACCATTGAGATATCCGGACCGGAATCTGTGGTGAAGCAGGTTGGGCAGGCCCATGTGGAGGTAAATATGGAGGGCAGGGACGAAACCTTTGCTGAGCAATTTGGGTTTGTTCTTTGCAACGCTGCCGGTGAGCCTGTGGATGTTGCCATGGTTACCACCAATACCGAAAGCGTGAATGTATCTGTACAGATCCAGCGGTATATGGATGTAGGCTTTGTGGTGGAGGTCATTGATGGCGGTGGTGCCACAAGGGAAACATGTGAGATCAAGATCACACCTGAGATCATCCGGGTGTCCGGTAGCGATACACTGCTGGAAAAGATGAGTGATATTGAACTGGGAACGATTGATTTGGGGAAAATGAAGAAGGATGGCGAATTGACCTTCCCCATTGTTCTGCCGGAGGGCGTTACCAATGAGACCGGTGTCACTGAGGTGACTGTGGAAGTGAAATTCCCGGCACTGAAGACCAAAAAATTCAGTGTGACCAATATTATTCCCAACAATGTTCCGGAAGACCTGGAGTTAGAGATTATTACAAAGGTTCTGGAGGTTGAGATCCGTGGTCCTGTTGCGGAAATTGACGCCATGAAAGCCTCTGATATTACAGCTACCGTAGACTTAAAAGGTGCGCAGATCGGCACTTCCACCATTAAGGCTACCATCTCCATTGACAGGAAATTTGCTCAGGCAGGCGCTCTGAATAGTTACAGCGTCTCTGCTAATCTGAAAGAGCCTGTGCCTGAGGACATGCAGTAAATGGAACTGTTGGTAAACGTGACAGCGGTGAATCCAGACGGCATAGCTCTGGTGCTCCATCAGCATCAGAGTGTCTGCCCTGGGGACTGTCATAAAAGCTCCGGGTGTGGTACTGTTCTTTCCTGGGTATCTTTTGGGAGATACGTTGTGGCATAGGGGTGGTCTTGCCGGCGTGGCGGGATTTTGTCCGACCTTGTGCTGGTGTAGGCCTGTGACCGGTTTGTAGCCAGAAAGAATAGAACTGTCTGTACCATTACCGGCTTTGGACCGAAACAGTCCGATGTTTGAGGAAAAGAGGATATTAATTGTGATTAAGAGTATGACAGGCTATGGCCGTGCCGTGGAAACGGTAAACGGCAGAGAATTTACAGTGGAAATTCGTTCTGTTAACAACCGTTACTTGGATTGCTCCGTACGTCTTCCCCGCATTCTTTCTTTTGGGGAGGACGCGGTGAAGCAGGCGGTGAAGCAGGCAGTCTCCAGAGGCAAGGTGGATGTGTTCATTACGGTCCGCAGCGAGGGCGTTGACGAGGTACAGGTAAGTCTGAACACATCTGTGCTGGAGGGATATCTGACTGCAATGCGCCAGATGGTCACTGAGTACGGTGTGGCAGATGATATTTCCGCAGCTTCTGTTTCCCGGCTGCCGGAAGTGTTTGTGATTGAAAAGCCCCAGGTGGACGAGGAGCAGCTGCTGGGTGACCTTATGCAGGTGGTTGCTAAGGCTCTGGAGGGGTATGATGCCATGCGCTGCACCGAGGGTCAGGCTCTGGACCGTGACTTGCGCAGCCGTGGACAGACCATCCTTCAGCTTGTGGAGAAAGTGGAGTCCGGAAACGCCCAGACGGTGGTTGACTATCGGGCGCGGTTGGAAGCCAAGCTAAAAGAGATTCTGGCCAATACTGCCATTGATGAAAGCCGTATTTTGACGGAAGCTGCTATTTTTGCGGATAAGGTGGCTGTGGACGAGGAAACCGTTCGTCTGCGCAGCCATCTGCAGCAGATGAACACTATGCTTTCCGGCGGCGGAGCGGTTGGCCGGAAGCTGGATTTTCTGCTGCAGGAGATGAACCGTGAGGCCAATACCATCGGCTCCAAGTGTACTGACGTAAATCTTGCCCGGGTGGTGGTGGATATCAAGGCGGAACTGGAAAAGATTCGTGAACAGACCCAGAACATTGAATAAGAGGGAATTATGAAGCTAATCAATATAGGCTTTGGCAGCATGGTTGCCGCCCGCCGGGTGCTCACAGTGGTAGATCCGGATTCCGCGCCCATTAAGCGTATCGTTCAGGAGGCACGGGACCGGGGTATGCTGATCGACGCATCCTACGGAAGAAAAACAAAGGCTGTGATCGTTATGGATACAGACCATGTCATTCTGTCTGCGCTGACCACAGATGTGCTGTCTGCCCGGTTTATGGACAAGCCAGATCCACAGGAGGAGACAGAGAATGCATAATGGAAAGCTGTTCGTAATCTCCGGCGCGTCCGGTGTGGGAAAGAGTACAGTGCTCAGCAAGGTAATGCAGCAGCGGAACGATCTTATGTTCTCTGTTTCTGCCACAACCCGTGCCCCCCGACCCGGCGAAATCAACAAGGTGAGCTATTACTTTGTATCCAAAGAGCAATTTTTGGATATGATCGAAAAGAACCAATTTTTGGAATACGATGCCCATATGGATAACTACTACGGCACGCCCAAGGGGCAGCTGGAGGAGAAACTGACCCGTGGTCACGTGATTCTGGATATCGAGCCCAATGGCGCCTTTGCTGTGCGCAAGGCGCGTCCTGATGCGGTACTTATCTTTGTGGCCCCTCCCAGCCTGGAGGAACTGGAACGCCGGCTGTGCAGCCGGGGTGATACATCCCAGGAGCAGATAGCTCTGCGCACCCAGCGTGTCCAGTGGGAAATGGAACAAAGCAAGCAATATGACCATATTGTAGTAAACGACCAGGTGGATGCCTGTGCCGAGGAAATACTAAATATCATTGCCTCTGTGGCAGACTAATTTGGAGGAATTTTTATATGCTGTATCCCCCCGTAGCAGATTTGCTGAAAAATGTTGAGAGCCGTTACTTGCTGGTGAATGTGGTTGCACACCGGGCAAGACAGATCGCCTATGAAGCAGAAGTTTTGCAGGAAGACCTGGAGGACAAGCCCGTTACTCTGGCTATCCGGGAAGTGGCAGAGGGTGACCTCACCGCAACCTTGAAGGACGAGTACAAGCGCTAAATAGAATGATATGTAAGGAGGGGCGGTATGATTGCAAAAATTGCTGTGTCAGCGGCTAATTTTGCCATTGACAAGCCCTATTCTTACTTTATTCCCCGGGAAATGTCCCTGCAGCCCGGTATGCGTGTGCAGGTGGGCTTTGGCAGGAGCAACCGCACCTGTGAGGGCGTGGTTATTTCCATTGAAGAAGGGGAAGAACAGGGGTTGAAGCCTGTACAGCGGTGTCTTGATGAACACAGCGTGGTATCCGACGTAATGCTGCGGCTGGCGGCCTTTTTGCGGGAACGCTACTTCTGCACCTTTTACGATGCTGTCCGGGTTATGCTCCCGGCAGGACTTTGGTTTCAGAGCAAGGAAAACTATTCCCTGACAGAGGATCTTTCCTGGAAGCGGCAGACCATCCGCCAGCCGGATGCGCTGGGGATTTTGGAATTTGTGGACAGCTGCGGCGGCAGCGCCACCGGTGCAAAGCTCCGCGAACTGATTGCCGACGAGCAGACCCGTGAGAAAGCCATTGCCTATCTTCTCAGAAAAAAATGGCTCAGCGCCCAGCGGGATCTAACCCGCAGGACAAAAGATAAGACCGAGAAAATAGTGACCCTCTCCGAATCCCCTGAGGTGGCTATGGAGTATGCCCGTACCCGCACCAAATCTGCCACCATGCAAAAAAACGTGCTGGAGCTGATGTGTTCCGTGGGCTCGGCGGCAGTGAAGGATGTGTGCTATTTTACTGGCTGTAAGCCTTCCACGGTGCAGCGTCTAGCGGAACTGGGTTTTTTGACTCTGTCTGAGAAGCCGGTTTTGCGCTGTCAGGAGATCAAACCCCAGGAACTGGACGGTCCGTTGGTGCTGAACAGCGAACAGCAGCAGGTGTTTGACGGTCTCTCTGCCCGGATGGAGAAGGAGAAACCCGGAGCTGCCCTTTTGTACGGTGTTACCGGTTCCGGAAAAACAGCTGTGTATATCAGCTTGATCCAGCGTGCGTTGGATCAAGGGAAGCAGGCAATGCTCCTTGTCCCGGAAATTGCCTTAACTCCGCAGTTGCTGGGACTGTTGGCAACCTACTTTGGAGACCGTGTGGCGGTGCTCCACAGCAGCTTGCCTGCCAGTGAGCGGTATGACCAGTGGTGCCGTGTCCGAACCGCACAGGCCAGCGTGGTGGTGGGCACCCGGTCGGCAGTATTTGCCCCCTGTCCTAATCCGGGGCTGATTATTTTAGATGAGGAGCAGGAGCACTCCTACAAATCGGAAAATGCTCCCCGGTATTCCGCCAAGGAAGTTGCCCTTTGGCGGGGCATGCGGGAAAACGCGCTGGTGCTTTTGGGTTCTGCCACACCATCGGTGGAATCCATGTACTACGCCAAAACCGGAGTTTACACACTCTACCGGCTCACAGAGCGTTACGGCGGCAGAAAACTGCCTCAGGTAGAGATTGTGGATATGAAGAAAGAACTGCAGCTTGGCAACGATTTGGCATTGAGTTATGACCTGCAGGACTCCATTCGTCAAACTGCGGACAGGGGAGAACAGACTATACTGTTTTTGAACCGCCGTGGTAACAGCCGGGCTATGGTGTGTGTGGACTGCCGGGAGATTCCGGAATGTCCACGGTGCAGCGCAAGGCTCACCTATCACAGCGCAAACCAGCGGCTGATGTGCCATTACTGCGGTCATTCCCAAAGCGTTCCCGAGCGCTGCACCCTTTGCGGCGGCCCTTTGAAGTCCATAGGAACCGGCACACAGAAAATCCAACAGCAAATTCAGGGGATTTTCCCGGATATGGCTGTGGAACGTATGGACACTGACTCTGTCAGTGTGGCAAATACTCACGAGAAGATACTCGAGCGCTTCCAAAAGGAAAATGTGCCGGTTTTGGTGGGCACCCAGATGGTGGCAAAGGGATTGAATCTTCCTAATGTGACCTTGGTAGGCGTGCTGGATGCCGATTTGAGCCTGTATACAGATAGTTACCGGGCCGCGGAAACCACCTTTAATATGCTCACACAGGTTGTGGGCCGGGCAGGCAGAGGAAACAGCGCCGGCCGGGCCATGATTCAGACCATGGTGCCGGAGCATAAGGTGATACAGCTTGCCGCCAGACAGGATTATGACAGCTTTTACGACCTAGAGATTCAGTTGCGGCAGGTGCAAGCCTGTCCGCCCTTTGGAGACATAGGGGTGGTGACCTTCACAGGGCAGGAGGAAGCCCGGGTGCTTCACGGCGCCGTCAAGTGGAAAAATAGTTTGACAGAGCTTCTAAAAGATCCCTCCTTTGCAAAGGAGAGCTGTACTGTTCTTGGCCCTGCGCCATGCCCCGTACCTAAAATTAACTATAACTTCCGTTACCGGCTGACCCTGCGGTGCAGTATGACCCGGCAGCTTCGGGGGCTTTTAGCCCACCTGCTGCGGCAGTTTTCTCAGGACAGAGAGAACCGGGGTGTTACCGCCTTTATCGACGTAAACGGATTTGACTAGAAAGAGGACAAACCATGGGACTTCGTAGAATTTTGACAGATAAAGAATCGGCGCTGCATAAGGTATGCAAGCCCGTTATCAATTTTGATGCCAGACTTCACCGCCTGCTGGACGACATGCGGGAAACACTGATTGACTCCGGCGGTGTTGGTCTGGCAGCGCCTCAAGTTGGTATCCTGCGCCGGGTGGTGCTTGTAGACAACGGTGAGCAGATTCTGGAACTGGTGAACCCCTCTCTTGTTGCCACCGACGGTGAGCAGGTAGGCCCGGAGGGCTGCCTGAGCGTGCCCGGAAAGTACGGTCTTGTGACCCGTCCCTACTGGGCGAAAGTCCGGGCACAGGACCGTGACGGCAACTGGATAGAGGTAGAGGGTGAGGAGCTTACCGCCCGCTGCTTCTGCCACGAGCTTGACCATCTGGACGGTATTCTTTATACCCAGGTGATGAACCGGTTCCTGACAGATGAAGAACTGGAATTTGACAACGATTGATTTATTTAGGAGTAGCTATGCGTGTAGTATTTATGGGTACGCCGGATATTGCGGCAACCTGTCTGGAAAAGATCATCGCTGAGGGCTTTGAGGTGGTTGCGGTATATACCCAGCCGGACCGTCCCAAGGGCAGGGGAATGAAAATGGTGTTCCCTCCGGTAAAAGAATTGGCCCTTGCCCACAATATCCCTGTTTACCAGCCGGAGAATTTCCGGGAGGGGGAGACGGTGGAGCAGCTTAGAGCTCTGCAGCCGGACGTGCTGGCAGTGGTGGCCTACGGCAGAATCCTGCCCCAGAGCGTGCTGGATATCCCTGTGAAAGGCGCTGTGAATATCCACGCCAGCCTGCTTCCTGAGTATCGTGGCTCCGCACCCTATCAGTGGGCGGTTCTGGACGGCAAGCAGTACACTGGTGTTACCGCCCAGTACATGGCGCTGCAAATGGATGCCGGCGATGTTATTGATGTGGCGAAAACCCCGATTGGCCCCAAGGAAACCGCGGGAGAACTGCTTGATAGGCTTGCGGTGCTGGGTGCTGACCTTCTTGCCAAAACCCTCTCCCGTCTGGAGAGTGAAGCAGCGGTGCCCGGTGTGAAGCAGGAGGAAGCAGATGTAAGCTACGCGCCTATGCTGGATAAAACCATGTGCCCTATTGATTTTAACAAGACCGCCCAGCAGGTGCACAACCAAGTGCGTGGCCTGAATCCCTGGCCTGTTGCTACTATGGAACTGTCCGGGAAACGTTTTAAAGTGTACGAAACCGCTTTGGTGGAAAACCATGGAAATGCCCCGGCGGGCAGCGTCCTTGGCCTTACCAAGACAGGGCTTCAGATTGCCTGCGGAGATGGCGCGGTGGAGATCCGTGTTCTCCAGGCAGAGGGCGGCAAGCGCATGGCGGCGCCGGACTATTTCCGGGGCCATCCCCTGGAGATGTAAGCCATGGGAGCAAGAGAAACTGCCCTGAATGTGCTGATTGCCTGCCGCAAAGAAGACGGCTGGTCTAACGGTTTGTTGAAGACCTACCTTAGCCGTGACCGGCTTGACCGCCGGGAGGCGGCGCTGGCTACCAGACTGTGTTACGGTGTGCTGCAGAACCGTCTGAAGCTGGATTTCTATTTGCGCCAGCTGCTTACGGGAAAACTGAAGGATCTGCATCCTGTGGTGCGGGATATTCTTCACCTTGGACTCTACCAGCTTTATGAACTGGACAAAATCCCGGAATCTGCCGCAGTGAACGAATCGGTTGCCCTGACGAAAAAGTATTGCCCCAAGCTGCGCAGCGGCCCGGGGCTGGTCAATGGCGTGCTGAGAAATGCGGTGCGTCTAAAGGATGAACTGAAGCAGCCCAAGTCCTTGGGGGATATTTACAGCCATCCATGGCCTTTGGTTTCCCAGCTGCGTGAGTATGTGGGCAAGGAGAGAATTGAACCCATGCTCCGTGCAAACAATGCGGCGCCGGATATGGTAGTGCAGGTGAATACCCTGCGGACAGACACGGTGACACTGAAAGCGGTACTGGAGGCCGAGGGCGTTACAGTTGTCTCCCATCCATGGATGGCAGATTGCCTGATTCTGTCCGGAACCGGCAGTTTAGAGCAGTTGGAGTCCTTCCGGCAAGGGCTTTATTATGTGCAGGACGCTGCCGCAAAGCTCAGTGTGCTGTGTGCGCAGCTTCCCCAACAGGAGCAAACCCAGGTGCTGGATTGCTGCGCTGCCCCGGGAGGAAAATCCTTTGCCGCGGCTATTGCTATGGCAGGTAAGGGAAATATACACGCCTGTGACATCCACGCCCATAAAACCGAACTAATAAAAAGCGGCGCAGCCCGTTTAGGCCTTGGGAATATTCAGGTCTACCACAGGGACGCAGCCCAAACATTTTCCCAGTGGGTAAACGCAATGGATGCGGTGATTGCGGATGTACCCTGCAGCGGCTACGGTATTATCCGGAAAAAGCCGGATATCCGCTATAAGGATTTGGAAAAAATGAAAGAGCTGCCCCAGCTCCAGTACAGTATCCTGTGCAATCAGGCCCGGTATGTAAAGCCGGGCGGTGTGCTGCTGTACTCCACCTGCACCTTGGTGTGGGAGGAAAATGAGGGTCTTGTGCAGCGCTTTTTGGAAGAACATAGGGATTTTTGCACCGAACCTTTGACCTTGCCTGCCGTATTTCCTAAAAATGAAACCGGTGTGCTGGCTCTGGTTCCCGGAGAATATGACACAGACGGCTTTTTTATCTGCCGCCTGCGGAGAAAACAAAATGTCTAACATCCAATCAATGACCATGCCGGAAATCGGGCAGCTTCTGAAAGAAATGGGGCAGCCTGCCTTTCGGGCAAAGCAGATTTATACCTGGCTGCACAAGGGTATTCGCAGCTATGAGCAGATGACCAATCTGCCCCAGGCTTTGCGGCAGGAACTGGCGGCGCGTCACCCTCTTTGTGCTCCGAAGGTAGTGCGCAAGCAGCAATCCCAAAAGGATGGTACCATTAAGTACCTTTGGGAGCTTTCCGACGGCAACTGCGTGGAAACCGTTCTGATGCGCTATCATTACGGAAATACCGTGTGCATTTCCACAGAGGTGGGCTGCCGCATGGGCTGCGCCTTCTGCGCCTCCACTCTGGGAGGCCTGGTGCGCCGTCTGGAGCCTAATGAGATGCTGGATCAGGTTCTGTTCACCCAGCTGGATTCCGGTCTGCCCGTATCCCATATCGTGCTTATGGGCATTGGAGAGCCGCTGGATAATTATGACAATGTGCTGCGTTTTCTGGAGCTGGTGAACAGCCAGGAGGGAATGAATATTTCCATGCGCCACATCAGCCTCTCCACCTGCGGTCTGGTGCCCAAAATTGACGATTTGGCCAAGGAGAAACTGCAGATTACGCTGTCAGTTTCCCTTCACGCGCCTACAGACCAGATTCGCAATACCATTATGCCTGTGAATAAGGCTTACCCTGTGGCGGAACTGATAGCAGCCTGCCGCAGATACTACGGGCAGACCAACCGGCGTATTTCCTTTGAATATGCTATGATAGATGGGGTCAATGACACACCGGAAGCCGCAAAAGAGCTGATTAAGCTGCTGAAGGGACTGCCTGCCCACATGAATCTGATTCCTCTAAATTATGTAGAGGAGAGTCCTTTGAAGCCCAGCACCCGGAAAGCAGTACAGCTTTTCCAAAAGACTCTGGAAGACGCGGGAATCCCCGCTACTGTACGCCGCAGTCTGGGCGGCGATATTGACGCTTCCTGCGGACAGCTCCGCCGGAAGTATACCCAGCAGAACGCAGCCTCCCAGAAGGAGGTTTAATGGGCAGTGCTGCCGCAACTGCCGGAAAGGAGTGTTGGACCAATGCGATATTGGGGACTGACTGACCCGGGCTGCACCCGGAATCAAAACCAGGATACATATCTGGTGGAAGTGCTTGACAGAAATACCCTTCTGTGCGTCGTTTGTGATGGAATGGGTGGTGCAAAATCCGGCAATGTTGCCAGTACACTGGCAGCGGATGTGTTTACTCAGGAGATCAAACGCAGCTGGAAATCGGGCATGGAATCGG
Source organism: Faecousia sp. (assembly GCA_045577435.1). Lineage (GTDB taxonomy): Bacteria > Bacillota > Clostridia > Oscillospirales > Oscillospiraceae > Faecousia. The sequence goes on along the minus strand of JAZNIL010000072.1, from coordinate 17,692 downwards.
AACAGATTGATCAAATGCTGCAAAGTGCCGTAAAGCTGGCAAATTTCACTGTATATGACCAGGCACTCCAGTTTGAAGATTTTATGGGTATGGGCACCACCCTGGTAGCAGCCTTGATACAGGGAAAAATGGCCCATGTGGTGAATGTTGGTGACAGCCGGGCATATTTAATAAACCAGGATGGTATCCAGCAAATTACTGTTGACCATTCTCTGGTACAGATGATGGTCTCACAGGGTGAGCTTACCCCGGAGCGTGCCCGTAATTACCCCGGCAAGAACCTGATAACCCGTGCAATCGGTACAGAGCCTGTGGTAAACTGTGATGTTTTTAATAGGAAGATGGACAAGGGCAATTGTCTGCTTCTGTGTACAGACGGATTGTCAAACCTGGTGGACGATCAGGAGATTCTATTTGAAGTTGCTCACGTTGAGGATCATGGGGTTTGTTGCCAGCACCTGTTGGATATTGCCCTCAGCCGTGGAGCCCCGGATAATGTGACCAGTCTGCTGGTTGCGTTGTAAGATTTCTGGGAAAGGAGTTTAAGCTATGGATAAGTATATTGGCAGATTGCTGGATAACCGATATGAGATCCTTGAGGTAATCGGTACCGGCGGTATGGCTGTTGTTTATAAAGCCCGATGTCACCGGCTTAACAGAATGGTGGCAGTAAAGATTCTGAAGGATGATTATCTGGAGGATGAGGACTTCCGTCGCCGTTTCCATGCGGAAAGTCAGGCAGTTGCCATGCTCAGCCACCCCAATATTGTGTCTGTTTATGATGTGTCCACCTCCATTATGGCGGACTATATTGTCATGGAACTGATTGAGGGGATCAGCCTGAAACAGTACATGGAGAAGAAAGGCGTTCTTAACTGGAAGGAAACCCTGCATTTCGCTATTCAAATCGCGAAGGCCTTGGAGCATGCCCATGGTCGTGGTATTGTACACCGGGATATTAAGCCCCATAATGTGATGGTGCTGAAAAACGGCTCTGTTAAAGTTACAGACTTTGGCATTGCCAGGGTTATGTCCAAAGGCAATACCCTTACCAAGGAAGCGCTGGGATCTGTCCATTACATCTCCCCGGAACAGGCAAGGGGTGGCAGATTGGATAACCGCTCGGATATTTATTCGCTGGGTGTTGTAATGTACGAGATGATGAGCGGTAGACCTCCCTATGACGGGGATTCTCCTGTGTCTGTGGCGATCCAGCATATCAATGGCGGCGCTGCCATGCCATCCACCTTTAATCCCAATATCCCCGGCGGACTGGAACAGATCATTATGAAGGCCATGTCCCTGGAACTGTCGGAGAGATATTCCAGCGCTACTCGGATGCTCAGTGATATGGACGAGTTCCGCAAGGACCCCACAATTTTATTTGACTACAACGTTCCGTCTATTGATGTGGTTACCAATATACAAAACGTGGCCAGAATGACGGCAACGCCCAGAACCACTGCCCAGCGTGTGGCAGACAGAGCGGAGCCTCAAAAAGCACGTACCGGTGTATCCACAGCTACCTCCTCCGGTCGTGATCGGGGTAGGGAACAGGCAGCACAGCGGAAAATTCGCCAGGAGCAGCAGGAACAGCGGCACAGCCATATTGCTACCGTTGCGATTATCGTGTGCGCTTTGGTGGCAGTGGTTGCTGTGGCAGTCTTTATGATTACCTTCTTTGGCGGCGGCCTGCGTCCTCAGGAGGATCCAAAGGTGGAGGTACCAAACCTGATCAATTATGTGTTTGATTCCCTGCCGGACCATCCGAATCTGGAAATTATGAAAGAAGAAGTCTACGACGAAACGGTGGCAGCCGGCAAGATCATCGATCAAAATCCCAAGCCCGGCATAATGGTGGTAGAGGGGAGCAAGGTGGTTGTAACGGTGAGCCTTGGCCCCACACCTAAGGTGGTGAAAATGGAGAACCTCCAGGATATTGTGCTAACCCGTGCAGAGGCCTATTTAAAGAGCCTGGAGATGAATCTGAATATTTCTGTGGAACAGGAACACAGTGACACCATTGCCGAAGGAAGTGTTACCCGTACAGAGCCGGCGGCGGACGTGGAGCTGACAGCCGGTCAGGATATTGTGCTTTGGGTAAGCTTAGGACCTGAAATTAAAACCGGTACGATGCCCGGTGTTGTGGCGGAGTCCGTGTCCAATGCGAAAAATATTCTGGATGCCCAAAAATTGGAGCTGCGTATTTCCGTAGAGGAGATCTATGATTCCATGGTCCCGGTGGGTCATGTTGTTCGTACAGAGCCTGAAAAAGGAGCCCAGCTGAAAACCGGTCAGGCTGTAAAGCTGTACGTCAGTCAGGGTCCTGAGACTGGGAAAATGCCCAACTGTGTGGGTATGGACATTGCAAAGGCATTTAATATTCTTAACGCTGCGGGTTTTGGCACCCCCAGTATTGAGTATGTGGACAGTGACCAGGACAAGGACGTGGTTGTAAAACAGTCTGAGGAAAAGAATACCCAGGTGGAAGTGTCCAAGGAGATTACACTGTGGATATCCAAGGGCAAGCAGGAAACCACAATGGATGTGGTGATTGACCTGCAGGACAGCGCCAAGGATACAGACTGTAAGGTGGAGGTCAAGCGGGCAGGAACCGTGGTTTACAGTGAAACTGTGAAAAAGGGAACGGCCTCTATTACACTTCCGGGGCAAACCGGCACAGGAAAAGTGCAGTACGATGTAATTATTAATGATGACTATGGATGGCAGGAGTTTGTAACATTTACGACAGATGACTGATGTAAGAACCGGGCGCATTTTGCGCTCACTAAGTGGATTTTATTATGTGCAGACATCATCCGGCCTGGTTACCTGCCGGGGCAGGGGACACCTGCGCCGGGATGACCAAATTCCCCTTACCGGCGACATGGTGGAGATATCTGTGGAAAAGGGAAAGGGAATGGTGGAACGGATTCTGCCCCGCCGTAACCGGTTTGTCCGGCCTGCTGTGGCGAATGTGGATGCGCTGGTTGTCTTTGCCGCCAACGCCAATCCGATAACAGAACCGTTTTTAATTGACCGGGTGGCGGCTATTGCGGGCGATCAGGAGGTGCCTGTTTACATTTGTGTAAACAAGTGCGATTTGGATCCTGCAACGGATTTGGTGCGGATTTACGAAAACGCCGGCTTTCCCGTGATCCGGGCAAGCGCCCAGACGGGGGAAGGGGTAGAGCAGCTGCGCAGCCTTATAAGAGGAAAACTGACTGCTTTTACCGGCAATACCGGTGTTGGAAAAAGCAGCATGCTTAACCGCCTGCGTCCGGAGCTGGACCTGGCCACTGGTGAGGTCTCTGAAAAGTTGGGCCGTGGCAGGCATACCACCCGGCATGTAGAGCTGTTTTTGCTGGAAGAAAACACCTATGTGGCGGATACCCCCGGCTTTGCCTCCTTTGACACAGATCAAATGGATGTACTGCTGAAGGAAAATTTGCAGTATGCGTTTCCGGACTTTCGCCCCTATTTGGGTCAGTGTCAGTTTCACGACTGCTCTCACCGGTCGGAACCGGGTTGCCGGATTCGTGGCGCGGTGGAGGAGGGGCTTTTGGAAAGAACCCGTTATGACAGCTACCTCCGCCTGTATGAAAAATCCAGCCAGATCAAACTCTGGGAACTGAAATGATAAAAGCCCCTCCTGAGAGGGGCTTTTATTTGTGTAAAATAAGCATTGAATTGGAAAACTAACTGGTGTATAATCCCACATATCTGCCCCAAAGGAGGCGCTGTATGAAGAAATACTTTGGTACACTCAAAACCGGAGAGCAGGTGTATCTGTACACCATTCAATCCGGCAAGCTGGAAGTGCAAATTACAGATCTAGGTGCGTCCATTGTCCGTTTGTATGCTCCCGATCCTCAGGGAAATGTAGAGGACGTAGTGCTGGGCTACGATGACCCCAATGATTATGTGACCCTGGAGGGCCTTATGGGTGCGGTTGTGGGCAGAAATGCCAACCGAATCAAAAATGCCTCGTTTATTATGAATAATAGGACCTATACCCTCCCAGTCAATGAGAGATATCATAGTCTCCACAGCGGCCCAGATTTTTACGCCTGCCGCATTTGGTCGGTGGAAAGCCACCTGAAGAATAAGCTGGTACTGTCTCTTACAAGTGGTCATGGAGATCAAGGCTTTCCTGGGCAGGCACAAATCCGTGTGACCTATGCCCTGAAGCCCGGCGGGGAACTGTCCATCACTTATGATGCCATCAGTGACCGTGATACGGTGTTTAATCTTACAAACCACACGTTCTTTAACCTGTCAGGCCATAAGAATACGTCCCTTGCAATGCAACAAGAACTTTCCATGCCGGCAAGAGTTTTTGCAACGGCGGATGAACAGAGCATCCCCACGGGGAACCTGTGCCCGGTGGCTGGTACTGCCATGGATTTCAGAACACCCAAGCCCATCGGACGGGATATCGAAGAACCATATGACCAGTTGCTTAACCAGTTGGGATATGATCACAGCTTCGAGGTGTTTACTGCCCCTTGCGCCATTCTACGTGACCCATTCTCGGGTAGGACCATGGCCGTGGAAACAGATTGCCCCGCGGTTCACCTTTATTCCGGTAATTATCTGGATAATCCGGGTAAAGATGGTGTGCGGTATCATAAGCGTAGCGGTATTTGCTTGGAGACGCAGTTTTATCCAAATGCCGTAAATAACCCACAGTGGAAGCAGCCCTTTTTTAAAGCAGGGCAGCCTTACCACAGTGTCACAAAGTATATTTTTAAATAATATGGAACACCGGGGCAGACAAATCTCCCGGTGTTCATCTTTTGTTGCACAGACAGGAAAAGTGCGCATAAACTGTCCTATAAGCGATGTTTGCTTATCAGAATCCATAGCAACGGAGGTATTACCATGACAGATAATTGTCAGAGCAATGTGTGCTGCAGTCCGGAGGATCTGCGGCAGTGCCTTTCCATTCATACACGGAAGATTACAGATAGCTGCCGTGACAAGGACTGCATCGAGGATCTGCGTGTTTACTTGACCAGAAGCTCCCAGTCCGTTCTGGAAAATTGCTCCGGAGCAAAGGTGCGTTGCGCACAGCTTCTGTATACGTATATTGATGTGGAGCCGGTGGCGTTTGACCGGAATCACTACTGTATCGATGTGACATTTTACTACCGGATCCTGGCAGATGGTGTGGTTGGGGCTTGCCGTCCCGCAGCACTGCACGGCGTAGCGCTCTTTTCCAAGCGGGCGGTGCTCTGTGGCGAAGAGAGTCGTGCCCACATCTTTACCAGTGATACCAGACTGGAAGCGAAGGATGGCTGTACCCTTCGCAGTGCCAATCTTCCTACCGCTGTTGTGGAAGTGTTGGATCCTATGGTGCTCAGTTCCAAAGTACGTGGCAGTGCAGATTGCCGATGCGGAGAAACTTCTGTGGAGCAGATCCCCGAGGCCATTCGTGAGCTGTTTGATGAAGAACTGGTCACCAGCGAGGAGAGTCGTCGTCTGTTTGTAACACTGGGCCAATTTTCCATCATTCGTCTGGAGCGGGACGCACAGCTTGTAGTTCCGGTCCTTGATTACAGCATTCCCACAAAAGAATGCTGCGATGCGGCAGGTGGTGGGGAAGATCCCTGTGATATGTTCAGCAGAATCCCATTCCCGGAAAAGCAGTTTGTCCCCACTGGCTGTGATAACCAGGAGGAACCGGATTGTAACGAGTGCTGCTGACAGGAAATCAGAGAGAACCTGAAATAGGCACAAAATAAACGCAGGCTGCCCCATAGTCACTTTGACTATGGGGCAGCCAAATTATTGTGTTAGGGAAGTCAACCGGTTGACTTTTGGCTGATTTTTGACGGATTTAACTCGTTATAGAGAGTAAAGCCTAAAATCAGCACTCCGCCGATAATTTGGATAAGACTCATATGCTCTCTTAAAACCGTAACAGAGATAATTACCGCAACCAGCGGATCAATATAGCTTAATATGGCGGCCTCCTGACCGGGGAGTTCTTTTAGAGAGGAGAAATACAGGCAGTAGGCAACACCGGTGTGAAACAGTCCAACGGTGATAAGGCACAGCCAACCGGCAGTGTTCATAGAACCAAGGGTGATGCCGCTTGTAAAACATACATAGGGAGTCAGTACCAGAATGGCGGCGAGGAACTGCACAAATGTGCGGTGAATGCCCGCAACATTTTTGATGGTCTTGTTCAGCAGAATCACAGTTGCGTATAGGCAGGCAGCTGAAAGACCAAAAAGGATTCCCATAAAATGGTTATCACCAGCCTTCAGATCACCAAGTCCGGTAACCAATACGATGCCCAGGGTGGAAAACAGGAAACACAGCCATTGTTTTATGCCCATTTTTTCTTTAAACAGGATAGGACAGGCTACCGTAACAATCACCGGGGCGAAATAATAGCTTAGCGTGGCTACGGAGACAGTGGTATATTTATACGCCTCAAACAGAAATATCCAGTTAAAACCCATAGCACAGCCGGAAAGGAGCAGCAAAGGCAATTCCTTTTTGATAGCGGAGACTGAAATTGTTTGTCTGGTAATAAGTAAAAATAGGCCAATCATCACCGCGGCCATGATGGCACGGTATAGGGCAAGCTCACCGGAGGATACGGAAATATTCCTCACAAAGACACCTAATGTGCCAAAGGTGACCATGGATAGGATAAGCTTCTGTTTTGCGGATGAGCGTGGGTTCAATGCGGTTCACCTCAATGGAAAGATACAAGTATTGTAGCGCCTTTTCTTGCGTAGGTCAATACTTTTTCAGCAGTCGTTAACCCGATATGCCCACTGGTTATGCGCGGAGAAAAAAATACAAAATGAAGTTAAGAAGGGGTTAGGGAAAAGTGTACCCTTTTGCAGAGGGTGATTTTTGTCACAAGAAAAGCGGGCTTTGACATTGATACACTAAATGAAATGGTATATGATTACACAAATTCAAGTCTTTGTAGTGTGTAGCAGTTAAGCATTCTGCTAACTCGGTGCGTGTCACCTTTGTAAAATGTAAAAGAAATTATTACGAAAAACAGGAGGAACACAAAACATGAACAGAGATTTTGGAGTAACCCAGCAGTGGCGGGACAATCTGAGAAATGTACCTGACTTCTGGAAAGGTAGCTTGGAGGACCTTGAGCAGATCATTAAGACTGTCAAGCGGGGCCGTGGAACCATGGGCTGTAAGTCTGCCGGTGGACGGCCTGTGTACATGGTGGAATACGGAGAAAGGAACCAATATAATCGCACCTCCACTTATGGCTCAGCCACCTGCGTCAATGGGCGGGATTTTGCCGCTTATGCGGATAAAACCAGACAGGGCATCAAGCCATGCTTGATGCTCATTGGCGGTGTCTACGGCGCTGAGTTCGAGGGTGTGGTGGCATTGGTAAATCTGATTCAGCTGCTGGAAACCGGCAAAGACTTTATGGGCAATGAGAACGCCATGATGTATGAGATGCCGGAGCGTATTCATCTGGTGCTGGTGCTGTGCGCCAACCCGGACGGATGTGCCCGTTACCCCTATAAGACTGTCAGCGGCCTTCCTATTAAAACCTTCCGCTATTGTGCGCAGGGCTCTATGAAGAACGGCGAACTTTTCTGGTATCCTGCCTGTAAACTGTATCATCCCATTAAGGAATATTCCGACTTCCTCGGCTGCTACTTTAATGATGACGGCGTCAATATACAGCAGGAGGATATCATGCATCAGGCAGAGGAAACCAAATTCCTGATCAGCACAGCAAAGGAATTTGCTCCCGGCATTATCATCCAGCTTCATGGCGGCAACGATACCACCGGTGCGCTTTGTGACAACAGTGTGATGCCCAGTGGCTGCGCAACGAGGTGATCCTGTTGGAGTGGAAGTGCAGCACTGCCTTTGCCAAGGCAGGCTATAAGTATATTATTAACCCCAAGGCAACCAGCACAGAAAGGGATTTCTTCTGCTTGGATACCAGCGGCCTGCTCCACCTGACCTGTGGCGCTATGAGCCTGGTCTATGAGAGCAACCAGTGTGTAAGCAACACTCCGGGCCATCCCTATACGGAACTGCTGTCCCATGAGGATATCTATAAGTCCCACATTGTCCTGTTCCAGGAGGTGTACCAGCACCTGTTTGAAACCTTTGAAAAACGAAGACAGAACCAACTAAAGAATAAATAAGCAATAAATACAAAGGCAGCGTTTTCCTAACGGAAAGCGCTGCCTTTGCTTGAAAAGGGTTCCTTGAGCGTTTGTTTTGTTCAGCGCAGGGACTGAAATGCCCGTGCAGGGTTGCTGCCAATTTTCTCAAAATCAAATTCTGGGGAATAGTTGGTGCGCAGCAGTGCAGCCTCAATATAGAAGAAAGGTGACAGAGAGCCAAAACAAAGCTGCTCCTGAGAAATCACGTTCATCAATGCTTTGTCCATGTTCTGGTAGAACATAGGATACTGTGTGGTGTCAAAATACGTATTTTCACGGGTTTTTAGAAGTTCACGCAGCTTTTCTCCAGCGCCGGTAGGGGAAAAACTGGTAGCAAAAACATGGACATCTTTATTCTTTGACAAAAGGGCGTAGTAGTCATCTGCGGAAATGTTTTTGAAACAGTCCATACGTCCTCTGCCACGGCTATTCTCAACACTGGCACAGATTCTTACAGGTACATCCAGTTCCCGGGCAAGTGATAGCACTTCAGCAGCACGGTGTACGGCGGAGTAGTGATCCGGCAGCATTTCCGGCGCAAGACTATAACCATGGTAGAGGGGTGCCAATTCAAAGCCGCAGAAGCCTGCTTGAATCATTTCCCGGGCGTCCTGCTCCCATCTGGGGTAGGCGGGATTGATAATGGCCATAGGAAGAAATTGTGTTTTGCCCTGGTATGCTTCCAGTGCCTCCAGAAGCTCTGTGTTGGCCACCTGGGCATCCTTGTAAAAGAAACCGTTGATATTGGCTGTTACCATGTGGGTTACGTCATAGCGTCGTGCCAGATGGTCCAGACCATCCAAGGTGTTGTAGGTCAGATTACGGAAGGGCCAATGGCCGATATATGTATTAATGTCAATCAGCATATCATTTACCTCCGCGTCTAATAAACTTCTCAAAGGCCGTACCTGCAAGAATAGTCTTTTTATCTTGGTCGGAAATGTCCGCACCAAGGATCTTTGCCACTCCAACATCCCAAGTGCCATCCGAGGCGAACAGAATCCGGTCAGCGCCCAGAAGTTTTACAGCTTCTTCTATCATGGGACGGTCATGGACACTGCCACCCATGTCCGTATAGACATTGGGTGCGTCAATAATGGCCCTGACAGCCCACTGCCAGTCTCCGCCGCCACCAATATGTCCCATAACAAAAGTACCCTCAGGATACCGACGGGCAATGTTTGCCATGTGCACACCGTTGGTAAGCCTGGGCTGCATTTTGCAGGTCCCGGGATCTGTACCCTTTGCTGAGTGCATAAGAATGGGGACATCCAGATCAATGCACTTTTCTACCAACGGGTACTGAACAGGATCATCCATGAAATATTGGTGGTACAGCTTCACTCCGCAAAAGCCCAGGTCGTTGTTGCAGCGGTCAAGCTCCGAAAGGGCAGCGTCATGGTAACCGGGGTTGAGGAAAGCCATGCCAAAAACTCTGTCAGGATAAAGCTCCATAGCCTCCGCTACAATATTGTTGGCAGTAATAAATTTTTCCGGTGGGCAGTGAGGATCTTCTGGGATGGGAGTCGAGACCACCATGCGGTCAACACCCAGTGTGTCCATCACCTCAAGTGTGTATTCCAGACCGGCACGGTCAAGTTCCGTTGTGCCATCAATGAAACCCACGTGCTCATGCCAAGAAATAACGGGATTGTTATGGAATAAATTAAGCTTTTCTTGAATTGTCAAATTAATCGCCTCACTGACAAATTAGCATAAAGATAAAAAGAAATCAAAGATAGAATCTGTAAAAAACAACACAAAATCTTTACTTTTGTGTAGTGTTTTACACCATTGCTATGTTTGTATAAAATGACTTTATCCGGTAACCTAAACTTTTTGTTGTTCCTTATACTCGGCCACAATTCGGTAGGCAGATTGCCACATATCTATATTAAGACGACCATTGTGGCCAAGTCCTACCACTGCTGTATTTAGTATTTTCATGGTAATACCCCTAAGCTTTTGGTTACAGCTTTAAATAGCCCCCAAAACAGGGAAGGACACAACAGGCAATGGATGAATAGTAAGACGTGGTATCCCACTGTTTGTTTGTCTAAATCTGGGGATGCAGTGCCCGTACAGCAGTAGGTGACCCGGAATGTGGGCGGCAATTACAGGTGAAAATCCTTTAACGAAACGCTGCTGTCATTTCTGAAGCTGCCTGGTGTATAGCCGGTATACTTCTTAAAAACCCGGCAGAATGTTTTTGCGTCACCAAGACCCACGTGCAGTGCGATTTCAGCAATGGAACTAGTGGATTCTTTCAGGAGAACACAGGCATTTTCCACCCTGCAGCGGTTGAGAATGTCATGGAAGGTAGCACCTGTGATTCTCTTGAAGATTTTACAGAAGTTGCTCTCGCTATATTGGCACACGGATGCAACATAGGCTACGGAAAGCGGCTCTGCGTAACGGTTGCGAATCATTTCCATAGCAAGCTCCACCTTGGAAATCTCCCGGAAGGATGTGGATGGCTGTCCGGCAGTCCTTTCTTTTGCGAAGCCCTTATAAATATGGGCGCAGAGCTTATACAGGTTTCCTTTAATAAGAAGTTCAGAAAGTCCTGTACGGTTTCGGCACAGTTGGGCAGTTTCTTCCAGAAGTTCACGAATTTGTGGGCTGCACTGCTCCACATTCTTTACAGGATCCGGAAATACTGCTCTGGAAAATAGCTCGAAGAATTCCATCAGAAGGACAGGGCTGATCTCAATGACCAAGGTGTAGATGTCAGCACTTCTGCACACATCCACACTGTGATTGACCATGGACCCGATAACGGCAAAGTCATTCTTTCTCAGCGTATACGCGGTTCCGCCGATTCGGTATGTACAGCTGCCCTCCATACAATAGCATAGCTCAATCTCCGGGTGACGGTGATCCTCAATAAAACCCGTGTCTCCCACAGCAACATAATAGGGCCGCTTTCCCACGATCATTTTCTGGTATTTCATAATAGATCCTCCTGTGTACAGCACGGTAGGGCTTGGGTGTGATTGCTTCAAGTATAGCATGTTGGAAAGATTTGCGCAATATTTAGGAAACTTTTGAGAATTAAATAATTGTTTTGGGGATTTCAATTTTCGCTGTATGCAATATAATAGATTTAAAAGCTTTGCTGCTTAGGAGGTATGACTCTTGGACAAACTTTATCTGGGCGTTGCCCGGGAAAACATTACGCCAAAAATTGGCTGTCAGCTTTATGGTTACCGTCCAGACATATTCTCCGATTCTGTGGCGGATGAGCTGACTGCCACGGCATTCTATCTGAAACAGGGGCAGGTGCAGGCGCTGTTGGTCAGTGTGACAGTCTGTTTGATCCAGACAGCACTGGCAGAAAGAATCCTTGCCCTTATAGAGGAAACCTATGGCATTTCCAAAGAGCACTGCATCCTCAGTGCCACCCATACCCATTCCGGCCCTAATACTGCCGGCACTTATGGCTGGGGGGACATCGACCGGCAATATTGTGATGAGATCCTGATACCACGTATCCTTGACACAGTAGGCAAGGCTATGTGTGATGTACGGGCTGTGACAGTGGGGATGGCCTGTGGCAATTGTTATGCCGGAGTTAACCGCAGACAGTTGAGTGTTAACAATACGGCACATCTTGGCCAGAACGACTGGGGTGTTTTTGACCCCCGGATGTGTGTGATTTCTTTCCGGGATGAAAGTGGAAAGACACTGGCTAATATGGTCCATTACGGTATGCATGGCACCACCGCCGGTAATAACCCCGCCATTACCCGGGACTGGTCCGGGGTGATGACAGATGTTCTTGAAAAGACAACCGGTGGCATTACAGCTTTCTTTAACGGTGCGGAGGGCGATATTGGCCCCCGTCTTGCCAATGGACTCAGCTGGGGTTTCGGTATGGCAGAGGTGAACGAAGCCGGTTATGTGGCGGCTAAGGACGCGGTGGGTATATTCAAATCCATCCGTACCTATTTGGATGTGAGCCTGTATGCTTCGCAGGTACCTGTGAACCTGCCATTGGAAAAGCGGATAGATTATCAGACCGCTCAGGAAAAGTACAGTCAGTTCCAGAAGGAAACAGTGAACCTGGAGGGAAGCCTTAAAAAGCATTATGAGGACCTGATTGCCTCCTATGACAATGGTTTCCAGGATGAACAGTACAGTACATTCCCCCAGACCCAGATCAGAATCGGAGACGTGGCATTTGTCAGTTTCCCGTTTGAACTTTTTTGTGAAATATCCATGCGGATTGACAGGGCAAGCAAGATCCCCTATGTGCTGTCACTATCCAATGCCAATGGCAGTGAGGGCTACTTTGTGAGCCAAAACCAGATTTGCCACGGCGGGTACGAAGTAAGCATGTTTAAAAATGGCCACCTGCAGTCTTATTGTGACAATGCCGACAGCCATGCAATACAGCAGACACTGAATCATCTGGAAGGAGCAGATACGTAATGAACAGATTTACATTTCCAAAAGACTTTTTGTGGGGCGCCGCATGCAGCGCGTTCCAAATGGAAGGCGGTGCCCAGGAGGGCGGTAGAACACAAAGCGTGTGGGATCAGCGTTTTCGGGATCCTGAGCGTAAGGATAAGTTCCAGGATGACCGTTCTCCTGACGTAACTTCGGATTTCTACCACAAGTATCCGGAGGATATCGCTATGATGAAGGAGTTGGGCATAAAGTCGTTCCGTTTCTCCTTCTCCTGGAACCGGGTTTGTCCGGATATCAGCGGTAAGCCCAGCCAGGCCGGCATTGATTTTTATAATCGTGTGATCGATGAGCTGATTGCCAACGGCATTGAGCCTATGTTTGATCTGTTCCACACCGACCTTCCCTACTGGGTGGTGGAGGCAGGCGGCATGTGTAGTAGAAGCTTCATCAATTGGTTTGTGGACTATGCAACCGTATGTTTCAAGGCCTTTGGTGACAGAGTAAAGCTGTGGAACACGGTCAATGAGCCTAAGCTCAGCGTATACGGTACTTATTCCTGGGCGGGTTACGCGCCCTATATCAAGGATGAGGGACTGGCCTTGCAGGCTACCCATAATATGCTGATTGCCCATTTCCGCTGTGTGAAGATCCTCCATGAACTGTGGCCGGATGCCCAGATCGGTGCGGTGAATAACGCGGGTAAATGCTTCAGCCTGTCCTTTGAACCGGAGGACATTGAGGCTGCGGAACGTCATGGTGGTATGCAGCTGCTGTTCCTGGATCCTATGCTACTGGGTGAATATCCCAAGGAAGTTATGGAGTATCTCCCCATTCGCCAGCATATTACCGATGAGATGATTGCGGAACTGAAGGAAGAGTTTGTGCCCATGGATTACTACGGCATTAACTGTTACTGCCCCATGTTTATCCGTCCCAGCAACGATGCCGCTGACGGAACTACCTGGATGAAGTCCGTGCCCTATGATAGTGACGCCTACGGTTTCCATACTTATGCGCCGGCAATGTACGATTTGCTGATGGACCTCAGGGAAAGATACGGCGATGTGCCTGTCTACATCACGGAGAATGGCTATGCCTGCCGCCGCAATATGAAGACTATGGAAGTGGAGCATGATCTCAACGATGAGAAACGAATTCATTATATCCGTGAGAATCTGCGCTCTCTTAACCGGGCAATTAGTGCCGGAATTAACCTGAAGGGCTATTACTATTGGTCTTATATGGACTGCTGGGAAGGCACCATGGGTTATGGATATCCTATGGGCCTGGTGTCTGTTGACTTTGATACGCTGGAACGTACACCCAGAGATTCTTACCATTACTACAAGAAAATCATTGCCCACAACATGGTGGACTAATATTCTGAGCATAATTACAGCCCGTTTCCGATATTGGAAACGGGCTGTAACCTTGTCAAGTGATTTCTGTGCTTGAGAGTTTATTTCTGTTCCCCACCGCACAGGTGTTTCATTTTGCTTTACGGGAAAATAGTAATACAGAAAATTCCGTTGTAGATTGGACATTTTACAGCAAATAATGAGGAAAAAATACTGCGTTTGTTGCATTTGTCCTGTAACTGTGATAGAATTTCCCCAAAGGAGTGAGCAACTGTGAAAGAGCAAATTGATACCATACCGGTAAGTGAGGCCTATGTATCGGCAGACGAATGTCCGTTTTGTTATCTGGAGAGGCAGGCGGAGCAAAGAGCCATCCGACTGGTTTTAGGACCTGCGGCAACCTATATGGAGCCGGATATGCGGGCAAACACAGATAAAAAGGGCTTCTGCAGGCAGCACTTTAAGAAAATGTATGATTACGGCAATTCACTTGGCAGCGCTCTGATTATGCAGACCTATTATATTGGACTAATTAAGGAATTGGAGCAACAGCTGGACGATTTCGTATTGCCGGCAAAGAAGGGTCTGTTCGGAAAGAAACAACAGGAAGAACTGCCGTTACTGCAATGGGCTAAGGAGAAAAACAATACCTGTTTTTTGTGTGACAAACTGGCCTACAACATGCGCCGGTACTATGCCACCTTTTTTCACATGATAAAAGATGCCCAGTTCCGCCAAAAGGTGGAGCAGAGCAAGGGAATGTGCATGTGCCATTTTGAGCAGCTTCTGGAAATGGCAGAGGAGTTTCTTCCCAATGATCAAAAGGAGTGGTTTTATACTACTGTGACTAAACTGATGCGTGAGAATCTTTCCCGGGTTCAGGGGGATTTGGATTGGTTTGTGCAGAAATTTGATTACCGCAACGCATCTGCTCCTTGGAAAAATTCACAGGATGCGGTCTCCCGCTCTATGCAGAAGCTGAAGGGGCAGTATCCGGCAGATCCACCCTTTAAACAGAAATGAAAGTGACGGCCAACTTCCCGGTAATAGGAAGTTGGCCGCTATAGTTCTTCGTGTTATTTACATATCAGTTTTTCATGAGCACTGCGGAGTTTACTGCATTACGGTTCTACCAAGCACGCCCGCTGCAGTTTCGGCAGGGCACAGCGATAGGCAATAAACAATGTGATGATGGATAATACCCATCCTACGGGCCAGACGGTATACAAGAAGGTCAGGTTTGGATAGTAGGGGAAAATTGCATAAACCCAAACAAACCGCAGCAGACACATGAACACCAATGTGGAGATCAAAGGAATGATGGGTTTGCTCATACCCCTGAGCACGCCGGCAAGCACCTCATAAATACCGCAAAGGAAATACGTACTTGAGATAATAATCATTTTTTGCTGGGAGTATGCGATTACCGCAGGCGTGGAGGACATAAGGGAGGACAGTTCTTTGGAGAAAATCGCGGAAAGAGAGCCGAAGGTTGCGCCAAAGGAAACAGTGGTGACAACGGCCCATAGAAGAGATTGTTTAGCCCTTTTTACATTTTTTGCGCCTATGTTCTGTGCCACGTATGGTGCAACGACGATTGACGGCGAGTGACAAATCTGATATAGCAAACCGTCAAATTGGTTTGCAATGGAAATGCCGGTAGTGGCATCCGCCCCGAAGGTGTTGACAGCAGTCGCGATTACAGTGTTCGCAAAGGAATACAGAGCGCTTTGCAACCCAGCAGGCAGACCGATAAACAGAATATCTTTCAGTGCGGAAAAATCAAATTTCAGTTTTCTGAAATCGACGCAAACAGTATTCTTGGCTTTCAACAAAACGTAAATAGACATGATGGCTGCCACAGTGTTGGAAACTATGGTGGCAATGCCTACACCTACTACACCAAATTTCATCACAGCGGTAAAGAATAGCGTGCATAAAACCTTTGTGATACCGGCAGCAATTGTAAAATACATAGGATTCTTGGTATCGCCGGTAGCCCGCAATATGGCGGCAGCAAAAACGTAGAACATATAGATTGGACTGCCTAAAAAATATAACCCGAAATATGTGGTGGCTTGGGGAAGCAGACTCTCATGACAATTTGTCATCTCCAAAAAAGTCTGAGCAAAGACGATACCAACCACCATAAGAACAATGCCGCTAACAATGGACAGCAGGATAGAAGTCATAACTGCCCTGTCTGCATGCTCTTTGTCACCGGAACCTATCCGTCTGGCAACGATAACGTTGGCGCCCACAGACATTCCAATTAACAAGCTTGTGCACAGTGTTATCAACGTACCGCATGCGCCAACAGCGCCAACAGCCCTGTCATCAGCAAAGATACGCAACACCGTCATATCCACGATGTTAAACAGGGATGCCATTACGTTCATCACCATAACCGGCAGTGTCATGGAAAGCAATCCTTTTACAATGGAGCCGGAAAGCATGTCTACATTCGTTCTTCTCATGTTCATCCTCCGATTATCTCTGGTAATTGGGAAAATGCGCACCAGGAAGTACTGCTTTAAAGCATTATAAGCCCCTCTGTAAAAAAGAACTACGTTTTTTTAGACTTTTACTTGTACAAAAGATAGATTTGGTGTATGATGAATAAGGGTGATACCATGGGAATTAGGATCAATATTATAACAGGGGAGAGCCCTCCCCATAAACATAAAGACTATGAAATCATTGTTTGTACAAAAGGGACCGGCATTTTTAAATATGATGAAAAAGGAATTAAAATGGTCCCCGGAAAGATAGTTGTCATTCCTCCGGGTGTGATGCACAGCGGCTTATATGACGATGTGTATGAACGGATATACATAAGCGGAGAATTTAACCAGATATTTTCCATAACATCCCCCTGCGTTATTACAGACAACGCAAGAAAAGAAGGAATACAGTTGGCGAAAATAATCTATGACAACAGACATGCCAACAACGAATATCTTTCTGCTCTTGTGAATGCTTTTGTATATTTTCTTCTGCAGAACATGAAAATCGATGATGATATGTTTCTGGTGATAAAAGATATCGTAGAAGCCATAAGTAATGACTATTATAACAGCAACATCGATTTAAGTAGCATATTGAGACAGAGCGGTTACGCGGAGGATTATATCCGGTCACAATTTACCAAAATTGTAGGAAAAACACCTACACATTTTTTGACGGAAACCAGAATCCACCACGCATGTTATTTGATTGATATATACGGAAGATCTCTTTCCTTGGCGGACATTGGCGAAAAATGCGGATATACGGATTACACCTACTTTTCCAAGCGGTTCAAGCGGATTATGGGAGTATCCCCAAGAGAATATAGGGACGGAAATTAAGCAAAACGCATAGTAAGGTTTGTTTGCGTTTTCTTGTAGAAAAAACATGTTCAGCTCGGTCAAGTATCGTTATTGTATGATTGCCACCGGCAATCATTGAGATTTTGATTCGCTGCGCGGAGCACCACCCTCGCCGGCAGCGCTCATCCGCACTGCATTTGTCTTTCAAATCTGTCCGTTATACTTCTCTGTCCGTTATACTTCCTCTAACAGGAAAAAGGCACCCCGTAGGGTGCCCTTTTCCTGTTGGAGGTACCGGCCAGATTTGAACTGGCGAATGAGAGTTTTGCAGACTCTTGCCTTACCACTTGGCCACGGTACCATTTATAAAAACAGGAACGCTGTGCGTTCCTATTTTATTTGATTGGAGCGGGTGACGAGGCTCGAA
>JAZNIL010000071.1:0-22990 GCA_045577435.1 Faecousia sp. | reverse complement strand
TTCGTATTCCTTCGCCAGAGAAACATCCTCGAAGGTGGCGATGTAGTCTTCCATGAACTTGAAGTCCATACCTTCGTAGGTTCTCTTGCTCTTGGTGGTCTTGGTCTTCTGTTCCTTGACCCGCAGTTCAAAGTCAGGGTGGGCAGCCATCTTGGCGGTCAGTTCTTCATACTCGGGGCCGAAACCCTTGCTTGCCTTGTTGAAGCTTGCCTTGGTGCCGGAGATAGTCTTGTGAATGAAGTCGATGGTGAAGCGGACAGCGGACTTGGAAGAAGAAGTAATAGCGTTCATGATAGGTTCCTTTCTGGCTCTTTTGGCCTAAGCGGTAGGTCGCAACCCTTATTTTTGTTTTTCTGAGGTTTTGTTTCCCTCAATCTTTATGGCCTTATTATACAGTTGAACCTATCCACTATTATGGGATAGGTTGGAAATAAAAAAGAATTATTTTTGATTTATTTTCGCTTCGCTCTTGGTGGCGGATGATAGAAAGATGATTGAAGATGATAGAACCGAAAGAAAGATGATTAAAGGTGTTTAATTAAGTCAAAACACCTTGTTTCGTGAACACATGATGTGATAAGATGTCCCCATGGAAGGAAAGCACAACATACTGCTTTCAGGTGATGTGCTTCTTGTTTTGCGAAAAGTCGGGCTTCCTGCCCAAAAAGCCCCTGCGCCGCAGGCACAAAGCCGCCGACAGGCGGATTTGACGTTGAGATGATGGGCTTCCTGGGCGCAGGCAACAACCCCATGGTCGGTATGACCGTTTCCGTGGCTGTTGCTATCGAAGAGGCTCTGAAGAAGTAATCAATTCCATTAAATCGTGACCTCTGCCCTTGCAGAGGTCACCTTTTTATAAACACAAAACCGCCGCAACTGTGTATTTACATACACTTGCGGCGGCAGTTATTCCTCTGCTTGTTCTTCCATATTCGTTAAGGCAAATAAAATCATTTGATTGATAAGCTCATTCCGGCTAATACCAGTTTGAGCAGCTTTATCGTCCAGAATCTGCAGCGTATCGACGGGAATGCGCATAGAGATTACTTCTTTTTCCGGCTTACGTGCAACAAATTTTTCCAACTTAATCACCTTCCCTCTTGCATATTGTAGCCGAAATTGATATGATTAAATATATTCCATATTAGATATCTTATTTTGAATACTTAATTGCAAGAGGTGGTAATATGAATTTATATGAATATAGGAATGTACGCAGAGTATTACGGACAATGGCGGTTCAGTGGAAATGCCCGGTTTGGATGGTGAAAGGAGTTATCCGCAGAAGCACAAATAAGAGTTGGAAACAGGTAATGTCAACCCGGAGGAAAAAGCCCTCTTAAACCGATATTTTCCAAAAGGAAAACCATCACCGAATCAATATATATTACGGTTAGGTCGAGCCTATGAAACCGGAGAGGATATTCCATTCCTTTTGGCAGAGTATAGTAGGGGCGAATGTTTTGTCATTCTTCCTTTCACTGTTAACAGTATTGCATACTACGTCCAGTTTAAAGCTTATTTGAACTATGTAAGGAGGCTCCCTTCCGGGAGTCCCCCTTTTGTTTATTCTGAGCAATCCGTAGCGTACCTGACGAAGCAGGCAGAGCTAACCACCGCCACTGTAAAGAACAGCAGGAGCAGTCCCACCAGAATGGCGCTGACCACGCTGGTTGCTACGATTCCCACCAGAAGCAGAACCACCGACAGCAGGATGGTTCCCAGCAGGCCTGCCAGCACCCCATTAAGCGCAGAACATACGCATCTGCATCCTCCGGGCCGTCCGGAAACTGCCGCCGCCCCCAGCAGCACTGCCAGATACACAACCGCGATTCCTAAAGCAACCGCAAGATACACAGGTGTCAGTGTGATCACACCGGTAATCTGCAGGAACGCTCCAATGATACCGATCACGATCCCCGCCAGCACCGCAAAGGCAGTGCAATTACATTTGAAATTACAATTACAGCCAAACATTGACATTTTTTCACCTCCCAGAACAGACTATTCCCCAACCACTTTTTCTGTGCGTTTTTTGACGTTTTTTGTCCGATACACTTGTGCGGGACTCCAGCCTGTGGTATTGTAAAATAAACGAACAGGAATCCACCCTGCAATATGAAAAGAAAAAGGAGATACTATATGGATCATTCTGCAAAAGCCGCGGAGCTGTTTCTGGCGGATTACAACTGCGCTCAGGCTGTGATGGTTGCCTTCACCGATGTGACCGGATTGGAAGAAAAAGATGCCGCTATGCGGGCCGCTGCCTTCGGCGGCGGCATGGGTCGTCTGCGGGAGGTTTGCGGTGCGGTCAGCGGCATGTTCATGGTGCTGAGTCTTCTGTACGGCTATGATGACCCCAAGGACGATCATGGCAAAAAGCGTCTATACAAAGACGTACAGGCGCTGGCAGAGAAATTCCGGGAGGAGAACGGGAGCATCATCTGCCGGGAGCTTCTTAACAATCCCCCCTCTGATCCCACCCCCTCTGCCAGAACCGCTGAATACTACGCAAAACGTCCCTGCGCCAGGATGGTGATGACCGCCGCCCGGCTGATGGACGAGTTTATTGCGGAGCACCCCCTGTAACGGAAACAGGCAAAAGAATCTGCGGCCCGCAGCGCTATTGCTGTGGGCCGCAGTATTTTTAAGGAGTCTCCGGCAGCGGCTTTACGCAAAATCACTGCCCGGCATTTGAATTCCCAGTTCCTTCAGGTACTTTCCCATCTTACTGGTGGACTTCTACACATGCTCCCGCTCGCCAAAAATCCGCTTCAGCCAGCTGACGCTTAGGCTGTGCCACCGGGCAAAGGCGGGGTTGAGCATTTTCATGGTGCATTCCACCTTTGGCATGGGTAAATCGCAGGCAAGCAAGGCTTGACGAGCTAAAAAGAAAAAAGGCCGTCAAAAAGCCGCCCAACACGGTTATCTTATCATAAAATATATCACTATGTCAACAGTTTTATTGTGCATACTGTCTATTTTATCCCTTTTGTATATAATGTTCGTGTGCACTTTGTACAAAGTTCCATATTGATTTTCCAAAAACAATGTGCTAAATTATAGTCAGAAAGGGTAATCAAAAACACACAAGAAAAACTTGGTGTACCGACCCTGTAGCTGCAAGGAGCAGCAGTACAACATTCTTTTGATTAGGGAAATGTTCCGACATAGAAGTTACTCGCTTTGAGATTTAGGTCTGGTTCAGCAGATATATTGGGATAATATGATGGACGGAATGGATTTCGTAAGGAACAAAAGAATGTTGAATCCGTAGAAAGAGAGGTTAACCAAAGATGTTAGATATCAAGATAGAACAGAAATAACCCTTGGCTATGCTGATTGCAAGAAACAGATAGTCAAGGGTTATTTCTATTTTATCTGAAACCGCGGCGGCGGTTATTTTTTTATGGCTTTTTCCCCGGTTTTCCTGTATACTGGAACTAACAACAAAAAGGAGGCCATCCTATGGACTTTTTACAGATCGCCAATACCCGCCAGTCCTGCCGCAGCTATGACCGCCAGCATCCAGTGGAGGAAGAAAAGCTTCAGGCTATCCTGGAGGCTGTCCGACTTGCTCCCTCTGCCTGCAACGGTCAGCCCTATTTCGTCACCGTGTGCCGGGGCGAAAAGGCAAAGCAGGTAGCTGCCGCCACCCAAGGTATGGGTATGAACAAATTTGCCTCTGACGCGCCTGTGCTTCTGGTGCTGTCGGAGATGCCTTATACCAAAACAGCCGCATTGGGCGCCAAGGTGAAAGGCAACGACTACCGTTCCATCGACATTGGCATTGCCGCCGCCTACCTCACGGCCGAGGCCACCTGTCAGGGGTTGGATACCTGTATCCTGGGCTGGCTGGATGATGAAAAAATCCGTTCCGCATGCAGCCTTCAATATCCGGTGCGGCTGGTAATCACCCTGGGCTATGGCAAGGATGCGCCCCGCGGCAAAAAGAGAAAATCGCTCCCGGATCTTGTGAAGGAACTAGATTGACCCTCTGGATAGAAACTTCCTCCATTTGACACAGCTGCCCCGGCAAGCAATGGCTAAGCAAAGAAAACGCCGGACTATATCCCATAACCGCTGCCCGGGTTCGCAAAAAGCCGCAGGTTCAGCCGCCGTTTGGGTATAAGTTCCCTTTTTATCGATATTATTTTCCTTATTATCCCGGTTAACTGTTGATTTTTGGGATAAATGCGTTATAATGGTTGTGAACTGCGGCCGGTTGGGGCCGGCTGCAACCGCAAATTCTTTATCAACCTGTTTAGGAATCTGAAGGAGAAGTTGTACATGATTATTACACAGAAAAAACCCATTGAAGAAATTATGGCTATGGTCGCTGACGCAAAGACCGTTGCCATCGTAGGCTGCGGCAGTTGTGCCACAGCTTGCCAGACCGGCGGTGAACCCCAGATTGCGGAGCTGACTGCTGTTCTGGAAAAGGCAGGCAAGAAGGTGGTAGCTACCACCATCGCTGACTACTGCTGCATGAACCTGGGTGTTAAGGCCAAGATGAAGCCCGTAAACGCTGCCAACCCCGACTGCGTCATCTGCATGTCCTGCGGTGACGGCGTACAGTGTGTGGCAAAGAACGCCAACAACAAGCCTGTTTACCCCTCCAACAACACCATGTATCTGGGCGAAGCCGTCAAGTTCGGTGTTTGGGAAGAGGCATGCCGCTTCTGCGGTGAGTGTGTCCTGGGTCAGACCGGCGCTGTGTGCCCCATCACCCAGTGCGCCAAGAGCCTGGTAAACGGCCCCTGCGGCGGTCAGAAGAACGGCAAGTGCGAGGTCAATCCTGAGAACCCCTGCGCTTGGATCAAGATCTACGAGCGTCTGGAAGCCACCGGCCAGCTGGATAAGCTGACCAAACTGCGTGACGACAAGGGACATGGCGATTTCGCATATCCCAGAACTATCAGCCTGAGGGGGAAGAAATAATGAGCATGTTAAAAGACGCACTGGAATCCGGTAAGTTTGGTATTACCGCTGAAATGGCACCCCCTAAGGGTTATGACTTTACTGAGCAGATGGAAGCTGCAGAGCTGCTGAAGGGCAAGGTTCACGGCGTGAACGTTACCGACATGCAGTCCGCAAGCCTGAAGGCCACCGGCCTGGGCCTGTGCATTAAGCTGAAGCAGGCCGGCGTGGAGCCTATCCTGCAGATGACCGGCCGTGACCGTAACCGTATGGCTCTGATGGGCGACGCTTTGGCAGCAGCCGCATTTGGCATCGACACCATGCTGGCGCTGACCGGTGACCACCCTGTGGTTGGTGACTGCCGGGACGCGAAGCCCGTTTACGATCTGGACTCTGTGGGTATCCTGAAGATGCTCTCCAAGATGGAAGAAACCGGTCTGGACTGCGGCGGCAATGAGATTGCCGGCGGCGCTCCCAAGTTCTACAAGGGCGCATCCGTCACCCCAGTTTATGAGCCTCTGTTCCTGCAGATCAACAAGCTGCGCCAGAAGGTGGAAAACGGCGCTATGTACATCCAGACCCAGGGTATTTTCGACCTGGACACCTACAAGCGTTTCCTGGAAGCCGTTGACAAGGCTGGTATCAAGACCCATATTATGGCCGGTATCATCCCCCTGAAGGCTGCAGGCATGGCTAAGTACATGAACGAGAACGTCCCCGGTATCGACGTCCCCCAGCACATGATCGACCGTCTGGCCGCCGCTGCCGCAGAGGGCAAGGAAAAGGGCGTCAAGGGTCTGCCCATGAAATTGGGTATCGAAATGGCTGCTGAAATGATCGCTGAAATCAAGGCTCAGGGTCTGGGCGACGGCGTTCACATCATGGCCATCGGCGCTGAGAAGAACGTTCCCAAGATTCTGGACAAGGCTGGCCTGTCCATCTAATCCGAAACATAAAAAGCAAGGCACGAAGGCCAACGTCTGATAAGGAAGTGTTTTATTAAAATGAGAGGAATTTTCCATACAAATTCCCCGCTTGTTAAGGCATAAGACAAAACCACCCGAGGAAGAACGAGAAAATTCTTTTTCGGGTGGTATCTTTTTTTGTGAAGTTTCAAACCCTCGGTTTGAAGTGAAGTTGTCATAAATGACAGTGAAGTTTTTGCCTTTTCGTCAAAAGTGAAGTCAAGTTTGCAAAAAAACACTTGCGAAGCAAACATCACTACGGAGTAACTTCACTGCCGCAAGGCAACTCCACTTGCCCGCAAGGGCAAACTTAGTTTCGGTACGGCAGGGTGTGTTCCGTAAAATACTGCCTTATGTAGCCGTGCCGAAAGTGCCTTGCTTTTTTGTGTGCACGGAAAAGCCACTGGCATTGTCGGTGGCCTTAACTTATTTGCGCAGAATCAAATCCAACGCCTTGGCTTTCTCCCGGAGTTCCTCCACAGAAGGGTAATTCAGCGTTTCATCCACTGCCGCGTCTGCCTGAATCAGGGCAATGTAACGGCTCATCAGCTTTCTGTAACGGCCGGGCAGATGGTTGCCCAGCATGTACACCGTGCGTTCCAGTTTTCTTTCTTCCGTTCTGGCGGACTTTATTTCATCGTCCTCCCTCACAGAACCCTGATAGCCCTCCCGGCCCATCAGATATACTGCCATGGCGGCCTTTACATCCTCCTCGGGAAGCAGCTGCCGGACAATGTCCATAACCTTCTGCTTCTGGGTATCGCCGTAGGGGAACGCCCACCGGTCATAGGCGCGCTGTTCCCGCTCCCGTTCCGCTTTGGATTTAAAGGAAAACCAATCTGCAAATCCCATTGCCCAAACATCCTTTCCCTGTTGTGTATGCTCCTTCTTGGAGGCAGATAACTACTGCCCCTGCCCACAGGCAGGGGCAGTATGTTTCATGTCTTATTTCTTGGGCCGCTTAATCTTGTTCAGCTTTGCGTTCATCTCCAGCAGTTCTTCCTTGGTCATCTCAATGCCAAGCATACCGCCGGCCATGTTCAGAAGCCGCAGGATGGTAAATCCGCCCAGCATGCTCATCATCTCACCGGTCAGCTCCATGCCGCCCATAGCCTGATTCTTATCTCCGCCTTTGGACTTGGGCATCAGCTTCATCATCATACCGCCCAAAAGCATCTTACCCTGGAGTGTGGACATGATGGTGCTCATCTTGTCATTCAGATTCAGGTATCCCTCCGGCTCGGTAATATCGAACCAGTTAAGGATCGCGCCCTTTTCCTTCAGCCGGTAGGATTCATTAAACTCCGCCACCTTGCGGATAACGCTCTCATCCCGGCACTGGCCGGCAACCGCTACAAGCTGGGTAGTGCCCACATTGGGAACATCAAAGTAGAAGAAATGGTCAGCCGCTTCTTTTACACCCAGGCTGACGCCGTTGGAAAACAGCTCCACTGCGGGCTGGTTGGAGTAAACCGTCACCTTTGTCACATCCTCCACCCGGTCAACGTACCGCTTACCGCACAGATGGACGAACGGCTCGTCGCTGAGCCATGCCTTGTAGGCATAGAAGGAGTCTTTCTTGTACTTACGGTCAAAGGTCACCAGGCCCTTGTGGTTCTGACCGTTTTCGCCCCCCTCGTTACGGGTATCGGCGCCAAAGTCAAACATGTTCCACACATGGGTAGCCCACATATACTTGCGGGTAAACAGCTGCTTGATCAGCTCCTCATGGTAATAGGCCTGATATTCCTCGGTGTAGTCGCCCTGAGTGGGATTGGAGGTATGCCAGTTCAGCGCCTCACAGCCGTACTCGGAGCAGCCGATGGGAATATTGGGGTGCTTCTTATGGAAATTGTCAAACCAGGGGCCGTTCATGGAGGTCTCGCCGCCGTACCAACCGAAGTAATGGTTATAGGAAACGGTGTCGGGAATGGTCACATACTCCGAATCAATGGGTGCGGGGGATACGCAGGCCATGGTGGTGGGTCTGGTCTTGTCCATCTCATGGCACAGGTCGTTCAGAATATAGTGATTCTGAAGCAGGTCGGGGTCATCCGCACCCTTCATGGAGATTTCATTAGACAGACCCCAAACCACGATAGAGGGATGGTTATAGTTCTGGATAATCAGTTCCTTCATCTGGCTGATAGTGTTCTCCCGACCGCCGGGCATGTGCTGGGAGATGTAGGGAATCTCCGCCCAGATCACCAGACCCTTCTCGTCACACAGGTCATAGAAATACTGGTCATGCTGGTAGTGGGCCAAACGGATAGTGGTACAGCCAACTTCACAAATCAGTTCAATATCCTCACGGTGGTGCTCAGGCAGCAGTGCGTTGCCGATACCCCAGCGGTCCTGATGGCGGGAAACGCCCCGCAGAGGGTACTCCTCACCGTTCAGGATGAAGCCGTTCTCGGGGTCAATTACGAAACTGCGGCAGCCAAACCGGGCAGATACATTATCCAGCACCGCGCCATCCTGCAAAAGTTCTGCCTTGGCGGTATACAGGTAGGGATCCTTGCGGCCATGCCACAGGTGGACATTTTCCAGTTTAAAGGATACCTTTGTATCATTGGTTACCTGTTCTGCCACGGTGTTGCCTTCCCCGTCCAGCAGGCAGTAGCGCAAATTCTGTCCCAGCTTGCCGTTGGTCACAAATACTTCCACTTCCACATTGGCATCCTTGCCCTCCACCACGGGGGTTACCTTGATACCCGGGCCGCCGTAATAATCCAGGTCAAAGTGGCTGTCTCTGACACAGATGATATTCACATCCCGGTACAGACCGCCGTAGAAGGTGAAGTCCGCAACCTGGGGATATACAGTGTCATTAGGAGCATTGTCCACAGCCAGCACGATCAGGGTCTTCTGGGTAAGGTTAGCGGTAATGTCTGCTCGCCAGGTGGAATAGCCGCCGTCGTGGTGAGCCAGTTTTTCTCCGTTTACATACAGGTCAGCAGAGGAGTTGGCGCCCTTGATCTCAATGTAGTAGCGGTCTGCTGCCGGCAGGTCCTCTTTGTCCAGTTCATGGACATAATAGGCAGTACCACGGTAGTAGTCACTGCCGCCGTCCTGTCCGTCAATGGCGTTCCAGGAGTGGGGCAGGTTCACAAAATTCCACTTGTTGTCCACCTGGGCAGGCAGTGCGGCTGCCTCCTTGGAGAATGCCCACTTGCGGTTAATGTTTACAATCTGTCTCACAGATATAGCCTCCTTAAAAAGAATGTTTTCTGTTGATTACCAGTTCATTATACATAGTTTTCCGGCTTATTGGAATAGGAAAATTTAAACTTTTCATAAATATTTCATACCAATTTCGGCCTTTTGTCCCATTGCAAGGGGAGCAAAAGTATATTATAATAATTTTATTGATTACTGAAAGCCTTGGGGCTGATTCCGTACTCTGTTTTAAACGCCCGATAGAAGCTGGTGTAGTCGGAAAAACCGCAGGCTCTGCAAACCTGTCCTGCCGGTCGGCCTGTGAGCAGCAGCTGCCGGGCCATTACCAGACGTTTGAGCATGATATAGCGGTGAATGCTGACGCCCATCTCCTTGGTAAAGGTATGGGACAAGTGGTACTTGCTCACATAAAAGCAGGAGGCCAGCTCCTCCAGCGTCAGTTCCCGGTGAATATTAGCGCTGATATACTCCAAAACATTGCTTACCAGTTCAGAAAGCTGTTCTTCCTGATCGTTGGCCCTTCCGTAGATCGCCATTCGGTTGATCTGCACCATAATTTGCAGGAACAGCCCATAGGCAGAGAGTTCACTCTCATATTCCCGGCTGTAGTGCTCCCGCACCAATTCGTGGAGCTTGGCTGTGATATCGGTTCGCTGGGCGCTGTCCGGGCAGAAAAGATTGGGTACGTCATGGCTGAAGCAACGGCTGAGTTTTCCCTCTGTCCCCAGCCCCTCCAGATAGGCTTTGTTGATCCATAGGACGATCCTCTCATACACAGGTCCGTTCACCAGCGGACGGTGCAGCTCCGAAGGGCTGATCAGCAGCAAATCTCCCGGCTGAAGCCGCAGCACACGTCCATCTACCCAGTACTCCACCTGCCCGTCCAGCAGACAGTACACCTCGTAAAAGTCATGGTGGTGTACCTCCACCCCGTTGGGATTGGGCTGCTTGTAATGGAACACCTCAAAGGTGTCCGAATGCATAACCTGCCGGGGATCAAACCGCTGGGCATGATTTTTCATAAAAATCACCTCCCTGTGATCATACCGCAAGTTTTGCAATATTTCAAGCAATATATACAATTTATATTGCATTTATTTGGTGGTATACTATTCTCATATGTTACCATCTGTGGCAATCAGATGGAAAAATACAGGCACATGTGCCGGAAAGAAAATTGGAGGATTTCTTATGCCAATGCAAATGGGTTTCCGTTGGTACGGCGAGGGCAACGATAAGATCAAGCTCTCTGATATCAAGCAGATCCCCGGTGTCACCAGCATTGTGTGGGCGCTGCACCACAAGATGCCCGGCGAAATTTGGGAGGAAGCAGAGATCGCTGAGGTAAAGAAGCAGCTGGATGAATACGGCTTCTGCATGGATGTGGTAGAGTCTGTGAATGTCCACGATGACATCAAAATCGGCCTGCCCACCCGGGGTCAGTATATTGAAAACTACAAGCAGACCATCCGCAACCTCTCCAAGTTCGGTGTTAAGGTTATCTGCTATAACTTCATGCCCATTTTTGACTGGACCCGCAGCAACCTGTTCCATGAGGTCGGTGACGGCTCCACCGCCCTGTTCTATGAGAAGAACATGATCCAGGACGACTACAACGCAATGGCTAAGTACATTCTGGACTTCACCGAGAAATACAACATGTCTTTCCCCGGCTGGGAACCTGAGCGTATGGCCAAGCTGGACCAGCTGTTTAAGGACTACGCGGACGTGGATCACGAGAAGCTGTGGGCCAACCTGAAGTATTTCCTGGAAGCCATCATGCCCACCTGCGAGGAATGCGACGTGAAAATGGCCATCCACATGGACGATCCCCCCTGGGACATTTTCGGTCTGCCCCGCCTGCTCATCAATGAATCTAACATCGACCGTTTCCTGAAGATGGTGGACAACCCCTACAACTGCCTGACCCTGTGCTCCGGCTCTTTGAACGCAGACCCCAACAATGACGTAGCAAGCATTGTCCGCAAGCACTGCGACCGCATCGCGTTCGCCCATATCCGCAACGTCAAGCACTTCCCCAACGGCGACTTCTCTGAAGCAAGCCACCGGGACTGCGACGGTGACACCGGGATTCTGGAGATCCTGAAGGCTTACCACGACTGCGGTTTCGAAGGCTATATCCGTCCCGACCACGGCCGTCACCTGTGGAACGAAGGTCCCGGCAATGTCCGCCCCGGCTATGGCCTGTACGACCGGGCTCTGGGTATCATGTACATGCTGGGTGTTTGGGATATGCTGGATAAGCTGGATAACAAATAATAAAACACACATGCTATAACACTGGAGGTAACGTATTATGATGAATCTTCCCTTGAATGTAGATTTTACCGGCAAGGTAGTCGTGGTTACCGGCGCAGGCGGCGTTCTGTGTGGTGACATGGCCCGCGCTTACGCCCAGGCTGGCGCAAAGGTGGCTGCTCTGGATCTCAACGAAGAAGCTGTGAAGAAGCTGGCAGACGAGCTGAAGTCTGAGGGCTTTATCTGCGAAGGATACAAGGCTAACGTTCTGGACGCCGAAGCTCTGGAGACTGTGCACCAGCAGGTTCTGGCTGATCTGGGTCCCTGTGATATTCTGGTCAACGGCGCAGGCGGCAATAACCCCCGTGCAACCTGCGACAATGAATACCAGCACGAGGCAAAAGAGGGCGGCAAGTCCTTCTTTGATCTGGACGCCGGCGGTGTGGACTTCGTTTTCAAGCTGAACTTCCAGGGCACGCTGCTGCCTACCCAGACCTTCGCAAAGGATATGGTTGCCCGTAAGAGCGGTAACATCCTGAACATCTCCTCTATGCACGCCTATATCCCCCTGACCAAGATTCCCGCTTACTCTGCCGCAAAGGCCGGTATTTCCAACTTCACCCAGTGGCTGGCTACCCACTTTGCCGGTACCGGTATCCGCTGCAACGCCATCGCTCCCGGCTTCCTGGTTTCCAACCAGAACCGCGCGCTGCTGTTTAACGACGATGGTACTCCCACTGCCCGCTCCGCCAAGATCCTGAGCGGCACTCCCATGGGCCGCTTTGTGGACTCCGCAGAGCTGCTGGGCGGCGTGTTCTTCCTGACCGACGACAAGGCTGCCTCCGCCATTACCGGCGTGGTTCTCCCCATCGACTGTGGCTTTGCCGCATACTCCGGCGTGTAACTCTTAGAATAATAAACAAATCCCGGAAGCGTAAAACGCTTCCGGGGTTTTTGCTATTCTTCTGTGAATGCGTCAAACAGCGTGGTATCCGTCATCTGGCGGATGGGCCTGCCCTCCATGCAATCAGCAAACTGCTCGCCGGACATGGTCTCATACTTCAAAAGGAAGTCTACTACCTGTTTCATTTTCTCCGCATCCCGTTTCAAGATCTCACGGCACTGGTCATAGGCCTTATCGATCAGGATCTTCACCTCGTCATCGATAGTGCCGGCCACCTTTTCGGAATAGCTCTTGACCTTCTCATAGTCACGACCAATGAACAGTTCACTACCGGACTGGTAGGACACAGTGCCAAGGCTCTGGCACATGCCATAACGGGCCACCATATCTCTTGCCAGCTTAGAGGCGCGGTCGATGTCATTGGATGCGCCTGTGGAAATATCCTGCAGGAATACTTCCTCCGCCACCCGTCCGCCTAAAAGACCAACGATCCGTTCATACATCTCGTTGCGGGTCAGATGGTTACTGTCCTCCTGGGGCTGGGTCCAGGTCAGTCCAAGGGCATTCCCTCTGGGAATAATGGAGATCTGGTGCACCGGGTCGTGGGTTGGCAGGCTGTACATAGCCACTGCATGGCCTGCTTCATGCACAGCGGTGATCTTCAAATCCTTCTGGATCTTCAGACGGCTGCGTTTTTCCGGGCCTGCCACGATCTTCATCATGGCTTCATTCAAATCCCGCATGGTGAGCACAGGGCGGTCAGCCCGGGCTGCCATAATAGCTGCCTCGTTGAGAAGATTGCTCAAATCGGCGCCGGTAAAACCGGCGGTTGCCATTGCCACTGTTCTAAGGCTCACCGATTCATCCAGCCGCTTACCCTTGGCATGGACCTTCAGTATTTCCTCACGGCCCTTGGCATCGGGAGCGCTCACATGGATCTGCCGGTCAAAACGGCCGGGACGGAGCAATGCCGGGTCAAGGATATCCGGGCGGTTTGTGGCCGCCAGAACAATGATCCCCTCGGTCCTGCCAAAACCGTCCATTTCCACCAGCAGCTGGTTCAGCGTCTGTTCCCGCTCATCATGTCCGCCGCCCAGGCCGCTGCCACGCTTGCGACCCACGGCATCGATCTCATCGATGAAAATAATGGCAGGGGCAATCTTTCTGGCCTGTTCAAACAGGTCTCTGACACGGCTGGCGCCTACGCCCACATACATTTCCATAAAGTCCGAGCCGGAGATAGACAAAAACTGCACATCCGCCTCTCCCGCCACAGCCCGTGCCAGAAGGGTCTTGCCGGTACCCGGAGGGCCGGCCAGAAGAATGCCGTGGGGAATCTTTGCGCCAATATCCGTAAATTTCTGGGGGTTGCGGAGAAAATCCACCACTTCCTGCAGCTCTGCCTTCTCCTCATCCACACCGGCAACATCGTCAAAGGTGACCTTTTTTCCGGAGAGACCATGGGTGGTGCGGGCCTTACCGAAATTACTCATAGGATTATTGTTGTGAGCTCTTCCCATAAACAGGATCCACACCACCAGCAGCACCAGTCCTGCCAGAATCACAGGCAGCACAAAATCATAGGGGCTGAGGGTATCCTCCGGCAGGAAGTTATAGGCCTCCAACACGCCGGATTCGCTCTGCTGCTGGATCGGCTCCCACATCTGCTGACGGAAACCATCCGGGTCAGCAAGGGTAGCCAGCAGGCTGGTTTTTCCCTCATAGGGCTCATGCAGGTTCAGACGGATGTAATTATCCTCCACCACAAAGCTTTTGACCTGCTCATTTTTAAACAGTTCTATAATCTGGGAATATACCAGTCCATCGTCCCGCTGGCCAAAAAGGCCCATCATCCAGGAAAATGCCAGCACCAGAATCAGTGCATAGATCACAATGGTGATAAGTCTGCGATTTTTCAAATTGGGTTCTCCTTGTCATTCATACATTTCCGGCTTCAAAATGCCGATATAGGGCAGATTGCGGTAGTGCTCGTTAAAGTCCAAACCGTAACCCACCACAAATTCATTGGGAATGGTATAGCCCACATATTCCGGCTTCAGGGTAACGCCGGGCTTGCGCCGTTCGGGCTTATCCAGGAATGTGCAAACCTTCAAAGACGCGGGCTGCTTATTCATCAGGTGGTTATAGGTGTAGGTAAGAGAGGTTCCGGTATCAAAGATATCCTCCAGAATGACTACATGGCGGCCCCGGATATCCACAGATACATCCTTTCTTACCTCCGTCCTGCCCGTAGAGGTAGTACCACTGTAAGACGAAATGCTCATAAAATCGATCTCACAGGGAATGTCTACATTGCGGACCAAATCCGAAAAGAAAATCACCACGCCCTTTAGTACGCCCACAAACACAGGATTCTTACCTGCATAGTCCCGGGACAGGGTCTGGGCCAATTCCTTTACCTTGCTCTGAATCTGTTCTTCTGTAAGCAGAATCTCCTTGATATCGTTTTTCATAAGAAAACCTCTCTGTCTTTTTCTATTTTTTCAGCAGCTGCTGAAGTCATACGGTTTCAAAAGAAAGCTCTATATTGGGCTCATGGCTGCGGTCTAAGTCCGGGCCAATGCCTTGTACCGCCACAATACCATCGTCATCCCACACCACAAGAATTTTATCTCTGTGGGCTGCTGGGATTTTTTTGTCGATAAAGAGTTTTTTCAGGCTCTTGCTGCCTCCCGGCAAGCGCATGGTATCCCCTGGCTGACGGGCTTTGGCCACCAGGGTTCCCCGGCACCGCACCGGAATCCCCCCCGGCATTCCGGAAGGATAAGCGCGGCACACAACTTTCATGCCCAGCTCAGAAAACTCCGTCACACCAGGACAGTTCAGTTCCGTGGGTACAAGTTGGATTTTCTCCTCCGCTTTTTCAAGGCACCCATAATTCCGGCGTACCCGCACTCCTGCGGGAAGATCCACTCCGGCAGACGGATTTTCACACATCACCAGCCGCTCCACAGCGGCAATGTGCTCCGCCTCCGGTTCTCTCACGCCCCACTGCACCAAAAGCTTAGCCAGCACCCGGCGGCGCACCGCCTGAGGCATAAGCCGCAGCGTATTTACATCGTCCGTAACCCGGGCCGCTTCCCCCAGCGCCTGCTCATCCATCCGCAGGCGCAGCGCCGTAGCGGACAGGTTCTGCGCCAAACTGGGATTCTCCTGCTCCAGCAGGGGCAGGATATTGTGGCGCAGCCGGTTGCGGAGGAACATGTCTGTGTCGTTGGAGCTGTCCTGCACATAGGAAATGCTGTACTCAGAAAGGAACGTCAACACCTCCTGCCGGGTGACCGACAGCATGGGGCGAATGAGTTTTCCCCGCTTGGGGGCAATGCCGCCCAAACCTTTCAGTCCTGTGCCCCGCACCAGATGCATGAGCATGGTTTCGGCGTTGTCATTGGCCGTGTGGGCCGTAGCAACCACACCGGGCAAAGATTGCAAAAAGGCATACCGGGCATCCCGGGCGGCCGCTTCCAAACCCTTTTTTCCCGGCACCACCTGGGCCGAGCCGGCATGAAACAGAATCTGATAATCCTGACAGAACGACCGGACAAATGCCTCGTCCCGGTCTGATTCCTCGCCCCGCAGGCAATGGTTAAAGTGAGCCGCGCACAACCGGATATCCAGCTTTTCCCGCAGCAGGTACATAGCCCACAGCAGCGCCATAGAATCCGCGCCGCCGGACACTGCGCAGTACAAAGTATCCCCCGGCTGAAGCAGGGCATATTTTCGAATAAACACCTGCAGCTTATTCAGCATGCTTCCACTCCCGGTCCGCAAAGGTCTGGTACTGGCCGATCCACTGCAATTTTACTGTTCCCACCTCGCCATGGCGGTTCTTGGACACGATACACTCAGCCACACCCTTATCCTCTGTGTTTTCATTATAGTATTCATCCCGGTATAAAAACAGCACTTCATCCGCATCCTGTTCGATAGCGCCGGACTCACGCAGATCCGAGAGCATGGGGCGTTTATCAGTACGGCTTTCCGGGCCACGGGACAACTGGCTCAGGCAGATGATCGGCACATTCAGCTCCTTTGCGGTGATCTTTAAAGAACGGGAGATATCGCTGACCACATTTACCCGGTTATCACTGGTTTTTCCATAACCGGAACCCTGCATGAGCTGCAGATAGTCAATGATTACAAGCCCCAGATTATCTAACCGCCGGCATTTTGCATTCAGCTCCGCCACGGTAATGGAGGGATTGTCATCAATGCGAATATCCGTCTGGCTCAGAGCGGCGGAGGC
The DNA here is from genome assembly GCA_045577435.1 of Faecousia sp. Classification (GTDB taxonomy): domain Bacteria; phylum Bacillota; class Clostridia; order Oscillospirales; family Oscillospiraceae; genus Faecousia. Next base: position 6,495 of record JAZNIL010000071.1, on the reverse strand, counting down.
CATACACAGCTTGCTCCACTCCTCCTCTGTCAGCTTACCGGTAGCCAGTTTCTGCAGCTCCACAAAGCTTTCGCTGGCCAAAAGACGCATAGCCAGCTGTTCCCGGGACATTTCCAAATTGAAGATTGCCACGGTTTTATTATACTTTTTCGCCACATTCAGACCAATGTTCAGGGCAAATGCAGACTTGCCCATTGCCGGACGGGCGGCGATCAGAAGGAAGTCGGTTTTGTTCAGGCCGTTGATCTTCTTATCCAGATCCCGCATACCTGTGGACATTCCGGGAATAGCAGAGTCCGATTGACTCAACTCTGTCAAGCGGTCAAACACCTTGTGGAGGGTCACGCCAATGTGCTCAAGAGATTCACTTCGCTCACCCTTACGCAGAGCAAAAATTTTCTTCTCCGCGGTTTCCAGAATTTCCCCCGGTGTTCCCACCTGTTCATGAACCATCTGGAAAATATCCGTAGATGCGTCTGCTAGAGAGCGAAGCATGGATTTATCCCGGACGATGCCTGCGTACCGCACCGCATTGGCAGCTGTGGGAGTAATCTCCATAAGCTGCTGGATATAATCCCGGGAATGCTCGTGATGAACCCCCATCTGGCGCATTTTTTCCAGAACCGTTACCGGGTCAATGGTCTGGGAGAAATTGAACATGGTGTAGATGGTCTCATAGATCTCCCTGTTCTGCTGCAGGTAAAAATCCTCCGGGCGCAGGATGCCGATCACATCGCCCACACAGCGGCTGTCAATGAGCATAGAACCGAGGACTGCTTGCTCCGCCTCCAGAGACTGGGGGGGCTGGTGCCGCATCAATTCCTCATCCATGTACATTCTCCTTTCCGTAAAGGTATTTTACTTAGATCTCCTCAATCTTTACAGTGAGGGGTGCGGTGATTTCATAGCCCAGCTTACACTGGACAGTGAATGTACCCACGCTCTTGATGGGGTCAGAAATGACAATCTTGCGCTTATCCAGCACAATGCCGGCAGAAGCCTTCAGCGCGTCAGCGATTTCCTGATTGGTAACAGAACCGAAGAGTCTGCCTGCGCCACCGCCCTTGGCCTTGACAGTCAGGGTCATGGCACGCAGCTGCTTGGAGATTTCCAGCGCTTCGGCACGTTCCTTTGCCGCCTTCTCCGCGGCAGCCTTATCGTTCATACGCATGGTGTTAATGGCATCAGGTGTAGCCTCAATGGCCAGTTTTCTTGGCAGCATAAAGTTTCTGGCGTAACCGTCAGACACTTCCAACATCTGGCCTTTTTTGCCTTTGCCCTTTACATCCTGCAGTAAGATTACTTTCATAACTTGATCTCCTTATAGTTCATAGAATCGGTCAATGGATGCTACCAGCTTATCCAACACTTCCTTAACGGTAGCATCAGGAATCTGGGCACCTGCGGTAGCGGTGTTGCCACCGCCTCCAAGGGGTTCGAGAATCATCTGCACATTGGCCTCGCCAATAGACCGGGCAGAAATAATTACCTTACCCTCATCCGGGTACAGCACAAAAGAGGCTGTAATTCCGGAAATATTCAACATTTCATCTGCCGCCTGGGCAGCCAGGGTTCGGGACGTACCCGCGGTCAGGGCCGCAATGGCCAGTTCCTCACGGTACAGCCGGGCAGACTTGATAATATGATACTTTGCCATGGTGTCATTGAAGTCGTTCTGCAGAAGCTTCTTCACTTCCACCGTATCCGCGCCCAACTGGCGCAGGTAGGCTGCCGCCTCAAAGGTCCGCTCTCCCGTACGCACGTTAAAGCTCTTGGTATCCAGGAAAATACCTGCCATCAGAGACTTTGCCTCAATGGGCAGGACATCCTTAGGCTCCACCGCATACTCCAAAAGTTCTGTTGCCAGTTCCGAGGCAGAGGACGCGTAAGGCTCATGGAGATTCACATCCACAGGGGTAATATAGTCCGCGGCCCGGCGGTGGTGATCCACAACACAGATTCTGGGAATTGCTTCCAGCAGGCTGGCAAACTCCACTTGATCCGGCCGGTTGGTATCCACCACCACAAGGGTGCTGCGGTTGTCGCTCAGCAGCAGTGCCTCCTGACCGGAAATAAACACATCCCGGTAAACCGGTACCTGTCTGATTTCTTCCAGAAGCCGTTGGGACACATTGTTCTGCATATCCATCACAATGTAAAATGGCTTATTCTGCTTGCGGCACAGGCATGCGATGCCCATTGCCGCGCCCACCACATCCAGATCGGCGTTTTTGTGACCCATAATAAAGACCTGGCTGCTTTGTCCAATCAGCTCCATCATGGAATTGGCGGTTACCCGGGAACGCACTTTGCTGTGGCGGCCTGTTTCCTTTGTTCTACCGCCATAGAAAGTAAAGTTCAAACGGTCCTTCACCACTGCCTGGTCGCCGCCCCGGCTGAGGGCCATTTCGATGGACAGTGATGCAAAATTATAGCTCTCTTCAAAAGTTTCTCCGTCTACACCCAGGCCGATGGAAACAGACGCATCCAGACCGGATGGGCTTGTGATCTCATGGATATCCTCCAGCAGAGAGAATTTCCCCTCCACCGCCTGCTTCAGATCCCGTTTCTCAAACAGGAACAGGAAGCGGTTGCGCTCCATGCGTCTGAGGATACCTCTATACCCATCTGTCCAGGAGGTAATGGCGTCGTTTAGTTTGGCGTTCAAAGCGGAGATCTGTCCCTCCGTGAGGTTCTTGGTCAGCTCCTCATAGTTATCCACCAAGATAATGGCAACAACGGGCCGGGACCGGATATACTCATCCCGTACCTGGTAAAGCTCCGTCAGATCAGCCAGGAACAGAATTCCCAACTGTGTCTGCATGGGATCATCTCCCCGAATCACAGACCCATATACCCTGTAACGGCGGCCCTGAAGGGTCACGTCATAGGGATACTCATTTTTCCCTGAGGACAGCCAGTCAGTAGCAAACCCGGGCAGAATATCCTCCACACAGCGCTCCGCCATGGCATCCTGGAAGTTGGTGATCTGTGTAAAGCGTGTGTTGGCATAGACAATCCCACTGTCTGCCAGCCGGAACACCACCATAGGAAAGGGGGAACGGCTGCCCTCTGTGGCATTCATATCATCCAGTGTTTTGTGGATGTACTCCCGCAGCTGGTTATGCCGCCGCGCCTTAAACACCAAATAAAGCGTCAGTACCACGGCTGTCACTGCCAATTCAATACCTGCCAGGAGATATTCCTGGAACAGTGTGGCTACCACACAGAAAGCCAGCATGATTCCGATGTAGACACCCATACCGGGACGTAAAAGTCTTCCCAATTTTTTGTTCATTACCCCGCCTCCCTGCTGAGTACATATTCTCCCCATGTTAATTGTCTTATTATAACAGCAACAAGCCAAACACGCAACTATCTTTTTTATCTTTCAGGAGAATAAATGGAGGATTGTCGGATTCTGTCCGGTGGTGCGGAAAAATTTTTGTGTACAATCCGCCCTAATTGTGGTATACTATGGGTGCGGGCGTCAGGCAGGAAGGCCTGAGCAGCCGGGAATAGTCCCGGTTTTTGATTTGTTTTAATAGCACCGGCGGGCGTTTTCTGGTTCTACAGGCGATACAGGGCTTTGGAGACCAGCTGCGGCTGCTTGGTTTGTGTTGCTTATTTTTGAAAGGAGTAGAATTTTATTGGCAGAAAAACTGAAAATCATCCCCTTAGGTGGATTGGATGAGATCGGTAAGAACATCACCGTACTGGAATACGGCAAGGATATGATCGTAATCGATTGCGGTGTGGGTTTCCCTGAAGAGGACATGTACGGTGTGGATTTGGTGATTCCGGATTTTTCCTATCTGGTGCAGAACGCCAAGAAGCTGCGGGGTATGTTCATCACCCACGGTCACGAGGACCACATTGGCTCTATTCCCTACTGCATGCAGCAGGTAAACTGCCCCATTCACGGAACCGCTATGACCAACGGCCTGATCAAACTGAAGTTAGAGGAGCACCGTATTGCGGATAAGGTCAAGCTCATCACCCATAAGCCCGGTGATGTGGTAAAGGCAGGCTGTTTCTCTGTGGAATTTATCCACGTGAACCACTCCATTGCCGATGCGGTAGCGTTCGCCATCACCACCCCTGTTGGTAAAGTGGTCATGACCGGTGACTTTAAGATCGATCCCACCGCCAAGGACGGCATGACCGATTTGGCACGGTTGGGTCAATTGGGTAATGAGGGGGTGCTTGCCCTGCTGGCTGACTCCACCAATGTGGAACGTCCCGGCTACACCCCCAGTGAGAACACCGTTGCTGAAGGTCTGGACAGGCAGTTTAAAAACTGCGACCAAAGAATCGTGGTTACCACCTTTGCCTCCAACATGCACCGCATTCAGGCGGTACTGGCCACCGCCCACCGCTACGGCAGAAAAGTGGCCGTTACCGGACGAAGCATGGAGAACATGCTGAAAGTGGCACAGGATCTGGGCTATATTAAGATTCCCGCCGGAACCATCGTGGATCTGGCCGCCATCAAGAGCCTGCCCAAGAACAAGATCGTCATTGTTTCTACCGGCTCTCAGGGTGAAAACATGTCTGCCCTGTACCGGATGGCATTCTCTACCCACAAGCAGGTGGACATTGTAGCAGGTGACCGGATCATTATCTCCGCCTCCGCCATCCCAGGCAACGAAAAAGCCGTTTCCAGAATCATCAACGAGCTGTACCGCAAGGGTGCGGAAGTGGTGTACGAAAAGAGCGAGGGGCTGCATGTGTCCGGACATGCCTGCAAAGAGGAATTGAAGATTATTCATGCCCTTTGCAAGCCCAAGTTTTTCCTCCCCGTTCATGGTGAGCAGCGGCATCTCCAGATCCATGGCAAGCTGGCCGAAACCATGGGCCTGCCCGGCAAGAATGTGCGGATTCTGGACGTGGGCAGTGTGGCGGAATTTACCGCCAAGACCTGCAAGATTAACGGCACTGTCACCGCAGGCAAGGTATTTGTGGACGGCACAGGGGTCGGCGATGTAGGCAGCGTAGTGCTCCGTGACAGAAAGCACCTTGCACAGGATGGTATGATCGTGGTGTGTGTGAACATCAGCAGCCAGGATGGTGGCTTGATCAGCGGCCCGGATATCATCACCAGGGGTTTTGTCTATGTGAAAGAATCAGAGGAGCTTATGGCGGAACTGCGCAGCGTGGCTATCGAGGCCATTGAGCGCTGCGGCAAAAAGCGTGTCCGGGATTGGACAGCCATTAAGTCCGCAATTAAAAACGACCTGAGCGGCTACCTGTTCAAGACCACTAAGCGCAATCCTATGATACTGCCGGTCATCATGGAAGTATAAATGCGGAGCCTCCCACCGGGAGGCTCCTGAACATACAGGAGAAAGATATGCGTTACTATTTCGCCCCACTGGAGGGGCTGACCGACAGTATTTTCCGGTCACTGCACTGCAGGTATTTTCCCGGTGTCCGCCGGTACTATACCCCTTTTCTCTCCCCCACTGTCCACCGCAGCCTTACCCCCCGGGAATCCAGAGAAATCCCCCCGGCGGATACTTTGCCCTATGCCTGTGTGCCCCAGCTTCTTACAAAAGTACCGGAAGATTTTTTATGGATGGCCGGCAAGTGCAAAGAACTGGGCTATGAGGAGGTAAACCTCAATCTGGGCTGTCCCTCCGGCACCGTCACAGTCAAGGGAAAGGGTTCCGGCATGCTCCGGGATCTTGCTGGGCTGGATGCCTTTCTGAGTGAAATTTTTCAGTCCGCGCCTCTACCCATTTCCATAAAGACCCGGATTGGATTTTGCAGCAGGGATGAATTTCCCGCCATTTTGGAGATATTGAACAAGTACCCTATCCAGGAGCTGACCATTCATCCTCGGATCCGCACGAATTTTTACAACGGGCAGGTGGATATGGATGCCTTCCGCTATGCCGCAGAGCATTCTACCATCCCACTATGCTACAACGGAAACCTCTATACACTGGAACATATTAAAGACTTCCGCAGGGATTTTCCTCAGGTCAACGCTGTGATGCTGGGCCGGGGACTCATAGGCGATCCGGGACTTCTGTCCCCCGGCGGCACTACCACGGAGGCGCTTGAAGCGTTCTACGATGCGCTGTTAGACCAGTACACAGCCGCCTTTGGCGGCAGCAGGAACGCCATGTTCCGGCTGAAAGAGCACTGGCGGCACCTGTACTTTAAATTCGACGGAGCGGATAAACTGTTTAAACAGCTGCGCAAAACCACTGACCTGCAGCAATACGTGGCCATCACAAAGGAAATTTTTCATACCTGTCCCCTTAGAGAAAACCTGCAGCCGGACTGGTGATCCTCTGCCACCGGCAGTGTTTTTACAACAAAAACGGCAAGTCCATGACTTGCCGTTTTTCAGTCTGTCAAAAAACTTCCAATACGCCCCCATTTCTGGTATAATAAAGGAAACGGGGGTGTTATTATGGAACAATGGAGAAAAGATGCAAGAAGCGAAGCAATTATCGTAGATTTAGAGGCACTTGTCCCGCAAGA
>JAZNIL010000070.1:0-88475 GCA_045577435.1 Faecousia sp. | reverse complement strand
GTTTCTGAATAATTTGCTTCTAGCAATTTATTACTCAAGAATTTCGTTGGCTGTTATAATTCGTTTCTCAACGATTTGAACAATCCATTATTATTGTCCAAGGTGTTTGTTCGTCTGCGTTATTCAATTTACAAGGTACAGAAGGTGCTGACCTCCAGGCGCTTGCCTTTCATCGGACAGCTTGCTAATGATACCATTTCCCAAGGCATTTGTCAAGCGTTTTTTTCAAGTTTTTTAACTTTTTTCACGCTTAATTTTCCTTCAAGTCTTTGGCTGATTTGCATAAGAGAGTATATCCTCTTTTGTGCAAAAAGTCAACCGTTTTTTAAGTTAATTTTGAACTAATTTCACCCAGTGCATCCGCCGCATCATAGGCATTTTGCTCAATGACCGCCAGGTCGCCCAAGCTAACCATACCTTTGACCTTTCCATTTTCCACTACTGGGAGCCGACGGATTTGCTCTCTGCCCATAAGGCTGGCCGCCACTGCCGCATCCATTTCCGGTTTAGCGGAAACAACCCGTGTGGTCATGATCTCACGTACCGGTGTTTTGGCTGGGTCCTTCCCTGCCGCCACACAGCGGATTACCAAATCCCTGTCCGTAACCACACCATACAGCCGCCCACCCCGGCATACAGGGAGCGCACCTATGTTATAGTGCTCCAGGGTCCTTGCGGCAACCTCCACCGATTCATCCGGTTCTACAGAAATAACCGGGCTGGTCATAATTTGCTTGAGATTCATAGTATCCCTCCTCACAGCCAATTATGGACAAAGCCCTTGGAAATTATTCCATAGTGTACTATAATATATGTAAGATTTCTTTGCCAACGGGTAGGTAATAAGTGAAAGGAGGTTTTTCCGTGGACGATAAGCAGATTCTGCAACTGCTCTGGAACAGAGCAGAGGAGGCCATCAGTGCGCTGGCACGAAAATTTGGCAACGGCCTACACAGACTCGCCATGAATATTCTCAACAGCTTACCGGACGCTGAGGAAGCGGTAAATGATACATACCTGGCTTTGTGGAACGCCATCCCCCCGGAAAAACCGGATCCCTTGACACCCTATGTCTACCGTGTAGGCAGGAATACCGCTCTGAATAAGCTACGCCACAACAAGGCGCAAAAACGGTGCTCATACTACGTTTTGTCCCTTGAGGAGCTGGCAGAATCCCTCCCCGGCGATAACGTAGAGGACACGCTGGATGCAAAGGTTTTGGGTCAGGCCATCAACGGATACCTTGCCACCCTCACCAACACCAATCGGGCTTTGTTCCTGCGCCGGTACTGGTACGGTGACCCGGTGCAGGTTCTGGCAGGGCAATACGCCATGACCCCAGGCAGCGTCTCTGTGCGTTTGAACCGGCTGCGCACTGGGCTGCGGGACTATTTATATAAGGAGGGGATTCTGGAATGAAACCGGAAATACTGGAGCAGGCGCTGGAGTATATCAGCGACCAGTATATTGAAGAAACCATCCGCGCCAAAAAACACCGTCCCTTTCACTGGGTATACGCCGCTGCGGCGGTACTGGTTCTGGTAATGGTTGTACAACTGTTTGCCCCCACATTTCTTAGCTACAAGTCTACCGGAGGATCTGCTCCCGAGGCTGAAAAGCCTGCTGCGGACCGCCCCGGGGATGACTATCTCTATGACAATGTTCACAGCAACGGCAATTCCACACTTGCAGATATTGCCCTGTCACAGCGGGAATCCCCCAGGCTGCTCAACCTGCCCGACCGGGGGAATTATAAGGATGATCACGCATTTTTTGAGGCGCAGGACCAGTGGGTGGCCGAGAATGCCCTGCGAAACGATGCCGTCCAAACCGCCCTTGATAATTTACTTCCCTTTTTTAAGGACAGTTCAGCCCTATTCCTGCAGAGTACGGATGGCAGCAACAAGGTCTGGTCACCCCTTAATGGCTACATTGCCCTTGCCATGCTGGCAGAGGTTACGGGAGGATCTTCTTCTCAGCAAATTTTGGATGTGCTGGGGGCACAGGACACAGCCCAGCTGCGGCAGCAGGTATCGGCTGTGTGGGAAAGTGTATACTTTAACGACGGGTACAACATCTGTATCTCGGAAAATTCACTGTGGCTGGATCAGAAATTGCAATACCATGAGGAAGCGCCTGCTTCTCTGGCCCATTGCTACTATGCTTCTACCTACCAGACGGATTTAACAAGTGAAGATGCCCTTGCCGCCCTGCAAACCTGGCTGAACGAAAGCACCGGCGGTTTTCTGAAAAAGCATGCCGACGAGTTTCTCCTTGAGGAGGACACCGTAATGGTTCTGGCTTCCACCATCCACATGCAGGCACAATGGCAGGAAGAATTTAGCGAAGCCCTTAGTTCCACAGGTACTTTCCACACTCCCAGCGGAGATTTGGAAGTTTCTTTCCTTAACAAAAAAAGCTGGCCAACCCACTATTATCAGGGCAGCAATTACGGCGCTGTATGCCTTTCCCTGCGGGACGGGAGCAATATGTGGCTGTTCCTGCCCAATGAGGGAAGTACCCCTCAGGACATCTTACTGGCAGGACAGTACCTTACGGATCTCTCCGTTACCAGTCCCATGGACTATGAGGGCTGCAGCTATGTAAACGTGAACCTATCGGTGCCCAAATTTGATGTATCCTCGTCGGCAGAGCTGACCGACGGGCTGAAAGCATTGGGCATCACCCATGTATTTGATACTGACGCCGCTGACTTTTCCCCCCTAGTTGCCTCAGACATTCCCGTACGGCTGGCCACGGTGCAGCAAGCAGCCCGGGTGTCCATTGATGAGAAAGGCGCTGACGCCGCCAGCTATATGGTGATGATGGCAGAACCCACCTCGCCCCAGCCTCCCACCCAAACCATCCAGTTCACTCTGGATAGGCCCTTCCTGTTTGTACTGGAAAAAGAAGGGATTCCCCTGTTCACAGGGGTTGTAAATCAACCGTAAGTACCCGCTTTTCCTTTGATAAGCGGTAACATTTGAAAGGAGGAACCAAGATGAAACACAAGAAGTTGCAGTTAGCCCTGCTGGTGGTTATGATCGCCACTCTGCTATGGGGCTGCGGCGCGCAAAAGAGCGAGTCCTCAGGAGCATTGGATAATTATGATGCTCCCCAAGCCGCCGACAAGGAGTACCTTTCCGATTCCATGGAAGCCCCCGAGGCATCCCTGAGCACCGGCACCACCGCCACACCCGCCCCCGTAGACAGGAAATTAATCCGCACTGTCCACATCGATGCGGAAACCCAGGATATGGACGCCCTGCTGCCTGAGTTGGAGTCACAGATCAACGCTCTGGGTGGCTATACCGAATCCCGGGAACTTTACAACGGCTCTAACGATGTCCGCCAGTGGCGCAATGCCCACATGACGATCCGTGTCCCCGCGGAAAAAGCAGATACTTTCTTGTCCCATGTAGAGGGCAGCGCCAACGTCACCTCCCTGACTGAGGATCTGGATGACGTTACACTGCAGTATGTGGCAACGGAAAGCCGGGTATTGGCTCTTGAAACCGAGCAGGATCGTCTGCTGGAGCTGATGGAGAAGGCGGAGACCATGTCTGACCTGCTGGAAATCGAGGCGCGGCTCACCGATATACGCTATGAGTTGGAAACGGTTGCTTCCCAGCTTCGGCTGATGGACAACCAGATCAATTACGCCACCATTCACCTATCCCTCTCTCAGGTAACAGAGCTGACCATTACTGAGGAACAGAATGTATGGCAGCGGATCGCCACCGGCTTTATGAATACGCTGAAAGGCACCGGCAACACTCTGGTAAATATCCTTGTGTTCCTGATTTCGGCATCTCCGGCGCTGATTCTGATCGCTGTGGTTATTGTAGTGTTTGTAGTGATTATAAGAACAGCCAAAAAGAAGCGCCGCAAGAAGCTGGCGCAGAAAAAAGAACCCCCCGCAACCCCATAAAAAATTTACCCCGGAAGCCTGAGCTTCCGGGGTGTTGCTTTTTCTTAGAATCTGCACTTTTCTTCGATATAGGCTTTCAGCTGGCTGATGGGGATACGCACCTGCTCCATGGTGTCAGGGTCACGGACAGTGACACAATCGTCAGCAGGGGTGTTCTCATCGCCCACAGTCCGGAAGTCCACGGTGATGCAAAGAGGTGTGCCGATCTCGTCCTCACGGCGGTAGCGCTTGCCGATGGAGCCGGCATCATCGAAGTCCACCATAAAGTCCTTACGCAGCTCGGCGTAGATTTCCTCTGCCTTGGGGCTGAGCTTTTTGCTCAGAGGCAGCACAGCGGCCTTGAAGGGTGCCAGTGCCGGATGCAGGTGCAGCACGGTACGGATATCCGCGTTGCCCTTCTTATCCTGACCTACAACTTCCTCATCATAGGCTTCGCACAGGAACGCCAGCGCCACACGGTCGCAGCCCAAAGAAGGCTCGATGACGTAAGGAATGTAGTGCTCGTTTGCTTCCTGATCGTAGTACTCCAGAGTCTTGCCGGAAGCCTCCTGATGGCGGCCCAGGTCATAATCGGTACGGTCGGCAATGCCCCACAGCTCACCCCAGCCGGAGCCGAAGGGGAACTGGTACTCAATGTCGGTGGTAGCCCGGGAGTAGAAGGCCAGCTCTGCCGGGTCATGGTCACGCAGCCGCAGGGAATCTTCCTTGATACCCAAGCTGATGAGCCAGTTCTTGCAGAAGTCCTTCCAATAAGCAAACCACTCCAGATCTGTGCCGGGCTTGCAGAAGAACTCGCACTCCATCTGCTCGAACTCACGGGTACGGAAGGTAAAGTTACCCGGGGTGATCTCATTACGGAAAGCCTTGCCTACCTGGCAGACACCGAAGGGCAGCTTCTTACGGGTAGTACGCTGAATGTTGGCAAAGTTGACAAAAATGCCCTGAGCGGTTTCAGGACGCAGGTATGCGGTGGAGGATGAGTCCTCGGTAACGCCGATCTGGGTCTTGAACATCAGGTTGAACTTGCGAATGGAGGTGAAATGGTGCTTGCCGCAGTTGGGGCACACCACATCCTCGTTCTGGGCGATAAAGGCATCCATCTGCTCGAAATCCATGGCATCCACATTCACCTGCTGGCCGGAGGGTGCTGCCGCGATCAGCTGGTCCGCCCGCTGACGGGAACCGCAGCCCTTGCAGTCCACCAGAGGATCGGAGAAAGATCCCACGTGGCCGGTGGTGATCCAGGTCTGGGGGTTCATGATAATAGCGGCATCCAGACCCACATTATAGGGGGATTCCTGCACGAATTTCTTCAGCCATGCCTTCTTCACATTGTTCTTAAATTCCACACCCAGAGGGCCGTAGTCCCAGGAGTTTGCCAGGCCGCCGTAGATCTCGGAGCCGGCGTAAACGTAACCTCTGTTCTTACACAGGTTCACGATCATATCCAAAGTTTTTTCGCTGTTTTTCATATCTGTTCCTCCAAATTTTGGATTAAATTTCAGTGTAAATCATTATACCGGGAAATAGCGGTGAAATCAAGGATTTTCTTCTGTACCGCCCAGTACCAAGTCCGGCCCAAGATTTTCCGCCATCATGGCATGGACACGGTTGCCAATGTCCACCGCTGTGACGTCTTTCAGTCCCTCCGCGGGAACTACACCCACCACGTCCAGATACACAGGGGTTGGTTTCAGATGCATTGCATTTTTAAAAATGTATTGGGTATTCTTCAGGGTACACACCACGATGGGCACCTGCGCCCTCTGGGCGATCTTGAACACACCACTGCGAAAGCGATGCAGCAACCCATCCAGACTGGTATATCCCTCCGGAAATACACCTATGGATACTTCATCATCCTTAAGTAACTGGATACATTTGAGGATGGTCTTTAATGCCTCCCGGTCATTTTCCCGGTTAATGGGCTGACACATCAGTTTATGCATCAGCTTACCCACCAGAAACAGCCTGCCGTTTTCCCGCTTGGAGATGAATGCCAACTGCTTTTTCCGGAAGAAGTACAGCAGGATCACCGGATCCATATCATTTAGGTGATTGCTCACCAGCAGGACACGCCCGTTTTGGGGAACTTTCTCCAAGCCCGTAATGTGCATCTTCACCTGCAAGATTGGCAAAATCAGCCGTATGATAAAGTAGGCAAGCCCCCTATAAAAGGGACTGTCCTTTTCCTGAGGCTTTTCCGTATCGATAATCTGGCATGCCACATAAGTAAATAAGAATACCGCCAGCAGCGCCCCCAGAAAGCAGCCTGCAAAACCCAGCGGCAGCGCATACAGCCACACAAGCGTGTGGAATGCTCCCGCGCCAAGGCAGATCCCACAGGCCAGCAGCAGACTTAAAATCCCAATTATCACAAGTGTCATAGGTTTCTTCCCTCCGGGGAGCATAAAATCCATATTATTATACTCTGCCCCGTTGGAATAAACAAGTGCAATTTTTCCAAAAAAGGGTGGAAATCCACTAGGTTCACTGGTATAATGGTTTTGTTTTTAAGAATTCGAGGTAATGCTGATGAAAAAACGGATTTGGGAACTGGATGTGCTGCGGGGCGTCTGGATTCTGCTTATGGTTGCCATACACATCACATACGATCTGGTGGTACTGTTCGATGTGGTGGATCTGAAGAACCCTGCCTTATTTAACTGGTCGCAGGACTGGGGCGGCACGCTGTTTCTGTTCATATCCGGCTGCTGCGCCACTTTAGGCTCCCATCCTGTAAAGCGGGGCTTGCAGGTAATCGGCTGTGGTATGGTGATTACCGCCGTAACAGCAGGTATGTATTTTCTGAACTTTGCGGACAGAGGTATCATCATCTACTTTGGCGTACTGCAATGCTTGGGCTGCTGCATGCTGCTGTGGCCGCTGTTCCGGAAGGGACACCCGTTGCTGCTGGCCGTATTGGGTCTGACACTGGCGCTGCTGGGCCTGTATCTGAAAGAAAATGTACGGGTAGATTTCCCTTGGCTTATCCCTCTGGGGGTAATGAACTGGGGTTTTGCCTCCTCGGACTATTACCCGCTGCTGCCTAACTTTGGTTACTTCCTTATGGGTTCAGCCATTGGCAAAACCCTGTACAAGGATAAGGCCACCCGCCTACCCAATGTAGACCTGCATAACCCTGTTATTAAGTTTTTTACTTTCTTTGGAAAGCACTCTCTGATGATCTACATGGTTCATCAGCCTATCATCGCCGGCATCATCTGGCTGGTTCTACTGGTTTTATAGGAGCCCAACGCTTATGAAAAAAACTACTGATTTAAGATTTCTTTTGCTGATTACTCCCCTGCTGGGTCTGACCGGTCTGGGGCTGCGGATGTGGCTGTATTCCCTTCGGGATGCCGGGGGACTGCTGCCTGTGGGCCATATAAGCAGCATTCTGACCGCTGTTTTGACTGTGGCGGTACTGGCGATTCTTATTCTGTGGGTCAGGACATTCCCCCGAGACGGCGGATATGCCCACCGTTTCCCCCGCTCTATTCTGGGCGGACTGGGCTGTATTGCAGCCGCGGCGGGGATTTGTGTGTTTGCGCTGGCAGAATCCGTTACGGTCGGTGATGTGATTGCAAAGCTGTGCCTATATCTGGGAATTGCAGCAGCTTTGGCGCTTGTGGTATGCGCCATCTTCCGATTCCGGGGTAAAACGCCTCCGTTTCTGGCCTACATGGCGGTTTGCGTCTACCTTATGCTCCACGTGGTTTCCCAGTGCCGCACCTGGGGTACCCAGAGTCAGGTGATCACCTACTGTTTCCAGCTTCTTGCCTCTGTTTGCTTGATGTTGTTTGCCTACCACCGCACCGCGGCAATTATTGATAAGGCCGATTATAGATGGCTTCTGTTCACACAGCTGGGCTCTGTGTACTTCTGCGCGGTATCCCTCAATACAGAAAACGGCATCTTCTATCTGGCATTGGGTCTTTGGTGCCTGCTGGACGGATGCGCCTTACAGGAGAAATAATATGTATCTGCCCCCGTCTGTCCTATACTGCATCCACACCTTGGAAAAAGCCGGCTTCCGCGCCTATGCGGTGGGCGGGTGTGTTCGTGATGCGCTTTTGGGACTAACACCTCAGGATTATGACCTGTGTACCAACGCCCCGCCGGAGACCACGGCGGAGCTGTTTTCTGCCCATACGCTGGTGCGCAGCGGACAGAAGCACGGCACGATTGGTGTGGTGGTGGACAGCGTTGTTTATGAAATCACAACCTTTCGCACAGAGCAGGGCTACTCCGACGGGCGGCACCCGGACGAGGTGACCTTCGTGGACAGCGTGGAGGAAGATTTGGCCCGCCGGGATTTTACGGCGAACGCCATGGCCTATCATCCAGAAACCGGCCTTGCAGACCCATGGGACGGGCAGGAAGACCTGAAAAACCGAATCCTGCGCACCGTTGGCAACCCCGAAACCCGCTTTCAGGAGGACGCTCTGCGCATCCTGCGGGGTGTGCGGTTTGCGGTGCGCTACGGCCTGCAGCCGGAATCCGCCACCCATCAGGCTATGGAAACCCTTGCGCCAACCATGGAACGGTTAGCCCGGGAGCGGGTTTTCGAAGAGTTATGTAAACTACTTTCTTTGGTTACGGCCCGGGATCTTCTGACCTTTGCTCCGGTTATCACCCAGGCTGTGCCTGCACTGAAGCCCTGTGTGGGTTTTACGCAGCACACCCCTCACCACCGCTATGATGTATACACCCACACCGCCCACGTGGTGGAAAATGTTTCCGGGGATCTGGCGCTCCGCTGGGCCGCGCTGCTGCACGATGTGGGCAAGCCCCACGCGTTTACCATGGATGAAAACGGGCGGGGACATTTTAAAGGTCACGCCGCCGTTTCTGCCCAATTGGCAGAACAAACCTTACTTGAACTGAAAGCCCCCACCGCCCTGCGGCAACAGGTGGTTTTTCTGATTGAGCATCACATGCTGCCTTTGGAGCCAGACAGACGGCTTCTGCGGCGGCGTATGGGAAAATACGGTGTCCATAGGCTTACCCAACTCATTGCCCTGCAGCAGGCCGACAAGGCCGGCAAGGGCGTGGCTGAGGACGGTGACGACATGCTGTCGCAAGTAGAACAGCAGCTTGTCCAGCTCCAGCAGGAGGCGCAGGTACTGTGTATCAAAGACCTGGCTGTGGATGGCCGGGATATGATGACACTGGGATACCAACCCGGGCCGGAATTGGGAAAAAAGCTTCAGTGGCTTTTGGAACAGGTGCAGGAGGAACGCCTGCCCAACGAAAAACAGGCGCTGCTTGACGCCTGCAAGGAGGAAACCCTATGAAAATTGCGATTGTGACCGGTGCCAGCTCCGGCATGGGCCGGGAGTTTGTCCGCCAGCTCAGCGGTTATGTGTCTGTGGACGAAATCTGGGCTGTGGCACGGCGGGAAAACGCCTTGGAGACACTGAAAAACGAAACTTCCATCCCTGTACGGCCTGTGGTGCTGGACCTTTTGAATCCGGACAGCTTCCCCTGCTTTACCGCCTTGCTGGAGCGGGAAAAGCCGGATGTGAAGCTTTTGGTAAACGCCGCCGGTTTTGGTAAGTTCGGTGCTTATCACAATATTCCTCTTGAGGAAGATATGCAGATGATCGACCTGGACTGCAAGGCGTTGGTGGCTATGACCAGAATCACTCTGCCTTATATGTCAAAAGGCAGCCACGTGCTCCAGTTGGACAGCCTGTCCGCTTTCCAGCCTGTGCCTTACATCACCACCTACGGTGCTGCCAAGGCCTTTGTGCTCAGCTATTGCCGGGCCATGAATCAGGAGTTGAAGGAGCGGGGCATCCGCATGATGTCAATGAACCCGGGCTGGGTAAAAACCGAGTTTTTCAATCACGCTTTCCAAACCAACGAACATCAGGTGCAGTACTTCAACCACCTGTACGAAGCCAAAGACGTGGTAGCTACCGGCCTTCGTCACCTGTATAAGACCAAAAAAGAGGTCTCTATCCACGGCCTGCCTGTGAAGGCGCAGGTGCTGCTTGTGAAGCTGCTGCCCCACAGCATTGTGATGAAGGTGTGGCTGAATCAGCAGAAAAAGGCAAAAAACAATCAGGGGCTTACCACCGAGTAATCCCTTCTCCAAGGAGGTGCTTTCCATGCCGGATTTTTGTATCAAAATCGCCGGTCACGTTGCCGCTGTCAGCGCAATGTTTGAGAGCACCCGGGACTACTGCCGGAACTACCTGACCCAAGAGCCTCCGGATTTTTCTGTTTTTATCTGCCGGGAAGATCTGGTATTTGAACAGCAGGCTCTTGATCTAGAGGCCCAACAAGAAGGTATGCGTCAGCGAACCTTTACAGAGCCCTTTCTGGAGCGAACCTCCATCCAGCGCAAGGTGGCAGAATCCCTCATAGACTACAACGTTCTCCTGCTTCACGGCAGTGCGGTGGCTGTGGACGGCAAAGGGTATCTCTTTACCGCCAGATGCGGCACAGGCAAATCCACCCATACCCGCCTGTGGCGGCAGATTCTTGGCAGCCGGGCTGTGATGGTCAATGACGATAAACCTTTTGTCCGTATCGACAGTAGTGTCACAATTTGCGGCTCTCCCTGGAGCGGAAAACACGGTCTGGACACAAACATCTCCGTCGCTCTGGCTGGAATCTGTATTCTGCGCAGAGGCAGCGAAAACCGTATTTATAGAGCCGACCCACAAGAGGCCAAGGCCATGCTCCTGCAACTGATCCCGTACATTCCCCTCGGCACCGGGCAGGAAACAGCCCGGTCTTTGGTGAACCGGCTAGGCGAAGCTGTCCCCCTTTGGCAGATGGAATGCACCAAAGACCCTGAAGCTGCCCATATCTGCTATCACACAATGGGTCAACACCACGCCCCAAGACCATAAAAATATACACCCCAAAAGTGTCTAACTTTTGGGGTGCATATCACAAAGGCAGGACATTTTTTATTACATTTCACCCTTATGCTTGGACATTTTTTTCTTATCACCGCTGAGGGCCATCTCCCCAGCCATATACATGGCAGCCAGGCCAAACAGTACCAGAACGGTGGAGCAGGTAATGATGATGGGAATGATGGTCTTGTAAATGAATGTGCAGATTGCGGCTGCAGTCTCACCGCCGATAAACATGGCAGCCAGATAACCGAAGAATGTTAGGCCGCCGGCAAACAGGCAGATCATAATGCCGTAACCAAAAATGGTCTTCATAACCGAGGAAATCTTCTTGCAGGTTTCTTTCATTTCACAACCTCCTTACAGACCCAGAATGGGCAGCCAGCCCATCAGCACAACGACTTCCAGCACAAACTGGGCGGCTACCCACCACAGATTGTTCTTAAAGGTTTTGTCAAAATCGGACTCAGCCAAAGTCATACCGGCATACATACCCAGACCCAAGGGAGGGGTAATGCCGCACATAACGCCGCAGATGCAGGGCAGCATGGCAGCCACCAGCAGAGGATCCACGCCAACACTTGCCAGGGTGGTGATGAACATAGGTCCAAAAATGACCACCAGAGAAGATCCGGGGACAACCATACCCATAAAGCAGGTAATCAGGCAAACTGCTACCACAGTACCCAGCTTTCCAAACTTCCAGCCGGTAATAATGGCGCCCATTTCCTCCGCTACATCCAGTTCCCCGAACAGGGAGCCGATCATGTAGCCAAAGACGCACACGCCAATGGCAGGAGCAATGGTCTTGACACCGTTACCAAACATTTTGGCAATGCTCTTGGGGGTGACAACGGACTTATCCTTTGCAATCAGGCAGGTGAAGATAGAAGCCACACCGCCAATGAACAGGAGGATAGAGCTGGAGAAGTACTTGGCACCGTCCTTACCCAGGCGGGCAGTAAAGAAATTATCCTTAAACAGGTAATCCAGCACGAAGGGCAGCAGGATGATCACAGGCAGCAGCAGTCCCTGCCAGCCTTCCTTCAAGGTGGTCTTCATATCAGGCAGGTCTTCCTTTGCCATGGGCTTTACCTTGTAATACTTGCAGAAGCCCCAGACCATCACAAGTCTTTGAACGATGAACCAAATAGCAACGCCCCACAGAATAATCCAGAACTGGCCGGTGGTCATATTCAGCTCAGGGTACAGGGCCGTAAAAGCGCCCAGCGCAGCCACGATATTAGAAGAAGGCGGAATCATATTGCCCATATAGCTGGCGTTACTCTCAATGTTTGCCGCCAGTTCCGCAGGGAAACCGGAACGCTTCATGGCAGGAATGGTGATCGCGCCGGTGGCCATAACATTGCCCGGGCCGGAGCCGGACAAAGCGCCCATGAAGCTACTGGCTACCACAGCAGCATAACCCGCGCCGCCGGACAGCCGACCCACAACAGACAAAATCACAGCAATGCAGCTATCGATGATTTTGGTCTTGGTCAGCAGTATGGACATCGCAACAAAGGCAACCATGGAGTACAGCAGCGAAGTACCCAGGGCGTCAGTAATGTACACCCAAACATTTCCCCAGGTGCCGGTGATGGTCAGCAGCAGCAGAAAGCTGATAAAGACCGCCTCGTACACGGGTCGCTTCATCAGTGCGAACCACACGACGATCACAGCCAGCATCACGCCCAAATAGATCAATGAAGAAGGCATGGCAAAAACTTCCTTTCAATTCCTTTTTAGTTATAAAAGTTATTCCTAACGAGTTATATTATATACCCATTTTTTAAAATGTCAACAAGATATTTTTATATTTTTTTCTTTTTTTCGCCTTGAAAATCCCTCTGTCTGCCTGTATGATAGTATTAATGAATCTTTCCGAAAGGCAGACTGACCATGAATGCCAAGCAATTGCAGTATATCATCAAGCTGTCCCAGGCGCTGAATTTCTCCCAGGTAGCGGAAGAATTGAATATCTCCCAGCCCGCATTAAGCAAACAGGTACTCAGCGTGGAAAAAGAGCTTGGTGTAAAGCTTTTTGACCGCAACACTGTCCCTATGACTATCACCCCCGCGGGAGAATTCTTCGTACAGGAGGCGCAGGAGCTGCTGTATAAGCAGGAACAGTTGAAGCGCTCCATCCAGCGTTTTCAGTCCGGGGAAATGGGCCGGCTTGTGATCGGTATCTCCCCTTTCCGCAGCCTGTATCTGGTGCCGCATATGGTGAAAAAGGTGCGGGAGCGTTTCCCTGGTATCCAGATCTATCTCCACGAAACCACCAGCGACCAGCTCAGAAAGGAATGTGCCGAGGGAAAATACGATTTTGCTGTGATTAACCTGCCTGTGGACACATCTGTCCTGGATGTGATCCCCCTGGAGCCGGACACCTTAGTTTTGGCAGTGCCCAACGCCATGCTGCACATGCTCCCCTCACCCATGGGCAGCGGCGTAACACAAATCGATTTTGCGGACTGCAAAGACCTGCCCTTTATCACTGTGGGACAATCCCAGGAAATGCGCCGGCTTTTTGACCATCTTTGCACACAAGCGGGCTTCCACCCCACCATTTCCATGGAAGTTGTGGGTGTTACCACCGCCTGGGCCATGTGCCACGCCGGCATAGGCGCTACACTGCTACCTTTGCAATTTATCTCTGACGAAGCCTTTGACAAGGATATTTCCCTGTTCACCTTGAAAGGATCTACTTTCACCCGTGAGCCCGCCATTGTGCTCCGGAGAGGACAATACCTGTCCGAATGTGCCAAATACGCCATTGACCTTTTGGTAAAGGGATCTTTAGATAAAAGATAGACGATACCTAGCTTGTCCCCACATAAAAGCACCCCGCCTGCGTTATCCGCAAGCGGGGTAATTCTTTTAAATAAGATCCGGCAGAAGATCCCGGCGCATAATATCTTTGCCATCCACGTCCAGGATTTTTACAGACTCCACAGCAATCCGGTGCTTCCGGTTAAACTCCTCCAGCGTATCGGCCTGCACGGTAAAGCCGGCAATACGGTCGCTGCTGCTGTTAACACCCCGAACCACCATTCCCTTAGGCCGTAGGCAGCAGAAATCTGAGATGATTCCTTGCTCCAGCATTTCCTCAAAGCCTTCCATGCGGTCAAACACACCCGGCTCACAGTAAATAAAGTCGTTAACAATATACTTGTTCTCCGGTTCGGCCATCTCCACCACAGGCTTCTGTCCAAGGGTGAGGTCAATCACTGCCTTAATCACATCAAACCCGCAGGAACGCCTGATCAGCAGATACTTCATGTTGCCGCCGGTACGGGCGCAGAATTCCAGTACAGAAACACGCTTTCCATCGTTAATCATCTGAATCAGCATGGGAGAATCGGTCAGGCCGAACGCATCCGCAATCTTCTGGGCAACCTGCTGAATCTGGTCCATAATCTGCTGGGTAGCCGCCACGGGATACCTGCCCCGGAAAATAATAAACCGGTCGTCATTTTTGATTTTCTCGCTGTTGGAAACGCACAGCAGCTTTGCCTTGCCGTTTTCCACATAGACATCCACGCTGATTTCTTCACCCTGGCAGAATTCCTCCACGATCACATCGCCGCAGCGGCTGATCTGGGAAGCCTCCTGGAAATAAACCTCCAGTTCTTCCGGGTTAAAGGCTTTCCGCACACCCTTGGAGCTGTAAGCGTCCACGGGCTTGACCACCAGCGGGTACTCCAAATGCTTTATTTTCTCCCAGTCCAGGGTTCCCATCTCCACATACCGGGAGGTAGGGATATCATGCTCCACAAAAATCTGCTTCATGTATTTCTTGTCAGATACATTCTGAGCCGTTTTGTAGTCAATATAGCAAGGCAGCCCCAGCATTTCCGAAACCTGGGCAACGATCAGCAGCACCTGATCGGCGCATACCGTGATCAAGAAATCCACCTTTTCCTTCAGCGCCACTTCTTTGACCACTTCCACATCAAAAATGGGAATCTGGTAGAAAATATCCGCATAGGGTCTTGCCAGGGCGTTAGCATTGCCGTCAGCAAGAACTGTGGTAATATTTCTGGCCTTCAGCTGGTTGAGTAATTCAATTTGGGCCAGACCTCCGGCCAAAACCA
Organism: Faecousia sp.; assembly: GCA_045577435.1. GTDB lineage: Bacteria > Bacillota > Clostridia > Oscillospirales > Oscillospiraceae > Faecousia. The sequence continues at coordinate 73,566 of JAZNIL010000070.1, read as the reverse complement.
GTGCTTTCACACGCATACCTCTCTTTGCAAGTTACTTTATCTGTTGGCGTACATCTTTTCGTAGTAGTTCTGGTATTCACCGGAGATAATGGTCTCCCACCAGCTCCTGTTATCCAGATACCACCGGATTGTCTTTTGGATGCCGTCAGCAAACATAGTCTCCGGCAGCCAGCCAAGCTCACTGTGAATCTTAGTTGGGTCAATGGCATAGCGCATGTCGTGTCCCTTCCGGTCCGTCACATAGGTAATCAGGCTCTCGGGCTTATCCAACGCCTTACAAATCAGCTTTACAATATCGATATTGCGCATCTCGTTGTGACCACCGATATTATAGACCTGGCCAACCCGGCCCTTGTGGATAATCAGATCAATGGCCTTGCAGTGATCCTCCACATACAGCCAGTCCCGCACATTCAGACCCTCGCCATAAACAGGCAAGGGCTTGTCATTGAGGGCATTGGCGATCATCAGGGGAATCAGCTTCTCAGGGAAGTGGTAAGGACCATAGTTGTTGGAGCACCGGGAGACAGTCACCGGCAAGCCATAGGTACGGTGATAAGCCATCACCAGCAGATCCGCGGCAGCCTTGGAGCTGCTGTAAGGAGAACTGGTGTGAATGGGGGTTTCCTCTGTAAACAGCAGATCAGGACGGTCCAGGGGCAGATCGCCATAGACTTCGTCGGTGGAGACCTGGTGATACCGGGTAATACCATACTTCCGACAGGCATCCATCAGCACCTGTGTGCCCAGAATATTGGTACGCAGGAATACTTCCGGGTCTTCAATAGAGCGGTCCACATGGCTTTCTGCGGCAAAGTTGACCACCATATCCGGTTTTTCTTCCTCAAACAGCTTATAAACACCTTCCCGGTCGCAAATGTCCAGCTTCACAAAACGGAAATTTGGATTGTCCATCACCGGCTCCAGCGTGCTTAAATTGCCCGCATAGGTCAGCTTGTCCAGACAAATAACCCTGTAATCCGGGTATTTCCCCAGCATATGGAACACAAAATTGCTTCCAATAAAACCCGCGCCGCCTGTTACAATAATGGTCATATCAATTCTCCTTGGCAAGGGACAGCAGATACTGTCCGTATTCGGTCATTTTCAGGCTCTCGCCAATGGCACGTAGCTGCTCCGTAGTGATAAATCCACGGCGCCACGCGATTTCCTCGATACAGGATATGTAGAAGCCCTGACGGTCCTGTACCGCCTCTACGAACTGGGATGCCTTGAGCATGCCCTCGGGTGTTCCTGTATCCAGCCAGGCGATGCCCCGTCCCAGCAGTTCCACCCGCAGGTCTCCGCTCTCCAAATAGGCATTGTTCACCGCTGTAATCTCAATCTCACCCCGGGCAGAGGGCTTGACGTTCTTCGCGATTTCCACCACACGGTTATCGTAAAAATACAGGCCCGGAACCGCATAATTGGACTTGGGCTTAGCAGGCTTTTCTTCAATGGATACCACCTGCCGCTGGTCGTTGAATTCCACCACACCAAAAGCAGTGGGATCTTTCACAGGATAACCGAAAATGGTAGCACCGGACAGTCTATCAATGGCGCGGCGCAAATACCTGGTCATATCCTGTCCGTAGAACACGTTGTCACCCAGCACCAGGCAAACACTGTCCTGGCCAATAAATTCCTCGCCCAGAATAAAGGCATCCGCCAGACCTCTGGGGGTTTCCTGAATCACGTAGCTAAACTCCACACCGATCTGCTTTCCGTCACCCAGAAGCTTCTTGTAATCACCAATGTCTTCCGGGGTAGAAATAATTAAAATCTCACGGATGCCCGCCAGCAGCAGAATGGACAGGGGATAATAAATCAGGGGCTTGTCGTAAATGGGAAGCAGCTGCTTGGAAACGGCTTTTGTCATGGGGTAAAGGCGTGTGCCTTTGCCACCTGCCAGGATAATGCCTTTCATAACATTCACTCCTTATATTTTACTTTTTACAAAATACAATCGCAGATGCGGTCCACGTCCTCCAGAGCAAGGTCTGCGTACAGCGGCAGAGTAAGCACACGGCTGGCAAAATGCTCTGCCACGGGAGTCTTATAGGTGCCGGCAGTAGGCAGATCCCTGTAGCAGGCGAAGCCATTGGTCAGAGGATAAAAATACTTGCGGGCAATGATTCCCTGCCCCTTCAGCCGGGCAAACACCTCATCCCGGGTATACTTGTAGCCGTCAAACACCACAGGGAAATAGGCATAGTTAGACTGCACATTTTCCTGAATGACGGACAGCTTAATACCCTCTACACCGGACAGACGGGCGCGGTAACGCTCTACCACAGCCTTACGCTTAGCTATTTCTCCGTCAATATGGCGCAGATTGCACAGGCCCATAGCCGCCTGGAATTCGTTCATCTTGGCGTTGCCGCCTACATACAGGCACTCCTCCTGACCGTGCAGGCCGAAATTGCGGATGTCCGACAGTTTTTCCGTAAGGGTATCGTCGTGATAGCACACGCAGCCGCCCTCAATGGTATGGTAGACCTTAGTAGCGTGGAAGCTGAACATAGACGCGTCACCAAAGCTGCCTGCGCCCCGGCCCTTATACCGGACACCGAAGGCATGGGCTGCGTCGTAAATGACCTTCAGCCCGTGCTGATCCGCGATGCGCTGAATGCTCTCCACATCACACAGATTTCCATAGACATGGACAGGAACGATGGCCACGGTCTTATCTGTGATCAGCGCCTCGATCTTGGATACGTCAATAGTATAATCCTCGCTGTTCACATCGCAGAAAACAGGCACCAAACCGTTTCTGGAGATGGCATGGGTAGTGGAAATAAAGGTAAAGGGCGTGGTGATTACCTCACCACCCTTAGGCAGACCCATGGCGGCAATGATATTTTCCAGCGCCAGATGACCGTTGGTGTAAAGAGAAATTCTGGGTACATCCAGGTAGTTCTCCAGTTCTACCTGCAACTGTTGGTGCTTGCTGCCCACATTGGTCAGCCACCGGCTGTCCCACAAGCCCTTAATTTCCTCACAATACTCCTCGAAAGAGGGCATAGAAGAGCGGGTTACATTGATAGCCATAATGCACTCCTTTACATTTGGGCGATGTATGCCTCAAGTTCCTCTTTTATACCTTGTTTGGTGGCAATCTGCATAATAAATTGACCACGAGGATTGCCTTCCACCATAACCCAACCGTTATCCGTCAGCGCAAGATCCCAACCTATATAATGGTTGCCCTCCACAACCCCAGCCAACTCTATGGCTAGGGCTTTTGCTTCGTCCCAACGGGGAATTTGAAATCCCGGCAGGGTTACTCCTGTATTTGGATGGCAAAGATACCGGCCACCCAGCTCGTCCACACCTTCCTTGCAGCAAATACCGGTGTCCGCGTCCACTGCGACAAGCACGCCGCCGCTGGAAGCATTGTCCACCACAGAATCGCCACGCCCAATTCGAAGGACTGGACGGAAAATCACCACACGGTCTTTCAGTTTGAGGGTAGGAACACGAACGGAATTGAGGGACTGGGGATGTAATTTGTCCATTTCGGATGTTTGGCAAATGATTTCCTCAATAACCACCGGACCGACTTTCCTTATCTCCAGGAAAAGGGTATCCAAATCCGGATACTGTTCTGAGGACGCCACGAAAATTCCCTTTCCACCGCTGCCATAAATGGGCTTTACAATGAACTTTACATGTTTTTCAGCAAAATCCCGGAATTTTTCCTTGTCATTATCATCAATGACCTCAATCAAATCACGATGGTAATAGTTACGGAATGTTTCATATGCCTTACGCTTGTTATTAAACAGTTCCTTGTTCTCATCCAGATTCATGCGGGAATAGTAATCCCATCTGATTTTATCTGTAACGAACGATTCACGGCCCTGTGTATTCAGCTTGGCATAACCAAAGAAGAAATACTCGTCAAACATGCATCCGAACCGATGCAGAGAATACACCATATCATAAATGTACAGTTTTCTCTGTTTTTCAGTTGCTTCTCCTACCCAAATTGCGATATTTTTATCGATGAACTTAAGTCCTTTCTGGAAATATTCCCGATCAAAAACCCTATAAAAATTAACATAAAGGTACTTGCCAAATTCGCTCTTATCCGCCCATTTTGCTAACACCCGTTCAATAGGGCTATCAATCTTCCACCCAGCAATTCCATCATTGTTGGCTACTTTTTTTACTGTACAAAAACCCATAATCATTGCTCCTTATCAGGAATTCCGCAGCATCTCCAAAGCACGTTCATAGGTGAGTTCTTCTAATTGCATTTCATTTCCGGCTTCATCCCAAATACGCAGTTTATGGCTGATGTTTTCCAAAGTCTTTGCCAATTTCTCAGGCGTATCGTCCATAACGTGCAGGCGGTAAATAACTCGATCCAGGTTATTGGAGGGTTCGATTATGTCTCCGATTTTCTTGAAAGTTGCATTTTGCAGAACCTGAGGCATCTTTTCCACTTCATCAATGCCTTCGATGGAAGCAATCGTACCTGCCTTCAGGGTAACATAGTAGTTTACACAGCTCTTGGAGAACTTGGGGTTGTCCAGTTCCGCTGCATTTGCGCTGTCCATCTTACCGGTCACGGCATACTCGATCATCAAATCCAGAGAACTAACACCATTGAGAGGCTGAGCAAATACATAAAACTGTTCGCCACCCATACGCAGACCGGACTCATAGAAGTAGAAGTTATCCCCATCAATAAAGCCCTGGAACATAACCACACCGTTCTTCAGACCCAACTGACGCATCAGATTCTGGCAGGCAGGTTCTGCCTTCTCCCGGTACAGGTCGATGTAAGACGGAGCAAACACGTGCAGGATTGCAGATGCGGCCACGCTGCCTTCGCTGACTGCACGGTGCTTCATAAAACCGGAAGACAAACTATACACGCCGTCCTGCATGGTATAATGCAGGAATATCTCCTTGGTGCTGTCAATATACTGCTCCACAAAAATCTTCTTGCTAACGGAACGGTTGTAGAGCCAGGTGTAGTTTTCGATCAATTCTGCCTCATTGTTACAGCGGCGGATACCGCGGCTACCGCTCTCATCGGCGGGCTTTACCAGCACAGGGTATGTGATAGCATCCAGGTCTTCCCGCTTAAACTCCATGGTAAGCTTATACTCACGGGGTACAGGCACACCATATTTCAGACAAACATCCTTAAAACGGCGCTTGTCATTGGACAAAATATCAAACTGCTCCTTTGTGCCAATGCAGGGCAGGCCTGCCTTCTGGCAAATATCAGCATAGAAGGGCAAATGAGAGTCTGTCCAACCCACGAAAATACCGTCAACATTGTATTTGCGGATCAATTCCAGCATCTCATCGGTATGGGAAATATCAATATCGATTGCAATATCCGCAATCTGCTTGGAGGGAGATGCCTCTGTGGGATAAAAATTCGCAACGATGGTCCTACATCCCAGTTCCTTAGCCCGTTTGACAGCGCAAGCTGCCAATGCGGTACGGTCCATAACTAACAAAGTCTTTCCGGCTAAATTCAGCATACTATTCTTCTCCTTATTGTGTTATCAATTTATCCAGTTCGCTCAAGATTCGTAGCATATCCTCTTGTGTATACCGCTGGTCAACCGGCAGCGGCAGGATATTTTGCGCATAGTCTGTTTCCATAGGCCAATTGCCCAAATCCATTACATTGGGCCAAAGGGTGGGAACATAGATTTTCTTTTGGGCCAGTTGTTTTTTTACTGCCATGCCATCCTCGCAGTAGAACGGGTAGCAATAGGGACCATCCGGCGCTGTCAGCTGCAGCCTGTTACGCTGCCCCAGGGCAGCCTCCAACCGGGCATAGTTCTCATTTCTGCGGCGGCGTACAACATCGTAATCCACCGCCCGGAGAATGTTATGGGTCAGGCGGGACATGCTCCGCAGTTCCAGAGTGTAAAAACCCTCGTCGTTATTCTGAAAATCCATGTAATATTCGGAGCCAATTCCCTCAAACCGCCCCAAAATATGCTTCATGCGGTCCTTGGAGCTATCCACAGGCAGTTCCTCCGGTAAGGCAACACCGCAGGCAGCATAACCTCCATCCGGAACACCAAAAAATTTCCGGCAGGAGTATACCGTATCCACATTGGGTACAGGTCTCTGAAAGAACGCCTGCACATTATCCACAATCAGCCTGTCCCAGCGGTTCTTCAGCTGAAAGAACTTTTCATTGGATATCTGGCCGTAGAAGTTTACCACATACAGCCATGCTCCGTCCTCCAAAGGACGGTCAAACACCGGAAGAAAATCACTTCCAATGCCGTATTCTTCATAGGGGAACCGTTCCCGCTTACAAAGCTCTGCCACTGTATCGCAGAGGAAATAAGGGATATACAGTTTCTTTACCTTACGGGCCTTTAAAATGTACAGCAGTGCGTTACGGGCGCTGTTCACCGCCACCAGATCCTGGTGATACTCCCTACCCGCAAATTCCTCCAGGCCAAAATAACCGCCGATTTCTTTCATAGCAAATTCACTTTAAAAGCACTTTGATATAGCGGCTCTGATCCGCCAGAACCTCCTGCAGCCGCTCCTGTGTGTCAAATTTCAGCACCAGCGTACCGATGGCTTCGTTGGCTCCGGAGAAGTCGCCCACCTCATCGCCGGAACTGATCCAAAGATCCCGCTCCACCACGTTGCCGGCAATCTCATCAGAAATCCACAGGGAATCGAACACACCTGCCTTGGCGCTGTGGAGAATAATCTCAGCCCAACAACCATTGTAAGGCTTCTGTTCTACATCCACAACTTCCATGCCAACCGCAGCGCGGACCGCATTGGTAATCATATCCACACCGGTGGCATACCGCAGCATCTCCGCAAGACGGTTGCCGCCGCCCCGGGGGGACAGCTCCATAATGTAGGCCTTTCCATCGGTGCACTCCCGGGTCTCAATATTATAGATAGAGGTTTTCATATTCAGCAGTTTTAACAGTCTCTGGATCTCCCCTGTCAGCTCCTGCTGATGCTCCTGAGAAATGGTAGCAGGCCAACTGTAAGCAGAAGGAGTGTAGGGGTTGCCCGCATCCTCATCAAAGCGCTGGGCTGAGAAGGATACAAATTTCAGCTCACCATTTACGGAGAAGCTGTCAGTATCGGAGGAGTGTCCTACCTTCTGCAGGAAATCCTCAATAATAAACTCATCACAGTGGGAGAAAGACAGGGCATAACGAATGCTCTTTTCCAGGTCTTTGGGGTCATCCACCCGGGTCACGCCCTTGCTGCCGGCAGAATCGGTAGGCTTCACGATCACAGGCCAATGGAACAGGTCTACTTCCCGCAGAGCGTCCTCAATCCGGGCGTAGCCCTTTGCTGTGGGGACATTGAAGCCATGCTCCGTCAGGAATTTCCGGAACAAACCCTTATTCTGCAGAATGCTTACAGATTCATAGGAACCACAGGAGGGCAGGCCCAGCTTTTCTGCCACATAGGCAGCCGTAGCCACACCGGGATCGCAGGCAAAGGACATTACACCGTCCACCTGCAGCTTCTTTGCGGCTTCCAATACAGCATCCTTATCGATAATACTAACATTGCAGTATTCATCGGAGTATTTATGAGCAATATTATCCGGCAAGTAATCACAGGTAATGGTGTAAATCCCCAGTTTCTTTGCTGCCTCAATAATAGGCAGGATATACCGGGAACCGCCTAACAGCAGTAGTCTTTTCTGTTCAGCCATGAATTATTGTTCCTCTTTTCGTTTTTTATTCAAAAAAATCTTTTTTATCATACCCAGCAAAAACCGGTAAGGTTCCAGCTTAAATACCGTGGAGATTCCCACGTAAATAGCCACACCCAGAAATATCTGTATCACCATGGCAACAAGGGTGTCCAGCTTCAGCAGCTGCACCGCCAATACACAGCCACACATGAACAAAGAGCCCAGCATGGAAGGCAAAATATCCTTAATCTGCTCAAAATAGGAATATCCCACCAGCTTCTTGTTGGGCGCAGCATTGATAAAGCAGCTGATCAAACCGGTAATCGCTCCAGTCACAGCAATAGCAATAGGAGAATCAAAGCAGGTAAGCGCCAACACCAGCGTAGAAACGCCCAGCAGCTTTTTTATAATTTCCAACTTCAGGAACATATCGCTTCTTCCCATAGCATTAATAGCCTGAAGGTTACAGGTATGCACAGGATAAAAAGCAAAGGTAAAGCAGTAGATCTGCATGTACGGCACGCAGGGCAGCCACTTATCCGTCAAAAGCAACCGCACCAACGGCTCTGCTATGCCGGCCAGACCGGCCATCATGGGGAAAATGATATAGGCGCTGACAGCGATGGATTTACGCATCATAGCCTTCACCTGCGCCTTATCATCCTGCTTTGCGGACATCGCCGGAAGAAGGACGCTTTGCACTGAGGTATTCACCGCATTGATGATAAACTGCGGGAACTGTTTGCCGCGGTTGTAGAAGGCTAATGTGTCGGAATTGTATTTTTTGCCGATAACCAAGCTGCGAAGGTCTCCGTATAGCGTATCTATCAGGCCGGAAACCAGCAGTTTCCAACCGTAGGTAAACAGCACCTTCACCCGCCGCAGATTGCACACCAGCCGGGGTCTCCACTTCACGGTGAACCACATAACCATGCATGCAACTGCTACATTGGTAAGATTCTGAGCCACAAGAGCCCAAAGGCCGGCATCCAGATATGCCAGAACGATACCCACAACACCCGACACTATGATCGCGGCTATATTGCTGCGAAACACCTTTTTAAAGTCCAGCGCACGGCTCACCTTAGCAAGCTGAATGGAGTTCAGCGCGCCGGGCATCAACATCAGGCACAGTACCCGGAACGGCTGCACCAAATCGGGCATTTCATAGTACCAGGCAATAAACGGTGCTGCGGCAAACAAGCCGCCGTACAGCAAAATCGCAGCTGTCATGGTCACCCAGAAAACCGAGGAATAGTCTTCCTCGGTTACATCCTTATTCTGGATCAGCGCGGTGTTAAAGCCCCGCTGTATAAAAACATTTGCCAGTGCAGTGAAAATTACCATCAGGGACAGCACGCCATAGTGCTCAGGATCCAGCAAGCGCGCAAGGATGATCTGCAGGACAAACTGGGTGCCCTGTACACCAAACCGCTCCAGGAACTTCCACAATAGCGCAGATAGTACAGTCGTTCTCTGCTGTTTCTTATTTTTCATTCATACGCCTCAAATAAACACAATAGATAAAATACACACTCCGGCTTTATTTACGTCGGGCATTACTAAAGCCTCTTGCCGCAGTGTAAACTCCGGACAGTAAACGATAAGGCAAATAGCCACACACAAGCGCTGTTGCTCGTATCTTTATAGACAATCCAGCCCTACGGTCCCTCAAAACGCTTCCCAAAAATGGTTTTACATCATTACGAATCCGCTTAAACAACGCCCGATCCATTTTTCCCATAACAAGACGATAGGACAGATCCAAGATTTTCATCACGCAACGTACTTTTGCTGCTGGAACAGCTTCCGGATAATTGCGCTGCATATACGCAAGCTGTTCCTTCGCTGCAGTGATACCGTAATAATGCCGCTCAGTGATGACTGCGTGGGTGATACTTCCCTGCCGTTGCCGCCAGTAGTAAATCATGCGTGTCCCGTAGGCCACTGCGTTGGCATCTCCCACCAGCTTATAGGTTGTTGCGGTATCTTCATAAAGCTGACCAATGGGATAGGGATACTTTTCAACCAGGTGGCGTTTATATAGCTTGCCCCAAGCATAGATATCTATCTCGCCGTAACCAATCCGAGTCAGCGCATCCAGAACAGAAAACCTGTAATCCGCATTTTCCTGATTGGAAAGCGTGACATCTTCACCGTCCCAGAGAATTACCCTTCGAGCCACAGACACATCCGTATTGTATTTTTCGCAAAGATATACTAAGTATTCGATATAATCGGGGGTCACATAATCATCAGAATCTATGAATGTAACATACTCCCCTGTTGCTATCTTCACACCCTGATTTCTAGCCTCAGATAATCCCATGTTCTGCTGATGGAGAACTTTTGCATTTGCATGCTCCGCAGCATAAGCATCACACATTGCACCACAAGTATCGGGAGAACCGTCATCCACCAGAATCAATTCAAAATCCTGAAAAGTCTGATTTGCAACAGACTCAAGACAAGCAGGTAAATATTCTTCTACCTTATAAACTGGAATGATTACACTAACTTTTGGCATAATATCCCCCCTATGTAAAAAGTAACAGGCATCATGCGCCCAAATCTATCTTGTATTATATTACAAATTACCACTTAAGAATTCTCATAATAAACGCCTGCAGCCGCGGGGCTATGCAGTATAACACATCAGACACACGCCCTTTAATACCTCTGGATTTATAAATTTCCCGTAGTTCTTCTGAGCGAAGCGCCTTTATATCTCTGTTTATACGTCCAATATTATACTGATGCCGTTTGATTCTAAAGGACACTACGTCATCATACTGATACTGCGTTGCGTGATTAAACTCCGTAAGGCCGCTGATCATACGTTGGAATGCTACTGTCTTATAGCTGACATCTTTATCAATTTTCGATGTCCATGAGCCTACCGCATGATTTCGGTATATCGCCATCGTGTCCGCAAGCATACGGACTTTTCCACAAAGAGCAGCATTCATTGCAAGAGGCGTATCTCCTACGCCAAAATGTTTTGTCCATTCGGGACGTGAGCAAAATACTTCTCTTCTCAAAAAATACGTTGCGTATTGAAAGATCCGTCCCTTCCTTTCCAAAATAATCTCTTCCAGAGAAACATCCTTATCAGACTCGGTCCTGCACAGATTTACTTGCTTATTTGTCCGCATATCCAACCATACCACAGAACATGTGCACATGGAGTACTCAGGATTTGCCTCCATAAAATCATACTGCTTCTGAAGCTTCATAGGATCCGTCCAGTAATCGTCACCTTCGCAGGTGGCAACGTATTTTCCTTTAATCCGTGGTATTTGGTAGGTCCTGTCAATGGGGATCTTTTGGGAATACTGATTCTGACTTTGATAAATAGGTTTGATAATCTGGGGATATTTCAGCTCATATTCCCGGATAATATCTGCGCTGTGATCTGTAGAAGCATCGTCATGCACCAATACCTCAAAGGGAAAATCCGTTTTTTGAGATACAAATCCTTCCAAAGCATCCCGTACATACTGTTCATGATTATAAATATTGCAAATAATACTGACTTTAATATCTTGATTCAAAGGAAATCCTCCTGTATATGACTAGCACACCGGCTGTCACATATTTCGATTTACATAAACACAAATGCATAGGGGAAGGTTTTACTGGCATTCCTCAAAATATATTTGTAGAACCAGAAGAACAGCACTACACACAGTATAGCCACGTAAGCCATGACCCGATATTTCTTATTGTCAAACATCCGCGGGATCATTGCGATTGTAATTAGATTCGCAAGGGAGAAATATGCCGCCACACGCTCACCGTAAACAAGGAACGTGGAAAGCTGATACAGGATCAGAAACACAACAGAATTTGTAAAAAAGAAATCGAACAAACGGTTATTCCTCTGCATATATTTGTGTCCTGCAACCAAAGCACCCATTTCCAGCAACAGGAACAACGTAACCATAGTTCTGTGCTGTGCCCTGCTCATATCCAAATACCATAAATACTTAGCATTCAAAAGTCCCATACGAATCACTAAGCGGCACAGGGGATTAAAGAAAAGTACCAGCAACAACAAGGCAGCAAACAAAAAAAACTGGCGTCTTAGTATTTGCGGTTGAATCCTATCCACCAAAGAACTGACTCTTCCGGAGGCTGATTTGATCACAGAAACGGCTTTTACAGGTTTCTTTTCCTTCAGAACACGTTCTTTACAAACGAAACACCGAACCTTTTCCATCAAACCTTTTACCTTAAGAACATACCGTTTCCAGTCGCAATGAATATACCAATGAATTGCCAAAATACCCAAGCCCAGCAGCGCAGAAGTGTGGAACAGCACAGCGACAGCTACGCAAATACAGTAGCGCAGATATTTTCTCTGTGTAATATCTGCCAGTGCAGCAAACACAATTGCCATTGCCATATACTGCCGCATAATATTCAGGGAGTGGCTGTAATATAACAAATAGAACACCACAAGCACAAAAACGGGATTTACTTCTTTCCGGAAACGATAGGCACCGATATAGAATCCCGTCATGATAACTGTGTGAACCAAAAAAAGCAATACGCTATAGTTTCCAAAAACTTGCGCAACAAAACCACAAAGCAGGGCAAACAAGGGTTCGCCATAACCAATTCCCATGTAGTACTTCATGTACGCGCCCAGGGAGTCTGCTGAAACCGCACCAAGCCAATACCTCTTCAAGTTGAAATAATGCATGGTATCAGTACCGATCTCATAATCGCGCAATCCTGCAAGCAAGGTCGGGATCAAAATGCTCAGCACAGAAAACAGCCAGAACAGCTGTTTCCTTTGCGTTCTATTGGCATAGTGGGCAAACAGCACAGAAACCGCAAAGCAAGCAAGATAGATCATCTAAAACCTCCTGATTTATAACAAACGTACTCAGAACGTACTTTTCCGGGGGATAAAGCTCATTTCATAGTATTCCTTTTCTGGCCAAATTCATTCCAGAACAACTGGGACGGTTCTTCCAAGCCTGTCTGCCGTGTAGTCTTTCGTTTTTCCCGATATATGTTCTGCCAACTATATCATTCTTCTACTATATATTTCGGGGGCGTATGCAGACCATCTTCGCCCTCTTCCGCAATGATTTGGGATCTGGTTCTTGTCTCGTTCAGGTTCTCACCGTTAAACTTAACCCGGTCGGAATTGGTTCGCATCTCGCTCTTTGTAAGCATCACCTGGATGGTTTTAAAAACCATCTTCACATCCAACAGGAAACTGACGTTCTCTACGTAATAGATATCACTTTCAAACTGAGCGTTCCATGTCCAGGAAGCGGAGGTAAGCTTATTTCCACGGTTCAAGTCCCAGCAGGCAAGCCCGGGACGGACAGCGTGGCGGTACTTATGCCGCTCATTGTAAAGAGGCAGATAATCCACCATCAGCGGGCGGGGACCGATTATGGACAGGGTTCCGTTAAATACATTAAACAGGCCTGCCAGTTCATCCAATGATGTTCTGCGCAGAATCCGGCCAAACTTGGTAATCCGCTTGCTGGGATGCAGCAGTTTACCTGTCTCATCACAATCATTCGTCATGGAACGGAATTTGTATAGCCCAAAGATTTTCCCATCCTTGCCGGGGCGCTTATCCATATAGAAAATAGGTCTGCCGTGGTAGATGAGCTCCAGGACACAAATGACCAACAGCACAGGACTCAGTACCAAAATTGCTCCGCCGCTAAGTACGATATCCAAAAAGCGCTTACCGTAACGGGCATAAAAAGAGCGCTTTGGTGTAGGTATATCTGTACGGATTTCCATCGTCTTTTCTTTTATGTTGTTCATTTATCTGGACCTCCACAAGCAATTACCTGTCACATAAAACAGTATTCTTTTTACCGGGCAGTTTTGCCGAACACCTCATCAAGGATCTTCTTTGTATCATCGCCAAACAGCGGGCCGTTATTTAACTGAAGCAGATCAATACCTCCACGGCAGAGGTTTGCTTCAATCAGTACAGGTGTACCATCTTCAATAATCGCAATATCCCAAGAGACGGAACGGTAATGCGCAATCCTAGGATGGGTTTTTTTGACTAATTCTACAGCTTTATCATAGGAAGGGACCTTATACCCTAAGAACGTAATGCCAGAAACAGGATGCTCTAACGACTTCTGTCCACGCTTATTAAATCCATCACTGCGAAGAGTACCATTTTCATCAATACCGACAGAAATTCCTCCAGAGGCATAATTATCCACCTTCGTATCTCCCACGCCTATACGAAATACAGAGGAATAAATCTTAGCTACACCATCCTTACCCAAAACAGAATAAATTCTGTATGAGTTCACAGAACTGGGATTAATCGCTGCAAGGTCAGCATGCTGCACAAGTTCCCTTTGGATTATCACATCGGTGGGATAGGTTGCAGCCATGCGCAAAGCTTCCCGTCCGTTTGTTTTTGGGTCACCAAAGTATGTAACACCATGACCACCAGCTGATGTTTGTGCTTCCTTTACAAAAACGCCACGGGGCTCTGCTGCCAAAATTTCCAGGCACTGTTCCTGAGAAACCGGGGTATTATTGCCGTCTAACCAAATGTTATTCACTCGCTTGAGCACAGTATATGGCTGGGGGACGCCATGGAAAAGTGCTTCATAGTAACACTTATTATCCAGATATTTACTGCCTCTGATGTCATTAAAATATGGATCTACATATGCCACATAAATATCCTGCGGCAAATAATTGGGATGAAAACGACCGGTTTTCTCAGTAAAATATTTATGGAATACCATATTGGGAATTTTATACGCAGAATAAAAGTCCCTTACTTGAGCTTCTTCTTCAGCGGTCAGTGCTTTAGGGTTTGTTTTCCGTTTAAACTCCTTAATCCGTCTTTGCTTTGCGGAAAAACAGCGAACCGCGTCGTAAAAACGCTCATACAATTCCTCGCCTTTGTTCTTGAAACCCATCGTATATACTCCTTCCTCTTACTCCTGACACCGGAGGTATGCCTCATATAGGGCCTTGCCGTCGTAATTGAACAAACCCTTGTGCTGGAAGAAGGTGCGAATCTTCTTCTTTGCCAGGGTGGGGCCGCACATGATCTGCTCATAGTCCATAGCAGGATGGGAGTTGATCTCACACAGCTTCATGCCGTCTTCCGTAATAATAATATCCAGCCCCAGATAATCCAGAGAAGATACATGCTGACAAATCGCGTCAATCTTGCTTCTGACCAATGCCCAGTTGGGCAGACCGGAAGTTTTCCATTCCACGTTGGTATCCGGGTGCTTTTCCAGCATCCACTTGCCATCGGGGCAATAACGCTTATAGCGGATACAGAAATCGTTGTACTTGCCGGTCTCAAAATCAAAGCCCACACCTACACCGCCGGAGGACAAGTTGCTGGCACCGCCATTGACAGAGGTGCCAAAGCGGGCATAGGAGACGGCGCAGGACCAGGTTGCCTGTCCATAAAGATCCTTCTTGGGGTCTTTTCCCATGATTACACGCAGCGTACACTCACTGTCGGGCCATACCTGTGCCAATTCGTGATGCTGGCGGCAATACTCAGTAACGATGTAGTTGCGCATAGTGTCCCGAATCTCTAGTACCCGTGCCATATCGATAGGCTTATTGTTTTCTAGGATCTGGTTGCCACGCAGTTCCAACTTAATAAAACCTAAACCGCCGGAAGTACCGGAGTTGGGTTTCATTGCCAGAACACCTTTGTACTTAAGCAGATTCACAAGGAAGTCCGCATCCTTCTCAATGTGGGAAGGACAATCCATCAAGTATGTAAAGCTGCCGTCGTTTTCTACATAGACATAATACTCAGGCATAGCATCTCCACAGCCATTGCTGTTGAGCACATATTTTAAGGTAGTCTTATCCAGCCACTTCAGGAAGTGGTTGTTCATGGGATGGAGCATAAAATAATTAAAATCGGGAACATAGTCCTGATAATTATCCTCTGTCAGGCCGTAAAGCACCACTCTGCCAGGATAAAAGCCACGCTCCAACGCCCATTTTCTCTGCTCATCACTGACAGGGAACGCCTTCTCGTCATCGGACAGCTTCTTAACAAACATTCTGGACCACCTATAGTCCATACCAAGATTTCTAACTTCTTCAAGCAGTTTCTCGTAGTTAGTCATACCAACGTCTCCTTATTTACCCCTAAAACTTATTCAAAGCCGTTACAGGCAACGGAAATCCACCTGCCCGGGACAGGGCACGATTGTTTTATCACCGAGCAGTACTCAGTCATTTTTCCGATTAACTTCAAAAAAAGGAATTACGGCAGTCCTAGCAGACAGGGCTACCGCATGATCCTAGCTAAATTTCTCTGCGACAACACTTCCACCCGGCTGATACTCCCGGCTGTGGCATACATGTAATTGGTTTTGTGTTATATGTTATATACCAAATCCTTCCCATGTGTTGCAGAACGTGTTTTTTAAAAAGGGTTTCTTGTGCTTTTGTAAAATTTGCGGCCTGTTAAACCATCGCGTACCGCTGCATAAGAATCTGCTCGCAAACCTGCAGATCCTCAGGGGTGTTGATGCCCCGCAGGTCATCTCCATCCTTGATGAAGTAGGTCTGCACCTTCATTCCCTGCTCCACCATCAGTTCGGGCACTTCCGTAAGGTAGTACTCCTGCTGCACATTGGCGCAGCCAATCTGGGGCAGGATTTCAAACAGGGATTTGCTGTTAAACACCATCACGCCGGAAAACAGTTCTTTGATCTGGGCCTGCTCCGGTGTGCAATCCTTGCCTTCCACAATGGCGCTGAACTCGCCCTTGTCATCACGGACCACCCGAGCCCACATCTTCAGGTCCGGATTTTCCGCTGTCATCAGGGTGCAGTCGGCACCGTTTTCCTGATGCTGCCGGCACATCCTCTCCATCTCTTCCTTGCGGAACAGGGGCATATCACCGAAAGTAACCAGTACACTACCCTCAAAATCCTTAAATGCCTCGGCACATTCCATGACCGCATGGCCTGTACCCAACTGCTGCTTCTGCTCCACATAAGGATGACGGTCAGAAAAATGCTCCATAATCTTTTCCTTGGCATATCCAACCACGATATAAATATCCTGGGGCGCAACGAAGCTGATGTTCTCCAGAACAATCTCCAGCATGGGTCTGTTCCCTACCCGGAACATTGCCTTCGGCATATCGCCGCTGATTTTCTGCAAACGCTTGCCTTTTCCCGCTGCCGGTACAATTGCCCGTATATGTTCCATTTTCAATACTCCAAATCTATTTTATTCGGCGCCAACGCCAGTTTTAAAGAATCTCTGCCTCAAGTCCCAACTCTGCGTAGATCTTGCACAGGATCTTCTTGATCTCGGGAAGTTTCTTTTCCATGTCCTCCACCAGCTTCAACTGGGTCCGGGCACGGTCCAGATTCTGTCCGGGATAGTAAATGTGGTAATAGGTATCACCGTTAATATGATCCATCAGAAACCGGATGCCATCTTCCGAAGTGATAATCAGGGACGCAAAGGGCAGCAGTTCCAGTTCTTCCTTGGTGAGCACATCACCGCAGGCCTTCAGATAACCCCGGGCATACTGCTCATACATGTTCAGGTCACAGGAAACCTTGGAAAGGTCTTTTTCGTCATCCTTAGCGGTATTGGTACCAATACGCATACTGTCGCCGTAATCATACAACGGTGAGGAAGGCATGACTGTATCCAGGTCAATAATTGCCACAGGAAGGTGGGTCTCTTTATCGAACAGAATATTGTTCAAATTGCAGTCATTATGGCAAATCCGGGTGGGAATCTTTCCGCTGATAAGCGCTTCGCTGATGAGCCCGTAGCGGTCTGCCCGGGCGCGGACAAAGGCGATTTCCGGCCCCACATCCTTTACCCGGTTCTTAGGATTGCGTGTAATGGCCTCTTCCAGATCCAGATAACGACTCATGGTATTGTGGAAATTGGGGATAACCTCTTTTACATCCGCCACATCCACATCGGACATTTCCTTAATAAACCTGCCGAAGGCGTCGCCTGCGTGATAGAACACTTCCGGATTATTGGGAATATCCAGAGAATACACATCATCAAAATGGGACAGCATTCTCCAGCAACCGGTATCATCCCTCAGGAAAGACCTGCCATCCTTGGTAGGACGAATCGTCTGCACAGATCCTTTCTTCCGGTGACCGGGCAGCAGAAACCGCCCATACAAGTGATCCGTGGTAAGCTTGAAGTTATCCATCAAGGCATCCACATCGGGAAACACGTTGGTATTAATCCGCTGAAGAGTGTATTTGTGCACATGACCCGTATCCGACAGGGTCTCCACTCTGTATGTACGGTTAATATAACCCTTGTTAATCTGGGTAATAGCGGTGATATCGCCCCGAATCGCAAACTGTTCCGCGATACGCTGTAATTCATTGATAGGGGGCAGAGCTAGTTTCTCCGGCTCCAGCACCAAATGCATTGTGGCACCGGGTGATCTGGATGAGAGGTCTACAAATGTAAGGGCTTCAAACAGGTGCTTCACGGTCCGGGACACCTTGGTATCCCGCTGAATATAGCGGTACAGGTGGCAGTAACATACACGCATTGCGATGCTCATAACAATATACACACCTACAAAAGCCACCAGGGAAGTAAAGGGAACTTCCGCGATTTTATAATGTTTGCCTCCGATCACGCCCAGCAGCACCAACAACACTGCCCCCAGCACCCCAGAGAGAATTTCCCTTGTGAACGCCTGGAAAGAACCATAGCGCCAGATTTGCTTATAGCTTTTAAATACAAACCGCAGACCGAAAAACAACACATATGCCGCCGCCAGATACAGCCGCACCGTATTCTGGGGAAAAGGCGTTTTGGCTGAAGGATGCAGTACAAATACCGCCAACCAACAGGCCAGGAACAACATAGTATCATAGAATACCATCATCCAGCGAACCGTTTTTCGCTCTGTCTTTTGTGTATCTGCTGAGGGGACTGTATTCTCCTGCATTTTTACACTGTCATTACCCACTTGTTTACCTCCTGTTACGGCAACCTCTATGGCGAGCCGAAACGCCTGTGAAAAGGCACCGTGTGTGGATGGCCACCGCCATCCGCGCCAGCTGCTTCCTGGCAAAGCATTACCGGATGAAAGATACAGATCCTGCTTTCTCCCACCGGGAAAAATAATTGTATAGCAAAGACACACCTGTTGCGCGGTTATGCAGCCGCGTGAAATTTATGGACCGCAAGCCCCGCGAATCGTTACTAGGCAAAAATCATCTTCAATGGCAGATGTGTACACAACGGACGAGCATAACTCTACGAACGTATTATACGCCACTATACACCAAAAAGTCAAGCATTATCGGACGTATCCCGCTATTGGAAATGTCATACATTCGTTATGTCTGTTTAAAAAACAGTTTTCTTGTGGAAGCCCCGGTATATTGAGGTACTTTCCGGCCTTTCCTGTCGCTCTGCGTCAACGCTTCATTGTGTAAGCGCCTCCACCGGAGCAGAGCAGGTAAATTATGCCAGGAGTATGCATTGCCATTGGGCGAGTATATAGCAGTCATATCCATGTTTCTTCTCCCTGTCCGCTGTTTTCCAGTGGTGAGTTTCACCAGATGTTCTATAAAATGTATAGAATAGTTTCTATGTTCCTAGAATAACATATTTAAAATGTTTATTCAACATATTTTAACATCTTTATATTGTTTATTCTTCGGTATCATACTGTATCCTAGAGGTAGGAGGTGGAAGTATGTATTCTGAATTTGTGCGGGACCGCATTACACAATTGAGAATCCAAAAGGGCGTATCTGAATACAAAATGAGTTACGACCTGGGGCACAGCCGGGGATATATCAATAATATTTCCTCCGGAAAGGCGCTCCCCTCCATGGTAGAGTTCTTTGCCATCTGCGAATACTTTGATATCACCCCATTTGAGTTTTTCGACGGTTCTATAACGAACCCCATTTTGTTAAACCAGGCTACACAGAATTTAAAGCTTCTTGACCAGGAGGATTTGACTCTCATCACCCAGCATATCAACCGGCTTTTGAAGAAGAAGTAAAATCCCTGCCTGTTTGCAGAAATTCCTCTTTTCTCTATCGACTATTGCCCCCTTTCATGGTATAATTCCTGTGATTATATCTGGAAGGGGACTTTTTATGGGCTCGGAAAAACAATATTGCAGCATTGGCCTTGTAGCCCATGTGGACGCGGGAAAGACCACCCTGTCGGAGGCAATGCTTTATGTAAGCGGTGCCCGCCGTACACTGGGACGGGTGGACCACGCCGACGCCTTTCTGGACACCCACAACTTAGAGCGGAGCCGGGGTATTACCATCTTCTCCAAGCAGGCTTTGCTGGAAACAGAGCACCGTAGTATCACCCTGGTGGACACCCCGGGGCATGTGGATTTTTCCGCTGAGGCAGAGCGTGTGCTGCCCATATTGGATTGCGCGGTGCTGGTGATCAGCGGTTCCAGCGGTATCCAGGCTCACACGGTAACCCTCTGGAATCTTTTAAAGCGTTATCACGTACCCACATTTCTGTTTGTGAGCAAAATGGATCTGCCTGTGCGGAAAAAAGAAGAAATCCTCGTTCAGCTGCAAAAGCAGCTGGACGAGCACTGTATCGATTTTACCGCCCCAGCAGAGCAGATTGCCGAGCAAGCCGCCCTGTGCGATGAGGCGCTGCTGGAGAACTATCTGGAAACCGGCACTGTCACCACCCAGAACCTACGGCAGCTCATTGCCCACCGGGCGATCTTTCCCTGCTGTTTTGGTTCCGGGCTGAAGCTGACAGGCGTGGAGGAATTGCTGCAGATTCTGGATGTGTACGCCCCCACCCCGGAGTATCCGGCGGAATTCGGCGCCCGGGTGTACAAAATCTCCCGGGATCCTCAGGGCAACCGTCTTACCTGGCTGAAGGTCACCGGCGGCACACTGCAGGTCCGGAGCAGCCTTGCCTATCACGATATGAACGGCGCTCCTATGGAAGAGAAAGCCGTACAGCTGCGGCTGTATTCAGCGGATAAGTTCACCACCACCGACCGGGTGTATCCCGGGCAGCTTTGCGCTGTTACCGGTCTGTCCGCCACCTATGCCGGACAGGGTCTGGGTAATGAACCGGGAGGACAAGTGCCCTTTTTAGAGCCTGTGATGAGCTACCGTGTGGTGCTGCCCAAGGGGATAGATCCGCTGACCACCCTGCCCAAGCTGCGGCAGTTGGAGGAGGAAGACCCGCAGCTGCACCTGTTCTGGGACGATTCTCTGAAACAAATCCACTTGCAGATTATGGGAAAAATCCAGTTGGAGGTACTACGCAGCCTGATTGCCCAGCGGTTTTCTCTCGATGTAACCTTGGACAGTGGCAGGATCTACTACAAAGAAACCATTTTGGATACTGTGGAGGGTATCGGCCATTTTGAGCCTCTGCGCCACTATGCCGAAGCCCACATTCTTCTGGAACCTTTGCCTCTGGGAAGCGGTCTTGTGTTTGACACGGTGTGCTCCACTGACGTGCTGGATATCCAGTACCAACGGCTTATTCTCTCCCATCTGGAGGAAAAAGTCCACAAAGGTGTACTCATTGGAGCGCCTATAACCGATATGAAGCTGACCCTGCTGGTGGGCAAGGCCCACCTGAAGCATACCGAGGGGGGCGATTTCCGTCAGGCGACCTACCGGGCAGTGCGGCAGGGTCTAATGCAGGCCCAAAGCCAGATTCTGGAGCCCTGGTACAGCTTTACCCTGATTCTGCCCACGGAGCAGATCGGCCGGGCCATCACCGATATCCGGGCCATGGGCGGACAGTTTGAGGCCCCGTTGGCAGAGGGCAGCCAGTCCGTGCTGAAAGGCACCGTTCCTGCCTCTGAGATTGGGGATTACGCCGACCAGGTCGCGGCCTACACTCAGGGCAAGGGTCAGCTGCAGCTTGCCCTACAGGGCTATGCCCCCTGTCACAATCAGGAGGCTGTGATAGCCGCGGCAGATTATCACCCGGAGGCTGATCTGGAAAACACCCCCGACTCCGTGTTCTGCAGCCACGGCGCAGGCTTTACGGTGAAGTGGGATCAGGTGCGCCAGTATATGCATCTGGACAGCGGCTTAAAAAAAGAAGGCCCTCAGGAGCCTGCCATTATTACCCGGAACGTGCAACGGGATGATCGGGAGCTGGACGCTATCCTGGAGCGGGAATTTGGCCCCATAAAGACCCAGCTGTACCGTCCTCCCCAGAACAAAGCCGCCACAGCGGAAATCTCCATACGCCCGCCCAAAGACCGGGCCATCATCGTAGACGGCTACAACATCATTTTTGCCTGGGAGGAACTGGAAGCCCTGGCAAAGGAAGATCTGGACGCCGCCCGGCGCAGGCTGTGCGACATTCTGTCGGATTTTGCAGGTTTCAGAAAGTGTTATCTGGTACTGGTGTTTGACGGCTACAAGGTCAAGGGCAGCCCGGGACTGAAAGAACGGTTCCACAACATTCAGGTGGTCTACACCAAGGAAAACCAGACCGCCGACGCCTATATCGAAGCCCTGGCAGACCAGATAGGCAAAAACTACGCCGTCCATGTGGCTACCTCCGACGCGCTGGTACAGCTAAGCTCTATGCGCAGCGGCGTTCTGCGGATGTCCGCCCGGGAGCTGCGGGAGGAAGTTGCTGTTGCAAAAAAACAGATGCGGGAGCATTACTAAAGAAAAAACTTCCTTTTTCCCCTTTTATCGTGTACAATCATAAAAAAGGCAGGAGGTAATCAGCATGGGCTCACATCACCACCATTCAGACACCAAACACAAAGAGCGTCAGGAGAAGCTGGAACGGCATGACCACCGGGTGGAACATGTTTTCCGCCGGATTCTCCACTTTCTGGAGCGTGTCGTGGCTGCGGGCACAATCATTGTTCTGGTATTGGCGCTGGCGCTGGAGTTCTACCGGATGTTCACCACAGCCGGATACCTTGCCGACATCAGCGAGTATCTCCACAACATTCTGACCATCGTCGTGGGTCTTGAGTTTGTAAGAATGCTCATCGACACCACCCCCGCAAACATTCTGGAGGTACTTACCGTGGCTATCACCCGCCATGTCATTTTGAGCCACGATGACTACTGGAGCAATGTGGCCTGTATCGCCTGTATTGCCGGCCTGTTTGCCATCCGCCGCTTCCTGGTGCGCCGCAGCGAACTGAAGGAAGAAATGGTGGAAATGGAATAACCTTAAAAGGAGACCCCTATGAATATTCTTATTTGTAATGTGGGAAGCACTTCCCTGAAATACCAGCTGTTTGCAATGAACAAGAACGAACAGGTGCTGGCCTCCGGCGGCGCGGAGCGGGTTGGCGGAGCAAAAAGCCTGTTCTATCACAAGAACAATCTGACCGGCACCTCCCTGCGGGAGGATGCCCTCTTCCCCACCCACCGGGAAGCCATCAGCCGGATGCTCACCGCTCTGCTGGACGGCTGCATCCGCTCTCTGGAGGAGGTCAGCTGTGTGGGCTTTAAGGTGGTACACGCCAAGGGTGTGACCGGCGTTCAGTACCTGACAGAGGATGTGCTGCAGGCTATGGCGGACTTCAATTCCGTAGCTCCGGCGCACAACCCGCCCTATATTGCCGCCATCCGCCAGTTCCAGGCTTTAATGCCGGATACTCCCCTGATTGGCTCCTTCGAGACCGCTTTCCACGCCCAAATGCCCCCGGAAGCGTACCTGTATCCCATCCCTCTGGAAATCAGCCGTAAGTACGCCATCCGCCGTTACGGTTTCCACGGCGCATCTTTGGAATACCTGTCCACATGGACCGCCAAAGAGATGGGCCGGGAGGATCTGAAGCTGGTATGCTGCCATCTGGGCGGCAGCGGCAGCCTGTGCGCCGTGAAAAACGGCGTGAGCATCGACACCACCATGGGCATGGGTCTGCAATGCGGCGTGCTGCAAAACAACCGTATCGGCGATATGGACCCGTATATTATCTTCCACCTGGTGGAGGAGTGCGGGATGGAGCTGAGCCAGGTAAAGACCATGCTCCAGACCCAAGGCGGTCTTTACGGCATGTCCGGCTTTGTATCCAACGATCTGCGGGATATCCAGTTGGCGGCTGAGGCCGGCAATCGTGACTGTGAAAACGCCGTAAAGGCCTATGCCTACGGTATTAAAAAGTACATTGGTGCATACACCGCCGCCATGGGCGGCGTGGACGCTGTTGTCTTTGGTGGTGGCATTGGCCGCAACAGCGATCTGGTGCGGGCAATGTCCTTGGAGGGACTTGCCTGCCTGGGCATAGAACTGGACCCGGAGAAGAACGCCACCGCCACCGGCGGTATGGATATCTCCCGGGACGGCAGCCCTGTGCGAATTTATGTGGTGGACACCAACGAGGAAATCGTGGTTGCCAGAAAAGCCATGGGTCTTTTACAGAGAAAAGTGTAGCCATGGGAACCATTATTAACTGCGCCGCCATTGTGGCAGGCGGACTTTTGGGCCTGTTGTTCGGACGGCTTATGAAACAGAATATTCAGGACGCCCTCATGAAGGCCTGTGGCGTATGCATCCTGTTCATCGGCATTGCCGGTGCGCTGGAAGAAATGCTTTACGTGAAAGACGGCGCTATCACCAGTGGCGGGTCTATGCTGATTATCGTCTGCTTAGCTCTGGGTACGCTGATTGGAGAGGCCGTTGGAATCGAACGGGGCTTTGAGCGGTTCGGTCAATGGCTGAAAATCAAAACCGGAAACGCGAAAGACAGGGCGTTTGTGAACGGATTTGTTACCGCGTCTCTCACTGTGTGTATTGGCGCTATGGCCATTGTGGGTTCTCTTGAGGACGGGCTGACCGGAGATTACTCCATTCTTGCTGTAAAGGCAGCGCTGGATTTCATCATCATTTTGGTTATGACCTGCGGTATGGGAAAGGGCTGCATGTTCTCGGCCATTCCGGTAGCTATCCTCCAGGGCGGTATCACCCTCCTTGCCGGACTTGTAAAACCGGTAATGACGGAGCTTGCACTGTCCAATCTCTCCCTAATCGGTTCTATCCTCATTTTCTGTGTGGGTGTGAATCTGGTCTGGAGTAAGAAATTGCCGGTAGCCAATATGCTCCCGGCAGTAGTGCTGGCAGTAATCGCCGCGTTTATCCCCATATTTAACTAAACAAAGCCGTGCCCCACTGTTCTGCGGGGCACGGTTTTTCTATCCTGACAGTAAAAAAGTTATTCCAATGAAAAAATCGTGCCGGGGAATCTACCCGGCACAATGCTTTTAATTCTTATGGTTTTCCGCCACAGCGCCGGAGCGGTACGCAGCCAGCAGTTCCAGCAGATCCTCCACCCGAAGCTTCAGCTCCCGGCCCTCATCAGTGGCGGATACCCGCATACGTTCCCGGAGAACCTCAAAAATCACAGAGGCGTTCTCGATATCATTGTTCTTCTCAATGGCGTTTCTCCTGCCCGCGAATGGCTGATGGGACACCATGCGGAAATGCCGGGAGTTGAAAATCAGAGTGTAGCCAGCAATGCCAGAGGTAGGCTGGTAGGCCTTGCTGAATCCGCCATCGATCACCAGCAGCTTACCGCTGCCCTTGACAGGACTCTCTCCCTTTTTCACCTTCACGGGAACATGTCCGTTGATAATGTGGCAGTGGTCTCCCTCCAGACCGAACTCCCCCAGCAGCATATCGCACACCGCAGGGTCATGATAGAAGGAATAGTAGGGGTTCTTAGGCTCTGCCCAGGCGCTTTCATCCAGAATAAACCGGCGCTCAAACGTGGTCATCCGGTCACGGCCAAAGATGGGGCTGTTCCGTCCGGCCCAGAGCCACCACAAAAAGTCCATGCCGAACTGGCCTTCCTCTGTGGCCTTGTTGTCGTAATAGGCCTTTCTTGCCAGCCTGTCCGCATAGTCCATAAAGGCTCTGCCGGAACGCTCCTGGCCACCAATGGTAAAGCGCATAAGGCTTCCGTCCGGGTTCATGGGGATACAGCCGTGGAACAGCAGATTGCCGTTCACAGTCTTGTACAAACTTCCCTTGGAGTAGAGGAACCGGGCGTGGCGCTGCAGTTTTTCTGAGTGGAGGAATGAGTCGGTGAGCTGGTCGATCACGTGGCTCTCCTCCTCTGTCAGGGTATAGGGATCACTGGGATCTACTGTGGGAAAATCGCAATCCTCCAGAGCGTAGACCTTGCCGCCGATGGTAATGGATTTGTTTTGGTAGTCTATCTTATCCAGCAGCAGCCGGTCAGCCATGTTAAACTCCGGGCGGCGCAGCAGCTTCTGTCCCTCCAGCTTGAAAAGGATAATGGTGATCGCCTTGTACATCCGGGCAGATAAAAGCTTATCCTTTTCCGTGTAGGTATCCGCATCCTCCCCGGTAAGCTTTACCCGGAAACAATGGGTGTCACTGTTCCTATACACCTCGTTGGCAAACACGGAAAGAGGCCGCAGGGAAATGCCATAGCCTGTTTCAATCACATCCAGATTGTTATAGTGGATGGAGTTGCTTAGAACGGTGGCTACCAGTGTCCGGGAGCCGGAGGCGGCGCCCATCCACAAAATATCATGGTTGCCCCATTGAATATCCACGTCGTGGCAGTTCATCAGCGAATCCATAACAATATCCGCTCTGGGTCCCCGGTCAAAGATATCGCCCACAATGTGCAGCAAATCACAGGTAAGGGCTTTGACCACGGTACAAGCCGCCCGGATCACATAGGGGGCCTGTCCGATACGGATGATTGTATCGAGAATACTCTGATACTGATCCTGCTGGGCACCAATGCCATCCTGCAGGAACATCAGCTCATCCAACGTTTCGGCATAATCCCGGGGCATATAGCCTCTTACTTTTTTACGGGTATGCTTGTTGGAAATATACCGGCACAGCTGTATCAGCCGGTGCAGAGTCACCCGGTACCAGTCATCCAGATCTTTTTCCTGCTCTGCCACCAAGGCCAGTTTCGCCTTGGGATAGTAGATCAGTGTGGCCAACTCGCTGCGGTCCTTCGCAGTCATCTGTCCATCAAACAGTTCGTTGATTTTCTCCTTGACCTCACCTGAGCAGGAGTTGAGAATGTGCAAAAAGGCCTCATACTCCCCGTGGATGTCGGAAAGGAAATGCTCCGTACCCTTGGGCAGGTTCAATATGGTTTCCAGGCGGATAATCTCCGTGCTGGCGGACTGGACGGTGGGATATTGCTTAGCCAGCAGCTGCAGGTACCGCAGCCGGTCCGGTGTAAAAGTATTCTTTTCATTCACGGTGAGATACCCCCAATAAAATGAACAGTGGTTTATAATGTATACTATCAATATACCATATATGCCTGAAAAATTCCATGAAAAAACGTTGGCATTTCAAACAAAAAATAAGGGTGTACCGAAGACACATCGGCACACCCGTGTTTTTTAGGATTGAAACTGGTTCGCAGATATGGCCACACTGTGCTCAATTGGAGGCCAGTGGAATTTCCGGAACAGGGCGGTAGCGGCAATGGGGATGCTTGTAAGCATGTACAATGGAAAGGCAAAAACTGCCATCCATTTTTGCCGGATAGTGGCTCGAATTCGCCGGTGTTCGGTAAACAAGGTAATGGCAGCAATACACATTCCGGACAGATACGCGCCTGCAAGACCCAGAAGCAGGGAAACACCCACAGCCGCCCAACCTCCGGCGGTAAGGAGCAGTACAAGGGTTAGCAACGCAGTAAAGGCACTCATACCATAGCCCCACATGGATAATGTAGCGGTTTCCATACAGTTATAACCTATTCTCCCGCCCCGGAGCATCCCCCGAAACAGGTCCAGTCCATACCGGACAGATACCTGCACATTGCCCTGTGTCCACCGGGTGCGCTGCCGCCAGGACATCCGCAGACTCTCCGGTTGCTCATCATAAAACATAGCCTCCCGGTTATAGCCAATCCTCACATTCCGAATAGTGCACCAAGTGCCAAATTCGATATCTTCTGTCAGGGTAAAGAAGTTCCATCCGCCACACCTACGCAGCAGCTGCCGGGTAAATCCAAAGCCGGTTCCGCTGATCTTGCAAGGATTTCCCAACAGCATTCGGGAATGGTTCAAATGCACCGATTCATGGATAAACCAAATGGCATGGCTGGCGGAGATCCAGTTGGTTCCAAAGTTCTTTGTATTCCGGTAACCGCAGAAAGCGTCGTAACCGGCGGAACACACCTTGTTGATCTGGGTAATATAGTCAACCTGGAGCAGGTTGTCCGCGTCAAATACAAGAAAGGCATCCAGCCGGTCGATATCACCAGCATGATCCATCCACTGGAGTAAATCATGCAGGGCATAACCCTTTCCTACCCGCTGGCGGTTTTCCCGCACAAATACACTGGCACCCATCTGCCTTGCCACCTGTGCGGTACGGTCTGTGCAGTTATCCGCCACCACAAATACCTCTACCAACTCTGCCGGATAATCCTGATTGCGTATACTCTCCAACAAATGGGGCAGAACCAATTCTTCATTTCTGGCAGCAATCAACACTCCATAGCGGTGAAGCTTTTGTTCTCTCCAGGGTTTTTCCCGTTTTAAGAGAGGAAGGAATAAGTACAGGGCTTGATAGGCATAACATACAATCAACAGCAGCCCCAGAATCCACCGCAAGACCCAGAGAATATCCATAAACGTCACAAAAAGCACCTCTTTATCCCAGAGAATTTATAAGTTGATTTTATCACCACCGAAAAAAAAGTCCAATTAAGTCTTTTTTAAAGTGTCTTAAGATTCTCTTAAAATGATTATACACTAACGCAAAAGGGGATATCCCGCCAAAAAAGTCGAGTACGCGCCCAGAGACAACAGCAAATTTCCTAAATACCGGCACGGTTGCTGTGGGTTGTTGAGGAATTGTGTCCAAAGTGAATATTTACTCAGAAAACAAGTTGACTTTAGTGCACTAATGTGGTAAACTTAAGAGCGATTCCAGCGAAGGATTCACCCCGCCTGACCAGCGTGGTTCTACCTTCGCAAGAAAGATGGAGGTAAGATTATGGAAGGCAATACTATGCAAATTCTGATCGCAATGATCGTGTACATGGCAGTTGTCATTTTCATCGGTGTGTTTTACGCCAAACGCGCCAACAAAAATTCGGAAGCCTATTTCCTGGGCGACCGTTCTCTGGGCCCCTGGGTCACAGCTATGAGCGCCGAGGCATCGGATATGAGCGGCTGGCTGCTGATGGGTCTGCCCGGTGTGGCATACTGGTGCGGTCTGGCAGACGCGTTCTGGACAGCCTTCGGTCTTGCTGTGGGCACCTACTTCAACTGGCTGATCGTGGCTAAGCGCCTGCGCCGGTACAGTGTCCGGGCAAATAATTCCATCACCCTGCCGGAGTTCTTCTCCAACCGTTTCCGGGAGAACAAGAAGACCATTATGTTTATCGCTGCAGCGTTCATTCTGATCTTCTTCACGGTTTACGCATCCAGCTGCTTTGTTACCTGCGGTAAGCTGTTCTCCACCCTGTTCGGCGCACCTTATGTTACCATGATGATCCTAGGCGCTGTGTTTGTGCTGCTGTATACCCTGCTGGGTGGTTTCCTTGCGGAGAGCGCCTCTGACTTTATGCAGGCCATCGTTATGATTGTGGCGCTGACCGTAATCGTGATTATCAGCACTGTTCGGGCCGGTGGTATTGGACAGGTGCTGGCAAACGCGGATGCCATCCCGGGCTTTTTGGATTTCTTCGGTCTAGCAACCCCTGTGTTGGACGGCAACGGCCAGCAGTTGGTGGAGGCTGGCAAACCTGTCTTTGGTGAGATTGCCGACTATGGCCTGCTGTCTGTATTTTCCATGATGGCATGGGGTCTTGGCTATTTCGGTATGCCCCAGGTGCTGCTGCGCTTCATGGCCATCCGTAAGGAGAATGAACTGAAGCGTTCCCGCCGGATCGCTATGGTCTGGGTGGTTATTTCTCTGGGTGTGGCAACCTTTATCGGCATTGTTGGCCGTCAGCTGTTCCCCGATGCCCATCTGACCAAATCCGCCGCGGAAAACATTTTTATCACGCTGGCTACCAGTTCCCTGCCCCCCATTCTGGCAGGCTTTGTGATGGCCGGTATTCTGGCCGCCACCATCAGTTCCTCCGATTCCTATCTGCTGATCGCCTCCTCTGCCCTGGCAAAAAATATCTATCAGGGTATCTGCAAGAAAAATGCCACTGACAAGCAGGTTATGGTTCTCTCCCGTATCACTCTGTGTGTTCTGGCGCTGCTGGGTATCCTCTTCGCATTAGATGAGAATAGCGTGATCTTCCAGATCGTTTCCTTTGCCTGGGCCGGCTTCGGCGCTACCTTCGGCCCGCTGATGTTGTTCTCCCTGTTCTGGAAGCGTACCAACAAGCCCGGCGCCATTGCCGGCATGGTCGGCGGTGCGGGCATGGTGTTCCTGTGGAAGCTGGTCATCAGCAAGCTGGGTGGTGTGTTTGCCATCTATGAGCTTCTTCCCGCGTTTATTTTCTCCAGCATTCTGATCGTGGTATTCTCTCTGGCCACAAAGCCCCCCTCCAAAGAGGTGGAGGCAGATTTCCAGGCCGTTCGTTCCGGCTCTGTGGACGTCTGATTTTTCCATAACCATTGGTATCCACAACGAAAGCCCGTTGTGGATACCTTTTTTGTACAATTATAACCACTGCGGATAGTTTTCTTGATGCAAACAACCCCTCCTGCGGTGTCACTTAAGACACTCCCGCAGGAGGGGTTAACGATTGAACAGATACACCCACAAACCAGAGAATGTCTGAACAACAGCCGAAAACCGGACGCCATTCACATTCAGAGGTATTGTCACCTTAATAAAGATTTTTCAAAGTGAATTGTTTTATCGCAAACATTTAATGCCGCTTCCCGATGGGTGACGATCAACACAGTTATGTTTGTCATGGCACGCAAATTTTTCAAAAGCTGTTCTTCGGTAACCCCATCCAACGCACTGGTTGCCTCATCCAAAAGCAGTATCGGGCGCTCTGACAAAATTGCTCTGGCAACCGAAAGCCGCTGCATTTGTCCTTCTGACAAACCGCTCCCCCGTTCTCCAAGAACTGTATCCAGACCATTGGGCAGATCTCTTACAAAATCCTCCGCGCAAGCGATCCGCAGTGCTTGATACAGTTTCTCATCCTGCACCATAAGTTCCGGGTTAGCAAAGGTAATGGTCTCCCGGATCGTACCGGAGATCAGCATATTCCCCTGGGGAACATAGGCAAATAATCCACGCCACGCCGCATCCAGGGTTTTCCGCGTTCCGTCTGTATCACACAAATAAATACTTCCGCTTTGCAGGGGGAACAGGTTCAGCAGTACCTTCAACGCCGTGCTTTTGCCGCAGCCGGACTCGCCTGTAAACGCCACGAATTCACCTTTGCGGATGTCCATGCTGAAATCCTGCAGAACCATACTGTCTGCACCCTCCTCATAGGAAAAGCTGGTATGGTCCAATCCCAAAGAATCCAGGTTTTCTTCATAATACCGGCGGATAGCTTCCTCTGGCATGGGTGAGCATACCAGATCCAAATCCAATTCCTCAACTTCCATAAGCCGCTCCGCACTGGCGATCATGGCATAATACTGTGCCAGGTATCCGGAAACCGTGGCCAAGGGCGTTTCCAGCAGGTTAATCAGATACAGGACAGAGGACATAGTACCGTAGCTCATAAGGCCGTTCAGGATTCCCCAACCGCACAGACCAATTCCCAGTACCTGTGCGCCATTTACCGCAATACTGAGCGCACTGTGGCTTAGATTTACAAAGCGAAACCGGCGCATACGGGCGGAAGCCAAGCCGTCCATACATTCGGATGCCATTCGCTCCGTAGCATTCTCCTGGGTAAAGGTGCGCACCACCAAAAGGCTGTAAAGCCGCTCCTGAACAAAGGAGCGCACCTTGCCGTCTGCTGTCTGCATTTCCTTGTGGTAATGCTTGAGCCACTTGCGGACAAAATAGGAGAAGACCACCATAACCAGGCCACTGGGAAGCAAAATATATACAATCTCAGGCGCGACTTGCAGCAGCGACAACAACGCACCCACCATACGCACCGCCGCGCCGGTCAATTCCGGGAGGATGGTGGCTACCGCTATGGAGACCACACCGGTGTCAGAGGTGAGCCGGTTCATCCACTCGCCGGTGTGGGTATTTGAAATCTGCCCATAGTCCCGGCAGAGCAGCTGGGCAAAGACATGCATACGGAAAGCCTTGTCCAAGCTGGCCTTGCTTTTCTCCAGCAGATAACGCCCGGAAGCCTGCAAAATCAGCATGGCAAACACCAGTGTCACAAACAGCCCCAGCTGCTGGTAGAAGGCAGTTTTGATTCCCGCCTGGGCACAATCCACCACCTGCTTCAGGCCATAGGCATAGGCAATGCAGGTAAGTCCCTGCAGAATCCGAACCAGCATCAGCAATGCCGGCCACCAGAGTACCCGCCCGGAAACCCGGCAAATCCATTTTAAAGTGGTGGTATCCTTCTTGTTACTCACAGACAGCTATCCTCCGTATTTTTTCAAACTCAAAGACATGCCGCAGCACCGCAAACAGTAGGCTTACAATTTGCCATCCTGAGAAATATAGTTTACATAATCTTTCTGAAAATGGAATACAGAACATCCCAGGCTGCCAGTGCCACCAAATGGTGTTCAAATAACGTTTTTTCTGCCCCATGCCAGTCAAAATCTTCAGGAAGTGTAAGCGCTTCATCTTTCATGGCACTTCTGATCAAAGTCATCATTCCAAGGTGCTGCTTTTCCATATGCCGCGCCCTCTCCCATCCGTTAATTCTTATAATAGTATAAATAAAAAGCAACAAGTTGCAACAAATTTATAAAGATACCGCATTCATTCCATTCACCATTATCTATTATATACTAGTTTGTTGAAAAAGCAAAGGTTGTTTTATAATGCGCAGGGTGTTAAATAGTAGAAATTCAAGACAAAAGAGAAATAAATGGATTATCAGATCATCGGTGTTAATCAACTTAATTCATGATGCTGTAAAGTATAAGTTGATTCGCTATAATGTGGATCCGGGTCAAATTTATCCGTATTTTGAAGAAACGAAGCCCCAAATCAAGATTGCCGGATTTCTAAAACAGAAAACCCAGGATAGTTGTGTTGCACCTGAGGGTCATGTGACCTTAGTGAAATCATTACACTGGATTCCACCCACTCAGCAATGTTTGTACAGCGGCCGCCAATATACTCAACATATTCCATATTTTACGCACCTCAAAGACCGTGAAAAATATAATGGATAAGGAGGTGTAATATGAATAACTTTGTCATAATGGCGCTCATCGCAACACTGGGGACTTGGTTTGTAACCGCTCTGGGTGCGGCTATGGTTGTCTTTTTTACATCCCCCAACCCAAAGAGCTTGAATATTATGCTTGGATTTGCTTCCGGCGTCATGATCGCGGCCAGCTTCTGGTCTCTCCTGCAACCGGCAATTGAGCGTGCTGAGGTCACTTCCAATCTACCTGCCTATCTTGTGGCATCAGCAGGCTTTTTGTCCGGAGCCCTGTTTATGTGGGCATCCGATAAAGTCGTTTCCTTCGCCCGAAGAAAAGCGGATATTGCCGAAGGAAAAACAAATGAGCGTCTGCACCGCATTATTATGCTGGTTCTTTCCATCACCCTTCACAATATACCGGAGGGCTTGGCGGTGGGCGTTGCGTTTGGCGCATTGCAGGACAGCGGTTACGGGGCGGAAAATCTAATGGGGGCAATCTCGGTGGCAGTAGGTATTGGCTTGCAGAATTTCCCCGAGGGTGCAGCGGTTTCAGTTCCCTTAAGAAGAGAAGGATTTTCCAGGAAAAAGAGTTTTCTGTTCGGTCAGGCCTCCGGCATGGTGGAACCCTTTGCCGGAGTCATGGGTGCATTGCTGGTTGTCTATGTGGAAACAATCTTGCCCTACGCCTTATCTTTCGCTGCCGGAGCGATGATCTTAGTAGCTGTGCACGAGTTAATTCCGGAATGTCAGAGAAATCAAGGGGCGCAGTCTTATCTTGCCACAATGGGCATTGTTATTGGCTTTGCGGTTATGATGCTGCTGGATGTTATGCTGGGGTAATCCGGCCAATAAACAAAATGAATTTTTATTTTTATCCTTGTCCCCCTTCCATGCCAAATAATATAGTCATCCAGGCAGGGGATAAGACTAAATACGCATTTTCGCCCTTGGTTGAGAATAGAGGTTGCCGCCAGTATTTGCACTGGCAGCAGGAACTGTCCTCCTGACAGTTCCCCGCTACGGGTTCGAGTCCTGTTTTTTTCTACGGAAATATTTAAGGGAGGCATACACCTCCCTTAAATATTTGGTACGGGCAACAATATAGGAACAGATAAAAAAGCAGGTAATACCAACGTTTTTCGCAATCAGCAAACAGTGCTTATCTATATTTCATAGCTTTTATCTGATAATCCCAAAAGCCAATCTGCGGAAATACCATAAGCCTTACAAATTGCATATAGGTATCTAATCGGCAATTCGTTAACACCCTTTTCGTATTTAAAATATTGCTGCTGTGAAATACCCAGGGTTTCGGCTACTTGTGCTTGCGTAATGTTGTTCTCTTGTCGAAATTGCTTAATCTTTTCAATATACAGCATATTTGCTTTATTCCTTTTTGTTATACTCTAACATTTTATACATTACAGCAAAAATGCTGTATTTGCACTAAGCAAATGTGCTGTTAAAGTAAGAGGGAGAGGTGATAGATTTGGAAAAGAAATACTGTAAGGATTGTGCGCATTTTCATCGATTCCCAAAAGGATATTTAATAATTGTTTGTAAAACGGATATCACAACTTCACCTTCTTCACTATTACTTATTACTTCCTAAAATTGACCCCTTCTTTTAGTGAAGAGTGAATAAGTAAAATCAGCAAACCTCTGTCGAGGATTGCCGATTTTTGGTTGCGGAGGCAGGACTCGAATTAGCTGGGGTATTTCCCTCTTGTAGAATACCATTGAATTTCAGTGTATTATATCCCCCAAACACTGCCTTTATGGCATTCTGTGGCACCATTGGGAACACCCCGGAAATATTCAAAGGGTAAAAATAAGGGAAAAAGTTTCCCTTTAACTCTCCACACATCCATACAACGCAATGGTGAATTTGCGTAGAGCCTTTTCGCGTCTCCGGTATATCTGCCTTGAATCAACAAACAGCTCATTGCATAAGCGGTCAAGACTATCCTTTGTCGGATAGATGCACAAATAGTCTAGCACTTTCCTATCCTCCGGATTCAGAACGGCAAGAGCATCGTCCACCCCTTTGATCCACAGCTGAGTGCGCTCCAAGACACGTTGCAGTTCATCCTTCTGTGCCAGGCAATTCAGCATTTTATCCTCATAGCCGGCACTGCCACCCTCCACCGGCGTAGCATCTGGACGTCTGCTGCGGATGCTAGTCATTGTGGATTCCACCTGGGCGATCTCCAGAGGGATGCTCTCCAACGCTTGCTTTTTTGCCTGGTAGTCTCTTAATTTCTCGATTGCAACACTTTTCCAGTCCATTGTTACCACTCCCTTACCAATAATTCTTGCCGTATTTTGCTATGTACTTACGTAGCTGTGCATCGGTATTGCCATCCATCAAAAGCGCTGCTCGCCTAACACCTTCAGCCTGTGAAAGTCCACGCTTCACCGCATCATTGGCGGAAATCGCTGTAGCCATTGTCACAAGCTGTTTCCTGCTCATTTTCTTGAGCTGCGCTCCGGTAACCTTCGGAACGCTGAACGCCTTTTCTTTTGTGCCTGAGCCACCACCCAAGCCGCTGGATGCTCCTCTACCACCCATCACACAACACCTCCTTAAATTTATCTTGAAATGATCTGATCCTCACGATATTCCCGGTACACTCCGGAGGCACATTTCCGTAAAATATGATCTTCTCCGGATGCAGTCGCTTTACCATCTCCGCATAGCCGTTCAAAAATAGATCTTTCCGGGCTTTGCTGTTCATGCAGCCAACGGACGAGATCGCTACCGTACCGCCTGCCGGCTCCCCATCAAAACACCACTCGAAGGAATCCGGCGTGCTCCAGGAGATCGTGGGTATAACGCTGATCCCGGCATGCTGCAGGTATGCCCCAACCCAATGTTTGCGGTAGTGGTTGTATATCTGGATTGCTTTGGGAAAATCCGTGTATGTGGAAAAATCCGGGGCCATTACATACCGGAATTGCGAAAGCATCGGCACGTAGCGGTCAACGTTTGTCCACAGGCGGTTGAATTGGTAATCATCCACGAAGAAATGAACGCCCTTGTCTGCCCTGACCTTGCAGCTGGCCGCATAGTTAAACCCGATGAACTCGCAGCCGCCATCATAGTCCACCGGTGCCAGCTGAGGAATGCCGTAAGAACCTACACCGCTAAATATCTGCCGTTCCAGGTTCTCATAGCTCCGGGTATTTCTATAACCTACACCGTCCATTTACTCCTCCTGGTTGCTTATATCCGGATCTTCTCGTGCGGCACGAAATGCGTCTTATACTCTGCCTGCATGAGCGGCGTACAATAGCAGTCGTTATCGCTGCGTAGATCCTTGTTGACCTCCTCAAAGGTCCAGAAGGCATTGACCAGCTTATCCCATAGCCGCTTATCCATCGTTGCCAGGCAGTGAGGGCAGCGCCAAGGATAGATATGCTTTGCCTTCATTGTTTCTGCCTGGTAGATGCAGTCCGGTGTCACCTCGTACACCGCCCCGCAGTTATGACATTTGATTTCCAGTGTTCCCATACTGATTTCCTTTCTTATGCAGATACGCCGCGGCGGTAGATCAGCTTATCCAGGGCGTAGGCCACTGCATCGATACTGTGGTTATCCCTGTCCGGCAAGCTGGGCAGAAAATTGCCGTCTTTGTCCGCTTCGTATGAATAGTTAGTAAATTCCCGGTATGCGTTCGGTGTCCGGGCCGGATCTATGACGATCCGCCGGTGCTGCAGCCATTTCACACGGTACGCCACACATCCAGGCTCCTTGTGGCAGGCTCTGGATATTAGGCCTTCCTCCCTCAGATCCGAAATGCTTTTAGGCTCTGCGCAGTCTACCGTAACAGCATCATCACCGTACCCACACTCTTTGATAACCTGAGCCAACTGCTTATTGCTGCAGCCCCTTTTGTATATCTCATCCACAAGGTAGACAACATCATGCTTCCGGTCATAGCACACACGCATAAAGCACGCAGGATCTACAGCAAAACCAAAGTCCAGACCATTGTACAGATACTCCATCTCCTGGATCTCCGTGTCTGTGATCTCTCGGATCTCCAAATGAGGAAATACCTCTCCGCCGGTACCGGTAGGCTGTCCCATATACTCGTGCAGGAAGGCCATGGGGTTCAGCTCTCGCAGCCGTTCCGCCTCATACAGGAAGTTTTCACCCAGCCATTCCCTGGGGATCATCGTGTAATCAGTTAACAGGGTCAGTGCCTTGGCATCCGGCTCCTGGATGTACACATTTGCCCAGTTGTTCTTGCTGATCGGTGGGTTGAAGGTGCGGAATACGGTAAAATCCGAACCGCCACGTATAACCGATTGCTGCACGCTGCGGAGGAAATTCACGCCGGGTAATTCGCTAAATTCCTCAAACCAGATATACTTGAATACACCGCGCTTTGGCTTTATGGATTTCAGCTTAGTAGCATCATCCAGACCTCGGAAGGTAATCTGTGCGCCGGTTGGCAAATAGGTATACTGCATAGGCGATACGCCACCCCGCCACAGGTGATTTACACGCAGGGTGTCGATCGCCCAGGCGATCTGTGAGAACACGCTCTCTCGCATGGTGTTAGCTATGTACCGGAAGACAATCGCGTTGCTCAGGCCTGTGGGATCTCGCATAATGCCGTCCACGATCTCCAGCGATACTGTGGAGCTTTTACAGCTACCACGTCCACCGGGAAGGTTGTAGAAGGTGTGCGCCCCGGTCTTTATATCCTCGTGGAGGTCATAATAGCAGGAGGCAAGATGCTCCTTGACATCGATGTTGTCCAGTGCTGCAAGTGCCTCTTGTTTTTGCTTCCTCCGGGCTGACACGGCCTGCACACGGCGCTTTAGATGATCGTAGTACATTTACTCACCCTCTGCGGCTTCCAGGTCTCGCAGAATGTCCGTAATCTCTGTGAGCCGCAATCCGTATTCCAGCAGCGACCGGGAGGCCTGTATGCGTGCTGTGGCTGCCTGGCTACTATCCTCTAAGATCTCTCTCAAGGTGGAGAGTGCGGCACTTAGGCTTTGCTGTGCCTGCCGGGTAGCCTCAGTCACAAGTCCTGAAAATGCCTTTTTATATTCCTCCTGAAACTCCGGATCTGCCAGATACCGGCGGAGTGTCCTTGGGTCTATTCCTGCCTCTGCTGCCGCCATCTCCTGCGTAGGCTGAGTGAGCAAAGCAGCAAGGGCTTTTTCCTTATTTGGGGTCATAAAATCTCCTTTTTCATCGGTAAAAATAGGCTATTTCCGGACATTTGCCCGGTAATGGTGCAAGGGGCGCACAAGCAACGCCTGCACGCCCCAGCTGTAAATTATTCGCTCTCAGTGCAGAGCTGCGGAGTGTACTTACCCTCCTGGAACATAGCAGCAGAAATGCTGTCCGGTGTCCGGAGCGTGTTCTGAGCAGATCCCACAAAACTATCAAAGGCATTGATCTTAGCCCCAACAGTAGGGAGATATCCGGCATACAGGCCCTCGTGCTTGTCGCTGTACTCCTGCAGGAGCTGAGCCATCAAAGGATTGTCCTTATGCTTCTCTACCAATGCCTCGAACTGGTGGGCGGTCATTTTCATATCCAGCTGCAGCAGCTTGGAATCATCGTGGAGCATAGTGCTGTCGATCTCTGCGCCCTGCTCCACTGCCTCGCGGTATGCCTTTCCGGTTTCCTGCAGCTTCTGATTTGCCTCATACCGAGCAGTATTCAACTGCTTTTCCAGCTCTGCTTTTTGCGTCTGGTAGTCCATGCCAGAGATATCCTTAGCCTTAAAACGTCGGCTCAGCTCCTCAATCTGGCCGGTAATCTGCTCCATTCGGGACAGCGCACCCTTTACGATGTTCATTACCTTTTCTGTGTACTTCATTTGTTTTTCCTTCCTTTTTGATGTATTTCCCTCCCTTTTGCCGGCGACCCGGAGTGAGGAAAGGAGGATAAAAACCCCACCCCGGGCAAAAAGAAAACCGGCACAGGAGCAGCAATAAACTGTCTTCCCGTGCCGGTAAAGGCTAACCCTAGAGGGCGGTACTGTGCCGTATTCTTTGTATAATACTATACCATATTTTCGCTACTTTTGCAAGATGTGTCCGGTTGCTTTTCGGTAGCTATGTAGATATGCCTATATGGAGCGTGCCGGTCAGATCTATTTACCTTTGCAGGCTTAAGCAGTGCCTTAGTGAAACGGTGAAGGAGCTCCGCCTCTCGTTCCTCCCCGGGCAAGTATGCAATCTTAACCTTCATACAGCAGCCTCTACTTTCTCACACATCCGGTCCACACAGGCTCTCAGCTCGATATCGTTTTCCGGTTTTCTGCCGTTTGCAGAAATAAACGAGTTATAGCGCACCTCCTCAATACCTTCTGCATAGCAGCTTGACAGCATACGGGCTACCGCATTTGCCACCAAAGGATCAGTACCCGCAAACCTTACTTCAAGCTTCTTGCAAATTTCATCTGCCGAAATAACCTTGCCGGCGCGCGCATCGTCACGTCCCATTTTGCGGAACTTTCTTGTCGCTTTCACCATGGATTGAACAAAATCGATACCCACACCGCTTGGTGGAGGTGATGATAAATCACGCGTGACTGTAACCCCGGTTCGATTCAATGCTATATTCATACTTGGTCCTCCCGTTTAACGCTATGTACCCACGTGTTTAACTCATCATCATTGATTGGATCCCGTCCAAACCGAGTGCAAAATGTACGGCGGTTTACATTATTTGCTGCACGGCAGAATGCTTCATCTGTCGATGCTTGAATCATAGGTATTTCCTGACCCATATTGACTCTGGGATCACTAAACATTCCAATAAACTGTGCTCCAGGAAAACGCTTGTTTACATCGTGAATTTCCTTTGTGGTGTATGTTGTTCTAATATTCACGCTTGAAATCCTCCTTTGTTTGGTTTATACTCGGAGGTGGAACGTGGGTCTGTCAATTCACTTTCCACCTGGCCGCCTTCGATGCTAGCCGCATCGGGGGCGGTTTCTTTGTCCTGACAATCGCAGATCTCTCCCGGATCCAGGGCAGCTCCGCATAGCGGGCAGGGTCTATAGTAGGGCAATTACACCAATCCTTTCACTGCAGTAGCAATGTTACGCAGTTCGTTACTGATATTTTCTAAGCTATCATAAATAGAACTGGAATCCGCTGTTGCAGAACCCATCTCTATCGCAATAACAGATATGCTGCATTGTGCTGCAGGTTTATGAAACAACATACAGTCTACATATTGGCACTCTTTGCCCATCAGAGGGCAGATTTTTAGATTCATATTTTACTCCTTTTTTACCTAAATCAACGAAAATTACTAGCCTTTCAAGGCCTGTTCTGCTGCATATAGGTGTCTGCAATTTGCCTCAGACAGCAAATGCTCCACTACCGGCAAAAGATCCGGCGCATACTCATGCCCTCTGGCTATCTCGTTTGCCAAGAGGACATTCTGAGCATCTCTAATCAGCTTTCTGGCAAGAGCGATTTCATTCGCAATCTTAGCTTGTTCCATTAACTTCTCCTTTCCTTGTTTTTTCACAGGGTTAGGGATAATTAGGGGTAATTCCCAAAATCCCTTATAAGAAAAACTAAAAATTAAAATATAAAAGTTCAGTATTGAGAGCTAACTACCCCTAACCCATAGCCGGCATAGTCGATTCTCACCCCCAAATAGGTGCTTTTATTTTTAGGTTTTATTTTCGCATACCCTGCAGCTTCCATAGCCTCGGAAAAGTCACGCTCTCGGCGGACATAGTCACCATTTCCTTGCGCCCAAGCTTTATATTCTGCGTACAACGCAGAGGCGGCAACACGTGCCCCCGGTTCTTTGATGCACCGTTCATCAATGAAGTTGCTCAGCCAGTCTTCGCGTGCACGGTATTCCTCTGTAGCCTCCGCCACAACATCGGGTATATCTAACTTAAAGCCGTTACGAATGAACAGCATAGCTCCTTCAATCGCCCAGGAAAGGATAGCGCCGCCGGCTTGATCCTGCAGAACCTCCGCATAATTCTGGACGCCAGATCCCCCCGGGATCGTCGCATTGAAGGGAACCACAAGCAACCGCCGCCATGTACCGTTATCAGTAGATCCTACACGGGGCAAGAAGTTAGTAAAGAGTACGAGTGTGTGAGACTGTTTCACCGTTTCAGGTGCTTTGTACTTTTCTTCAATGACCAGCTTGTCCGTGCTCGCCACCTGCTTCAGTATGGAGGATGAAAGCCGCTGGTGCTCTTCAAGCTCGCCGGTGATAACCAATCGTTTACCTCGCAGCATGGCCAGAGCTGCGCCCTTGTTTCCCCTGTCCGTGGTAAGGGCCTTAATATCAATGCTGCCGGTATAGTCACCCATAGCGCTACCCAGAGCATTAAAATATGTACTCTTGCCATTTCTTCCGGAGCCACTGGCGATCACAATACCCTCGTGGTATACGCTGCCGATCAGTGCCATACCGGATACCATCTGCAGGAATACCAGTATGCCTTGATCTCCGCAGGTGATAGTATGCAGAAAATCTGTCCACATTTTCACGCCATTGGAGCTGGGAGCAACAGTTGTAATCTGGCTGCACAGTGCCTTCCGGTCGTGGGGACGGATCTGCCCGGTAGTCAGGTTTACAATACCTGCCGGGGTATTGAGATCCAGAGGGTTAGCGTCCAACTTGTCAGCTTTAATTACAAGTTCGGGCTTTGATAGCTCGATCATATTCCGCAGACGAATAGCACCCCGGAGATTCTGAGCATGAGTAAGAAAAGCCTTTGCAGCTTTTGCCTCCCGCTTTGCTGTTTCGAGGATCTCTTTGTCTGCATCATCTCCGGTTTCGGCATACTTGGCCTGTGCCTCTGCCTGCTGGATCAGTGCATCACGGTTGCCTTGAATAGCCTCCTTCAGCATCCGCGCAGACAATTTAATAGCTGCCTTCATTGCCTTATGCTCATTGCGCTCCCACTTCTTGCCGTTCCAGTAGAGCCAACCAAGGGCATCTACATAGATCAGATCACCTTTGTAGATCCGGCTGAAAACTGCAGCATTACCGGCATCGGAATAATCCGGCGGCTTTACAGATTCAGCATCGTTAACAGAGGCGGGGGCCTTGGGAGCTGCGGAACCCTTACCGCGCTCGTACCGTCCGGCACTTTTGCAGATGCTTTCTATCTCTCGTGTGCTCAGTGGCGGATTGCAACAGGTCTCATTGGCTTTCATCATGGCGGCTGTGATTTCCTCCACGGTCAAGCCCTTAGCCCGGAGGGAACATGCCAGCCGGAACATCTCTTGGTTTCTGCTGCCCTGTGTGACGCTCTCAGGGGCGTTGCTGGGGGCTTTCTTTTCATCCTTCCGCTTACCCTGGATCAATAGATCGTGGAGCCAGCCGGGGATCTCTGCAGGCACTGCTCCGTCGCTGGGATCGTTGGACGCTTCCCATTCATAGCGGTTCCCAGATTCGTGCAAGCTGGGCGGTGCCACTACATATCCGCCACGCCCCCGGAAATCCAAACCGGGTAGCACATTGGCGCCAACGGTCAAAGCAGGGTCGTTGCAGAAAAAGTAATAGTGCAGGCCACCGCCGCCGGTTAAGCATAGCCAGGTTTCAGGTAGTTGGCCGTACTGCTTCAAGAGTTCATCAAGGGTATCATCGCCATACTTGCCCAGATCGTGATTAACATCCACATCCAGGACACACAGGGGACGATCACCCGCGCCGGTTGCTATACCGATATTGGCATCTGGCCAACGCTCCCACCATTGCACGATCTGCCCTATATCGGTGGTGGCATCTTTGCATCCGTGCTCTGTCAGCGGTGCCTTGCCTTTGGGTTTGACCGGAAACACCGGCAGCCCCATTCCGGCATAGTACATCGCCCAGCCGCACATAACGCCGGTATTATTCACTGGTGTTGCCCTCCTGCTCGGTATGTCCATCTCCGGAAAGATCAATAAATTTACGTTCTGTGCTTTGTTCGAGAGTGGTCCGGTATAGCAATTCCTCTAGATCCACTACCAATTCCATTTTCCGGGGCGGCTTGGCGACATCCAGGACACGGTAACCCTTCCGGTTAAACGCACGGTAGATCAAATCGTCATCGTTCATACCTACCAGTTGGGCAGCTTGCAGCCGCGCTTTGTCCAATACAATGGTATCCTCCTTTGTATAGCCGGTGCGCTCGTCACGGATCGTAACTGCGTAAGCCCTAGCCTGGATCTTAATTTCTGTTTTCATTGTGTTACCTCCATTCTGTTCTGCTCCTGCTTACGCACCCACTCCCGGAGGCCCTCGCGGGATACCCGGGTGCGCCGTCCGATTTTAATTGTGGGGAAGTCCGCCCGGTGTGTCAGCTGGTAGGCGATTTTTGTACAGATCCCCAGCTGCTGGGCAGCTTCCTCGACGCTCATGGTTAAACTTTCGACTGGTGACATAGTTATTCCTCCTTTACGATTTCGGCTACAGGTACGCCCAGAGCCTTTGCGATTCTTCCCAGTGTCTTTAGCGTACAGGTCTCACGAGATAGAAGATCATTAACCTGCTGCCGGTTAACGCCGATCTTAACAGCCAGGTCAGATTGATTCATTCCCTTTTCCGCAAGGATCAATTTGATTCTCCATACGTTTAGCTTCATCATTTCACCCCCTTCCCCGTTACCGTTTTGGTGACTTTATAATAACCAATTCGGTGACTTTTGTCAATGGTATTTCAGAAAAAAATTGACAAAGTGGTAACTATTAAGATATACTATGTGTGAGGTGATACGAATGGCAAGCCTTGGTGAAAACATCAAAAACGCGCGCATCAATAAAGGCATGACACAAGAGGAATTAGCAACGATGCTAAAAACATCAAAAGCAGCAATTAGTCGATATGAGCTAAATCAGCGAGAGCCACGCACTGATCAGCTTCGGGCCATTGCTGATGTACTAGAGGTCTCCGTTGGGTACTTGCAGGGATATGAGCATATTGATACTCGCAAAATTCTAAATGCAATTAAAAAGAGGGACTGTGCTACAGTCGAAAAACTACTCGGATTGCCAGCTGGTTCCATACTGAATATGCCTGTTGGTGAGGTTCCATCTTTTGAAAACGACTTGCGCAAAAGCATAAGTGCTACAGATGACATTTTGGATAATCTGCGGGCTCATATTGCTGCAAAATATGAAGACATTACCTTTGCAGATCAAGCACAGCTTAAACTTCTAATTGATGCTTTTTCCCAGCTCAACAATATTGGGCAAACGGCAGCTATCGTCCGTGTAGAAGAATTATCGGAGCTTCGCAAGTATAGAAAAGGATCATTTCCCCAAGATTAAGGATGTTTAAGATAAACTTTGAGCGAGAAAACAAAGACCGCCCCAGGACTGACCCAGAGCGGACGATCTATGCTATACCATTTACCAAGGAGGTAATCTATGGCAAACAAAAAGGTTGAAAGCGTTATTCATGCCGATGGCGTGGATATTTCCGTGGTAACTACAGTTGGAAACGATGATGATTATATTTCCCTTACTGATATGGCACGTCACAGAAACCCAGAATTTCCTGCTGATGTTGTTAAGAACTGGCTTAGGCTACGCAGCACCATTGAATTTCTCGGCCTGTGGGAGCGCTTAAACAACCCAGATTTTAAACTGGTCGAATTCGACCAGTTTAAAAACGAAGCTGGTGCCAACGCATTTGTTATGTCCCCACAAAAGTGGATTAAATCCACAAATGCAATCGGCATCATCTCTAAATCTGGCCGTTACGGCGGCGGTACTTACGCCCACAAAGACATTGCGTTTGAGTTTGCGTCTTGGCTCTCCCCGGAGTTCAAGCTATATATAATCAAAGATTACCAGCGGCTCAAAGACGACGAAA
Source organism: Faecousia sp. (assembly GCA_045577435.1). GTDB lineage: Bacteria > Bacillota > Clostridia > Oscillospirales > Oscillospiraceae > Faecousia. The sequence goes on along the minus strand of JAZNIL010000070.1, from coordinate 28,869 downwards.
GCCACCGCTTTGCCCTAGAATGGAATGTTAAGCGGATTCTGGCCAGTACCAATTACCGCATCCATACGGACGCTATTAAAGAAAATCTCATTCCGCCGGAACTGCCTAAACATCAGCAGGGTTTTATCTATGCTGATGAAGCAGATGTGCTAAATGTGGCATTGTTCGGAAAAACTGCAAAACAGTGGCGGGCAGAGAACCCGGAGCTAAAAGGGAATATGCGAGATTATGCCAGCATTGAACAGCTGCTCGTTATGACAAATCTCGAAACAGCCAATGCTATGCTTTTGGATCAGAGAATACCGCAGCGGGAAAGACTTGAACAGCTCCGCAAAATGGCCGTATCTCAGTTAAAAACTCTTGCAGACAGCGCCGGAGCAAGAAAGCTAAACGATATGCACAACCAACTCAAATTACCCCAGGCCTAAACCAATCTGGTACAATCAACGCCAGATTAACAACTCAGTGTATCAAACAAAAGAAAACCCTGCAGGAGCGGCAACTCCCACAGGGTCAAGCACAATACCCACAACGATCAAATTATAGGCACCTTGCGCCCTTTTATTATAGCAAATCTGCGCCAAGGTGTCAACCGAAAGGAGAAAACACCATGGCAAGGAAAGCAGCAGCCGGCACCGGCACGATCCGGAAGAAGACAATCACACGAAACGGTAAATCTTACGAATACTGGGAGGCTCGGTACACCCAAGGCTACGATCCTGGCACCGGCAAACAGATCCAGAGATCCATCACCGGCAAGACACAAAAAGAGGCAGCGCAGAAGCTAAAGGCTGCCACAGCTGCCATCGATGCAGGTACCTACACAGCTCCCAGTAGGATGACCGTAGGGCAATGGTTGGATATATGGACCTCTGAATACCTGGGGGCAGTCAAACCCCGGACCGTTGACCTTTACAAGGGCGTTGTCAAGTCCAGGGTCAAGCCAGGGCTGGGAGCCGTGAAACTGGAAACCCTCACCCCTCACACCGTGCAAAGCTTCTACAACGCTATCAGCAAGCCCCAGAACGGCACAGCGGGACTAGCACCCAAAACAATAAGGAACATCCACGGAATACTCCACAAAGCCCTGCAGCAGGCAGTATCCAACGGATATATCAAAAACAACCCGGCAGATTCCTGTATCCTGCCCCGGGCGATCCGCAAAGAATTAAAGCCCATGGATGAGGATATGATCACAGCATTCCTGAAGGCCATACAGGGCCACCAATTCGGCGACCTGTTCACCGTTACCCTGTTCACCGGAATGCGTGAAGGTGAAGCTCTGGGCTTGCTGTGGGACTGCGTGGACCTCACCAAAGGCACGATCACAGTAGACAAGCAGCTGCAGCTGATCCGTGGCAGCGGTGGACAGTATCAAATGGTCCCCACAAAGAACAGCAAAAGCCGTTCGATCACCCTTGCCGCCTCCGTGGTGAAGGTGCTGCGTGATGTGAAACGAAAGCAGCTGGAGAACCGGCTCCGGTACGGCCCTCTGTGGGAGGATAGCGGCTTTGTCTTTACTGACGAGCTGGGCCATCACCTATCTGCGTCCTCTGTGTATAAATCCTTCAAGAAGGTCATGGAGCAAATCGGCAGCCCAGAGACACGCTTCCACGATCTCCGGCATTCCTATGCGGTAGCCTCCATCAGATCCGGGAACGATATTAAAACGGTGCAGGAGAACTTGGGTCATGCCACAGCAGCCTTTACCCTGGACGTGTACGGCCATGTCACAGAAAAAATGAAGCAGGAAAGCGCTGCCCAGCTGGATCAATTCATAAAGACAGTAAACGCATAAGGGAAAACAAAAGGGAAACAAAATAGACCGCCTCGGAATATCCCAACATTTCAAGTCTAAAACAGCCATATACACAAGAAAACCCAGTATCCATAACAGATACTGGGTAATTTCTTTGGTTGCGGAGGCAGGACTCGAACCTACGACCTCCGGGTTATGAGCTACGGTTTACATAACTCTCTCCGCAAATAATCACCAGTTTGGAGCCTTTCGGCGGCGTTTCCCACCTCCGGCAATCCACTGAAATCTGCCCCGTCCACTGCGTGATAATCCCGTATGGGTCAAAACATGGGTCAAAAATGTGACCTTGCTATGGGTCAGCCAAACAAGCAGCTTTCACCGCCAAATTTGGACTTACGACACATTCAAGACCACTTTGGATTCACTTTTCCGAGGGTTGCGTTGACCCGGTTTTCGGAAGGTTTTTCACTCCCTGTTTTCGAGCCATCCGCCGGAACAGTGATATTTTCTTCCTCTGCCGGTAAGCTCCTGCCCCGGTTCCAACATGGGTCAAAACATGGGTCAGGCTGTTTTCCCTCTCCCAGGAGCAGAAGCCAGCTCCCACCCCAAGGTGTCGTGATTGTACCATAGCTTTCAGAAATTACAAGTCTTTTCTTTCCAAAAGATACTGCCGCCGGACAGTACCATTCGATACCACCCGGCGGCAGCTAACAATACGAAGTAACAATTAAAACCTTGCGATTGATGCCTTGCATTCAGAGCGTTGCACCATTGCTTTCAATGATTTTCTTATACTCCCAAGCGGAATCCTTGATAATACGCTTCCCGGTAGCATAGTCCGTGTAAAGCAGGCCGAAACGGGGTTCATAGCCTTCTGCCCATTCGAAGTTATCCATGATAGACCAGTACTGATAGCCAAGCACAGGGTAACCCTCGCTGACTGCCCGTTTCAGGCAGCCCAAGTAGCGCTTGATGAAATCAGTACGCTGGGGATCGTGGACACCGCCATCCAGGCAGACGAAATCATTGTCCGCGAAACCGTTCTCCGTAATCATGATAGGCAGCTTATACCGCTCATGCACAAACCGTACTGCCCAGTACATGACCCGCTCGTCTACGACCCAGCCCATGGAGGTCCGGGGCAACCCCGGTGCGCCGGTCTTGGAATCACCACCCCAATCTGCTACATTGAAGGGCTGATAGAGATTCAGTCCAATGAAATCCAGCGGTTGTGCAATTTCCGCCATATCCTTTTCACTGGAGCGATATACACCATAAGCCTTGACAGATTTACCAGAGAACAGAGGATCCATCCACCAGCGGTTGCTCATCAGGCCCATACCGGTTTCCATGCTCTTTCTGCGGGCTTCCTCAACCTTTTCGGGAGTCTCATCTTCAGGAACAAAGCAGCCGGAAGCCATGGCAATGCCTACCTTGGGCGTCAGCTTTGCATACTGACGGATGGTTTTCACTGACTGGGCATGGGCAAGCATACAGTTGCGGGTCAGTCTGGATAGCGCTAGGTAGTTGTGCTTGAAAGGAGCATGGAGCCCCTGCATATAGCCGTTCATAATGAAGCACTGGGGCTCGTTCATGGGCATCCACCATTTCACACGATTGGACAGTGCTTCCACCACCACCTTGGTGTAATCCCGGAACAGCGGAATAATCTTCTTGGACATCCAGCCGCCCTTTTTATAGACCCATACAGGAGTATCCCAGTGGAAGATAGTTACCAACGGCTCGATGCCTGCGGTGATCAGTTCGTCCACAAGATCGCTGTAGAATTGAATGCCTTCGGGATTGACCTTGCCCTCTTCCGGAATCACCCGGGACCAGCTGATAGAAAAGCGGTAGGATTTCAGTCCCAGCTGCTTCATTAGTGCGACATCTTCCTTCCAGTGATGGTAATGGTCGCAGCTTACATGGCAGTTGTCTCCGTTTTTTATGCGCTTGGCAGGCGCTACATCCCAAATGCTTGGGGTTCTGCCACCCTCGTTCCATCCGCCTTCCACCTGAGCAGACGCGGATGCTGCGCCCCATAGGAAATCCTTGGAAAATACTGTTTCACTCATAAATCATTCCTCCTCAATAGAGAAAGTAAATTGCTTAAAATCCAATTTTCCGGTGCCTCGGAATCGGAAATACAATGCATGGACACCATCCGGAATAGAGACTGCTATATTGGCATTTCTCCATTGGTCAGACAACTGAATTGGAATCTTGCCGCAGATGCTACCCTCCGGTTTTATTCGGACTTCCAATGTGCCGTTGCCACTTCCACGGATGATGACTGTGATCGTCTTGATGTCTTGGAATTCAAAATACTTGTAGCCAATTGTCGTATTGTTCGTGACAACCACGATCCGCTCGCCACCTGCGCAGGTGATATAGGGAATATCCTTTTTGATAATGCCGTTGCCTTGGTGGGGCATTTTTCCGTTGGTCAGATTACAGCAGATGACTGTTGGAAATGTACCGACTGCTTTCAGTGGCATTCCGTTCAACCCCTGGGTAGTAATCTCCACCTGATGGATCGTACCATCCGGTCGGATCTCAATAGGCTCTGCGCAAGCTTGACGGGAATAGGCAGTTTTATTGGTATTGCGGTGATAGAACACATACCACTGTCCATTAATGCATTCGATGCTGCCGTGATTGGTTCCGGTGGTGTTCAGCCGGTCCTTAGCTGTTCTTCCCTTGTAACCAACATCACCGTTGGATACGATGGTACCGCCATAGGCAAAGTCCCTGTCCGGATACTTGCTGGTGGCATAGCACAGTTCATGGCCTTGACTGGAAGAATAGATAAAGTAATAGGTACTGCCGATCTTTCGGATAGAGCTGGCCTCAAAGAAAGGATGCCCTGCAAAAGATGTTCCCCTTACTCTTGACGGCATGATATGGACAGGCTCGGATTTTATCGTCAGCATATCATCCGCCAGTTCCACATGATTTGCGCCCATGATGCCGTCCTTGTATGCTTTGATTTCGGATAGCGACTTGCCAAACATCTCACTCTCTACTTTGTGGAAGATGCCATTTAGCAGTCGGCCATACTCATGGAACGGATACCATGTGCCGTAGTAAAGCCGGATCACGCCGTCATCATTGATAACTGCTGGATCGAAAGTAACATACCTCAGCATGGGGCTGCCGTCCGGATTACGAACAAAGCCGTAGTACGCATACTTTCCATCCGGGGTATCGCAGACCGCAACGCTGATTCGTTGACCGTAGCCGCCTGCGCCCTTTTCGCCGGACATGCAGTAGTAGAGATAGAATCTACCGTCGTTGCCCTGGACTACATCGGGAGCGTACATATATTTCAGTTTGTTGCCGTATTGTGGGTCCCGTTTTGCAGAGTAGGAAACGCCCTTGCAGCTCCAATTAGTCAGGTCATCCACAGGAGCAGACCAGAATTCATAGTCCAGCATGCAGTAGGTATCGCCGCCCTTTTTGTCATGGGAGCCAAAGAGGTATATGCGGTCACCGAACACATGAGGTTCCCCGTCCGCAATGTAGACATCCAGCGGCAAGAAAGGATTAACGATTTCTTTGTCCATCTTCAAAATCCTTTACAGGTATCGCTGGAGAAAATCATTTCTAAGACTCGTCCGGCAGAGGTGTTCAGCACCTGCCGATCCAGCGTCCCCTCTTTCAATGCCTTTTGCAGAGCCTTTTCCACGCCCTTGTTTCCTGGCATAAGCAGATCGTTGCCTGCGTTGATGGCCTGGCTGTGTGAGCACTGGTCGGTTGCGTTCCAGTCACTCATAACAACGCCGTCAAAGCCCCACTCTTCCCGGAGCACGCCGGTGCAGAAATCCCGGGAATTGCAGACATATGTACCATTGACCTTGTTATAGCTGCTCATGACGCACCAGGGCTTACCTTCTGTCACTGCAATACGGAATGCCCGGAGGTAGAGCTCCCGCAGCGCACGCTGTGAAAGATTCTCGGAAACCCGGTTACGGTTGTCCTCCTGATTGTTGCAGCAGAAGTGCTTGACGGTCACGCCAACACCACCGCAGCCTTGGACCCCCCGGGTAATGGCGGCAGCCATTTTACCCGAAACCATAGGATCTTCTGAATAATACTCAAAATTACGTCCGCACAGGGGATTCCTGTGGATATTCAATCCCGGAGCCAGCCACACAGAAACACCAATCTCCAGCATTTCCCTGCTAACCGCACGGCCTACTTCTTCGACAAGGTCAAGATCCCAGGTCTGGGCCTGTACCGTTTCACTGGGCCACGCGGTCATATAGCGGTAAACGGGGCGGCCCTTTCCGGGCTTTACCTTCACAAATCGCTCGAAGTGCTTCAGCCAGCCCCATTTCCATTCGGCGGGCAGGCCATCAGGATACCGGGGCGATCCGTCCTTCATGATCACCACAGACTGGTTCACATTCAATCCAGCAGGTCCATCAGACAGAACAATGTTGGGAATCCCCTTTTTCAGAAGCTTCGTACAGGTTCGTCCGGCTGCGCCCATCACATTGTTGTAGCAGCGGATGGAGTAGCCTCCACCAGTAACAAGACCAATCTTGTCATTGTCGCTTAACCTTTGAAGCAGTGCGGTAACTTTGGGAGAGAAGTTTTCTTCATACGGTATATGCTCTCTGTTGCCGATGGGCTTGACCTGCTCAACAAGGATCTCTTCTTCCACATTGACAGCTCCGCAGGGAGAATCATTCAGGATCAGACCGTATTCACCCTTTTCCAGAACAAAAGCAGACTTCGCTTCATCAAAGGTAGCAATATTCTTCAGATCATAGGAAAGTGTCAGTTCCTGGCTTTCTCCAGGTTGAAGCAGCTTTGTTTTCGCGAATGCAACAAGGCTTTTCTTTTCGTGATCAATTCTGCCATCCGGCTTGGAAACGTAAAGCTGCAGAACCTCCTTGCCGCTGTATTTGCCCGTATTTTTAACGGTAACGCTTACAGTGGAATCTGTGATATTCTGGATTTCGCAAGCAAAGCTTGTGTAGCTCAGACCAAAACCAAAGGGATACCGGGGCACAATCTCCTGCTTATCAAACCAGCGATAGCCAACATAGATACCCTCACTGTATTCTTCATTATTCAGATCACCGTTGCGATAACTGAACGTGTCTGCACAGGGGTAATCCGCATACCGCATTGCCCATGTATCGGTTAACTTGCCGCAGGGTGTCGCCTTTCCGGTCAGCAGATCCGCCAGTGCATTGCCGCCTTCCATGCCGCCCTGACCGTAGAACAGAACAGCATCGATACGGGTTTCGTCCAGAATGGACAGATCAATGACACTGCCGCAGTTGAGCACCAGAATCAGTTTGAAATAATGGGCGGACAGCAGCTTCAGGCTTTCCGTTTCAACATCTGACAGGAGATAATCTCCCTTTTCCACACGGCGGTCCCTGCCTTCACCTGCCTGCCGGGACAGCACATAGATAGCAGTGTCCGTTTCATCTGTCAGCTCGTCCTCCAGAATGGGAGTGCATGCAGGATAGGGCATGGGATTCTCGTGGATCACATCGAACATCTGCATGGTCTGGATGGGAGTAAAGCCTTTGATCTTCTCCTCCACATCCTGCCGCCAAGCGGCTACATCCGCATCATATTTTCCTTTGAACCGCTCCATCCAGAGCGTTGTAGGAAATACGAATCCGGCATTTTTTAGACCTTCTTCAATGGTAACGCTGTGCCGCTCCTGTACATCGCCGCTTCCGGAGCCGCCCTTGACTGTCATGCGGCTGCCGGGACCATAGAGCGCGATTTTCTTGGTTGTAAGCGGAAGAACACCGTCATTTTTCAGCAAGACGATGCCCTCCGCCGCTACCCGCCGGGCAAGTACTTTATGTTCCCGTTCCCTTTGAGATTCTTCGGGAGTAGATACGCCAAAAGTTTGGAATTTTTCCATAACGGAACCTCCAACGAAATTACTTTCTTGCCTTTTCTTTCTTTTCCAGCTTGGCCAAATACTTGGCATTCTCTGTATCGAAGTCCAAGCCCTTCTTCTGGCAGTATGCCTTCAGGTCTGCGATACGGTTGGCTTCCCGCTCGGCATTAGCACGCTCTGCGTCCAGACGCTCCTGCTCTTCGGGATCGATCCACTCTTCGCCTCTTGCCAGGACGGCTTCCTTCTTGCGGCGAAGCAGCTCTGCGTTAATCTCAGGCAGCTTCTTCTCCACATCCACGAAAGGCAGCAGGATCACAACCACTGCGGCCAGAATAGCATCAAACAGGTAGAACGCCAGGGTCATAAAGTTGGTCACTTCCACACTGGGAATGATGCCTTCCACATCCACGAAGCCCAGTCGCAGAATGGTGGATTCAAAGCCGCCGGCAAAGGGAGCATAGATCAGTGCCTGAAGTGCAGTGATGACTGCAATACCCATCATGCCTTCCAGACGCATATGGGACTTGTATTCTACATCATCGTAAGCAAAGCACAGCAGTGTGGCAAAAATGTAGGCATTGGGCAGCCAGCCAACATTTCTCAGGAAGCCGCCCACCATGGCAGGGATCATCTGATCCGGGAACATCCAACCCATGATGCTGCCAATCAGTACCAGCGCATAGCCGCCCACCGTCAGATTCTTGATGCCAACCTTCTTGGCCAGAGGATAGATGGCAAATGCACCGATGCCAAGGGGCACACCGGTTACCACCTGATAAATGGTATACATCAGGGGATTCTCGGCACCACCCAGCATGAACTTGATGTAAAAGTACTGAACGTTACCGCCCTTAAAATTATCCACGATGCCACTAATGGTAGCAATGATAATAAGAATCACGAAATATTTATTGGAAAGCAGTGCCTTCATTTGATCCCGAAGCGGGATCTTATTCTCATCCAACCGGTCGTGCTCTACAGCCACATCCTCGGTGATACGCTCACGGGTATAGAAATACTCCAGAAGCAACAGCGGAATGGCAATGATGGACATGGTGACCATCAGAATGGGGTAACCCATGATATCCTTCTCCAGCCACAGAGGCAGCACCACCATGTTGAACACCATGCCGATGACAATGCCGGAAAGCAGCGTCCAGGACATTTTGCGAATGAACTGAATGTGGGTCTTTTCCTTGGGATCACGGGTGGTCAGAGAGCAAATGGTATCCCGGAACAGGTAAAAGTAAGAGGAACCCACGGTATGGTAGCAGATCAGCAGGAAGAAGAAATAGTACCAATAAGCTTCTCCCAGTGTGTTTCCGGGGAACAGGAAAATTAGGCTGCCAATGATGATAGAAACGAATCCGAAAATCAGATGCCAGGGACGCATACGGCCCTGTTTAGATTCTGTGCGCTGAATCAGCCAACCATTCAGCAGGCCAACACCAACGGCCAGAACCTTTGCCACGGTCATGACGATCTCATAAACGCCGCCCATCTGCTGGATCATTTCCACATTGGCCACGCCGTACATGGCGCCGGTCTGCTGAGTGAAGAACTTCTCCACCAGAGCGGCAATGGTATTGACCACGAAGATCAGACCCAGAGGTCCAATCAGATGGCCCAGCACCCACTCTTTCGTGGTTATAGAGTTTGTGGTTGCCTTGCTGTTCATGAAATCTTTTTCAAAGAGTCCATGGCTGAGTAGCTTTTTCATTTTACTTTACCTCCACTTCTACTGTAACAGGCTCGAAGCCTTTGGATCTTACGGTAATTGTCGCCTTGCCAGGGGTATTGCCTGCTCGCAGCACTGCCAGAGCCCGGCCACGATAGGAATTATGGTACTTTTTATCGAATACCTCGTCAGTCTTGCAAAGTGCACTGCCGAAACCTGCAAGGGTGACTGCGCCATCCGCGCTGACTTCCACCCTTTGCTCGATATAGGGTTTCAGATTACCTGCCTTGTCCGTAAATTCAATGGGCAGATAGCAAAGATCCTGATTGTTGGCGCGAAGCACATACTTTTCCGGTTTCACCGTCAGCACAGTTTCCTCGCCTGCGGTGGTCAAGCTATGACTGGAGATCACATTACCCTGCTCGTCAAGTGCATCCGCCGTCAGAGTTCCGGGCTGGTACGGAAGCTTGAAAATGGTCTTGTATTTCTTTACAGGCTTTGTGCCGATTTCTATGCCATTCAGCTTCAGCCGTACAGATGCGGCATCCGCATAGACCTCCACAGTAGCTTTCGTGCCTTCATAACCTTGCCAGCTCCAGCTGTCGATGGCATTTGTGAACTGCCATGCACCGGTGGAGGGTGCTTCGTTTGCATGGTTTACAGGACGAACGCCGATGAAAGGCTTCTTCCGCAGGCCCCAAACAATCTGCATGAAGTACATAGATGCCAAGGGTTTGCCGGTGATATCGATCATGCCCTGACCTGCCAGCAGGGGCAGACCTTTGTAGGCATGGTACGTCCAGTCGCCGATACAGGCTTCACCCAGGTAATCCCATGCAGACCACACAAAATCGCCCACCACCTGAGGATGCTTTTTTACCCGCTCCCAGTTGTAGGGCAGGTCTGCGACCATAGTTTCAGAGCCAACCATCATTCTATCGGGATACTTAACTGCATCTTCGTCATAGCGGGAGGAAGCGTAGTTCAGACCTAGGATATCCAAACCGTTGGCAGCACCCAGGCAGGCTTTGTCACCCTTTCTGCCCTTGCTCATGAAGAACATCAACGGGCCAAGTTTTTGCGCCATAGCATTAAAAAACGCAGAGCCGGTCTTCTTTTCCTTGTAGCCGCCCTTCCTGGGGAGGGGTTCAGGCTTATAGTCACCCTTATCGTTGTAGACACCCATGCCCATATTGGCATAGACATTCAGCAGCACATTGACACCTGCGGTCACAGGGCGGGTCGGATCAAGGTCATGGATAAAGTCTGTCAGCCGCTTACAGACTTCCGCACCCTTTTTCGTTGCGGTTTCAGATACCTCATTGCCGTGGGAGTACATGATGACGCTGGGATGATTCCGGGAGGATTCCACCATAGCAGTCAGATCGTTCTTCCACTCGGTTTCAAACCACCGGGCGTAGTCATGATAGGTCTTGGGCACATACCAGCCGTCGAAGGTTTCGTTCATCACATACATGCCCAACTTATCGCAGATATCCAGCGTGATCTGGGACGCAGGATTGTGGGCAATACGGACGGCATTGAAGCCGTTCTCCTTCAGAATGCGGATGCGCCGTTCTTCGGCATCGTAATATTCACAGGCGCCCAGCACACCGTGGTCATGGTGAATACAGCCGCCCCGAAGCAACACACGCTGTCCATTGATAAGCAGTCCTGTCTTGGTACTCCATTTCAGTTCCCGGATACCAAAATTCAGCTTGCGCTCATCCTTTTCAGTTTTCACCACACAGGTGTAGAGATTGGGTTCTTCTGCTCTCCAGAGCTTTGCATTGGGCACTTCAATCACGCCGGGTACACTGGATGCGATCAGATTCTCACCGTCGTAAATCTCCACTGTTACAGGGGTTTCTGCCGTGGTGATCACATCCACTTTGATCTGCGCCGGATTAATGGAAACCGTCTCGATATGCACAGTTTCAATATGTACCTGATCCCGGATCAGCAGCTGCACCGGGCGGTAAATACCGGAACCGGAGTACCAGCGGCAGTTGGGTTCTAACGAATTGTCCACATAAACGGTCACAGTATTGCTGCCAGCGTGAACCGCATCAGAGATGTCCACATCAAAAGCGGTATAGCCATACTTATGACTGCCCACAAGCTGTTCGTTGACAGAAACGGTACAGTTTTGATAGACACCCTCAAAGTGAATCACGATGGATTTGCCGATATCACTATCCGCAATGTCAAATGTTTTTTCATAGATATATATTCCTCCGGGGAAGTAGCCGGAGTTGACCCCATTCCGGCAGCCACCGTCCCGCTGCTCCAGCAGCATGGCATCATGGGGAAGATTTACGGGAACGGGCATCCCGCCATCCTTGCGGAAAGTCCAATTATTACAGAAGTCAAAGGTCATGCTTTTCACCGCACCTTTCCTATTTTCCATGTTAATTATAACAATTCTCTCTTGCAATGTATTGCACAGAAGTCTATAATAATATAAATTCGTCTATCGGGGTGATTTTTATGACAGATTACAGCGTTTTCTGTGAGATGTTCTACTCTGCCCATTATCTTCCCATTGCCATGTATGATCGGAATGGATTTGTCTGTGCATCCGATTTTTATGACGATGGCGATCCCTATCCTTTTGCGCTTCCCAAGCTTCTTTCCATGGGTAGCCCTGCTGTCTATGTATCCTCCGATACCGGCTATTACGGGCTTGTCAGATGTGATGACGGTGAACACTGCTTTGTGCTGGGGCCTGCCTACTCTACCCCTGTGACGGATGGATTTATCCGCTCCTACATGAGCAAAAACGCGATCTCTCCAAGCCGTTACGGAGAAATCGCGTCTTTCCTAAATGGTATCCCACAGTATACATACAATCAATTCCTGAATCTGCTCCTATATTTGCATTACGCATTGACTGGCGAGAAACTGGACCTGACTCGGGCGTTTGGTCTAACGGATACCGGCTACCAACAGCAGATCGGGCAGCAACATTCGGAAAAAGCCTACCAAGCAAGAGAAGATCAACGCAAGCATGGCACTTACCATTTTGAACAGCAGTTGCTGGATCTGATTCGAAACGGTGAAGTGGCTCAGCTTGAACAGTTCCTGATGGCTGCCGCAAATGCCCAAATCGTGGAAGGAAAACTCGCAGAAGCCCCACTGCGTCAGGCAAAAAACCTCTTTATCGGTCTGATCACCATGGTTGGCAAATTCGCAGCCATTCCCGGTGGTCTGGACATCGAGCAGACCTATCAGCTCATCGACACTTACATTCAGGAGTGTGAAAAACTGCAGACTGAGGAAGCCGTTAAGAATTTGCAGTACAATATGCCCATCGATTTTGCCAAACGGGTCGCCCAGCAAAAACTCCCCGCTGGCATCTCTCAGGAGGTGTACTCCTGTATGCAGTTCATTTCCACCCATATCAACGAACCAATCAGCGTTGCAGATGTAGTTGCTTACTCCGGAAAGAGCCGGGCATATCTCTTCAAGAAATTCCAACAGGAGCTGGGCATGAGCATTGGTGCCTATATCACCCACTGCCGCCTGCGGGAAGCAAAATCCCTGCTCTGTTACACAGATAAATCTCTCGGGGAAATCAGCAGCTATCTTTGCTTCTCCAGCCAGAGCCATTTTCAAAATATGTTTAAAAAGCATTGTAGCTTGACTCCAATGGAGTATCGTAAAAAACATACTCTCGACGATTGAACTCTGCTGTAAAGGATTTATCATCATTTACTCGTCACAGAAGGGCATCGGAAAGTTTCCGATGCCCTTCACACTTATTTCAATTCCTCACCAAGCCGAATTCCTACTTTAATACCCTCCACAAAGCCAGACCGTTCATGGTCACGGCAGAGCTTGCAGACCGGATAGACGATCCTATCCATCTCCCGGAGCGGCATCCCATTCATCTGCCGGTACAACTCTTCAAAATCCGCCTTTATCTGCTCATTGTCATAGGGATTGTTTTCGTTGAAGCATTCATACAGCAATCCCAGGACAGAATTCGCATCCCCATAATTGGGAGGATTATCAGCCACCCGCTGTTTCAGTATCTCAAGAAATTCCTTCATTGGGAAGCCTCCTATCCCAGTTCCAGCATCAGCTCAGCGCCATATTGCAGGCCATCCAGGAAAGCTTTGCGTTCATAGGCACTGCACAGGCGGCAGCAAAGGTTGAACACTGCGTTGTTATCATTCAACGGCAAGGTGTGTAGAAATTCCTCCAACTCCTTGAATCCATCACCAATCTCTTGGGGATCGCGCTCATGGGATTCTGCATAAGCATGGTAGAGTTGATCCAGCACCGTCTGGCAATCTGGATCGCCGGAGTCAAAGGGATGGGTTTGCATATAGGTCTTTAGTGCTTCAGAAATGGATTTCAAGTACAACACCTCCAAAAATGTTTTGGTGATGTTACCTCGGCTTCCTCAAAATTGCAACTGTCATTAGTTCCAAATATATTGTCTGGCGGCAGGCAGCATCACCTCCAGGTGTGCGCTAATAAAACAAATGAAGCAAGTAAAGTGCCTCCAAGCTTACCAACAAAAAGATCTGAGCACCCATTGACAATCATCGATCTATCTGCTATCATATCGACGAACATCAATAGGAGGTGAACATTTGGAACTCACCGAGAAGAAGATAGCGTTGATCTTTAAGGCGCTGTGTGATGAGAATCGGGTGCGGATTTTGAAGCTGCTCCGCAGTGGCGAGAAATGCGCTTGTAAGCTGCTGGAGGAATTGAATATTAGTCAACCCACTTTGTCCCACCATATGAAGATCCTCTGTGATTCCGGTATTGTAGTAGGCCGCAAAGAAGGTAAGTGGATGCACTACTCCATATCCGCTGATGGCAGCCAGATTGCAAAGGATTGTCTGACTGAACTGACCAGCGTCAACTGTACTTGCGAAGCTAAGTCGTGCTGTGAAAAGTAAGCCGCTTTTCTATGCACGGCTTACCTTAAAGTGCATATATTGATAAATGTAAATATTACGATATTTGAAAGGAGCTTTTTATGGAAGCAATCAAAACCGCCTGGGATTTCTTTCAAACAGAAATCCTGGGTATGAACTGGCTGAATCGCTTGATCGGCAGCATTGTGGAGGCCGTTGGCCTTGACCCTACCAGCCGCATCGGTGGCAGCATCCAGTTTTTCTTCTACGATTGTATAAAAATTATGGTTCTTCTGGGATTCCTAATTCTGCTGATCTCTTACATCCAGAGTTATTTTCCCCCAGAGCGGACAAAGAAAATTCTTGGCAGGTTTCATGGCATTGGTGCAAATTGTGTGGCTGCTCTTTTGGGAACAGTAACACCGTTCTGTTCATGTTCATCCATTCCGCTGTTCATCGGCTTTACAAGCGCTGGTTTGCCGCTTGGGGTGACCTTCTCGTTTTTGATTTCTTCTCCTATGGTTGACCTGGGTAGTTTGGTGCTGCTTATGAGCATCTTCGGCTGGAAGGTGGCACTTCTCTATGTGGTGCTCGGTCTGGTAATTGCTGTGGCAGGTGGTACGCTCATTGAGAAGCTGCATCTGGAAAGCCAGGTGGAGGAATACATCCGCAAAGGCAAGGCAATCGATATGCCACAGGATGAGCTGCATTTCAAGGATCGCATCCAATATGCGTGGGAACAGGTCGTAGAAACCGCAACGAAGGTTTTCCCCTATGTGTTGATTGGCGTTGGTATTGGTGCCATCATCCATAACTGGATTCCCGAAGAATTCATTGTCAAGCTGTTGGGCGGCAATAATCCGTTCGGTGTCATCCTCGCTACGGTTGCTGGCGTTCCCATGTATGCTGACATTTTCGGCACCATTCCCATTGCGGAAGCTCTGCTTGCAAAGGGTGCCCTGCTGGGCGTTGTCCTGTCCTTTATGATGGGTGTAACCACACTGTCTGTACCTTCTATGATCATGCTGCGCAAAGCAGTAAAGCCGAAGCTGCTGGGTATCTTCATCGCTATCTGCACCGTGGGCATTATCATTGTCGGTTATTTCTTCAACGCAATTCAAAATTTCATTATCTAATGGAGGTATTATTATGGCATTGTTCAATTTTGGCAAAAAGAAAGAAGAAAAGAAAGCACCCACCTGCTGCTGTGGCAGCGCTGAAACCAAGGTTGAGGAATCTGCTTCTTGCTGCTGCGGTTCCGCTACCAAGGCAGAGGAAACCTCTTCCTGCTGCTGTGGCGCACCCGTGGACGGTATCTGCTGCATCAAAGTTCTGGGTGCAGGCTGCAAGTCCTGCCATGAGCAGTATGAGTACGCAAAGGAAGCCGTAAAGAATATGGGACTTTCCGTAGAGGTTGAGTATATTACCGATATGGAGAAGGTCATGGAGTATGGCGTTATGAGTATGCCTGCTATTGTGGTCAACGACAAAGTTGTATCCTTTGGCAAGGTTCTGAAGTCTGCTGATGTAGAGAAGCTGATTCACAAGCTGGGATACTGATGTGAAGAAAGTTGCATTTATCTGCGTTCATAATTCCTGCCGCAGTCAGATTGCGGAAGCACTGGGAAAGAAGCTGGCAATCGATGTGTTTGAATGCTATTCTGCCGGTACGGAAACAAAACCGCAGATCAACCAAGATGCTGTACGGTTGATGAAACAGGTACATGGTATTGACATGGAACAAACCCAGTACAGTAAGTTGTTGTCCGACATCCCGCCCGTGGATGTGGTCATCACCATGGGTTGCAATGTTCAGTGTCCGTATCTACCTTGTTCTCACCGGGAGGACTGGGGATTGGATGATCCTACGGGAAAGAGCGATGAAGCGTTCCTGGAAACCATTCGCCAGATCGAGCAGAAGCTACTCCAGTTGAAAACAAAATTAAGCTGATTCCAAACCACAACACAAATTCCCGTGGAGAATCATTATAAGCATACAAAACGGATAAGGGTGCCCCTAAACAGGGCACCCTTGCTGTTTATTCTATCTCCTGTGCTATGCGAACACCTATTTTGACACCTTCAATGAAACCTGCTTTTTCGTGGTCTCGGCACAGCTTGCAGACCGGATAGATGATCCTATCCATATCCCGAAGTGACATACCGTTCATCTGCCGGTACAGTTCAGCGAAATCTGCCTTTATCTGATCGTTATCGTAGGGATTGTTCTCGTTGAAGCATTCATACAGAAGTCCCAGAACGGAATTCGAATCTCCATAATTGGGAGGATTTTCAGCTACTCGCTGTTTCAGTTTCTCCACAAATTCCTTCATCGTGCAGCCTCCTTTCCCAGCTCCAGCATCAGCTCTGCGCCGTATTGCAGTTCGTCCCTAAAGGTTTTGCGCTCGTATGCACTGCACAGGCGGCAGCAGAGATTGAAAACAGCGTTGTTATCATCCAGCGGAAGATTGCAAAGGAACTCTTCCAACTCTTTGAAACCGTCACCGATCTCCGGAGGATCGGATTCGTGGGATTCTGCGTAGGCCCGGTAGAGCTGATCCAGCACCGTCTTGCAATCGGGATCACAGGAGTCAAAGGGATGAGCCAGCATATAGGCTTTCATTGCTTCAGAAATGGATTTCAAGTACAACTCCACCAAAAATGTTTTGGTGATGTTACCTTGGCTGCCACAAAATTGCATCTGTCATTAGTGCCAAATATATTATCAGGCGACAGCTGGTATTGTTGTCAGGCAGACACTAACAAAACACATAGAACATATAACCACCGCACCGAATCTGTTTTCGGCGCGGTGGTTTTGCATATGGATCGTGGGTCTGATTTGGTTGAAATGCTGATTTTTCAACCAGCTAAGAATTAACCGTATAGTTTTTCGCGTTTTTTGTCCTAGTAGTATAGTGAAGGGAGGTAAATTCGAAAGCTCGCATTTGCTGCTGTAAGACCGCACTATTTCTTTATCGTCCGCACATATTCCTCAAAGGAAATCTCATTCCGCTCTGCCTGTTCCCGCAGCTCGACTGCGTACCGTGACCAGACTTCGAACTCTGCCTTGGTCATTTTCTTCTTGGCGATCCGGGCATAGTGTGCCTTATAAGCCTTGTTGTAAATATTCCAAATGGGATCTTCCTTGCACTTGGTATCGTATTTCTTTCTGGCGCTGACCATCCGGCAGGTCTTGGTCTCGTCCTCTGCCAGTGGATTCTCGCAGTAATCGGAATAGATACCGGCATCGATCAGAAACCACTTACCGCAGTTCCTGCACCGCTTCGGGATGTAATGCTCTCCCAGTCCCCGGAAGAAGTCCTCGTACAGGAATGCGCCCAGCCTATCAAAATCGTAGCTGGCACAGAGGAATGGCGTACCGCCTGCCGGAGTGAAAACCTCATGGCAAGAGGTCAGCGGAGCAGGTCCGTTCAGCTTTCGGTGTGCCATACCTGCCATGGATTCCGTTTTGAAATATGCTTGGAATTGCTTCGCCAGGTCTGCTTCCGTCAGGAAGCCGTGCTTGATATGCAAGAAATCACTCAGCAGTTTCTCATAGCAACACTTCACCCGGAGCACATCTTCCACCCAATGGATGTACGGCTGCATCAGATCCTCGATGGCCTGGTTCAGTTCGTTCATGCGCCGTTGATTATCCATCGCATATTGACTATCGCCATCAGTCCAATACCAATCCATATCAATGGGAACGAATTTCACCGTAGTGCTGATATATTCTTCGTCATCGTCCTCGTCAAACTCTAAGCCAGCCAGTGGATTCAATGCACGGTCACCGTCCAGCATATCAGAGAACCGGGTCAGGCAGACCCGCAATTTATTCTTTGGCATCAGGTGGGGATGGACAAGTTTGTTGTACGGTGGCAAGGTCGGCCACACTGAATCGATCTGGTCAATCAGTTTCTGTGTCCACTGCACATTCTTCTCATAACCTTCATAGCGTTCTTCATCGCTAAAATCTACCCTCAGCTTGAGATCCCGCAGCTCAGCCTTGAGCTGGAACAGCCATTCTGTCAGATCCTCCACACTCAAGTTTAAGTTCAGATATGCCGTCAGAATTTCATTGTTGCTGTATTTATATTTTCCGTTGATGTAAACATCTGTCCCATGGAACATGGCGTGAAACTTTTCCATATGCCGCTCCGAAAAAATATTTTTTGAAATTGATGTAATGTTTTGCGAAATAGAGAATGATTTTATATTTCGGCTACATCTATTTACAGTATAACAAAACACCATTATAATTGCAAGCGTAAGTTACGAACCGAGTGCGGTTCGGTTTGCAGCTTGAAAATTGAATGACCGTCCAAGGGGGATATGCGGCTGGCGAAGTGTGCGATGATATGAGCGCACCAAGGCTGCGATACGGCGCAGAGATCCTGGGCCAGGAACTGACTTGGATAGAAGGGCGAACACCAAATCAAAATCAAATTAACGAAAGGAATGATTCATTGAGAGAACGTAAATTCAAAAGTTATCAAGACCTGCCTCTTACCTTGACCGCGCCGGAGGTAGGCGAAGTCCTGGGGATCTCCAGAGCTGCCGCATACGAATTGGTTCGCTCGAAAGGATTCCCCCACATGAAAATCGGCACACGGATTCTTGTTCCCAGGGACAAGTTCATTGCCTGGATTGACGAACAAACGGAGGTGGAAGGATGAAATTGTATGAACCGCCCACAAAAGAATTCTTCCGTCTGCCCAACAAGATCTTCCAGGTGCCGCTGGATGCCACGCAGTTCAAACTGTATTCCTACTTCATCTGCTGCTCCGGCAGTAAAGGATACTGCTGGCCCACCCACGACAAAATCATTCAGGATACCGGCATCAAGAAATCTTCTCTCCAGAAAGCCATCAAGATTCTGAAGAAAAGGCAGCTCATTGAAGTCCGCAAACACCGCAAACCCTATGGTTATTCCAACAACGAGTACCATCTGCTGAGTCTGGACAACCCGGAGATCTACCGTGACCTGGATGCGGAAGTGGACGAGCTTCCGCTGTTCATCGGCGAGGAGATTCCCACATAAGGGGCATGGCTTTCGATACCGATTCCGAGAGATTCGGAAGAAAGTATTTGAAAGCGGGATAAAGGAGGTATTCCGGCTAGTGCCGGATACCTCCGAAATACACCGCCCGGCAACGCCGTGCGGGGCTTTTACGAGGTTTCCAAGGTGTTACCTTTTCCGGGATACTCCCGAAAATAGGCGCCTGGAAACGGAATTTCCTTAGAGTATCAACAATTTAGGTGGGGGTCTGAACCCCAGAAAGGAGGAAAATGGACAACAAAACCGGAAAACGAATTGGCCTGTACATCGGCGAGGAACTACTGCATCAATGCGATGCCGCAGTGGAGAAATCCGGCGCAGATTCCAGAAGTGAATTCATCTGCGATGCCATCATGCACTACATTGCTGTGATCAATATGAAAGAAAACAGCAGGGTGCTGACTCCTGCGCTGGAATCTGTCATCGGCAGCAAGATTGCACTAACCGAGGACAGAATCAGCCGCATCGTCTTTAAGCTGGGTGTGGAGGTTGCTATGATGAACAACATCCTTGCATCCACCCACAACATTGATTCTGATTCCATGGAAGCTCTCCGCCGGTACTGCACCGACGAGGTTGCTTCCATTGGCGGCAAGTACCGGCTGGAAGATGCCGTAGAGTTTCAAGCGGGGTGATTGAATGGCCAGACTGATTCTGAAATCGCCCTATCTCAAGCCGGGAGGTAAAAAATCTCCCGGCGGCTACCTGAAGTATATCGCAACCCGTGAAGGGGTAGAGATGGCGGAGGATACCTCCCGCCATCTACCTGCCACGGCAGATCAGCAGAAGCAGATTGCAAAACTGCTGAAACAACACAGGGATTGCAAAGACACTCACGAATGCCAGGACTACCTTGCAAACCCAACCCGTGGCAATGCCGATGCGTTCATCAGCGGTATTATGGAGCTGCATGGCGATGCTCCACAGCGGGATGTGTATCTCAGGTATATCGATGAGCGCCCCGGCAGCAACGGTCTGTTCACCGACGAGGGTATCCCTATCGTGCTGTCTCAGGTTCAGAAAGAGATGAATGAACATCCCGGAAATATCTGGACGCACATCATTTCCCTTCGCCGGGAGGATGCGGAGCGGCTAGGCTATAACAACCCGGATGCCTGGATGCATCTCCTCCGTTCTCAGCGGAACATGATTGCCCAGCAGATGAAGATCGCGCCAGAGAACTTTCGATGGTTCGCCGCATTCCACAACGAAGGACACCATCCTCATGTTCACATGATGGCCTACTCTGTCGACCCAAACGAAGCCTACCTCTCTACCAAGGGAATCGAAACCATCAAGAGCAATCTGGCGCAGGATATCTTCCGTCAGGATCTGCTGCAGATTTATCAGAAGCAGACTGACCTTCGTGACGAACTCCGGCAGGAAAGCCGGGACCGCATCACTGAGATTGTGGATGCCATCAACCACGGCAGCTTTGACAATCCCCAGATGCAGATGCTACTGGTACAGCTTGCGGACAGGCTGGCAAAAGCCAAGGGCAAGAAACAGTACGGATATCTCAATGCAGGGACGAAAAAGCTGGTGGACGCCATCGTTGCGGAACTGGCCGGGGATAGCAGAATCCAGGAATTGTACTCTCTGTGGTACGAGCAGAAGGAAGATGTGCTTCGTACCTACACCAACAAGATGCCGGAGCGAATTCCCCTGGAACAGGAAAAGGAATTCCGTTCCATTCGCAATGCGGTAGTGCAAGCGACATTACAGTTGCAGCTCCCACAAGAAGAACTGCCCCT
This sequence comes from Faecousia sp., assembly GCA_045577435.1. Classification (GTDB taxonomy): domain Bacteria; phylum Bacillota; class Clostridia; order Oscillospirales; family Oscillospiraceae; genus Faecousia. The sequence goes on along the minus strand of JAZNIL010000070.1, from coordinate 7,858 downwards.
GTCAGATCCGCTTCCGCTTCGTGTGGACTTTGTTGACGATGGCTCGGATGTGTACCCAAAAGCAACAGAAAGCCTCCGTAAGCCGGAAGTGGAGCCTGATTCCGAAGTCAAGCAATTCTTCCATGAAGCTGCCATCCGCGGCAGTGCGGACGCGGTATATGGAGTCGGCAAGCAGTATCTGAAAACCGACATTCAGAAAGCCATCTCCATGTTCGAATTGGCAGCTGAACAAGGTAACTCCTATGCTGAATACCAGCTTGGCAAGCTCTACTGTTTCGGACAGGGAGTACCACAGAATCTGGAAGCAGGTATGGAGTGGCTGAAATCATCCGCCAGCCATGGTAATGAATATGCTTCCGCTCTTCTTGAAAAGGTACAGCATCATGTCCACCGGCAAACCGCCTCCGCCGTCTTCGGACTGTTCCGGGGATTGGCTGGTATGATCCAAACCAGCGCCAACCACTTCATCCGCCGCAGAAATTCCATCGACCGGAAACAGCGGCAGAAAATCGAAGAAAAGAAGCAAGCTCTTGGTCAGCGCTCCAGTGGTCAGGAATATGACCACAACGAGGGGCAGACTATGTAGCCAATGTCGCCGGACAGCACCATTCGGTATTGTCCGGCGGCAGGTAACAAGACGAAGTCAACAAATTAACCTACCCCAGGTCACGCACACATTTTAGGCGCAACCTTTGGTAGGTTTGGTGAATAGCTATTTTCAAATTAGTGTGGTAATGTTTGCGCTACGAAAGGATGTGATATTTATGGCAAAGCGCAGAGCCAACGGCGAGGGCAACATCCGCAAGCGGAAAGACGGCCGTTGGGAAGGAAGATACACTGCCGGAACAGACCCGGAAACCGGCAAGCAGATCTTCAAGAATGTCCTTGGCAAAACTCAGGCCGAGGTCAAGGAAAAACTGAAACGGGCTTTGGAAGAAGCCAAAAAGGTGGACTTCACCCGAACCGGCAAGTACACGGTGGAGCAATGGATGGACGAGTGGTTCGAGAATGTCTGCAAAATCAAAGTCAGACCATCCAGCCATCAGACCTACCGAGGGTACATTGATCATCATGTGGCACCGAATATCGGTAAGATCCCGCTGGAGAAACTCAGCACCATGGATCTTCAAAAGCTCTACCGCAAGCTGATGAACAAAGGCCGGGTGGAGCGGATCGAAGCGGAACACCAGCCGAAAGGCTTGTCTGCAAAGACAGTGCGGAACATCAATCAGGTCATCTCCTCTGCCATGGACTTCGCCGTAGCGCAGAAGATCATCTCTGAGAATCCGTGCAAAGCGGTGGCGCTCCCCAAACTGGAACACAAGGAGATGCAGACCATCCCGGCAGAGCAGCTCCAGGCATTTCTCCAGGAAGCCAAAGCAACTGGAGTCTACGAAATGTACTACATCGAACTTGCCACCGGCCTGCGGCGGGGTGAACTGTTGGGACTCAAGTGGAGTGACATTGATTGGAAGAATGGCATCATCAAAGTGCGCCGTCAGGTTGCAAGAGTGAACGGTGAGATCGTAGAAGCGCCGCTGAAAACCAAGAACTCCTACCGGGCAGTGAGCATCTCGCCCCAGGCGGTCGAGGTTCTGCGGGAGCAGAAGCGCAAGACCAATGACCAGTATGTATTTCCTTCTCCCAATGGTGGTCCCATCTCGCCGGACAGTGTGAACAATATGCTGAAGCGGGTACTGGAGCGGGCTGGCATCCCGAAAGTCAGATTCCATGACCTCCGCCACACCTTCGCTACCATTGCCCTTCAGAACGGCGTAGACATTAAGACGGTCAGCGGAATGCTGGGCCACTTCTCCGCAGGCTTCACCCTGGATACCTATGCCCATGTCACCACCTCGGCACAGAAAGAAGCCGCCCAGACCATGGGAAATATCCTGAGCCTGTAAATTCGGCTTTGTAGCCGACAGAAAAGCCTGGAACGACCAGCACATCGTTCCAGGCTTCGCTGTCAAATTTTAGTCCCGATTTCCCCGCTCTAGAGCCGGGAAAATGAACCAAAGAAAGGAAGGTTAAATGAAAAAGATCCCCAAAAAGAAACGAAAAGTCACCGAACTGTATTTCAATGAATACGACGGCACCGCCGAAATCTACACCTACAATACCAAACTCAAAAAGCGCCTGACTGCCTATGCCGCCACATATCCCGACCTATGCCAGTTGATCGAGAACGACGAACAAGGCGGTCTGCGGTTTGAGATCGACAAGCACAGGATCAGCATCCGACTGACTGCGCCGTACAGTGAAGAAAGATTAAAAGTAGCAAGTACGCAAGGAAAGCTTCGTCAGGCACATAAGCTCTCGTAATATGAACCTACTTCTTAACATTTTGAGATTCGCTTCCCATTATCAGCCAATATGGTAGCCGAACTGCTCCAGCCGATCTTTACACAGTTTTCGTTCCGCATCAGTAAACAAACCGTTATACTCTGGCTTTAATACGTGCGCTTCCACCGACAAATCCAAACGACCATGCTCCCATAGAGTTGTAAAGCCTTCTGTACCGCCAGGCTTGCTGATCAGCTGCTTTGCGGCAGCCAATCCACCTTTGGCAGAAATCATTTGAAGGAAGCGGCTTGCGTTATAGCCGCACTCCTTCTTTGCTGTCATATAAATATCTACCATTTCTTGTTCAAACTGCTTTTCCAATGTCATAGTAAACCCCATCCTAATAATTCGATAATCTCATTCAAAGTGGGTTGCTACGATACCATCCAACTGCTTTGCAATATCCGAAAAAGGCAAATTCAAATCCAGCGTTCGCACCGTAATCTTGTTTCCACTCATATGATATACATGATTTGGCTGAACTACTTCATCTGTCTGCGCATATAGAAGCATACCCGAAACGGTGTGCGGCTGATCGCCATATTCAGCATCCTTATTCTTCACATATGTAAAAATCTGATAGAGGTTACCGGAATGAAGTGTATTGACCCCATACTGACTTTGGGTAGTGTGTCCATAGTATTTGGCATCAATAATCAGCGTTGCACTTCCTTTGGACAGCATAATATCAGACTGCATAACAGGTAGCATTGCACCAAAATCGTCGTCCAGCTGCCAAGGGATTTGAGATGCACTTGCTTTGACTTCTGGATGTTCCCTGCGGTAGTATTCCAGAATGAACTTTTCGTACAGTCTGCACATCCGCTGCTCATCCAGAAAGTCCATCAACTTTGTAATGCCTGCGGTATTCGTCTGGAGCAAACCCTTTACGACAAGATAGCAGATAGATATCAGCATCCGATAAGACTGGTTATTGCGGTTGTATTGCAGCCTCCAGTTAATATCATACACATCAATGGAATCCACATCGCCAAAGAATACCAGCAATTTTCGCAGATCCTTCTTCCTGACCTTGGAAATATCAGACCGAATAAGCAGTTCCATTGTGGACTTCAAGATTCGGTTCATGTAGCTATTGACAGTAAAATCGTCGTAAGTACATACTAGTTGCTTCCGCAGCATTGACTGAGTCTTGATGGATTCAGCAATGTCAATTTTGCCACGCAGTGAGGACAAGGGCTCAGTTTGGGAAACATACTCCTTACCAAGGCCCCGTTTAAGCTGTACGGATATACCTTTGGCAAGAATCGCCGCACACAGCTCACCCACGTTATCAAATTGTTCAGTAGCAATATCCTTATACCCGTTTTCGTTCAGAACCTGAAACGCATAAGCAAGCATATAGTATATGTTTTGAACAGGAATCACTTAACTGCACTCCTCAGTTTTTCAGACCAGTCCCTGACCTTCAGGGGTTCATCAAACCAGTATTCTTTCAGCATAGGAATCAGCTCATATTCTACAATACCAGATAAGGTGCGATCCGTAAGAGAATCAACGGTCAGGTTGCAGAAATAGCTGTGACCGATACAGAAGCCATCACCCAGAGAATCATCGGCAGATATTGCACTGTTAAGTGCCTCAACCGAATGAATCAGTTTGTCAAACTTCTCGTTTTCCAGAGCCATGCGGTAGTCACGGAAGCCATCGGTATTGAAACCGGGACGCATCTCATAGAATGCAAAGCGGCGGCGCAAAGCATAGTCCAGCATGGCCAAGCTACGGTCCGCTGTGTTCATCATACCAATAATATAGACATTCTTCGGAACCGCAAACTTTTCGTCAGAGTACAAAAGCTGAAGCTGAATACCGCGCTTATCACTCTCAATCAGCATAAACAGTTCACCGAATATTTTGCTCAGATTGCCACGGTTGATTTCATCGATAATGAAGAAGTAGTCGTTATCACTGTCAATCTCTGCCTTCTTGCAGAAGTTATAGAAGGCACCCTTCTTTAGCTCAAAGCCAGATTCCGACGGGCGGAAGCCCATAATGAAATCTTCGTAAGAATAACTCTGATGGAACTGGATCATCATAACCCGTTCCTGATCCTTTACGCCCATCATAGAGTAGGCCAGCCGCTTGGCTGCGTAAGTTTTACCCACACCAGGTGCGCCCTGAAGGATGACATTTTTCTTGGTGCGAATCAGATTGACAAGCGTATCGTATTCATCTTCGCCCATGTAAACATCCTTCAGGAATTCTGCTTCATCATAGGCAGGATATGTAACGATCTGCTCTTCGATATCGTCATCCGTATCTGCGGTAAACAAAGCACAAAGCTTTTCAACATAGTCCGTATAGGGTGTAACATCTGTCAGTGTTTTCAGAACTGCCTGACCACTGGGGTGAGGCCATTCGCCCTTGTGTGTCCAGTTAACACTACGGCGGTGGGGATAGGAAGCATCGGATTCCAGATACTCGTATTCGGAAGTGACAACGCCCCGGCCGATGATCTGAGTACGCCCCTTCTTAACAAAGACTACATCACCAACCTTGATTTCATTGGCAAACTGCCAAGTAGCATGGGCAGCATTCATATATGTCAATGTTGGATCGTAGGTATCCTTCATTTTCTGCTTCATGGCTTTCTTACTGCCAAATACCCGAAGATCACCAATCTCTCCCCAGCCAATCGCCATAATACCGGCGCTGTAGAACTTGTCCCACATACCGGACCCCTCGCCAGGAGTGTACAACCAGTATCGGATACTTTCAGCATTCGTATCTGCCAAGGCATCGGTTTCGTTCTCGTCATCCTTAACGCCGGAAGAACAGTATTTATAATAAATCTGTCCAAACTCCACACTGGAAATGCCACATTGCTTGACAAAGGACATAATCTGTCCCATGCGAACAAACGGAATCGGGCTGGCTTCCTGTTTCAAAAAGCGAAGCACATCAATCTGATAATTCTTCGCATAGAACACCGGCAGGATCTCAGGATACAGCATCTGATAGTATTTCAGAACCCAGACATTATCGATAATAGGAATATGTCTCAGTTCGTCATATAGGAATTCATAATCTGTAACCGAGGACACAAATGTATGGGCATCAAGAACTTCTGCGCCGTCCACCAAATTATCACGAATCGACTCAGCAACCTTAATGGCTTCTTCCTCTGAGATATATTGAGGCTTGCCGGGAGAACCAGTAGTCCAGCATTGATTCTTCTTGTGGTAGAAAAGACCAAATTTAAAAGCTGAACCACCTGCAATGCTTCCGTAGATTTCTCGCATCTGCGGATGGAACTCCAGCATATAGCACATATTGTCCTTATTTTCCACATCGCTGTAAAACAGCCGGGTCAACAGTTCCTTGCCAGCAAGCTTTGCGATAGCATTAGGTCCATACTGTTCAACAAAGGAGTTCCGCAAATCGCGATCATAAGACCGTAATGCTTCCATGCCCTTAGCCTGTTCCGCAAACCATTCAGGAGAATACAGTGTAGAGTTTTCTGCTGTCTTGCCTACTTTCTCTAAAAAAGTAAGGTATTTCTTATAAGCATTGAGCGCCGCACTAAGTTCACCGTTACCATGAGCTTTATTGACCGCATCAAAATTCTCGTGGTTTACAATCAGTTCGTACAGCGAATTGAACTCCTCGATTATCAAATGTTCCATGACGGGCTTTTTTAGAGAAATTCCAAGCCAATCCGGCCCCTTTTCCAAAGCTGCTACATATTTGTACACAGTTGTGTCTTTGTAGGTGCGGGGAGCATAATTGCTAAGCCAATCTGCAAAAGATACTGCAACACTCATTTGTATCTCTCCTTTTCGCCAATCGTATCATTATTCGTGTACTCGTTTATTTCTTGGAGCCGGCACAACCATCTCATCATACTTCCGTTCTTGAAGAAATTCAGCAGCGCTCCATCACAAAATCTTTCAGCTCGAACTGCGCCCACGATCAACGCGCAAACCACTTTCGCATCCAAATCCTCCACAATTGCACCGCTCATGGATTGAGTACTCCATTCTAATCCACACTCTTCCAGGATTTCTCCATACCGAGTCAGATGCATCTCAGGGTTTTCTTCAACAAAAATCCCAACATCTTCGATGAAGTTGCTAACCAATTTAGAATACGCAACAAAAGGAAACTGAATGGGGTGCTCTATTGTTCCATCGTTTTCTTTGTCAATTACCCAGATGCCAATGTCTGCTTGATCAAGTAACGGTATGTATTTCGTTAGTCTTTCAAAATCCGGCACGACAAGTCCTCATTTCCAGGATATTTTAGTATATTATATAACCTTTTTCCGACCATTTCAACTATTATAGAAATGGTATCCGTTTGTCGAGTAGATTTTAGCAGATGAAATGTGTAATAAATCGTACCACAAGGTGCACAGGGAAACAGATATACTCCCAAGAAACGCTAGTTGCTGGCGCCGTCAGGCGGCACCTAACAAAACAAAATAAACAAGTAAAACCTCTCCCGGTGCCGGTGATCGGCACACGGGAGAGGTTTTTTGCCTCGATAAGTATTTAGCCTTTTTTCAGAGACATATTCAGTTCTGCGCGCTCTGCTTCAAATCTCATTCTTTGCATGGCTTGCTCAGATATCGGATGATATTTCTGATAGCAAGCAAATTCGGCAGCCATAACTTTTTGCTTAACTGTCTTCGCATCGATACAATTCGCAGGGGTTTCCAATAGAATAACGCAAAGCTCATCTAAAATCTCTTGCACTTCTTCTGTCGCCTTATAAGCAAACCCCTTCCAAGTTCCAGGCAAACCACGATCAGTTAAGTAATCCTCTATATTCTTCAGGGACATCTCTTCAATCACTTGTATAGTAAGCGAGGCATCGACTTTCTTAACAGATATTATGAGGCCTCCCTTACCAATTGCGTAGCAATTCTTTTGGCAGTCAACATCATCAGAATAGTGTACCCGGTTATATGCACTTTCAATTTTCTTCAAATAGGGTTGCAAAATATTAATCGTGTTATTCGCTGCTGTCATCAAATACGTACCTCCTAACAGAATTAGTACATATATTGTACACCATATCCCACCAAAAAGCCAGAAAAACCTCTCCCGGTGTTGGTGATCGGCATAGGGAGCGGTTTTGAACATCGAGTGGAAAACCCGGAGGTCGTAGAAAAATTCTTTTCAAAAGTTTTGAAAATTTCTCGGTTTTTCGGATTTGGTGGACATTGTATTCTGAAAAATGCTGTTTTGTCCACTGGGTGCTATCCTATTATGGGTCAGAATATGGGTCAAACGGTTTTCCACAAAGTCGCAGAATTTTTCTTCGAACTTTCTGACCCACAAAACGCAAGAAAAAGTCCTGAAATCTTACGATTTCAGGACTTTTTATGGTTGCGGAGGCAGGACTCGAACCTACGACCTCCGGGTTATGAGCCCGACGAGCTACCAACTGCTCTACTCCGCGATATTGGAAGGTTCACCCTCGAGTGCTTATATATGATAGCACATCAGGCCGCTGTTGTCAAGTGCTTTTTATGTCGCTTTCTGTG
>JAZNIL010000069.1:0-6237 GCA_045577435.1 Faecousia sp. | reverse complement strand
GCTCCGCCGCCCGTAAACGGGCACTTTCGCTTCACACTGAGCTTGTACTAACTCGTTAGATTGTTTATTAGTGACTCGCTTCGCTCGTTGCTTGAAGCTAAAGCTTTTTTACGAGGCACCTCCACCGGCAGAGCCGGTGGTTTCCAAAATCAAAGAAAAACGGCTGAGAGAATTTCTCTCAGCCGGTTTTTGTCAGCAAATTCATATCATATTTCCATTGCAGTACCCGCGCTGCCGCCCGGTCCAGCTGTTCCATAGGAATCCGGCCTGTCTGCACCGCTTCCAGCACAGCCTCATATTGGCGCGTTACATCACTGCTGCATATCAGGTCATTACCCGCCAGCACAGCCAACACCGCAGCCTCCTGCGCACCGTACAGGTCTGTGATCGCCTCCATAGAAAGGTCATCCGTCACGATCACACTCTCAAACCCCATCTGCTGCCGCAGATAGCTATGTACCTCTGCAGAAAGGGATGCGGGCATTTCCTCATCCAGACAACCAACTGTCACATGGGCAACCATAATCGCTCCGCAGCCGGCTTGGATCCCAGCGGCAAATGGCACCAAATCAGCCCCTTCCAGTTCCTCCTGCGACCGCCCATCCCAGGCAATGCCTGTGTGGGTATCAGCGTTATTTCCATATCCGGGAAAATGCTTCAGCACAGCACCAATACCATTGTTCCCCATCAGTTCTACCATCCGGCCAACCACCTCACCGGTAACCTCCGGGCTTTGCCCTAGAGAACGGCTGTACATAAAGGCGGCAGGGTCTGTTGCAATATCGCACACTGGCGCCAGATTCACATTGACACCTACTGAGCGCAATAACTCACACTTTTCCTTTTCCGTCTGCAAAAGCAGCTCCAAGCCGCCCTGATCATACAGTCTGCGGGGTGAAGGGAACCTGCTCTCCCGGTACTGGGAATAGCTGCTGACCCGGGTGACCGTTCCACCCTCCTCATCCACCGCAATCAGCAGAGGAATGGAAGCTTCCGCCTGATAAGATACCACTGTGTCCACAACCTCTTGAGCTGTGCGGTTGGCAAAATCCCGGCCGAACAGTACGAATCCCCCTATGTGACAGGAACGCACCATTTCCAGCGCGCCGCTGTCTGGGCACCGGGCCAGAAAGAGCTGCCCCACCCGTTCCTCCACTGTCATTGACCGGGCGAGGCTAAGGGCATCAAACTGTGGTTCCGTTTCCACCGGAATGGTGGTTTCCTCCGGCATAGTGGTTTCCACAGTTTTTTCTGTTTGTGCAGGCAGGATTTCTTCTGTCACAGGAACAGTCTGTTCTGTTTCCGCCACGGTTTCTTCTCCTACCACCTCTATCTGGCAGCCAGAGAAAAGCAGCGCCGCCGCAAGAAATAATAGCAAAATCTTCTTCATAAGACCTTCTCTGTGCCTTTCTAATAAGGGAAAGTGTGTTCCTCCATTTAAACCAGGGTAAACACTTCGCCACTTTGCAGATACTCCGTAGGCAGCAGTTCTTTGTTCATTTTACCAGCCAGCATTTCCATACCTGCATACTCTGATCCGAAGTGCCCCAGAATCAGCAACGCCTTCTGCTGCCCCAACTGGCATGCATCCCGTACTTTTTCCGCCGCACACACTTCGCCGATCTCACCGACAACAAGGATATCCGCCCCCGGGCGGAACAGATAATCCAGCTGTGCCTGTCCCATACCCCCAAGCCCCAGACATACAATACCGGCTGGTGTCTGGGGATCTCCTACAAGCTTCACCCCATCCAGAGCCAACTGTCCCTTAATTCGCTTAGCAAGCTCCAGAGCCGTCAGACTGCCCCCCAATTTATAGCGGCGCACGGCAAAGGATTCATTTGGATACACTTTTTTCACCGGCAGTCCCAATTTGTTCAGAAAGCCCGCATGGATGCTATCCGGCTCTGTCAGATGGGCATGGTCATGAAAGCGGTATACCGCAATGCCGCTGCTGCGGAGCAGTTCCCACTTTTGAACATCTGTATCCTTAGTACCCTCCCCATCATCACCATTGGCAAACAATGGTTCATGGGTAACGATCATATGAATATCTTTTTCCATAGCCTGCCGGATCAAGGGAACGGTCAGCTTAAAACACACCGCCGCCCGCTCCACAGACCTGTTTTCATCTCCTGCAACCAGCTTGTCACAGGTCTGTTCCCACTGCTGGGGAGCAAGACTCAGCAGCCACTGAAAAATCTGTTTTGCTGTGTAACGCATAACACTCACCTCTTAGTTTTTCATTTTAGCACACTACCCGGGCATACGCAACCACCCAGCCACAAAAAGTTACTTCCATATTCGCCTAGGCGCCCCGTCCCAAACCCTATCCGTTCCTATTGCGCAGCGGTAAAACGATCCTGCAATTTATCCTCCTTGGGGGAGCACCCAAGGACCGCCTTATACTGCCTGTAAAAGGTAGCGTAGTTTTCAAATTGGCACTGTACCGCTACCTCCATTGGTGCAGCTCCCTGTTGGATCAAAGCCTGCGCATAACGAATCCGCTTTTCTCTTACATACTGCATCAGGCTGATTCCAAGACACCGCTGAAAAATATGGACGATCCACGATGTGCTCACATAGAATCTGGATGCCAATTCCCCTGCGGTAATCGCCTCCTGAGGGTGCTGGTCTATGTACTGGAGTATCTGTTTTAACACCAGATTTCCCTCCTCCGGCAGAACCTGCCGCTGTTGCATATGATGCTTCAGCAAAAGCAACACCATAGTAATACCGGAACGAACAAAAGCCTTTTGCTCTTCCTGGGAAAAGGCAGCCCTAACCTTTGGCAAATCCTCAAAAAAGCGGTGTATCATGCTGTCACTGGCGATGTGAAACATACCGGTCTGCTGTACTGCACCCTCCGGAAGCTGTAAATCCCCCTCATCAAAATTGATAATGTACCGCTCGTAGGGCTGACTGGAGCGCAAACGCAGGTAATGATAATCACCGGGCTTGATTACCAGTAAGTCCCGGCGGTTCATGTGATACACCGCGCTGCCAATCACGTAGTCCGCGTCCCCTTCCACAAAATAAAACAGCTCATAATCGTTATGGATGTGGCTGGTAAACATGGACTGTCTGGGAGTTTCCGTTCTTTCGTTTGCAAACGTCATGCTCTTTCCCCCTAGTTTGCAAAATCAGTTTGTATTTTTACGGATTATACTATATGTTTATTGAAAAATGAAGTAAAAAGTTTATTTTTCAGAAAAAACTATGTATTTTACAAAAAATATATGTACCAAAATTGCAATGTGTTGTACTCTATTTTATATTAACTTTTCTTACACATGCTGTAAAATGTACTTAGTCAACCACAGTTAAAGGAGGCTTGTACAATGATTCATTTATGTGCGTTCTCTGATGAGGCCGGTACCAGCCTGCAGGAGCAAATCGATGCCCTGCACCGCAATGGCATTCGCCTCATGGAGATTCGGACGGTTGACGGCGAGAACATTGCCAATATCACGGTGGAGAAAGCACAGCAGATCGGAGGTATTCTGAAAGAAAATAACATCCAGGTCTGGTCCATCGGTTCTCCACTTGGCAAAGTCCACTTGGACGACAGCTTCGACCTGTGTGCCTGTCTTGGTCTGACCCATCACCTGTGCCGGCTGGCAAACATTTTTGAAACCGAAAGAATTCGTATGTTCAGCTTCTACGATTCCCATGACAAGAAGGAATTGGTTTTCCATTGCCTGCGGCAGATGCAGCAGATTGCCGCCGGTTATGGCGTTACCCTGTGCCACGAAAATGAGAAAGGGATCTATGGCGACACAGTTGACCATGTGCGGGATCTGATGGAAAATGTGCCGGGATTGAAGTACATCTATGACCCAGCAAACTACCTACAATGCGGTGAGTCTGCCGCAAATTCCCTGCCTGCCCTCCACGGTTCCACTGAATACTTCCATATTAAGGATGTAATCGCCCATACCCAGGAGCTAGTTCCCGCCGGCTATGGCGACGGCAATATTTCCAGGCTGATTGAAATGGTTCGGGGTGATACGGTTATGACTCTGGAGCCGCACCTGAAGGTATTTGACGGTTATGCCGGCATTGACAAAGAGGGAATGAAGAACAAATTCCACTTTTCCAGCAACAGCGAAGCTTTTGATGCCGCTGTTAATGCTCTGAAGGGGCTGCTGACTGAGCAAGGGTATACTGAAATAAACGGAGGTTATGAAAAACTATGAATGCGGGACTAAATCTATACTCTATCCGAAATTTGATTGAAACGGAAGAAAACTTCCTGGATACCGCCTGGACGCTGAAAGAAATGGGATACAGCTATCTGCAGTACTCCGGTGCTCCCTATGAACCGGACCGCCTGCGCCGTGTCAGTCAAGCTACGGGCCTGCCCATCGTGCTGACCCACGTCCCTCTGGACCGGATTGTCCATGACACTGATGCGCTGATGGACGAGCATGCCAGCTTCGGCTGCAAGAACATTGGACTGGGTTCTATCCCCACCAACTATTTGAAGGATGAAAGCCTGTTCCTGGAGGGAGTATCCCGTCTGGACCAGGTCGGTGCCTATATGGAAAACAAAGGCTTCCACTTTTATCTGCACAATCACCACTACGAATTTTACCACCTCCCCACCATAGGCACAGCCTTCGACTACATCGTTGCCAACGCGCCTCACATTCATTTCACACTGGATACTTACTGGCTGCAGTACGCCGGTATGGACATTCTGTCCACCATTGACCGGCTTCACGGCAGAATTGGCTGCGTCCACCTGAAGGACTACAACATACAGTGGACCAAAAACGCTGACCTTGCCCCTGTATATGAATCTGTGGGTTACGGCAATCTGGACTTTAAAGCCATCGTTTCCAAAATGAAGGAGGCCGGCACAGAATACTTCCTGGTAGAGCAGGACAACGCCGCCAATCTGCCGGATACCTTGCACCAGGTAGAGCGGAGTATCCGCTATATCCTCACTGAACTTTAAGCTTATACAATCAGAAAGGAAACAGATATGAAAAAAGTCAGATTCGGCATTATTGGCCTGGGGAACCAGGGTTCTTATTATGTTAAGCGACTGCTGTTGGCCAATAAAATTGAAAACGGCGTACTTGGCGCTGTCTGCGACTGGGATTCTACCCGGCTGGAAGCGGTCAAGGAGTCCGCTACAGACCAGCAGGTAGGCTTTTTTGCCGACTATAAAGAAATGCTGGACAGCGGTCTGTGCGATGCTGTGATCGTAACCGCACCCCACGAAGACCATCCGGAGATGGTCATAGAATGTCTGAAGCGGGATATCCATGTGATTTGCGAGAAGCCCGCCGGTGTATATGCCAAGCAGGTCAGGGAAATGAACGAATTTGCCAGCCACAGCAAAGCGCTGTTCAGCATGATGTTCAACCAGCGCACCAACTGCCTGTACCGGAAGATGAGGGAAATCATCGCCGCCGGCGAACTGGGCAAGCTGCAGCGTGTTACCTGGATCATTACCGATTGGTTCCGCACCAAGGCCTACTACGACAGTGGCAGCTGGCGTGCCACCTGGACCGGTGAGGGTGGTGGCGTTCTGATTAACCAGTGCCCCCACCAGCTGGATCTGGTGCAGTGGATCGTGGGCCAGCTGCCTGTGGCTGTCAACGGCTTCTGCCATTACGGAAAATGGCACGATATTGAAGTGGAGGATGATGTGACCGCGTACTTCCGGTATGCCGGTGGTGCTACCGGTATCTTCATTACCACTACCGGAGAGACCCCGGGTACTAACCGGTTGGAAATCTCCGGCACCAAAGGTAAGCTCCTGTGTGAGGGTGGCAAATTGTACTGGTATCGCAACGAAATGGACAGCCAGGTATTCTCCGAGACCGCCGAGCCCGGCTTTGGTGCTGTGGAATATGAACGCATTGAGGTACAAACCGACGGCAAAAATCCCCAGCACGCCGGCATTATCAACAATTTTGCCAATGCTATTTTGGGTTTGGAGCCGTTGTTCGTAGACGGCCGGGAGGGTATTGCCGGTGTAGAATTGATGAACGCCATCGAGTTCTCCGGCTGGAACAACGGCGCGGAGGTATCCCTGCCCGTGGACGAGGATGTCTACCTTGCCAAACTGAACCAGTACCGGGCAAACTCTGTAAAAAAAGTGGTACAGCAGGCAACTGTTGCGGATACCCAGGGAAGTTTTGGTTCCACCGCGAAATAACCCGCCAGAACAAACGCCCCCTGACCAGTCTGGTCCTGGGGGGGGTGTTCTGGCGGGGAGTA
>JAZNIL010000068.1:0-5709 GCA_045577435.1 Faecousia sp. | reverse complement strand
GTACAAGCTCAGTGTGAAGCGAAAGTGCCCGTTTACGGGCGGCGGAGCAGTAGATGCAGGAGAAAGAATATTCAGTGCATCTTTAGATGCCCGCTGGTAAAAAGCCCTTCTAGGGCTTAATCAAGCCTCCGGCTTAGCCGGAGGTCATGACTGGCAAGACTGTTCAGGTACCCAATGGTATTGGCGCAATCTTCCGATATCCGCAGTTGGGTGAAATAGAGTTCTTGATCCAAACCGTAGGGATAAACTTCCAACTCCAGCCAGCAGTAATCCTCATAATCATCGTGATAGGACCAGTCCTGTGTCATGCGACCTGCGTCACAGTCGGCCTTGATTGCTGACAGCAGTTGGGGAATTTCTTCAAGAGCAAATTCATACCGCTCTTTGCCTTCGCTAAACAGGGAAATTTTCTCAATCAGCTTCTCATCGTAAGTGGAGATCTGGGCGGAGTAGACATGGGAGGCGTATTCCTCCAGATCCTCTGTCAGGAACACATGGCGGTAATCGCTCAGCCGCAGCCCCAAAGCCTGCCCTAACTCGGTAGCGGGATCCACGGTGTAATGCCGGGTGCAGGTGCTGCCGCTAGTGAGGAAGTATTCCACGGTGATATTGCAGGGATCAGCTACATATTTTTTGGAGCTCCGATCATGAATCATCTGATTGTGGAACTGCTGAAGAACCTGAATATCCTCCGGCTGGGTAAACAGGAAGTCCTGACCATCGCCATAACGGAAGCGGTGCTCGTCTTCGAAGGGATACATACGCATTCCTGTGATGTTTTCTTCTTTAGGCATGTAGTAGGTTACCCTCAATGGATCCAGCCATGTGAGTGCCATGGTGCCTGCCAGCAGCACAGCCAGCAGTGCCAGTCCGGCAAAAGCTTTGGGTTTGAATACCCGCAGCGTCCGCTCCAGGAACATCTTTCCGGTGAAATAACCTATGAGAATACCCAGCACAAGGAAAATATAATTGGAGTCTCCAATACCGAATATATCGGGGAAGATGTACAGTACGCAGCCCACACCCAGTGTGTAGAAGCCGAGGAATACGGGCGCCACTGGTTTGAAAGCCACAAAATCCCCGGCAGCTTCCAGTTTCCGTCTCCTGTACAGGAAAAAGGAAGCAACCCATGCTAAGATACCTATGCCGGTGCAGCCCAGCTGATAGAACCAGTCCCCCCGGAGAAACTCCCACCGGGTATCCTTCCACAAATAGTTCACAAAATCCAGTTCGTTTAACAACAGGGTGGGGACGAGAGGCTGCACCACATGCTCCATGTCCAGGACGATACCGAACAGCAGGGGCTGATACAGCAGATAGAACACAGCGTAAACCAGCAGGAAGAAGAAATGGATGATAAAGTACACCGCAGCCATTCCCAAGCGGTTTCCTGCGCAGATACCGGAGAAGATGGCAGTGCCGAAGAAGAAAAGGTAGCTCAGCATTGCCAGAGCAAACCACCAAAACGCCAGGAAACGCAATCCTCCCAGCAGGAACACCAGCAGTACTGTAGTAATGCCGTAGGGGATCAGGGCAAACAGGAAGCCTGCTATACTGTGGGTCAAAAGCCAGCCCTCCCGGCGCATGGGCATGGCGTGCAAAGCGTTGCACATACGGGGGTTAAACAAATCCCCCAGCAGCAGGGCTGCCGTCAGCCCGCCATAGGCCAGATTAAGAAGCTCCATTGCCGAGAACATGTCGCTCCAGTGTCGGGCGGCGGTGAGAGAATCGTCCAAATGACCCAGACTCAGGTATACGATCAGCGTCCACAGCACGGTATACAGCACCCATACCGGGGCGTACCTGGTCAGGTCTTTCCGCAGAACGGAGGCATTAAAGTAGGATGTTCGCAACTTCATTGTTCACACCTCCCAGTTCGTAAATAAAGATCTCCTCCAGAGAAAGGGGCAGTACATCAAAATACACAGGTTCTGTGGCAGTGATTTCACGCTTCACTTCCTCCGCGGTTCCCCGGACAACCAAGGTTGTGAGCCGTCCGGAACTACTTTGGTGGAGAATGTTCAGCTTTTCAGGAATCTGCCCCACCAGCTGTACCTTAACGGTATTGCCCTGCATCTGGGCAAGGCTGCGTTCCAGCAGCATTTTTCCGTGATCCATAATGCCCACATGGTCACAGATATCTTCCAGCTCCCGCAGGTTGTGGGAGGAGATGAGAACGGTCACACCTCTCTGCGCCACATCCGACAGAATGAGACTCCACACCTGCCGGCGCATTACCGGGTCCAATCCGTCCACCGGCTCATCCAGAATCAGAACATCGGGACGGGTGCAAATACACAGGTGGAACGCCGCCTGTTTCTGCATACCCTTGGAGAACCGCCGGATAGGCACTTTCTTGGGAAGCTGAAATACATCAAACAGCCGCTTGTACAGGGCATCGTCAAACCGGGGATAAATGCCCTTGTAAAACCTGCGCATATCCTCCAACGTGGCGGAGGGGAAGAAAAAGATCTCGTCCGGGATATATCCGACCCGTTCCTTCACAAGGGGATTTTCAAAAATAGGCAAACCCTCCAGACAAACACTGCCCTGATCCGGGCGGTATACACCGGTCAGATGGCGGATTGCGGTGGATTTTCCCGCGCCATTGGGACCTACCAGGCCGTAAACTGCGCCTTTGGGGACGTGCATGGAAAGGTTGTCCAGTGCGGTGAAAGTTCCGAAGGTTTTGGTAAGGTTGGTCATTTGGAGCATATCACATTCCTCCTTGCTGTAAGTGGTCAGAAAGTTCTTTGGCGGTAATGCCCCGGGCAAGAAGCGCGGCGGCAGCGCTGTCAAAGGCCTGCCACAGTGCGGCGGTGTCATCGGTTGTGCCGCACACAAAGCAGCCCTTTCCGGCCATGGTTGCGATCAGTCCGGAGGCTTCCAGCTCCCGGTAGGCCCGCTGGATGGTGTTGGGGTTAATGGTCAGTGTGCCGGCCAGCTCCCGAACGCTGGGCAGCTTATCTCCCTGCCGGAGGATTCCTCTGGCAATATGGTCGCGGAATGCGTCTACGATCTGGGTGTAGATGGGGCGGGCGTCCCGGTAATCCAGGTGTATCATTGTGCATCCCTCCTTGATAAGATGGTGTACTAGTACAGTTGAAGTATACACTGTATTAGTACAGTTGTCAATACTTTTTTCAAAAATCAATGCCGGACGCATACCCTTGACACAGGGAGGAATTGTGGGTATGATATTTCTTAAGTAAGGGAGGCGCAGTTATGGAGTTTCGGGAAATAACCTATCTTGCGGTGGCGGTACGTATTGCGGCGGCAGTAATCTTCGGAGGATTACTGGGATTGGAACGGGGACTGAAGAACCGTCCGGCAGGTCTGCGAACCTATATGCTGGTGTGTGTGGGTTCTTGCCTGATCATGCTGACCAACCAGTTTATTTACCAGTTTGGGCAGACCGGTGACCCGGTGCGTATGGGTGCCCAGGTGGTCAGCGGCATCGGTTTTTTGGGCGCTGGCACCATTATTGTCACCCGGCGCAATCAAATTAAGGGTCTGACTACCGCGGCAGGCCTTTGGGCTGCGGCAGGCGTAGGTCTTGCACTGGGTGTGGGCTTTTACGAGGGCGCCCTGGCCGGCGCTGTGGCGGTATTTGTGGTAATGACCCTGCTGCAGCGGATGGATAACCGGATGCATATGAAAAGCCGCCGGGTGGACGTGTATTTTGAACTGTCTGAGGAGATATCGTTGGGCGGCTTTCTGCGGCAGCTGCGGGACACGGGATTGGAGGTCAGCGAGGTGCAGCAGGAACGCCAGGATGAGCAGGACGGCTGCTGTGGATATATAGCAAGCCTTCGTTCCCAGAAACGGAGAAACCATGGTGAGATTGCCGAGCAGGTACGGCAAATTAAGGGTGTAGTGTATTTGGAAGAACTGTAAAACAGAGAAAACGGAGGCTTTTGCCTCCGTTTTAGCTATATCTTATGTTGAAATACCGAAAAAAACTGCTATAATGGAAAAATACGATAGATTTTCTGGGGGATTGTGTATGAAGATTATCATTGCGGGTATGGGAAAAATCGGCAATACTCTGGCACAGCAGCTGACAGCAGAGGGACATGACCTGACATTCATCGACATCCATAACCGGGTACTTACCGCTGCGGTGGAGACTTTTGATGCCATTGGTGTCATGGGGAACTGCGCGTCCAAGGAGGTGCTGCTGGATGCGGGTGTGGAAACCGCGGACCTGCTGATTGCGGCAACCAATGCCGATGAAGTGAATTTGCTGGGCTGCATGACTGCCCACGGTATCAATGATAAGATCCATACCATTGCCCGTGTACGGAATCCTGAATATACCGACCAGATTATGACCATGCCCCAGGTATTCCCTCTGTCGCTGACGGTCAATCCGGAGCGGCAGGCGGCGTTGGAGATCGAGCGGCTGCTGAAGTACCCGGGCTTTCTGCGCCGGGATACCTTTGCCAAGGGTCGGGCGGAGATCGTGGAGCTGCGGGTGGACGGCAAAAGTATGCTGTGCAATGTAAAGCTGATGGATATGCAGAGCGTGGTCAAATGCAAGGTGCTGGTGTGCGCGGTGCTTCGGGGCGGAAAAGCGGTTGCTCCCAGCGGCAACTTCGTTCTTCAGGAGGGAGACCGGATTTTCGTCACAGCCCCTGTTTCTGACTTGGCGGTGCTTTTGAAAAACCTGGGTATCATTACCCGTCCGGTAAAAAGTGTTTTGCTGTGCGGCGGTGGCAGAGTTTGCTACTACCTGGCAAGCCTGTTGGAAAAGGACAGAATTTCCGTGCAGATTCTGGAGAGAAATTATACCCGCTGCGAGGAATTGGCGGGGCTGCTGCCCCAGACCTCTGTGGCCTGCGGTGACTGCAGCAGCCAGGACGTGCTGGAAAGCCAGGGCATTGGTGAGGTAGACGCATTGGTGGCGCTAACGGGGATGGACGAGACCAATATGGTGCTGTCCATGCTGGCAAAGAGAAAGGGCGTCAATCAGGTCATTACCAAGCTCAGCCGCGCGGAGAGCCTGCAGATGGCAGATTCCATGTCTCTGGACAGCCGCATCAGCCCCAGAGAACTGTGTGGCAACAGCATTGTCCGCTATGTCCGGGCAATGCAGAACCAAACCGGTGCGGCCATCTCGGTCCATGCCATTGCGGACGGACAGGCAGAGGCGGTGGAATTCGTGGTGGACAACAAAACCCTTAATTGTAATGTAACACTGAAAGATATGCGCCTGAAACCCAATGTGCTGATTGCGAGCATTACCCATGGAGCGACCTCGGTGGTGCCCAACGGTCAGTCCCGGTTTGTACAGGGAGATCGGGTGGTGCTGGTGACCAGCCACCGTGGATTGCTGCAGCAGATGAACGACGCATTTGAATAAAGTGGATCTTCCATGAACTATAAAATGATGGGGCGTTGTATTGCCCAGATTATTGCGGTTGAGGCCTTGTTTATGCTTCCGGCATTGGGAATCAGCATCGGTTACGGAGAAGGTCCTGCTGTAAAAGCATTTTTAATTACCATTGCTGTTATTCTTGCGTTGGCGGGTGTGCTGTTTCCTTTGTGCCGTCATGCGGGGCGGCTGTTTGGTGCCAGAGAGGGTCTTGTCTGTGTGGCGGTCAGCTGGATCATTATGAGTGTTCTGGGCGCGTTGCCCTTTGTGCTGTGCGGACAGGTGAAAAGTTATGTGGATGCCCTGTTTGAGATTGTCTCCGGCTTTACCAC
>JAZNIL010000067.1:0-27104 GCA_045577435.1 Faecousia sp. | reverse complement strand
GTGAAGCGAAAGTGCCCGTTTACGGGCGGCGGAGCAGTAGATGCAGGAGAAAGAATATTCAGTGCATCTTTAGATGCCCGCTGGTAAAAAGCCCTTCTAGGGCTTAATCAAGCCTCCGGCTTAGCCGGAGGTCATGACTATCACCGCATCAGACCGCCCATGCGGCTTCTGGACTTTTCGGAATTACCCTGGCTTTCGCCGGAACCCTGGGTGCTGTCAGCACCACCGGTAGTGTCTGTGTTGTCACCACCGTTGATGCCTGTATCAGGAACATTGGTGCCCATAGTAGGATCCACGGTGGGCATGCTGGGCATAGTAGTAGGTGCAGTGGTGGGAACTGTGGTAGGTGCGCTGGTGGATGTGCTGGGGGTAGTCGCTCTGGTTGTGGGAGCGGTGGTCTGACCCGCATCCCGGTTGCCGCAGGCGCACAAAGACAGAGCCATGATTGCGGCGATGATAAAGATATATGCTTTTTTCATATGAAGCCTCCTAAATTATCTGGTTTCACCAGTAGTATGACCTGAAGAATTGTAATTTAGACTGTAAAAAATTGAACACTTTAGTAAAAACAGACAATTTAAAAGGTGAACGTCGGTTTTTGAAAATAAACCATTGCTATTTTAAAAACCATCCTGTATAATAGTGTGGAAATACATGAAAAGGGGAAAACTTTTTATGAAAAAGCTTAGCGTCAAAAAAGGCGTGGAATGTATGGCATGCCTGCAGTGTGTAGCAGCTTGCTCCACTGCGTTTTACAAACAGTTCCATCAGGATCTGTCCTGCATCCGGATCGTGGAAAAGAACGGTGCTGCAAAGCCCATGACCTGTATCCAGTGCGGCAAATGCGCAAAGGTTTGTGAAGCCGGCGCCATCACCCAGAATCCCAAGACGGGTGTCTACATGATCAACAAGAAGCTGTGCACCTCCTGTGGCAAGTGTGTGGAAGCCTGCCCCATGAAGGTCATGGTCGCTCCCGCGGAAGGTCCCACCACTAAGTGCATCTCCTGTGGTATCTGTGTTAAGGCCTGCCCCATGGAAGTGCTGGAGATCGTGGAAAAGTAAGATCTTACATAAAAAAGCAACCGGTACACCGGTTGCTTTTTTGTTGTCAAAGGCTAAAATATAAAAGGTTGTAATTGCATATCAGCACACAATATGCTATACTGTATATGATGATACACCCGGAGGTGTTTATTATGGAAAAAACCGCTTTTCAAAAGAAAATTGCCACTTTATTGCCTGATATTTCTCTAAGATTCTGGGAGCCTATGGCAAAACATACCTCCTTCCGAATCGGTGGCCCCGTGGAGGTTATGGCTTTTCCCAAAAGCGGGGAAGAACTGGCAAAGACGATAAAAACATCCGCTTTATTGGACTGCAAACCTGTTATCCTTGGGGCAGGAACAAACATTCTGGCGCCGGATGAGGGGATGGAGGGTCTTGTAATCTGCCTGAAGGATTCTCTGGATGGTATGAAGCAGCTGGACGATACCCATATCTGGGTGGCGGCAGGCGTGAGTATGGCAAGAGCCGCCGGCTTTGCGGCCTCTCTGGGCCTGTCGGGTCTGGAATTTGCCCATGGGATTCCCGGTTCTGTAGGTGGCGGCGTGTATATGAACGCCGGTGCTTATGGCGGCGAAATCTGCCAGGTGTGCCAGAGTGTGGACGTTATGGATAGCAGTGGAGTAACGACTACCCTGTCAGGGGAGGAAATGCAGTTTTCCTACCGCCACAGCCGTTTGGAGGATGAGGGCGGCATTGTTTTGGGTGCGGTATTTCATCTGCAGCCCAAGCCGGAGGAAGAGATCCGGGGTGTGATGGCAGATCTTATGAACCGCCGCCGCAATTCCCAGCCTCTGGATATGCCATCTGCCGGTTCTGCTTTTAAAAGACCTGTTGGCGGTTATGCCGCTGCGCTGATTGAACAGGCAGGGCTGAAGGGCTTCCGTCTTGGCAATGCAGGAGTTTCCGCCAAGCATGCCGGGTTTGTTGTGAACCACGGCGGCGCAACAGCTGAGGAAGTAAAACAGCTGCTGCGCACCGTTTCTGATAAAGTGTTTGAAAATTCCGGAGTCCGGCTGGAGCCGGAGGTTCGTATTTGGTAAGAAAGAGAGGTGGCTTTCCATGGGGATTTCCTTTTCCGGCAACGCTAAGGCTGAGATTTGCAGAACCTTTCCAGCCAAGCGTTGTTGCGCGCTGGCGGAGTGCTTCGGAATTCTGCTATTTTGCAATAGCTTCAGTATAGATGGAATCCGGATTATCACGGAAAGCCGGGAATTTGCCCAACGGCTGCCAAAACTCTTTCAAAAGGCGTTTATGATGGATTTTGATATGCAGCCGGAGATGTCCTCCGGCGGTAAGCTGAATTTTCAAATCACAGACCCTGATAAGCTTTGGACCATTATGGACGCCTTCGGCTATGAACCGGAGGAAACCATCTCTGTGCACATTAACCTGCCGGTGGTGGAGGAAGAGTGCTGTAAAATGGCCTTTTTCCGAGGTGCTTTTCTGGCCGGTGGGTCGGTAACGGACCCGGCAAAGGCCTATCATATGGAACTGACCACCACCCACCATATCGTTGCCCGGGAAGCTTACAGCCTTTTGCAAGAAATGTTGGGGTTCTCTCCAAAAACTGCAAGCCGTGGGGGCGGGCAGGTTCTGTATTTTAAGCAGAGCGAACTGATTTCCGACTGCCTGACTTTCCTTGGCGCGCCTGTTGCCGCTATGGGAATCATGGAAGCCCGGCTGGAGAAGGAATTGAGCAACAATGTGAACCGCCGTTGCAACTGTGACGACGCAAACATTTCAAAAGTGGTGGAAGCAGCGCAGGAGCAGCTGTCTGCGATTCGTCTGCTCAGGCAGAGGGGGTTGTATGAATCCCTGCCCAACAAGCTGCTTCAGGCGGCAAAAGCCAGGGAGGAGAATCCTACCCACAGCCTTACAGAACTGGCTGCCATGATGGAGCCGGCCATCAGTAAGCCCGCTATGAACCACCGGCTGAAAAAGCTGGTAGCTCTTGCACAGGAGGCAGAGAAATGAGTTTTGTACATCTGCATGTCCACAGTGAATACAGCCTTCTGGACGGTGCCTGCCGCATCAGTTCCATGATGGAGCGGGTAAAGGAACTGGGACAGGATGCCATCGCCATTACAGACCACGGCGTGATGTATGGCTGCATTGAATTTTATAAAGCTGCCAAAGCTGCCGGTGTGAAACCCATCATTGGCTGCGAGGTGTATGTAGCCCGCAGAGGGCTTAGCGACCGTGTCCATGGCATTGACAATGACCCCTACCATCTGGTGCTGCTGTGTAAAGACCGGACCGGTTATGAGAATCTCTGCCTTTTGATGTCGGAGGCGTTCATGCACGGCTTCTACGGAAAGCCCCGTGTAGACCTTCCGCTCCTTGCCAAGCACCATGAAGGTCTGATTGCCACCTCCGCATGCCTTGCAGGTTCTATTCCCCAGCGGCTGCTGGAGGAGGATTATGAGGCGGCTAAAAAAGAAGCGCTGGCGCTTGCGGACATCTTCGGTCCGGACAATTTCTATCTGGAATTGCAGGACCACGGTATTCAGGAGCAGGTTCCGGTGAATCAGGGAATCATGCGCCTGTCCAGAGAGACAGGGCTGCCTCTAGTGGTCACCAACGATGCCCACTATCTGCGCCGTGCGGATGCAAAAATGCAGGATGTGCTGCTGTGCATCCAGACCGGCAAAACCGTGGATGACCCCAACCGTATGCGCTTTCAGGGCGAGGAATTTTACCTGAAAAGTGAGGAAGAACTGAAAGAACTCTTCCCTAACTGCCCGGAAGCCTTTGAAAATACAGTGAAAATCGCCCAGCGGTGTAATCTGGAATTTGTGTTCAACCAGTATCATCTGCCGTCTTTCCCTGTGCCGGAGGGCTATACCAATGAAGCGTATTTCCGGAAGCTCTGCTACGATGGTTTCCGGGAACGCTACCCTCAGCAGCCTCAGGAGTATAAAGACCGTCTGGAATATGAGATCGGTGTCATCAGCCGTATGGGGTATGTGAATTATTACCTCATCGTATGGGACTTTATCCGCTACGCCAAGCAGTCCGGGATCCCCGTGGGTCCGGGACGTGGCTCCGGCGCGGCCTCTATTGTGGCCTACTGTATGCATATTACAGAAGTAGACCCTATGAAGTACGCCTTGATTTTTGAGCGGTTTTTGAACCCCGAACGTGTGAGCATGCCGGACTTTGATACGGACTTCTGTCAGGAGCGCCGGGGCGAGGTTATTGAGTATGTCATGCGCAAATACGGCGCAGACCACGTGGCGCAGATCGCTACCTTTGGTACTATGGCCGCCAGAGGCGCTATCCGGGACGTGGGCAGAGCGCTGAATTTCTCCTATGCGGAGACAGACGTGGTGGCAAAACTTGTCCCCACCATGCCCCTGCATATTACTCTAAAGGAAGCTCTGGACGTTTCCCCCAAGCTTAAGGAAATGTACGACGGAGATGTGCGTGTCAAGGAACTGATCGACACAGCCATGAGCTTAGAGGGCATGCCCAGAAATACCTCCACCCACGCTGCCGGCGTGGTGATCACCGCGGAGCCAGTATGCACCTATGTCCCGCTTTCCCGCAATGACGATACCATTGTAACCCAGTATACCATGACCACCATTGAGGAACTGGGTCTGCTGAAAATGGACTTTTTGGGTCTGCGAAACCTGACGGTCATCCGGGACGCGGAGGAGCAGATCCGGAAAATGGTGCCGGATTTCTCTATGGATAACGTGCCCGATGACGACCCGGAAACCTTCCGGATGCTCACAGAGGGTAAGACCCAAGGCGTATTCCAGTTAGAGTCTGCGGGTATGACCTCTGTCTGCGTGGGTATGAAGGCCAGCAGTATCGAAGATATCACTGCAATCGTGGCTCTGTACCGCCCCGGCCCTATGGACTCCATCCCCACCTTTATCGAAAATAAACTGAACCACAAAAAAGTGACCTATAAAACGCCCCTGCTGGAGCCGATCCTGAAAGTCACCTATGGCTGCATTGTCTATCAGGAGCAGGTCATTGAGATATTCCGTACTTTGGGCGGCTATACCATGGGCCAGGCAGATAATATCCGCCGTGCCATTTCCAAGAAGAAAATGAAGGTCATAGATGCGGAAAGAACGGTCTTTGTCTACGGTGACCGGGAGCAGGGGATTCCCGGCGCGGTGGCAAACGGTGTTTCCGAGGGTGTTGCCCAGTCTATTTACGACGAGATCGTGGATTTTGCCAACTACGCCTTTAACAAGGCCCACGCAGTATGCTACGCGGTTGTAGCGTACCAGACAGCGTACCTGAAATGCCACTACCCCCACCAGTATATGGCTGCGCTGATGACCTCCGTTCTGGACTCTGCCACCAAGATATCCGGCTATATCTCCGAGTGTAAGGAATTGGGAATCAAAACCCTGCCGCCGGACATCAACCATTCCGAGGATACCTTTACTGTGGAGGGCAACAATATCCGTTTTGGTTTGGGTGCGGTAAAGAATGTAGGCAGGGGCCTGATTCGCAGTATGGTGGCTAAACGCCAGGAGGGTGGTCCCTTTAAGTCTCTGGAGGACTTCATCCAGAGAATGGGGGAGGGCGAGCTGAACAAGCGGGCTGTTGAAAATTTCATCAAGTGCGGCGCAATGGACTGCTTTGGATATCACCGTAGTGAACTGCTGGCAGTGTATGACACCATGATGGACTCCATTGCCGCCTCCCGGAAAAAGAACCTTGAGGGGCAGATGGGCTTGTTTGCCATGCTTCAGGAGGAAGACGCTGCTGCTGCCATCCCTATCCCCAAGCTGGCGGAAATGAAGAAGGCGGATCTGATGCTTCTGGAAAAGGAGACAACAGGTATCTATATCTCTGGCCATCCCATGGATGACTATCGCTACCTTCTGAAAAATACCCATGTTGTACCCATTGGAAAGCTGATAGACGAAGAAAATACCTATCAGGACGACCAGATAGTCAGCGTTGCCGGTATTATCCAGAGTGTGAAAATGAAAACCACTCGCAGTAATTCCATGATGGCCTATGTCACCGTGGAAGATGATACCGCGGGGATGGAAATGATTGCCTTTTCCAACGTGATCAACCAGTACGGTGGATATTTGAAGGAAAACCAGCCCGTTGTGGTGGTTGGCCGGCTTTCCCTGCGGGATGACAAAGACCCCCAGATCGTCATCAACCGTGCAAGACCTATTTCGGACTTCGTCCAGCAGTCCCAGCAGGAAGAACCCGCGCCTGTTAAGCAGAGCGGAACCCTCTATCTTCGCCTTCCTACCCAGGAGGGAAAACTCTTCCCAAAGGTTCGGGCGGTTATCAACATGTTTCCGGGAAAGGACTCAGTGGTAGTGTACTTTGCCGATAGCAAAAAACGCATGGGTGCGGCCTGCGCGCTGGATGACCGCATGATCGGGGAACTTAAAAATATCCTGGGAAATGACAATGTTGTTGTGAAATAGCTTTCCTTTTGTAACCTTTTGTGATACAATATTCAGAGGGCAACTGCTTTTGCCCGCTCCCCGGTGGCAGATGCCGGGGACAGAAAACCGATTTTCAGACAGTGGAGGTGACGCCGTGAAAAGAAAAAAATGGATGCTTTCACTTCTTGCGGCGGCACTGATGCTGACAGGCTGTTCCATGCGGACAGCGGAGCAAATGTACAGCCTGCCCAAGCGGTCTGAGGCGTACAATAACCTGCAGTCTGTAATCGAAAGATCCATGGCAGGACTTGAGTACTGCGCGCCACTGACCGGTGAAAACCAGCAGACCGTCCAGATTGCCGACTTGGATGGAGATAACAGCCCGGAGTATTTGGTGTTTGCCAAAGGCGGAGATTACCATCCTTTGCGGATCTTGGTGTTTGATGAGCAGAACGGTGTCTACCAGCCTGTGGATGTGATCCACAGCAACGGTTCTGCCTTTGATCTGGTGGAGTATGTACAGATGGACACAGGCGGCCTGGAGCTGGTGGTTGGCAGGCAACTTAGTGACCAGCTTGTTCGCAGCGTATCGGTATATACCTTTTCCGGTGGCGCTGCAGAGCAGGTGCTCAATACCAACTACTCCAGATTTGTCACTGTGGATTTGGACATGGACAGCAAAACAGAGCTGTTTGTCCTGCGTCCCGGTCAGACTGATACGGAAAACGGCGTAGCGGAACTGTTTGGTATGGAAAACGGAACCATGGAACGTTCCAATGAGGTGTCCCTTTCCGGGTCTATTGACCAGCTCAAACGCCTGCTGGTGGGTCAGCTTGGTGACGGTAAGACAGCGGTCTACACAGCCAGCGCGGTGTCTGAGACAGCGTTGGTTACAGATGTGTATGCCCATGTAAATGGAAGTCTCTCCAATGTGAGCTTTTCCGGAGAGTCGGGAGCCAGCGTGAAAACCCTGCGGAACTACTATGTTTATGCTGATGACATAGATAATGATGGGGTTGTGGAGCTTCCGTATCTGATGCAGATGAAGCCGCTGGAGGAACAGGAGTCTTCCAGACGACAGAATCTGATTCGCTGGTACTCCATGAACTCCGATGGCTCGGAGGAAGATAAAATGTACACCTACCATGACTTTTTGGGTGGGTGGTATGTAGAACTGGCAAGCTATTGGGCATCCAGGGTGGCTGTCCAGCAAGTGGGCAGTAACTACGAATTTTATATTTGGAGCAATTCTTACCAGAGAGTAGAAAAAGTGTTTACCCTATTTTGCCTTACGGGTCAGGACAGGGATACCCTTGACCCGGAGGATGAACGTTTTGTCTTAATGAAAACGGATACCGTTGTTTATGCCGCCAGTTTGGAGGCTAGGGCGGGATACTATAATATCAGCCGGAAAAGCTTAATCCGTGATTTCCGTTTGATTCAGCATGATTGGAAGACCGGTGAGATGTAGATAAAGAGGTAAGCTATGAAAAAAGTTCTTATTTTGGAAGATGAAGTCAATATCCGCAGCTTTGTGGTGATTAACCTCAAGCGGGCCGGCTATGATGCCATTGAGGCAGGCACCGGACAGGAGGCATTGGACAAGCTCTCTGCCAACCCGGATATTGGTGTGGCCATCCTGGATATTATGCTCCCGGATATTGATGGGTTTGAGGTCTGCCGCCGGATTCGTGCAACCAATAAACAAATCGGCATCATTATGCTCACTGCCCGTACCCAGGAGATGGATAAAATCACCGGCCTTATGACCGGTGCGGATGATTATGTGACCAAACCCTTTTCTCCGGCAGAACTTACTGCCCGTATCGATGCCCTCTATCGCCGTCTGGGCGGGGACAACGGCCGGGAATCGGAACTGCTGAGTCAGGGTCCCTTTGTGATGAATACCCGCAACCACACGCTGGAGAAATCCGGTGAGCGTATCCGGCTGACCCAGGTGGAGTATTCTATATTAAAACTGTTTATGTTAAATCCCGGAAGAGCATTGTCACGTGAGGAGATTTTATCTTCCGTGTGGGGCCGGGATTATGAGGGAGAACTTAAAATTGTGGATGTGAATATCCGCAGGTTGAGAATTAAAATTGAGGACGATACCGCAAATCCCACTTACATCAACACTGTCTGGGGTTACGGTTATAAGTGGGGCGCATGATGACAGGAAGAAAAGGCTGGCGAAGACTGAAACTGACCGGCTTGCGGCGTCGGTGGATCATCAACACATTAGCGGTTGTGATGGCGCTGGGTCTTGCTTGCGTTCTTGTGATTACCGCAGTGTTTGCTGCCTACTACTATTCCACAATGGAATCGGGTATGCGGTACAGAGCCAGATCCACAACTGAGTTCTTTGCGGATTACCTGAACCAGAATTACAATCAGTATTATCAGTCCTGTATTACCTATGCCCAAACCTTTGAGGAGAAAAACACTATAGAACTGCAGTTTATCAACACAAAGGGCAACTTGGTGGCTTCCTCCTACGGTAACTGGGCCGGTGCCGCGCCCACTACAGGGGAAATCACCGAAGCTATGAGCAGCCGCGGAATCACCACCTTTGTGGGCAATGATCCCCACACCGGCGAGCATATCATGGCGGTTTCCAGCCCTATGATCTACAGTAACGGTGAGGTGATCGGTGTCCTGCGCTATGTTACCTCTACAAAACTGGTGGACCGTCAGATCTTGTTGATCTCTGTATACGCAACCTTAGCGCTGGTGATGATCTGCGGTGTGACGTTGCTGAGCAGCAACTATTATATGCGCTCCATTCTGGTGCCCTTGGCACAGATCGTGGAAAAGGCGCAGAAAATCGCAAACGGTAGTTACGGTATCCAAATACAGACAAAGTATAAAGATGAGATCGGCGAACTGGCGGAAACCATCAATGAAATGTCCATGAAGATCAACCAGAACGAGAAAATGCAGACCGAGTTCATCTCCAGCCTGTCTCATGAATTGCGTACACCGCTGACAGCAATTACCGGCTGGAGCGAGACACTGCTCAGCGGAGATACACTGGATATGCCCACACGCCGTGGCGTGCGAATTATCCACAGGGAGGCTGCCCGCCTGACAGAAATGGTGCTGGGACTTTTGGACTTTACAAGAATTCAGGATGGGCAGATGACACTGAACATAGAACTTGCCGATATCAGAGGTGAGTTTGAAGATACTGTTTTTATGTATGGAAGCCGCCTTGCCCAGGATGGTATTACCATCGACTACACCGATTCCGATGATGACATTCCGGAGATCTCCTGTGACCCCAAACGTATGCGACAGGTGTTCCTGAATATCCTGGACAATGCGGCCAAGCATGGCGGCGAGGGCGGACGGATTGGCGCGGATATCCGTCTGGTGAAGGATGAGGTCGTGGTTCGTATCCGGGACTACGGTCCTGGAATCCCAGAGGACGAGCTTCCTCTGGTGAAACACAAATTCTACAAAGGCAGCTCTAAGGTCAGAGGCTCCGGTATTGGTCTTGCGGTATGCGATGAGATCGTACAAATGCACGGAGGAAGTCTGACGCTGGAGAATGCTCTGGGTGGGGGCACCCTAGTAACCGTGCGGATTCCCGTATCCCAGTAGAAAGGATTGTTATGGCAAATCAAGAGAAATTTAAAACCATGATCGGCGGGCAGGCGCTGATCGAGGGTATTATGATGCGTGGCCCTGAGAAGGATGCCATTGTCACCCGGGACAAGGATGGAATCCATGTTACCACCAGCCCCAGAAAGATACGGCCCAAAGGCTCTGTATATACATGGCCCTTTATTCGGGGTGTGGTCAACTTCTTCGACGCTCAGGTCACCGGTGTGAAATCTCTGATGAAATCTGCGGATTTAGCGCCGGAGGAGTATCAGGAAGAACCGTCAAAACTGGATAAGTGGTTGGAAGAAAAGCTGGGAAATAAAAAATTTCAGGAACTGGTGGTAGGCTTAGCGGTGTTCCTGGGTCTGGGTCTGTCCATCGTGTTGTTTTTCCTGCTTCCCATGCTGATTGGTGGCCTGTTTGACCGCTGGATCACCACAAACCTGGGCATTAACCTTGTGGAAGGCGCGGTGCGGATTGCAATTTTTGTGGCCTACATCTTGCTAGTGTCCAGAATGAAGGAAATGAAGCGGGTGTTTTCCTACCATGGCGCGGAACATAAGACCATTCGCTGCTATGAGGCGGGGAAGGAGCTGACCGTAGAAAATGTGCGGAAACAGTCCTGCCTGCACCCCAGATGCGGTACCAGCTTCCTGCTGGTGGTAATGATTCTGTCTATTCTGGTGTTTTCCATAGCTTCCTCGGCACTTTTGGCGGTTGTACCCGCACTGGAGGCTATGCGGGGCAGCTTCCTGTACAAACTCCTGATGATTGTATTCAAACTGCTGCTTCTGCCGCTGGTGGTTTCCATCAGCTATGAAATTAACCGCTGGGTGGGCAGACACGATCACTGGCTCAGCAGAGTTCTTACTGCACCCGGTATGTGGTTTCAGAATTTTACCACTAACGAGCCGGATGACAGCATGATTGAGGTGGGTATTGCGTCCTTGCAGGCGGTTCTGCCTGCAGAAGAGGGGGCAGACCGGTGGTGAAAACCGTAGGAATTCTCTATCAGGAGGCAAAGAAAACTCTTTCCATGAAGGAGCAGCCTCAGTATGCGGCCCAGTTGGCACGGGAGCTTACCGCCCATTTTACCGGTGTTTCCATGGAGCAGGTTCTGGCCCAGCCGGATACGCCTGTTGCACAGGAAACCTGCGCAAAGCTGGAATTTGCCGTGAGCCGTGTACTGGGGGGAGAACCCCTTGCCTATGTGCTGGAGCAGTGGGATTTTTACGGTCTGCGGTTGTATGTGGATAAAAACGTGCTGATCCCCAGAGATGATACCTGCGCGGTGACAGAGCTTGCCATCAGCCAGGGAATGTTTCTGGAGGAAAACCCCAGAATTTTGGATCTTTGCACAGGCTCAGGCTGTATCGGGTTGGCGGTTGCCAGCCGGGTAAAGGATGCAAAGGTTACCCTTGCGGATATCTCCCGGCAGGCTTTGCTAATTGCCAAGAGAAACGCTGCGGAACTGAAGCTGTCCGGACGTGTTACCTGTGTGCAGGCCGACGCTTTGGAAAAACCGGCTCCTTTTCTGGGGAAATTTGATATGATTGTGTCAAATCCTCCCTATATTACTACCGAGCAGATGGGTCAGCTTCCCCACAGCGTGAAGGACTTTGAACCACACCTTGCCCTTCACGGCGGTGAGGACGGATTGATTTTTTACCGTGCTATTGCAAAAAACTATGCCCAGGCGCTGAAGAACGGGGGATACCTGTGCTTCGAGTTTGGCATGGGACAGGCAGACGACGTATGCCGGATCCTTGAAGAAACTGGGTATACCATACTGGAACGTTCCAGAGATTATAATGACAGGGAGCGGGCGGTGATCGCGCGTCTCCGCAGGAAGGAAGATTAACATGGCTACCAAAAAGACTGCATATGAAGCACCTACTCCCGCAACGGACAAGAAAAAAGCGCTCCAAACGGCCATTTCCCAGATTGAGAAGAATTTTGGTAAGGGTACTGTTATGCGCCTGGGCGACCGCCCGGACATGAATGTTGACGCTATCCCCACCGGCTCTCTGGCACTGGACGCGGCGCTGGGTATTGGCGGTGTTCCCAAGGGACGTATTATTGAAATCTATGGACCGGAATCTTCCGGTAAGACCACTCTGGCGCTGCATATTCTGGCGGAGGCTCAGAAAATGGGCGGCGAAGTGGCATTTGTGGACGCTGAGCATGCCCTTGACCCGGTCTATGCCGCAGCCTTGGGGGTTGATACTGATAACATGCTGGTTTCTCAGCCCGACACAGGCGAGCAGGCTCTGGAGATCACCGATGCGCTGGTGCGCTCCGGCGCGGTGGACGCAGTGGTGGTTGACTCTGTGGCTGCCCTTGTCCCCAAGCAGGAAATCGAGGGCGAGATGGGCGATACCTTTGTGGGTCTGCAGGCCCGCCTTATGAGCCAAGCGCTGAGAAAGCTGGCAGGCACCATTGCCAAGACCAACTGCGTTGTTATTTTCATCAACCAACTGCGTATGAAGATTGGCGTGATGTACGGAAATCCCGAGTCCACCACCGGCGGCAATGCCCTGAAATTCTATTCCTCCGTTCGCCTGGATGTGCGCCGTGTAGAGTCCATTAAGGAAGGCGGAAATGTGGTGGGCAACAAGACCCGTGTCAAGGTGGTCAAGAATAAGGTGGCGCCCCCCTTCCGGGAAGCCTTCTTCGACATCATGTACGGTGAAGGCATCAGCAAGTGGGGCGAACTGGTGGACCTTGCGATCCAGATGGACGTTGTCCAGAAAAGCGGCAGCTGGTTCTCCATGGGCGACGAGCGCATTGGTCAGGGTAAGGAGAGCGTAAAAACCTTCCTGCAGGCTAATCCCGATATCGCTGAAAAGGTGGAGGCACAGGTGCGTGAGAACCTTCTGACCATGTCCGGCGCGGCCAGAACCCCTGCGACCGCTGCTCAGCGGCCTGTTGCCGTCAGCGCGGATGACTTTAATGATGAGGATTGATAAGCTGTCCAACCGGCCGGACCGGGCCGGAAGGTACACTGTGCAATTTGAGGACGGAACCCTGTTGTGCCTGTACCGGCAGACAGTGGAGGACTTCTCCCTGTACACCGGTATGGAGCTGGACGGTGAGGAGTACGCCCGGCTGAAGACCGCGGCAGGACAGATGTCCGCGAAAATGCGGGCGGTACGGATTGTTTCTGCCAGTAGTGTTTCCAAGCAGGATCTGCAGCAGCGCCTTGTGATGAAAGGGGAGGACCCTGGACAGGCAAGGGAAGCGGTGGCGTGGATGGCGGAATTGAATCTGCTGGATGACAGAAAAACCGCGGAGCAGATCGTACATAGATGTATCAGTAAGGGCTACGGCGTGGCAAGAGCCAAACAAGCTCTCTATGAAAAGCGTATCCCCAAGGAATATTGGGAGGAAGCCCTTGAGGGGTATCCGGACCAAAGTGATGCGGTTGCCGACTATTTGCTGGCGCATATCACTGATCCTAATGATCCAAAACAGATACGCAAGGTAATAGATGCCCTGTTACGCCGTGGGCATCATTACGCAACCGTTCGCCGGGAACTGAGCAGACTCTCGGTGAATGAGGAATTCCTGGAGGAACCCTAATGGCAAGTATTGGATTTATTTCCCTTGGCTGCGCAAAAAACCAGGTGGACTGCGAACGGATGATGTACCGTGTGCAGGAGGCCGGATTTGCAGTGCAGCCGGATGTGGTTGGCTGTGATGTGGTGGTAATCAACACCTGCGGATTTATTGATTCTGCCAAGTCAGAGGCCATTGACTCTATTCTGCATATGGCGCAGCTGAAGGAGCAGGGACTGGTTGGCAAGATTTTGGTAACCGGCTGTCTTTCCCAACGCTACCAGCAGGAGATTCTGGAGCAGCTGCCTGAGGTGGACGGTATTCTTGGTACCGGAAGCTATACTGAGGTGGTTCCGGCTATTGAAAAATTGCTGGAAAACCAGCAGGTGGCAGACTTTGCTTCCATCGACACCCCTGAGGTGGAGACAGGACGTATCCTGACCACACCAGAGCATTATGCTTATATCAAGATTGCGGAAGGCTGCGACAACCGCTGTTCTTACTGCATCATTCCCTATCTCCGGGGTAAATACCGCAGCCGCCAGATGGATGATATTCTCTATGAGGCGCGGCTTTTGGCAGACAGTGGTGTGAAAGAACTGATCGTAGTTGCTCAGGATACCAGCCGTTATGGTACGGATCTGCCCTGCCACAGACGGTTGCTGCCCCAGCTGCTGCGGGAGCTTTGCCGGATCGACGGTTTAGAATGGATTCGTGTCCATTATGTGTATCCCGACGAAATTGACGAGGAACTGATGGATGTGATGGCACAGGAAGAAAAGATCGTCAAGTATCTGGACATTCCCATTCAGCATTGCAACGATGAAATCCTGCGGCTGATGAACCGCCGTGGTGACGGCAAATTCCTGAGAGAACTGTTCGCCAAGCTCCGCAGCAAAATTCCCGGACTGGTGCTGCGTACCAGTGTGATCACCGGCCTGCCCGGTGAGACAGAGGAAGCTTTCCGTGAACTGTGCGAATTTTTGAAGGAGCAGCGGCTGGAACGGGTTGGCGCATTCCCGTTCTCTCCTGAGGAGGGAACCCCTGCGGCACAGATGGACTATCCGGATTCCCAGATTGCCCAGGAGCGGGCACAAATGGTGCAAGTCCTGCAATCTGGCATTATGGATGAGTACAATGCGTCTATGATTGGCAAAGAACTGAAAGTGTTGGTGGACGGGTTCGACGAAGAATATGAACAGTTCTACGGCAGAACCTTTGCCGACTCCCCGGACATTGACAGCAGGGTCTGGATTGCGTCCCAGGAAGCCCTGTCAGAGGGTGCTTTTGTAAATGTGGTCATTGACGGCGTGGTAGACGGTGATCTGACCGGTTACCTGATGGAGGAATAGTTTATGACATTGGCAAGTAAAATCACCATGGTGCGTGTAGCGTTTATCCCCTTGTACATGGTGCTTATGTACCAGAGCGGCGGTAAGCCTGGCGTATGGATGTGGCTGGCACTGGCAGTGTTTGTGATTGCCAGCATTACCGACTATGTAGACGGCCAGATCGCCCGCAAGTGCAATCAGGTCAGTGATTTTGGAAAATTTCTGGATCCTTTGGCGGACAAACTGCTGACGATTGCCGCCATGACCATGTTCTGCGAATGGAATATGATGCCCGCATGGGCCTTGATGCTTGTCCTGGCTAGAGAATTTGCGGTGACCGGACTTCGTCTGGTTGCTGTGGGTAAAGGAAAGGTAATCGCTGCCGGCTGGAGCGGCAAAGTAAAAACCGCAAGCTCTATGATTGGCCTGTGCGCGTTGATGGCTTTTCCCACTGTCCAGTGGCTTGTAACCCTTGTGGCCTGTGTCATTGTGGTCACTACCATCTATTCCGGCGTTGAGTATTTTGCTCAAAACTGGAAATGCCTTTGGGATGATTAAATAGGCTGCGCCGGTGCAAACGCACCGGCGCAAACGATGCTGAAAACGACATTTGATTTGTGGTATATTGCTCCTGCGGCGATACCACATAAAAAATGATACCATAAAGAGGAATACTATGAATACTAAGGAAATTGGCGAGCTCCGGCGCAGAATGCGCCGTGACCGCAGTAATATGACGGCTATTTACGGCTGCTATGTAAGCGGGCAAAAAGAAATTATCTCTGAATTTAAGCTGAGCACAGGCACCATGCCGGAAAACGAGGCGGAGAAATACTTTGCACTCTTAAAGCGGACTTTGTCCGGTGGAATCGGTAAGAATCTAATCGATATTTCTTTCCGTACAGCTCAGGTTGCGGATTCACCGGAACATAAGTTTTTAATGGATTTGCGTTCTTCTGCTCTTGGTCAGGAGGAGCTCCGCCTGGAGCTTTATAGAAAAATCATTGAAAACGTCCAGATTCAGGATAATTTCCTGATCCTTCTTGGCTGCGACAGCTATGACGTGCCGTTTAAGAGTAAAGACGATGAGCTTCAGGCAGATGCCTCAGAGGAAACCTATACATACATTTGCTGCGCCGTATGCCCGGTTAAGCAGAGCAAAGCCAGTCTGCGGTATATTGCGGAAGAAAAGCAGTTCCATGATGGCGGTGTCAGCTTTGTCGCGGCAGCACCGGAGGTGGGCTTCCTGTTCCCGGCCTTTGATGATCGCTCCACAAATATCTACAACGCCCTTTTCTATACCCATAGTCCCAAGATGGATCATAGTGAGCTGGTATCCGCTCTCTTTAATGTGGCAACCCCAAAGCCCGCTTACGAACAGAAAAAGTCCTTTGAAGCCCTCCTTGGCAGCACACTTGGAGATTCTTGTAACCTGGAGGTTGTACAGGCTGTTCACGAACAGATTTGCCAGAGTATTGAGCTGCATAAGGAAAGCAAGGTGGCTGAACCCCTTATGATTTCAAAGGAACAGGTCAAGACTGCGCTACATACAAGCGGTGTGCCCCAGGAGAATATCTCCAAATTCAGTGTGGAATACGATGAGGTGTTTGGATTCGAGGCGCAGCTGCATCCGACAAACATTATTGACCACCGGAAGATGGATATCGTTACCCCGGATGTGACCATTCAGGTAAATCCGGAACGGAGCGACCTGATACAGACCCGTGTGATTGGCGGCGTAAAATACATTCTCATTTGCGCAGACGAATCAGTTGAAGTAAACGGAGTTCCTGTCCACATTCAGGTGCAACAGCAGGAGGAAGCCATTCCTGTTTAAGCAGCAAAAAAATCTCCACAGAGACTGTGGAGATTTTTATAATACCAGTGTTATTTGCTGTTGTTTACAATGTCTACAATAATGTCTACGCAATGATCAATGCCAATAGAACTGCTGCAAAGGCACAGGTCATAGTTATCGGACTGCCCCCAGTCCCGCCCGGTGTAATGATGATAGTTAACCTTCCGACGCTTATCTTTTTCCTGAAGCCGCGCCTGAGGGGACTTCTCAGAATCGCCGTAGAGGCGGACGATACGTTCCTGCCGGAAATCATCGTTTGCGTGGATGTGTACATGGAGGCAATCCTCCCGGTCCTTCAAAATGTAATCGGCGTTTCTGCCAACAATTACACAAGGGCCTTTCTCAGCGATCTGCAGGATTACGCTGCACTGAATATTCCACAGAAAATCAGCGGTTGAAAGACCGTTCATAATTCCGGGTACTCCGTGTGGCGCAAAAGCATAGGAAAACAGCGTCCTGCCAGGGGAATGCTCCCCGTGTTCCTCCACAAAAGTGGGGGCAAAACCGGATTCCAGGGCGATCTGATCCACCAATTCCTTGTCATAGAAGGGAATGCCAAGCTTTTCAGCCACCATATGACCGATAGTGCGGCCGCCGCTGCCAAATTCACGACTGATGGTAATGATTTTTCTTTCCATGAATGAGCCCTCCTTATGGTGCATGATTTATAAAAATATTATACCGAAGGGTTGCTTATTTGTCAATTTAAAACAGTATAGATTAACTGGTTTACCCTATGGGTGATTTTGAGGGTAAACAGAAGTATATAAACAGTCCTATCACACTTCCCGGCCATGCCGTGACAGGTTGCATATGTTCTACGCATGTGATATAATTTATCAATCCAAACAAAGGAGCCAGCTATGGAAAAAATGATAAAAACACTGTCCCTGGAATTAGGGCAGAAAGAAGAATATATTGCCAATGTAATTCATTTGCTGGATGAGGGAAACACCATTCCCTTTATAGCCCGCTACCGCAAGGAAATGCATGGCAGTATGGATGATACCGACCTGCGTACCTTGGAGACCCGGCTCTCCTATCTGCGAAATTTGCAGCAGAGGAAAGAGGAGGTTATCAAATCCATTGAAAACCAGGGAAAACTGACAGAGGAACTCTCCGCAACAATTTTGGCTGCCGCGACCCAGGCAGAGGTGGAGGATCTGTACCGCCCCTACAAACAGAAGCGTCGTACCCGGGCTACTGCGGCTAAGGAAAAAGGACTGGAACCGTTGGCGCTTCAAATCTTTGAACAGGATGGGGCGGACCCCGGGGAATTGGCAAAGGCCTATGTAGATCCGGAAAAGGGTGTGGAAACCGTGGAGGATGCGCTGGCCGGCGCATCGGATATCATTGCCGAAATGATCTCTGATGACCCGGATATCCGCAAAGCGCTTAGAGAGAAGATGGAGCGCCAGGCAGTACTGAAGGTTCAGGCAACAGATCCGGAGCAGGACAGTGTTTATCGGCTGTACTATGCCTTTACAAGTCCTGTGAGCCGTGTCCAGAACCACCAGATTCTGGCGATCAACCGGGGAGAAAAGGAAGGTTTTCTAAAGGTAGAGGCGGCACTGCCGGGAAATGAGGGACAGGCATTGGTGTGCCGCAAAGCCCTGAAGCCCACGGCTTTTGTGTCAGCCTTTGTCCGTGCAGCCGCTGTAGATGCCTATGACCGGCTGATTGCTCCCAGCGCAGAGCGGGAATTGCGCGCGTATCTTACAGATAAGGCCGCAGAGTCCGCGATCGCGAATTTTGCCCTGAACCTGAAACCGCTTTTGATGCAGCGGCCTGTAAAGGGCTTTGTTACCATGGGTCTTGACCCTGGATACCGCAACGGCTGCAAGGTGGCTGTGGTAGACGGTACGGGGCGTGTTCTGGATACCAATGTGGTTTATCCTACCTTTTCCCAGAGAAAGAAGGAGGAAGCAATCAGCATTCTCTCCGCCATGATCCGTAAGCACGGTGTCAGGCATATTGCCATTGGCAACGGCACTGCCTCCCGGGAGACGGAAGCCATGGCGGTGGAAATGCTCAAATCTCTGCCCGGTGTAAGCTATATGATTGTTAACGAGGCAGGGGCATCGGTGTATTCCGCTTCTAAATTAGCCGCGGAGGAATTTCCGAATTTTGATGTCAATCTGCGTTCAGCAGTCTCCATCGCCCGACGCCTGCAGGATCCCCTTGCGGAGCTGGTGAAGATTGATCCGAAGGCGATCGGCGTGGGTCAGTATCAGCACGATTGCCCCCAAAAGCGGCTGGATGAGGCACTTGGGGGAGTAGTGGAGGATTGTGTCAACGCAGTGGGCGTGGACGTGAATACAGCGTCGGTGAGTCTTCTGCAGCAGGTGTCCGGACTCAATAGTACAACCGCAAAGAATTTGGTTGCCTACCGTGAGGAAAACGGCCCGTTTACTTCCAGAACGCAGCTAAAAAAAGTCCCCAAGCTGGGACCCAAGGCATTCCAGCAGTGCGCTGGTTTCCTCCGTGTCCCGGAGAGTAAGGAAATTTTGGATAATACCGGTGTCCATCCGGAGTCCTACGATGCCACTCTGAAGCTGATGAACCTGTGCGGTTATACAAAAGAGGATGTGGCTTCCGGTAAGCTGGAAATGCTGTCCTCTAAATTCCGGCTGTATGGCCCGGAGAAGGCGTCACAAGCCTGCCAAGTGGGCGTACCTACCTTGGAGGATGTGATTAAGGAACTGATGAAGCCGGGCAGAGACCCCCGTGATGACCTGCCTGCGCCCATTCTCCGTACCGATGTGCTGGAAATAAAGGACTTGAAGCCGGGGATGGTTCTGTCAGGAACAGTCCGTAATGTGATTGATTTCGGCGTGTTTGTGGATGTCGGTGTTCATCAGGATGGACTGGTTCACATTTCCCAAGTGTGCAAACAAAAAATACAGCATCCCAGCCAAGTTGTACAGGTGGGCGATGTGGTGCAAGTGGCGGTTTTGGACGTGGACGAAAAGCGCAAGCGCATTAGCCTGACAATGAAAGATATCACTGCCACATAATCAGAAAACTGGTGCAGGGAAGAATTGGAACATTCAAAAAAGTTCACAATTAACCTAACTGAAAAATAGTATAATACTTGCCGGAACAAAAGGAAGAAAGAAGGAAAAGCCCGTGATTTATGCAATTATTTTATTCGCCTTGACCTACGTGCTGATGCTAACGTTCAGTAAATATCGTCCCTATATCGCATTGGCATCTGGTCTTATTTTCATTTTGACACGCATGCTGCCCCTGGGGGAGATCGTTCCCTCCCTGGACTTTAATGTACTGTTAATGATCGGTGGTACCATGGGCCTTGTGCAACTGTTTATTGACAGCCGTATGCCTGAATGCATGGCAGACATCATCATGGACAAGGTACCCAACGTACAGTGGGCAGCAGTTTGCCTAAGCCTGTTTTCTGGTGTAATTTCCGCTTTTGTGGATAATGTGGCTACGGTACTTATGGTAGCGCCTGTGGCCATTGAGATCTGTAAAAAGCTGAAGACGAATCCAGTTCCCTTTATTATTGCTATTGCTGTGTCCTCAAATCTGCAGGGTGCGGCTACACTGGTGGGCGATACCACGGCTATCATGCTTGGCTCTGCTCTGGACATGACCTTCATGGATTTCTTCTGGTATCAGGGGCGTCCCTCTATCTTCTTCGCTGTGGAGCTTGGCGCGGCACTATCAGCTTGCATTGTCTACATTATTTTCCGTAAGGAAAAGAGTCCCATTCCCAAAACCGGTAAGTTAACAGAGGTCACTGATATGGTTCCAACCTGGCTGCTGTTTTCTACCATTGGTCTTTTAATTTGCGCCTCTTTTGCGCCCGACAGCTGGAATCTGCCTGCTGAAATTAACGGTATTATTTGCTGCACGCTGTTGGTAGTTGGACTGCTCTATAACTATGCTAAAAAGAAGCACATCAGCGCTGTGGTTGGCCCTCTGAAAGCCATTGATTTTGAAACCCTGGGATTGCTTACCGGTCTGTTTCTGATGATTGGCGGTATTTCCCATATGGGCGTGATCGATGCCCTTGCTAATCTTTTGGCTAAGCTGGGCGGCGGGAATCTGTTTTTGATGTACACCATCATTGTTTGGGCATCTGTGGCGATTTCTGCCTTTATTGATAACATTCCTTATGTTGCAACCATGATTCCTGTTATCGGTGGCCTGGCGGCACAATTGGCACCTGGAC
The DNA here is from genome assembly GCA_045577435.1 of Faecousia sp. GTDB lineage: Bacteria > Bacillota > Clostridia > Oscillospirales > Oscillospiraceae > Faecousia. Next base: position 6,101 of record JAZNIL010000067.1, on the reverse strand, counting down.
TAGGCGTAGACGCGGCCCTGGTTGGCATCCCCCTGTACTTTGGTCTGCTGTCCGGCGCAACCCTAGGCGGTAACATTACCCCTATTGGTGCTTCTGCCAATATTACAGCCATAGGTCTGCTGCGTAAAGAGGGGCATGACGTGAAGAACAGTGATTTCTTCAAGATTGGCATTCCCTTTACACTGTCAGCAATCATTCCTGCTTACATTTATATCTGGCTGATTTACGGCGTGTAATCAGTGTAAACTCCGCAGCGTAAGCCTGCGGAGTTTTTCTGTAATAACAACGATTCTCTTCCTGTATGCATTAAAAAGGGGGAGCAGCCATTAAGGCTGCTCCCCAGAAAAATTTTGATTACACAACCAGGAAGAACTTCAGCAGGAACAGAGCGGAGATGATGTAGGTGACGATGGAAACGTCCTTAAACTTACCGCTGAATACCTTAATGATGGTGTAGGCAATCAGGCCGAGGCCGATTGCGTGGCCGATGGAGCCGGAAACAGGCATGCCGATCAGCATAATAGCAACAGGAACAACCTGATCCAGATCGTCCCACTGGATGTTCTTCAGACCCATCAGCATCAGAACGCCAACATAAATCAGAGCTGCGGAAGTTGCAGCGGGAGGAATGATGGCAGCAATGGGAGCGATGAAGATACAAGCCAGGAACAGAACGCCGGGGGTCAGAGCGGTCAGGCCGGTGCGACCGCCAGCCTCAACACCGGAGGCGGACTCTACGAAAGTGGTAACGGTGGAAGTACCGGTGCATGCGCCAACAACAGTGCCGACGGCATCAGACAGCAGAGCTTCCTTCATGTTAGGCATATTGCCCTTCTCGTCGATCATGCCTGCGCGGGAAGCGGTACCGACCAGGGTGCCGATAGTGTCAAACATATCGATGATGCAGAAAGTGATAATCAGGGTGATTGCGGTGAACCAGCCGATCTCCAGGAAACCTGCGAAGTTGAACTTGAAGAAGGTGGTCTCAAACATATCCGCGAAGGGGGGCAGGAAGGAAGCGGTTGCCAGGGAAGCGAAGGGATTGGTGTGCAGGAAGATAGCCTGACCGGCCCAGTTGATCACAGAAGCAATCAGCATGCCATACAGAACAGAACCCTTGACACCCTTCTTAGCCATGATAACAATAGCGAACAGGCCAATAAACATGGTCACAACGGTCAGAATCATGGAGGCGTAGCCGCTGCCCATGGTGGTCTGTGCCACACTGGGAGTCAGAGCGCCGAAGAAGTCGCGCATCACGAAGAAAGGTCCGCCAGTCTCGGAGTAAATACCGGCGTTGGAGCCCAGACCGATGTTCATCAGCATCATGCCGATGGCGGGGGCAATACCAAGACGGACACCCAGGGGGATGGATTCCACAATCTTCTCACGGATGTTGAAGAAGGACAGTGCCAGGAAAACGATACCTTCTACCAGGATAATAACCAGCGCAGCCTGGAAAGAAGCCACATAGCTCATACCGGTCATGGCAGCGATATTGGCAACAACAACAGCGAAGAAGCTGTTCAGACCCATACCGGGAGCCATCGCAAAGGGCTTGTTGGCAAGAAATGCCATGCAGAACATACCAACTGCGGAGGCCAGACAGGTAGCCATAAAGACACCGTTCCACAGTTCCTGACCGTTAGCGCCGAAACCGGTCAGCAGGTTGGGGTTCAGGGCGATGATGTAGGCCATCGTCATGAAGGTGGTCAGACCGGCAACCAATTCGGTACGGATTGTTGTGCCGTTCTGCTTCAGCTTAAAAAGCTTTTCCATAAAGATCTCTTTCTCCTTTTTTATATAGTTTGGGGCATGCTTGGTTCAAAACCAGATCCATTATAACACAACAATTTCCCCTGTGCTACTATTTTATGAAAAAATATTCAACAGGTTTTTGTGTATTTTTCTGTATACGGTTGACAAAATTCCAAAATCGTGTATACTAAAAGTAACCAAATAAACCGGTGAAGTTTTTCGGGAAAATGGCGCAAACCTACCGACGGAGTAAATCTCTCAGGTGTCCTTTTAATAAGGATAGGACCGGAAAACAGAGGACTCTCTGGAGAACACATTCAGTTGTGTGCCGAAGGTGCAAGGCTTTGGCCGAATCTCTCAGGCAAATGGACGGAGACGCTCGATTTTTTCGGGCATCGTTGTGCGCTCTGGCAGTCCATCTGGACTGCTTTTTTGTTTGGTAAATCATTTTGTTAGGAGATATAGATATGTACGGAAAACCCCTGGACTCAATCGGATTTGTAAGTCAGTTTGACAGCGATATCGGCGCTATTATGGCCAAAGAACTGGGCCGCCAGCAGGATGGTCTGGAGCTGATCGCTTCTGAGAATTTTGCTTCTCCCGCAGTCATTGCGGCTATGGGCTCCATTCTCACCAATAAGTACGCCGAGGGTCTGCCCGGCAAGCGTTACTACGGTGGCTGCCATTTTGTGGATGAACTGGAAAGCCTGTGTATCCAGCGGGCGAAGGACCTGTTTGGCGCTGAATTTGCAAATGTGCAGCCTCATTCCGGCGCGCAGGCCAATATGGCGGTTCAGCTGGCACTGCTGCAGCCCGGCGATACCATGATGGGCATGAGTCTGGCAAACGGCGGTCACCTGTCCCACGGCAGCCCCGCGAATATCTCCGGCAAGTACTATAACGTAGTTTCCTATGATGTGAACCACGAAACCGGCCTTATTGACTATGACCAGATTCGTGACCTTGCAAAGAAAAATCAGCCCAAGCTGATTATTGCAGGTGCTTCTGCTTATCCCAGAGCCATTGATTTCCAGGTTTTTGCTGACATTGCCCACGAAGTTGGCGCTGTGTTTATGGTGGATATGGCCCATATCGCCGGCCTGGTTGCTGGTGGTGCCCACCAGAACCCCGTTCCTTATGCGGACATTGTTACTACCACCACCCATAAGACTCTCCGTGGCCCCAGAGGCGGTTTGATTCTGGCTCGTGAGGAGTTTGCCAAGAAACTGAACTCCGGCGTATTCCCCGGCACCCAGGGCGGTCCTCTGGAGCATGTGATTGCAGCCAAGGCTGTGTGCCTGAAGGAAGCCATGAGCGATGACTTCAAGACCTATGCCCACAATGTTGTTGCCAATGCCAAGGTTATGGCAAATGCCCTTCTGGAGGAAGGTTTTGATCTGGTCACCGGCGGTACAGACAATCACCTGATGCTGGCCGACCTGCGTCCCATGAACATTACCGGTATGGAACTGCAGGTTCGCTGTGATGAAAACCACATCACTCTGAACAAGAATGCTATCCCCGGTGATCCCCAGAAGCCCTCTGTTACCAGCGGTGTTCGTATCGGTACTGCGGCTGTTACCACCCGTGGTCTTGGCGCTGAGCAGATGAAGCAAATTGCCCACTGTATCGCACTGACCGCCAAGGATTTTGAAGGAACCTCTGCCGAGGTTAAGGCAACTGTGGCGGATATCTGCCAGCAGTTCCCCCTGTATAAGTAATGGAATAGTCTTTAGACAGCTGAGAAAACTTTTCTCGGCTGTCTGCTTTTTTGCTGTATTTTATCCTTGACAAACATTTCTATTAGTGTTATTAACGTGTTAAAGTTGATTGACAGGTTAGCAAATAGAATTAAAGGGGGATTGTGTAATGCGGAATATAAAAATCAATGAGGCAGAAACCATCTTCGAAGTATTTTGGGAAGGTCATACACCAAAGTATAAGTGGTATGCTGTTCTGGACAGTTATCGCCAGGATGTTCATGATATTGCCCAGGTAAGCTGCAGCAACTGGTCAGCCCAAATTAAGATCCTGCCCGGCCAGCCTGCCGGCCATCTGCCTGTCAGTCTGGAGCGTGACTGCGATCTGGATATCACCGGCTATGACACAATGAAAATATTTGCCGGTATTGACAAGGATATGCGCTTCAAAATGATTTGTCAAATCGATGGTGTGGACACCCAGGTATTTGAATTTGATGGACAAGGTTCCCGCTGTGAGTATGTAGGAGAATTGTCCGGTAACCGCATTACCAAGATCCGCATGGAATTTCAAGATATCTCCGGAAAGGGTGTCATAGCACAAATTGTTTGGCTGGGTCTGTCCAATAGGGAGAAAGAGCAGATTATGCTCTCTGAGAAGACTCCCTATACCCCGGAGTGGGATGGATACTTCAGTGAAGACAAGGTCGTCGCCCCCCAACTGAATATGTTCTTCAATCAACTGGAACTGGATCAACTCCGTGAGAAAGTAAAACTGCCCGGTTTCAGCCAGTGGATGGACGAACTGCGCCGACTTGCCCGGGAGGATATGAATCTTGTTCCGGAAAATGAGGTTGGTAAGTTGGTGATACGTACCGACCGGCGGTTTGTTCGGGACAGAGATATGGAGCGCCCTGTTTTGTATGAGGCTATGGAAAGAGTGGCCTTCGTGGGTATTGTGGATGAGAATATGGAAATGCTCACCATGGCCTGCCGTATAGCAATGGCAATTTGCCACTGTGAGCATTTCTTCGAGAGCATTATGGGCGTATATCCGGGTGTTACATGGCATCACCTTTGTTTTACAGAGGCGGCGATCTGCCTGAATCTGGTGAAGGTTCTGGACTGGGCAGGTGGTCTTTTGAGCAGACGTGGTCAAAATCTGATCCGTACGTCTATTTTGACAAAGGGGCTTCCTATTATTGACAAGGTAATCAAAACGGACGAGGATGTGTGGATCTGTAACCAGGGTCTGGTGTTTGAGAACAGCCTTATCACAATCATGGCAGCGTTGGTAAAGCAGTGGCCCAGATACATCACAAGACTGGAGGAGGCAGAAAAGGACTTCTTCCAGATGTGGCAGAACTATGTATTCCAAGATGGCGGCAGCGGCGAAGGACCTGCCTATTGGAACTACACTATGAATAACACCATTGATGCGCTGTACATGCTGGCCCGGATCCACAATAAACCTCTGGAGGATTATATCCCGGAGCTTGTTAAAAAAAGCGGTATCTTTGCTAATATTCTCCAGTCTGAGGTAGGGGATACTTATTTGCCTCTCAATGACAGCCACCCCGGCAGACAGTTCTCTTTAAAAATAGTTCAGTTCCTTGCCCGCATCGGTGCCGGTGAACGCTGGAAAATCAAGAGTAATGAGATGCTCGCCTATGCTAAGGGTGATATTGCCAGCCTGATTCAGGCTCAGTATTTTGATGTGGAGGGTCAGCCGGAGTACCCGGAATATCAGCACATGCCTGTTACGGGTATTACCAAGATAAGGCGTGAAACAGAGGATCTGGGTGTTGTGGCGCTGTATGCTCTCAGCGGTGCGGCGATCTGGGGGCATGCCCATGCAGACAAGGGCTCTTTTGTTCTGGAAGCCGATGATACTGCCCTGCTGATTGACAGAGGTTGTACCGACTATTATGACACCTACCACCAGATCATCGTCAATGCGGAGGTTCACAATGTGCTGGCGGCGGTGTCTGACGGTGTGATTCTCAACCAGGGCAAGGCAGGCGCTAAATTCTCCGGGGTGGTTCTAAAGGCGGAGTATGAAAACGGCACCTTGGATTACTCCACAGATGTGACCGCACCCTGGAACGGCGCATTCCACAAGAATATAAGAAATATTACCTCCGACAGCGCTTACCGGTATGTAATCCGGGATCAGGCAGAGCTTGCCAGCGGTGATGGTGTCTGTTTCATTCTCAATTCCTATGGACAGATTCGGCAGGAGGGGGATACCTTTGTAATCTCTGACTCCGGCAAGGAAGTGGCCGTCCGTACACAAAACTGGAAACCTGACAGGACCGACTTTGGCAGATGCGGCCAGGACGGGGAGGGCAGACCTGTCAACAGGTTGTGCATGTACAGTACTGGGCGAAAGCAGTACGATTTGACTACTGAGATCTGCCTTTTCAGAACCGAATAAGTCATGACCTCCGGCTAAGCCGGAGGCTTGATTAAGCCCTAGAAGGGCTTTTTACCAGCGGGCACCTAAAGATGCACTGAATATTCTTTCTCCTGCATCTACTGCTCCGCCGCCCGTAAACGGGCACTTTCGCTTCACACTGAGCTTGTACTAACTCGTTAGATTGTTTATTAGTGACTCGCTTCGCTCGTTGCTTGAAGCTAAAG
>JAZNIL010000066.1:0-2190 GCA_045577435.1 Faecousia sp. | reverse complement strand
AGTAATGCAAGTATCAATGTGAATAATCTTCTCATTCTAACGGTCCTCCCGAATCATTGTCATAATACCCGCATCCATCTCGCATACCGTATCGCAGAGTTCATCAATATCTCCTTGGTTGTGGCTGGCCAGCAGGATTGTTTTTCCTTCGTTTTTTAGTCCTTTTATGAGTTTACGCATCTCTGCTACACCGTGCTTGTCCAGACCGTTCATAGGTTCATCCAGGATCAAGAGGGACGGATTTTCCATGATCGCCTGGGCAATGCCCAATCGCTGACGCATACCGAGGGAGTATTTTCCCACGGGAGTTTTGCTTTGCGGGTCCAGTCCCACCCGGCGAATAGAATCCGCAATGTCCGCAAGGCCGATTTTCTTGTTGAGTGATGCCAGTATCTCCAGATTCTTCACACCTGTGATATTGGGCAGGAATCCCGGTGTTTCGATGATAATGCCAAGATCAGATGGGAAGTCCACATCTTTGCCTACCCGCTTTCCGTTGACCAGAACCATTCCCTCGGTCGGCAGGAGGAAACCGCAGATACACTTCATCAGCACAGTCTTACCGCTGCCGTTGTTGCCTACGATGCCGTGGATCTTTCCCGCTTCAAAGTCACGGGATACGCTTTTTAGGACACGGACTTGACCAAAATCCTTACATACATTCCGAACGCTGATGGCTATATTTTCATTTCCCATATTTAGCCCTCCGTTCCAACAAAATTGAAGTTATAGTTTCGGATCGCCCGTAGTGACAGGAAAAAGCAAAGGACGATGAGCGATCCGAAGATCAGATAGGTATGCCACAGTCGGGGTAAGGTATCATAACCAAAATTGTGCATATGGTAAGTGGCATGATTCAAGGGTGACAGCCAGCCCACAGCAACATTGGCCTTATACATCAGCTCTGTGGGAAGCCGAAAGATTGCCCTGATGGTTTCCGGGTTGAGCAGAAATCCATACAGACTAAAGGCGAACACTCCGATCACACCGCCAAGCTGTCCTTTCTTCAGATTGAACAGCAGCATGATGAACACCATGAGCAGAGAGTACAACAGCATCAATCGGAAGATGGTGAACATACAGGCATAAGGCGTGGTCATTTCCAGGGTCTTAACAAAAGCCGGTAGTGCAACAGATTGTCCGGCACCGGAATAACTGAGGATTGCAGCAGTTTCACTCCACATATTTCCTACAAAACTCTGTGTCATGCAGACCAGGGATGTGGAAGCAAGAATGAAGCACAGATAGATAGAAGTAGCTGCGATGATGTATACGGCCTGTCCCGCTACCCATGTCTTGCGGTTTATACGCATGAGGTAGAACGGTGTTCCGCTTGATATGAAGGGCATATCCGCAAACAGCAGAAGGAGCAGCAGCGAGGACAGCAGGATTGAATTTGCGTCACCGAAAGTCCAAACAAAGGCTTCCACGATCTGCATTGTGGTTCCATATTCTCTGGCAAACTGAACTGTTTTGTCGGACAGCAGAAAGCAAAGAATAAAGGCAAGGCAGAATGTAATGATGATCCGCGGATTCTTGTGCCATTGTCTGAAATTGTAAGCGGTAACCGATAGGGTCTGTTTGATCCACTTCATATCTGCGATAACCTCCTTTGCGCTGCGATCCCGAATGCCAAACATACAATGATCGTAAGCTCCAAAAGCAGTAATACGATACCGAAGCTGCCCCACATCCATTCTTTCGTAGGTGCAGTCCATTCCTTGGGATAAAGGACATAGAGTGCATCAAAGTACCGTTCGTAGAGAATGATCAACACATAGTAAAGAACAAATGGTGATGCGTAGGCCATGTATTTACTGCTCGTCAGTGTGGCAAAGGTCAGGCCAACGCAAGACCAGAACGCACCGGAACAGAAAAATAACATTACATTCTCCATCAGCTCTGCGAAATACGATGGAGCTTTTACATCCTTAGGGAGCGGTGCTTCCATTGGCAGAAAAACCAATGCGGAGATCACATAGGAAACAAGGATGCCCAGGGCCAGCACCAAACCGCCGGAAACAGCACAGGCAACACATCTGCTTGTGAGATAGTTCAATCGGGTAGTGCGGGGCAAATATGCCTTTATGTATCCGCTTTTCACATCATCCACGAAGGATGCGGTAAAAGGGAGTGCTGCGAGAATGGGCAAGGCAAGTGTCATACCATCTGAAACAAGTGCGTTTGCAA
>JAZNIL010000065.1:0-2260 GCA_045577435.1 Faecousia sp. | reverse complement strand
ATCCGACTTACGGCAAGAAAGCAACATTCTCTCTGTCCATCCGCTTCCGTCAGCACAACAGCTGGCAGGGTACCATTACCTGGCTGGAGGGCGGTAAAAAACAGAGCTTCCGCAGCGTCCTGGAGCTGATCGTTCTGATGGACAGCGCCATGCGCAGCGCCGAATATCCCGGCACCGAAAAGGTTGCCATGGCGTAACATTACTCTTTACAATAATAAAAAAACAGGCACAGTGAGGCGCTGTCCAATAAAACAGTGTATTGTTTTCGGGAAATGGCATGATTTCGGTCATGCCATTTCCCGTTTTTCATATCATTAGAGCAATGCTGCAGGAAGAATGCCAATGTAGTTGTAGCTGTCCTTCAAATAGAGCTCTTTAATGATGTTCCTATGATTGTTGTTTTGAAAATGAAAATAGGGAACAAATGCGGTTCGTCAGAACTATGGTTGTGCCCTATTTGGGCAAGGATAGATGCGAAGCATCGCAAGGGGTGCAGCCTCTTGTACGGAACAAAAGTGATGCAGGACAGCGAGGATATTCAGATATCTTCGCTGTAAACTCCGTAGGACGCACTACATGGTCGCAGACCATGTATAGAAGTGCGCCCTGGTTCCTAAGGACAAATGGTTCCCATGTTTGCTAAATTTTATCAATAATATTTCCGGAGTGCAAAGTGTGGATAAAATTTGAATCTTGCATACTTTTCCGTAAAAAGAGATGAGGCGGTGACCGGATTGGTCACCGCCCTTTTGTCCTTATCGGCGAAACAGTTTTTTCAGATCCTTCAGGTCATCCAAACCGATGTCCCTGCTTTTCTTCGGCTCCGGTTTTACATAGTCAAAGCCACCATGGGGTTCCCGGATGCAGAAGCCGATGGACAGCCGGTCCGGGTCGCCCTCGAAGCCATGCTCGGTGTCCGCATTGTACACCACACCGTCGATGCGCTTGAAAAGCTGTCCGGGGCTGGGGTACTGGCCTGCGGGACGGAAACCGTCTGCGATCAGAATCTGCCGGTACTGCTCCAGGGCCCGGTGGGCGGCGTTGGTGTCGCCGTTATAGCCTGCGGAGAAGTAGATCACACCGGGGTCATATTCTTCCAGATTATATTCGCTGCCGCCACAGGTCCACTTGGGATACTGGGGAAGCATGGTGTCCCATTGATTAAGTTCTGCTTCATCCTTTGCTCTCTGTGCCTGTTCCTCGGCAACTGCCGCAGGGAGCTTGGTACCGCAGTCTTCGCAGTATTTTGTGCCGATGGTGTTCTGCTTGCCGCAGGAGGGACAAACCGCGCCTTCTGCTACGGTCTGCTCCGGGAGCTTGGCACCGCAGGCGGGGCAGAAGGTCTTTTCCGCTGTGGTAGGCTGGCCGCAGCCGGGACAGATCTTCGTGTTCTTGCCCATCTGGGTGGCATAGCACTGCATGGAGCGTTCCAGATTGGCAAAGGCACCCTCCAGAGAGGATGTGGTTTTTCTTGCTTCCTGGGCGGCATTGCCCGCCGCCTGGTCAAAGCGGTCAGCAGCTTTGTTTGCATACTCGGTGGCCCTGGGTTCCACCACCTCCCGGACGGCCTTGCCCACGGCATCGCCGATGCCCTTGCTGATACCCTGACTGACGGCATCCCGAATGGCCCGTTTCAAAAAACTCATAAATTATCCTCCTTTTTTCATTCTTAGCTGTCATTGCGAACCGGTCCGCTTAAGTGGTATGGCAATTCGTTCTCCTTAGGTAATTTCTGCGATAACGCAATATGTCATAATCTCACTTGCTTCAAACCTTCTTCTTTAATTATATAACAGTTTTGGGGTTGTTTTCAAGATAGACGGTTTTCTTTTTATTCCGTTATTTGTCGAAGTCGATGCACCTGTTTCGCTGACTGATTCTCAGCAGAAGCTATTGGAGCGTTGGGCAAGATTAAGTGAAGAGCAGCAAGCAGTTGTTTTTGCTTTAATTGAAAAAATGTGAAAATCCGCCAGGATTGGCATCGTAAGGTGTGCCAGCACTGGCGGGTTTCGTCATAATTTGATTTGGACAAAAGAAAAACAAGCGATATCTCGTTCATAATGAACCGGATATCGCTCGTTTTTGCTGCTGCACTCTGCTTGGCAGCTACCCTATGTCAGTAGTTTTCATACTGTCTTATTGGATGCTACCTTGGGGTGTCTTTTTTATCTGAACGATCATCCCACGGAAGGGGGTTCAAAGGCGGGGATCAGGTAGGCATATTTATCCAGGGAGCCGTTGGCGTTCCAGGTCATATAGC
>JAZNIL010000064.1:0-35262 GCA_045577435.1 Faecousia sp. | reverse complement strand
GCACTTTCGCTTCACACTGAGCTTGTACTAACTCGTTAGATTGTTTATTAGTGACTCGCTTCGCTCGTTGCTTGAAGCTAAAGCTTTTTTACGAGGCACCTCCACCGGCAGAGCCGGTGGTTTCCAAAATCAATAAAAAACTTCCCCGCGCCTGATAACAGGCGCGGGGTTCTTTTGTATACCGTTTCCTGACAAAGCCATCAGGGAATGATGGTATCGCCGTTCTTGTCCATCCATGCCTTGCAGGCATCCACTGCCGCGAAAGGCTTATCCATGCCGAACACCGCATTGGTGTGGATGATCACGCCGTCGATGGTGCCGTCCAACAGCATGGGCAGTTCTTTTTCCAGCTGATACTCGATTACGCTGGGGTCGGCTTCAGCGTTGCCGGCAAAGTTAAACACATACAGGCCGATCTGGCGTTTCTTGCCCTCTGTCAGCCGCAGTAACTTACCCACAAATTCGTCAAAATTGGGCTTAATCAGTTCCTCTTCCCAGAACCACAGGGACACACCGTCAAATTCCTTGATGTACATCTCCAGGAATCTCTCGTCAATCTGGTCGTAATTCTGGGTGTAGAGTACTACCCACATTTCCGCGCCCACCTCATGGAGCTGACGGCGGTACTCCCGCAGCATCCGTACGGTGTAGTTGGTGAAATTGTTAGCGGGGTTTGTAGGGGAGAAGAAGTCATCGAACATAGCGATCTTGACATTCTTGTACACCTTGGCATACTCCACCAGTTCCGCCACATTGGGATGCGTGCCGTCGTAATCCACGCACCAACCCAGCTTTGCCACGTCCTTGGCCAGTTCCATTTCCCTGGCTTCATCATAAGTGATGTCGCCATACTCATTCATGTACAGGTTTGCAGCGCCCATGTAGGCAACGCCGTCCACGGGAGAAACATTGGAGTTTGGTGCTTTGCTGATACAGTTGGTGGGATGACCCCAAATCCAGATATGGTCTCTGATACGATCACCGTTTACCATCATGATATCCTCCTTAGATTTCGTAGGTTTCTTCACCGTGTTTTGCCATCCACTCCACGCAGGCTTCCACCGCTTCGTAAGGATCATCAGCCATAACCGCGTTGGTATGCAGAATGACACCATCAATGGTACCGTCCAGAATCAGCTGACGTTCTTTCTCCAGCTGATCCACCACGGCCTTGCCGGTAGCTTCCTTCTCAGAGCCAAAGTCATACAGGTAGCAGCCGATCATCCGCTTTCTGCCCTGGGTCAGATCCAGGAAGGTCTGCACATACTCGTCAAAGTGCTCAATTGCCTCCTGCTCGTTCCAGAACCACAGGGTGATGCCGTCAAACACTTCTACATAGGTGCGGATCACGTCCATATCAATCTGGCGCATATTCTCTGTGTAGAGCACCATCCACATCTCAAGACCTGCGTCATTGAGCTGCTTTCTGTATCCGGCCAGCATTTCAGGGGGATAGTTGGTGTAGTTGGTGTCCTTGTTGGCAGGGCACAGGAAATCGTCAAAAATACCCCGGGACAGGTTCTTAAATTCCTTGGAGTAGCCGATCAGGTCGGTCACATACTCCGGATGGGCAGCAGCGTCCATGATGGACCAGCCCACACTGGGCAGATCCGCTGCCAGAGCGATCTGCTCTTTTCTGTCTACAGGCGCGTCCATAATGTCCAGCACCAGATTGGTGGCGCCCAGCCGGGCAACGCCCTCCACCGGGGACACATGGGACTCACGGGTAATACCGTAGTTCTGATACAGGCAGTTGGTATGGTGACCCCATACCCAGAAACACTCTTTCAGCTTTCTTGTGCTCATACGGTTACCTCCCCTATTAGATCTCTACCACAGACAAGCCCGCGTAGTTGGCATACAGCTTCAGAGCCTGGCTGTGATCCCCATATACCAGGCACACATGGTGGGCAACGCCCTCCTCTACGATACGCCGGATATACTCTTTAACGTTGTAGCGCTCATGCTTGAAGTGGAACTGGGGCGCGCGGCTGGGGGTCTGAGCCTGTTCCAAGCAGTTGCCCTTGGACAGCAGCAGTTTCCAGCCATCCTGTGCATCGATCAGACATGCCAAAGTCACTTCGCCGGGCTTGCCGCAATACTCTACGGAGAAACCGTTGCCGGTGTAATCCCACTTCTCCGGAGAGGGAGTGATACGGCACTTTTCCTGATCGGCAGCATGGATCTTGGGATCCACAACGCCGTGGTGAGTCAGCAGCAGGGTGTCGCTCTTGCGGTCAAAGGCAGACCATTCCAGAAATACCGGCAGCTGGCCACTGAGCTTATGGAGAATGTACTTCATAACCAGGTTTGCCAGATCGCCTTCGTGGGTGGTCATGCAGCCGTCATCCTCCGCGCAGAAGAAGGACAGGTCAGCGGAAGCACGGGTCGCCACCTCAACATGATGCTGGCCCAGCAGAGTCAGGCCGTCAATACTGAATCTCTTAATAAGCTTCTTAACCGCCAGACCCAGAGCCGCGGATTTGCGGAGATCCTCCGCATCCACGCCCTCTACCCGGTAGGGCAGCTCCTGGCCAATAAACTTTACAAAGTCGTCGATCTCCTCCTGGCTCAGTTTCTGCCAGATGTCGATCAGGTGGGATACATCCAGATAGAGCACGTTGGGGCCAAAGACGCCCTTAATCTTGGTCTTATCCACCTCGATATCATACATACCGCGGAAGGTATGGCCCAGAAAGCCAATGTCCATATACCGCAGCTGGTTGATCAGATCCAGCACCTTCAGGTGAATGCCCAGCTCCGCGAAGGCTTCCTCATCCTCCAGAGCGCCAACCACTGCCCGGTACTGTCTGCCCATCTTGGTAAACGCGCCAGCCAGCTGGGTATTGCCCACTAGACCCTCATAGCGGATTACATCGGTGTTTTCCATGGTATCCCACAGATCATCGCTGGCCTGAGTGACAAAGAGAATCACGGGAGTGTTGGGCAGAGCCTCAATGGCCTGAATGGGAATAAAGTCAGTACAATAAGTACTCTCATCAATGACGATGGCATCCACTGCCATTTCCTTGAAAAACTCGCTGGCCATAAATGCCTTGTCCAGAGTATCCACATGCTCCTTGGGGTATACCAGCTCATAGTCCTGTCCAAACTTTTCCTCCATCCGGGCAACGAACTTGTCGCAGTCACCCAGAATCTGTTCCCGCATGCCGCTCTCGGGGAACATGGGCCACCACTCAAACCAGGCAATGGGCAGTACGCCTACCCGCATTTTCCTATGCTGATCCTTAAGTTTACGGGGGATGATGTCGCCTACCGCGTCATCCCCAGCCACTTCGAAAGATTTGATAAATTCTTCTGCCATTTTTTACACCTCTTAAATGCAATACATGATAAATTGCTGTTTTATCTTCTGGAACACAGGAACCGCAAAGGATTCTCCCCAAGGATGGTATCCATATCCTGACGCCTGATTCCCTCATTTTCCATCATGACCGTGATGTTGGTGAAAATGTGGTCATAGCCCCAGCCGCCATAGCTGTGAAGCAGGGATTTCAGGCACACATCCGTTGCCAGCATCAGCCGGTCAGCGTGGCCCTCCTTAATTAGACGGATCAGCATACGCACCCGGTCAAGGTCTGTTTCAAAAGGTCCGCCGGAGAACACCGCTTCTGTTTTGGGGAAGTAGTATTCCTTACCAAAGTTATCAAACATAGCGTACGCGCCGGTGTCGAACACCTGGCACAGATACTCATAATCAAAAGAAACGTCCAGATGGCAGATACAGATCTGATCCGGCCGCACACCCTCCCGGGTGAGAATGTCAATGGCCTCCAGAGAGGCTCTGCTCCAGGGGTAGGTATGAATGTAGATAGGCAGGCCTGTTTCCAAATTGGCATAGGCTGCTGCCCGCAGGCCTATCTCTTCCAGAGGCCCTACCGTTTCACTGGTGCCGATTTCACCGATAACGCCGGGCTTAATGCCGGTCTTTTCCTCGCCATAGCGGATTTCCCGGATCATATCCTCCGCCAGTGCATCCGCATCCATGCTTCTGTAAGGCTCCGGAATGGTCAGTGCTGTGTACAGGCCGCAGCCGGCAATCACATTCACTCCGGTGCGCAGGCTGACCTGACGAATCTTCTCCATATCCCGCTGGATACCGATGTTGGTCAGATCCACAATGGTGCCGCCACCGGCTTTCTTGAAGCGGTTTACCTCGTACACCGCCGTATCCAGATCCTCCAGCACCATATTGTCTCGCACCAGGAAGGGGTTTCTGCGGAGCACATCAATGTTTCCGATCCCTACGTCCTGCTGAAACAGCTCCAGCGCCTCAGGGGTCTGGGGTGTCTGGGCCTCAAAGGTGGTATCAATGAAAAAGTGCTCGTGAGGTGCGATTATGCCAAAGGCACTGCTGTCCACCGGACCCAGGACAGTTTCAATTGTCATGGCAGTCTCACTCCCCGTAGCCCAGGGTGACCATATATGCCAGGTTGTCCTGGTTTATGTCCATTCTGCCGTACTGCACCACGATCTCGGTATCACTGGTAATGTACATGGAATACTGGGTCATAATGTCAATGCCCGCCTCCCCAAACAGAGTCTGGTCGTCTGTATAAAACGTGGAGATCCGCTCTGCCGGTGCGGTGTAGGAAATTCCCTTAAAGGGGGGTCTGTCCTCAAAATAAATATCGATGGTGCAGTGGGCATCCTGATTCGTCCGGTTCAGAATCATCACACACTCATGTCCCTGGTAGTTATCCGCTCCGCCCTTGTACTTTGGGGGTCTGTAACCGTCTACGATGCTCCATTGTTTCTTTCCCATAACAACAACCTCCTGTAAGATTAGATTTTTATGAGGGAAGGTATTTTTGTCCTCTCGGTTTTCATTTTAAGGCAGGCAAACGCCCGAAAACAATGGGGTTTTGCAACGGTTTTTTGGTGTTTTGACACCTGAAAAACCCCGGACAGATACCCTGTCCGGGGTTTTTTCAGGATTGCTCTGCCGCCGTGGTTTTGCGGCGTTTTTTCAGTATATACATTTCCTCCGCTGCCAGGCGGCTCTTTGCCACCACATCTCCGGCGTTCTGGGGGAAGCAGTAATACAGGGCATCCTTATTGCCGATGCAGATCACATCCCCAAGCTCGTACCAGTAGTAGTCGGCATACAGTCCGTAGCAGGCCAGGGGGCTTTGGGTGTACATCAGTGTACCGTCAGCGGCCGTGAGCCGGAAGCCCTCGCCATCGTGCACCAGTTTTCCCTTTCCTACCATATAGATGGCCTTATAATCCACCTGCATGCCAATTTCCACATCCAGCTCCAGCCGGTAGGCGCCGGATTCTATGTCCTGACGTACCTGCCGGCGCTGCCATACGTACCAATCCGGCACGTGGGTGAAGGCAGAATCGCCGTCTGTGGCCTGTAAAAAGCCAAGCTCCGTCAGCTCATAGACCTTGCCGCAGCTGTGGCAGGTAAGATAAATTCCCTCGCCTTTGGTCTTTCCCTCCGAGCCGCAGTGGGGACAGCGGTACAAAATCCGGTTCAGCCCGTCCGCCCGGAAAGGTTCATCGATCACAATGCCATTTTCCTGCTGCCAGCGGAAGTTATCAAAGGAGAAAGCCTTGTCCAGCAGTTCGTCCAGCTGGGCAACGGTCATAGCTTTCACTTCCTCCGCCGTAGCAAGGCAGGTCACATCTGCCCGCACCTGCACCTTCCGCTTTTGCAGGCAGTTGTACAGAGGATCCCGGGCAAAGGCACCTTGGGTAATCACCGTCACCACCGGTACCCCCAGTTTCTTCAGTAGAATACCCATTTTCCGGGGCAAGGGTGTGGCCGTTCCGTCAAAGGAATAGCTGGCCTCCGGGTACATGAGCACACTGATTTTTTTCTGCTTCAGCAGGTACTCCATATCCCGGATCAGGGTGATGTCGCTGACAAATTTCTGGGTGGGGATACAGCCGATCAGCCGCATGAGCAGGCTCTTTCCCACAAAGCCGTCAGCGGTGCAGACGATTCCGTAACGCTTGGGAAAGAAAATCCGGGAGGCAATCTTCAGGTCGATGAAACTGGAGTGGTTCATAAGAATCAGGCATGGCTCTTTTTTTCCGATTTTTTCCATGCCGTGGGTAGCATAGGTAAATTTAGTGGGAAACAGGTCGAAAATCGCCAGAATCCTGATTACCAGCTGCAGCAAAAACATAGGTTTTCTTGGCAGCTTATGGGGAGGCTTTTTCAGTTCCAGCACCTGCCGGTAAGGGAGCTTTTTGGTTTTAATTTTCATAAACTGTACCTAATTTCTTTTTTATTCCTCTGCCATTGTACTATATTCTTCCCCTATAAACAAGAAAAATCAGCAGCACGCAGCTGCTGATTCTTTATGGAAATTTTATTTCGTGCCGAAGATACGGTCACCGGCATCGCCCAGACCGGGCACAATATAGGCATGCTCATTGAGCTTCTCATCAATGGCCGCCAGGTAAATGTCCACATCAGGATGCGCCTGACGCACTGCCTGTACACCCTCAGGGCAGCCGATAATATTCATCATAATAATCTGCTTGCAGCCGTGGCCCTTGAGAAAATCGATGGCCGCAATGGCACTGCCGCCGGTAGCCAGCATAGGGTCTACCACGAACACCTGCCGGTTGCCGATATCATCGGGCAGCTTGCAGTAGTATTCTACGGGCATATGTGTCTGGGGATCCCGGTACAGGCCGATATGGCCTACCTTTGCAGAGGGGATCATATCCACCATAGAGTCCACCATGCCCAGTCCCGCACGGAGAATGGGGATAATAGCCAGTTTCTTGCCGGCAAGCATTCTGCACTTTGCCGTTGCCACAGGGGTCTTCACGTCCACCTCTTCTGTGGGCAGGTTTCTGGTGGCCTCGTAGCACATCAGGCCCGCGATCTCACTGACCAGTTCACGAAATTCCTTGACGCCGGTTTCCTCATTGCGCAGGATCGCCAGCTTATGCTGGATAAGGGGATGGTTCAGCTCATAAACATTGCCCATGATTCTTTTTCTCCTTTTTTATCTGTTTTCCCGGGCCAGACGTTCCCGCTCTGCCTGGGACAGTCTTAAGTAGTTGGGAACAAGCTCCGCGGCATTGCCGCTGTCACCCCGCAAAGCAGCCTGCTGGGCAGCCAGAGCCACACCCGCCGCTCTCTGGTGCATACGGTGCTCCGGGGGCAGCACCAAGGACGGGATCTCATCCTTGAGAGTATTATAGCACAGATTTGCCCCATCTCCAACCAAAAAAATGGGTTTTTCCAGATTTTTTATATCCTGTGCCAGTTCCTGAAGGCTAATAGCCCGATCCTCCCGGCACCGCTCCAGTTTGCCCCGGTCTGCCCGGAAAAGGGCATTGTAAACCTGATTCCGTCTGGCATCCATCACCGGCAGAACATAACCGTCCCATACGCCCAGGCTCTCGGCCATGGCTTCCAGGGTAGATACGCCGTAGCAGGGAATCTGTCTGCCCCAAGCCAAGCCCTTTGCAGCCGCCACACCGATGCGGATACCGGTGAAGCTGCCCGGACCTGCCGCCACAGCTACTGCATCCACCTGCTGCACTGTTTTTCCGCAGGTGCGAAGCAGATCCTCCGCCATAACCATCAGGGTCTGGCTGTGGGTCAGCCCTGTATTCTGATAGCTCTCCCCCAGCAGCTTTCCTTCCTCCAGCAGCGCCACA
Organism: Faecousia sp.; assembly: GCA_045577435.1. Taxonomy (GTDB): domain Bacteria; phylum Bacillota; class Clostridia; order Oscillospirales; family Oscillospiraceae; genus Faecousia. The sequence continues at coordinate 27,606 of JAZNIL010000064.1, read as the reverse complement.
GACGCTGCTTTGGCAGACGTCTCAAAGGCTAAAATCAGCAAGGTCTTTTCCCCCTTCGATGGTGATGTGCCGGGAATCCTCTCCCGTTTTGCGGATATGGACCCGGACTGCGTCCTCCATGGCCTCCTGCACATTCTCGCTCCATTCCACGGCGCACACGCCGCCCCGCTGGAGGTAGTCCTCCCAGCCAATGTCCCAAAGATCCTCCGGGCTGGACAGGCGGTACATATCAAAATGGAACAGGGGCATCCGCCCGGACAGGTACTCGTTGACAATGGTATAGGTAGGGCTGGTCACAGACTCCGTGGCTCCAAGTCCCCGGGCCAGTCCCCGGGTGAAGGCGGTTTTGCCCGCGCCCAGATCACCGGTATAAGCAACAATGTCCCCGGGCTTCAGTACTCCCCCCAGCGCCTGCCCCAGAGTTTCCGTTTCCCGGGGGGAATTGGTTGTAAATTGCATGATGTTACCTCTCCTGTCACGCTGACAAAACCGCCCTTACTGGGCGTTTTTCAGTTTTTCTGCCTGGTCTGCGGTGGCCAGGGCGTCAATTAGTTCCTCCAGACCGCCGTCCATAATCTGGTCGATCTTATAAAGGGTCAGGCCGATTCTATGATCTGTTACACGGCCCTGGGGGAAGTTATAGGTGCGGATACGCTCGTTGCGCATGCCCGTACCCACCTGACTGCGGCGCATGCCCGTTACCTGAGAATCCAGCTTCTCCTGCTCAATCTCGTACAGCTTGGAGGCCAGCATACGCATACATTTCTCCCGGTTCTGCTGCTGGCTGCGTTCCTCTTGACAGGCCACCACAATGCCGCTGGGCTTGTGGATCAGACGGACAGCGGAGCTGGTCTTATTCACGTGCTGGCCACCGGCGCCGGAAGCCCGGTAGACCTGCATTTCAATATCCTCCTGCCGCAGCTGTACGTCCACTTCCTCCATCTCCGGAAGCACCGCCACCGTAGCCGTGGAGGTGTGGACACGTCCGCCGGACTCTGTTTCCGGCACACGCTGCACCCGGTGGACACCGGACTCATATTTCAGCCGGGAGTAGGCGCCCCGTCCGTTAATGACGAAGTCCGCCTCCTTCACGCCGCCCAGCTCCGTTTCGTTATAGTTGGCCAGCTCCACAGACCAGCCCTTCTGGGCAGCATACATGCTGTACATACGAAACAGGCTGTGGGCAAACAGCGCGCTCTCCTCACCACCTACACCGCCCCGAATCTCCACGATCACGCTTCGTTCATCGTTGGGGTCTTTGGGCAGCAGCAAAAGCTGCAGCTGCTTGTATAAATCTTCCTTTGCCTGCTTGGCCTCCTGAAAGGTCTGCTGGCAAAGCTCTTTCATCTCCGGGTCGGACATCAGTTCCTGGGCATCGTCCATATCCTGCTCCGCCTGCCGGTAGGCCTGATAGGCCTCCACAATAGGGGCAAGATCATTTTGTTCCCGTAAAATAGCTGCCGCCTTCTTGGGATCGGCATAAAAGTCCGGCTGCTCCGACCGGGCGCACAATTCTTCATATCGGCTGGCTACCGCCGCAAGTTTTTCCAGCATACCTTCGCTCCTAAGTTCCAGATACTTCCTATTATACTCACATTTGCTCCAAAGTAAAGAGATTGAGTATGCAGCTTGCCCTGTCTGTAAGGGTTTGGGTATTGCGCAGACGTTCCGCGCCCTCTTTGCTGATCCGGTACACATGAGGGGTCATATTCAGAAGATTCTGCACCTGCTGCCCCTCCACTGTAAAGGTAAAACTGACCGGCAGACTCTTTACCAGGCGGAAATCCTCCAGCGCCGGGGCAGTTTCCTTTTCCTTCCGGTATAGCTGGGGGTAGATAATACTCTTCAGCCCCAGCAAATGATCCTCCGCCGCAATGACCTGTATATAATATCCGCCGGGGCGGAGTACCCGGGCAAATTCCTTTTCCAGGGTCAGGGAAAACAGACTGGTCACCAGACCCACGCTGCCATCCGCCACCGGAATGTGGGCAGCAGAAGCGCACAGCCATGTATGATTTTTGTGTCGGCCAGCGGCATAGCGCACCGCATCCTTAGAGATATCAACCCCAATCAGCTCTGCCCCCAGAGCCTGAGCCAGCCGGGTGCTGTAATAGCCCTCGCCGCAGCCCACATCCAAAATAGGGCCAGTGCAGCTATGCTCCGCCGCCAGCACGCACAAAGCCTGGGCAATGGGCTCATAAAAACCGCCCTCCAGAAACGCCCGGCGCCCCGCCACCTGCTGGGCTGTGTCCCCGGGATTGAGAGAACGTTTTTGCTGTACCGGCAATAGGTTTACATAACCTTGCCGGGCAATATCAAAGCTGTGGCCACGGCCGCAGCGGTAACAGGTTTCCTCTTTGGCCAGGTTCTCCCGGCAAATGGGGCAAATCATCTGCATAGTCATCCCTCCAGTGTATATCATACCCTATTTTGGCTCTGCCGTCAAATTTCCACAGAGCTGTGGAAAAGTTTCATGGTAACTTAATACTTTTTTAAAAATTAACCACTTATATTTTTCATAATTCCGTTTTATGATAAAGATACAAAGTTTCAATAACATCTTTTTCATTTTCCTTTCCTCTTTTCTTGTTGCAAAAGCCGCAGGTTTGCCTGCGGCTTTTGCATATCTTCTTTGCCCAAAATGCCGGGATATCTGGCGGGCAGCCAATGGCAGCCCCTACATCCTGTGAATATAGACGCTTGCATAATATCAGGGGCTGTTGCTTTATCTTGCAACAGCCCCTTTTTTATTCTGTATTACATGATTATAAAGGTTTCATCCCCCTGGCGGCGGATGGTTCTTTCATAGCAGACCTTCATGGCATCCATCAGATACAGCGCATCCTTCACGCCGGCTGTTTCATAGCAGGAGTGCATCGCCAGCTGGGGCAGGCCAATGTCCACAGTGGGCACGGATACATGGCAGAGGGAAATATTTCCCAGTGTAGAGCCGCCGGGCATGTCCGCCCGGTTGCAGTAGGTCTGTACCGGCACACCTGCCTTAGCACAGACTTTGCGGAACAGGGCGGCGGAAACGCCGTCGGTGGTATAGCGCTGGTTGGCGTTGAATTTCAGCACCACGCCCCCGTTGACCACAGGCGCGTTGTTTCCATCGGCATACTCAGGATGATTGGGATGGATAGCGTGGGCATTGTCTGCCGAGACCATGAAAGAGCTTGCCAGCATGGTAGGCAGATCCCAATCCATAGCGTCACAGATCCGGGTAAGCAGACTTTGCAGCAGGTCGGAGCCTGCGCCCTGCAAGGAGGAAGACCCTACCTCCTCACTGTCAAACACGCACAGCACCGGTACGCTCTGCGCCGGGTCTGCCGCCAAAAAGCCCTGGGTGCAGCACCAAGCGCACTCCAGATCGTCAATTGCCGGGGCGGACAGGTACTCCTCCTCCAGACCCCACACAGAGGCCTTTTGCCGCACATACAGGTAAAGGTCATGACCCAGAATCTTACCGCCTGCGGCCTCCTGCAGCAAAGAATCCCACTTGTCCTTGCTCTCGGCCGCTCCTGCCAGAGGCAGGGTATCCACCGCCGGATTAAAGGCGTAGCCGTCATTGGCCTTACGGTTCATGTGGATGGCCACATTGGGAATCAGCAGCAGATCCCGGTCCACATCCACCAAGGTGCAGCGGATACCGTGCGGCGTTTCCACCACCGCTCTGCCTGCCACGGATAAGGGTCTGTCCAGCCAGGGAGCGATCAGCATGCCGCCGTATTTCTCCGTGGCGATGCGGGTATATTTGCCCGCAAGCACGGGGTTTTCCTTAATTTTAAAGGTGGGGCGGTCAGAGTGGCTGGCGCTCATGACAAAGCCGCTGGGCTTCCCCGCCGGGATGCGGAAGGCCATAATGGCGCTGCCGCTGCGGGTCATATAGTACTTGCCGCCGGGCTTCAGCGTCCAGCGCTCACTCTCCCGCAGGCAGGTATACCCCGCGTTTTCCAGTTCCCGGCTTAGGGCAGCCACTGCATGGAACACGCTGTGGGCGCTGTCCAGAAAGGCGCAAAGTCTTTCGATTTTCTTGTCCATATCATTCCTCCACCAGCTGGCAGAACAGGTCGATCTGCTCCGCAATGGTCTGCAGGGCATCCCGCCAGAACTGCTTGTCCGTCAGGTCAATGCCCGCCACCTTGGCAGTATCCTCGGCGGTAGCCACTGTGGTGGTGTAAAGCAGCTTATTGTACTTGGGAATGAAGTCCTTACCCTCTTTTTCGTACTGGGCATACAGGCCCCGGGCAAACAGGCCGCCAAAGGCATAGGGGAAGTTGTAGAAAGTGGGGCCATAGTAATGGCTCTTGCACACCCACATATACGGATGCAGCACGTTTTCGTCCAAACCGTCGCCGTAGGACTGCTTCTGAGCGTCAGTCATCAGCTGGCACAGCTGCTGGGCGTGCATAAACTGCTGGGGACGGTTGGCAAACACCGCCGCCTCAAAGCGGAAGCGGGAGTAGATATCACAGATAATCTGGGTGGCATCCTGCAGCTGGGACTCAATCAGCGCCAGCTTTTCCTCCTTATCCGCAGCCTTGGAAATGGCAGAGGCCATGACCACACACTCATTGAAGGTAGAAGCGGTTTCCGCCAAGGGCATAGAATACCCGTGGTTCAGAATCCGGTGTTCCCGGATGCAGTGGTTGTGGTAGGCGTGACCCAGCTCATGGGCAAGGGTGACCACATCGCCAAACGCGCCGTCGAAGTTGGTGAGAATCCGGCTCTGGCCAATGCACTCTACGCCGGCGCAGAAAGCGCCTCCCACCTTACCGGAACGGGGATAGAAATCGATCCACTCCTGGTCAAAGGCATCGGCAATCATCTTTGCCTCTTCCGGGTTAAAGTCCTCGAACTGCTCCACCAGAAAATCTCTTGCCTGCTGGGCGGTAAACTTGGTGGAGGAGCTGCCCATGGGGGCAAACAGGTCATACCAGGGCAGGCCGTTCTCATGGCCCAGCGCCTTGCCCTTTGCCTTCAGGTACTGCCAGAATTTGGGCAGATACTCATCCATGGCTCCCAGCATGGCATCCAGGGTCTGCTGCTGCATGTCCGCCTTCTCCAGTGTACGGGCCAGGGGAGACTGGTAGCCCCTGAGCTCGCAGTCCGACAGAGTCTCCAGCTTGATAGAGTTCAGCGCAAAGGCCACTGCGTCCTTAATACGGTCGTAGCAGGCGATCTCCGCCTCAAAGGCATCCTTACGGACCTGAGGATCCGGGTCATAGGCAAGATTCCGCACAGCGGACAGGTTTAGGGTCTCTCCCCGGTAGGATACAGGCACTGTGGAGGTCAGGTAGCTTTGCAGGTCGCTCCATGCGTTGCCGCCGGACAGCTCCATTTTGGCCATAACTTCCTCGGCTTTGTTCCCCAGCAAGTAACGGCTGGAGCGCTCCATGTTGGAAAACAGGAAGGAATATGCCTTCAGGGTATCGTCCTTTTCGACAATTTCCATAAGACCGGGCAGCTTTGCGGCCCATTCCTTAAAGGCTGCCTCGGGGGCGGCAGCACCGCTGACCACGGACATGACCCGGCCCAGATTGGAGCCTGCCTCCGGGTCGGTGGCATTGGCAGACTGGCGCAGGGAGGCATATTCTGCCAGCTTCATGCCCACAGCGGTCAGTTCCTCCTGCAGGTGGATGCCCTCTTTCAGGCCGAAAAGGGGTTCTGTTTCCCCCAGCTTGCCTGTAAAGGCCGCAAATTCCTCCACCAGAGCCTTCAGCGTTTCCAGATCCTTGGCAAAAACCGGATCGTCAAAGCCCTGATAAATCACATCCAGATTCCATACTTCGTTCATAACAGCAGATTCCTCCTGTCAAAAGTTTCTTGTATTGTACATCATAGACAGACTCTGCGTCAACCGCTCTTAAAAATTTTTCCACAAGTCGCTTTTTGTCGAAAAGTTCGTTTTTTGTAATATTTTGTTGTTTTTTCCCTGTTTTTGTCGATCGATTATTCGCACTTTTCCTTGCAAAAAGCACAGTATTATGCTAAATTATATTTGTCGCAGCCGTGCAGGATTCCACGGCAACCAGGGGGAGCAATCTTCAAACGTCAGGAGAGGAAGTTATGGACAATCATACAACTGTTATCATTGCGGATAATGCGGAGGAATTTTGCAGCGGCCTTACGTCCCAGCTACATCACTGCGGCGGTTTTCAAGTACTGGGCACTGCCAGCGACGGTGAAAAGGCCGTCCAACTGGTCTGCGAACGAAAACCGGACGTTCTGGTTTTGGACATGATGCTTGCCAAAAAGGATGGCATCGGTGTTTTGCGGGCGATCAGCGGCTTGGAGCATAAACCCGTGGTTTTGGCCACCTCCGGGTTCATCACCGAGTATGTGGCAAACGCCGCCGCCAATCTGGGCGTCCGGTATTTGATGTTGAAGCCCTGCGATATGACCGCCCTGGTGGAGCGGCTGGAGGAGATCAGGGGAAGCTCCTCAAATAAACAAAGTCCTGCACGGCATACAGCAAAGCCCAATATCGAAACCATGGTCACCTCCATTATCCACGAGATCGGCGTTCCCGCCCATATTAAGGGCTACCAGTACCTGCGGGAGGCCATTATCATCGCTGTGGAGGACATGGACGTCATCAATGCTATCACAAAGATTCTGTATCCCCAGGTGGCAAAGACCTTCCAGACCACTCCCAGCCGGGTGGAGCGGGCCATCCGCCATGCCATCGAGGTGGCATGGGACCGGGGTGACCTGGATACTCTGCAAAGATTTTTCGGCTATACCGTCAGCAATACCAAGGGAAAACCCACCAATTCGGAGTTTATCGCCCTGATCGCGGACAAGCTTCAATTGCAGCTAAAATCTTCCGAAGTAGCAAATTTTTAAGCTATACTCGTAGGGGCGGCCATTGGCCGCCCGCCAACGTCTAAGGATGAGCGCAGCAAGCGGGCGGCTGATAGCCGCCCCTACATTTATTTAGGGGAAAATTTCGCAAATTACCTCTGTACAGAAGCACTGCTAATTTTATGGGAAATATTGCATTTGTGCCCTGTGGTGTTATAATAATCAAAACATCACAGAAAGAGGTTTATGCATATGCTATCGAAAACCGTGGATGACTCCCGTGCGGAAACTGTCCATATTGTGCGCCCTAACCATCTGAACGCTGCAAACCGTCTGTTTGGCGGCATTTTGATGCAGTGGATTGATGAGGTGGCCGGTATCGTTGCCAAACGGCATTCCATGTGCAATGTGACAACCGCCTCTGTGGATAATCTGACCTTTCTCCGGGGCGCGTTTCAGAATGATATGATCGTGATCAGGGGCAAGCTGACCTGGGTGGGCTCTAGTTCCATGGAAGTCTGCGTGGATACCTATGTGGAGACGCTGGACGGCCAGCGTGAGCGGATCAACAACGCCCATTTCATGATGGTGGCGCTGGATGAAAATAACAGGCCCGCACAGGTACCCAAGCTGATCCTCAAGACGGAGGAGGAGCGTCTGGCCTGGACCCACGGCGAGGAGCGCCGCCGGATACGCAATCAGCGCAGAAAAGACAAGCTGGATGGTATCTAATCCCTCTGGAATATTTCCGTTCATACCAAGAAACACGCCTGCTTTGCTAAAAAAGCAGGGACTTCTTCTGGTTTATTGATAGATCTGCGATCTTTTAACCCTGCCCATAATCAGAGCCAGCCGGAAGGCTGGCTCTGATTCTTTATTCTCCCTCCCTTTCCGGGAAACTGCCACAGAATCTGCGTTTTGCCAATTGACATCCCGGAATAATGGGCTATAATTAATATAGCGAATTGTGTTCATTTTACATGAATGATTCCATAATTTCTAATTTTACGGCTGGAAAAGCCCAGGAGGTAAAAAGTATGGACGTATTGGCCAGACTTGCAAATTCCATCGTTGTCCCTGTTGTTGTGATCGATGACGCCAAGGACGCTGTTCCCACTGCCAAAGCCATGGCTGCCGGCGGCATTGACGTTATGGAGATCACTTTCCGTACCGCAGCCGCTCCCGATGCCATTAAGGCTGTGGCTGAAAACTGCCCCGATGTTCTGGTAGGCGCAGGCACCATTTTGAACCTTGACCAGTGCAAGCTGGCTGTGGAAATGGGTGCCAAGTTCATCGTCGCCCCCGGTTTTGATGCCGGTGTGGTAGGCTGGTGTATCGAAAACGGCATCGCCGTTACCCCCGGCTGTGTTACTCCCACGGAGATTACCGCTGCTGTGAACATGGGCCTTAAAGTGGTCAAGTTCTTCCCCGCCAATGTCTACGGCGGTCTGAACGCTATGAAGAACCTGTCCGCTCCCTTTGTGGGTGTGAAGTTCCTGCCCACCGGCGGTGTAAACACCGGCAACATTAAGGAATATGTGGACGCTCCCTTTATCCACGCTGTTGGCGGCAGCTGGGTATGCCCCAAGGCGGACATTGCCGCCGGCAACTTTGACAAGATCACCGATCTGTGCACCCAGGCCCGCAAGGCCGCCAAGGGTGAATGATTCACCGTATCTAATTTATTTTGAAAGGATAAAATATTATGGCAAAGATTGTAACCTTCGGCGAACTGATGCTGCGTCTGCAGCCGTATAACTATGAGCGCTTCGTCCAGTGTGACCATGTGGAATTTACCTTCGGCGGCGGCGAAGCCAACGTTGCTGTTTCTCTGGCAAACTATGGTATGGACGTAGCCTACGTCACCAAGCTGCCCACCCACGCCATCGGACAGGCCGCAGTGAACTCCCTGCGCCGCTACGGTGTGGACACCACCAAGATCGTCCGGGGCGGCGAGCGTGTGGGTATCTACTTCAATGAGAAGGGCGCTTCCCAGCGTGGCTCCGTGTGTATCTACGACCGTGCCGGCTCCGCCATCCAGAAGGCCTCCCCCGCAGACTTCGACTGGGATGCTATCTTTGAGGGTGTGGAATGGTTCCATTTCACCGGCATTACCCCGGCACTGGGTGAGAACCTTGTTGAAATCTGCCGTCAGGCTTGTAAAGCCGCCAAGGCACGGGGCATTAAGATCTCCTGCGACCTGAACTACCGCGGCAAACTGTGGACCCGTGACCAGGCCCGGGCGGCTATGACCGACCTGTGCCAGTATGTGGACGTGTGCATCTCCAACGAGGAAGATGCCAAGGACGTTTTCGGTATCGAGGCGGAAGCCACTGATATCTACGGCGGCAGCCTGAACCACGAGGGCTACAAGTCCGTTGCCAAGCAGCTGGCAGACAAGTTTGGCTTTGAAATGGTCGCTATCACCCTGCGTGAGAGCCACTCCGCTTTTGACAACGGCTGGAGTGCCATGCTCTACAATGTGGCTAAGGACGAATACTGCTTCTCCAAGAAGTACGACCTGCACATCATCGACCGGGTTGGCGGCGGCGACAGCTTTGGCGGCGGTCTGATCTACTCCCTGCTCAGCGGCAAGGACACCCAGGCGGCTGTGGAGTTTGCTGTGGCAGCTTCCGCTCTGAAGCACTCCATCGAGGGTGACTACAACATGGTCACTGTTGCCGAGGTGGAAAAGCTGGCCGGCGGCGACGGCAGCGGCCGTATCCAGAGATAAGGAGTTTCTCATGGCCAACGAAGAACTGCTTCAGGAGGAAGAACCCTATATCATCTCCCTCACCGATGAAAATGGAGAGCAGGCCGATTTTGAGTATATGGACTGCATCGAGTATAACGAGGCAGAGTATCTGGTGCTCCTGCCTGTGGAGGAAGAAAACAGTCTTGTAATTTTGCAGATCCAGCCTGTGGACGAGGAGTATGAAAATTATCTGGCTGTGGAAGATGAGCAGGTGCTGGATGCTGTTTACCAGAGTTTTAAGCAGCGGCATCCGGAACTGAACTTCGCCGACTGACACATCTTTACCTGGTTTTCCCCCACCCGGCTACCGGGTGGGGGATTCTCTTTTCCGGACAACCAAAAGATGTTCCCAAAACTTTTTGCTCTTGTTTTTTCTCATATTTCGTTTTATAATGATATTTGTACAGATTTCGGCATTTTGCCACTGACAGGAAGTGTTTTTATGGCTACCCTCACCATTCGGGATATTGCGCGTATGGCGGGCGTTTCCACCACCGCAGTGTCCTTTGTCTTGAATAACCGCAGCGGTGTCAGTGACGCCACCCGGGAAAAGGTGCAGGAAATTATCCGCCGCACCGGCTTTATTCCCAATGTGCACACCCGCCGGCTGAATCTGGGAAAAAGCTTTACCATTCATGTAGTGCTGCGCCACTACAGCTATAACCTGTTTAACCAATTCGCTCTGGAGACTCTCAGCGGTATTTTTAAAGCCTGCAATTCTCTGGGTTACAGCATCATGTTCACCTTTGTAGATGATGATATGAACTGCGAACAGCTGATGGACTCGGTGCGCAGCAAGGACTGCGACGGTGTGATCCTAAACCAGGTGTCCGACCCCAGCCTGATCTCCCTGCTGCAAAGGGAGCAGATTCCCTTTGTGTGCGTGGATGCCCATGTGAAAAAGGATGGCAGCCTGCCTCTGGTGGAGGTGGACTACTACGATGCCGCCTACCAGGCAACCAAATATCTGATCGACCACGGCCATGAGAAGATCGGCTTTATCGGCCCGGAAACTCCTGCGGAACTGTATGTGGCCGAGTTTGGCGGCTATACCGCCGCTTTGAAGGACAATGACCTGGTGTGTGTTCCCGCATGGCTGTCGGAGACCACCTTCTCTGAGGAATCGGTGCAGGAGAGCATTGACAAGCTGCTGCAGCAAAAGAATCTGCCCACCGCTTTCCTGTGCGCCGGCGACTCCTTCGCCGTAGATATTATCCGCTGTGTGAAGGCGCGGGGTCTGCGCATCCCGGAGGACATCTCCATTATGAGTTTGGACGACCTGCTGGTGTCCCAGTATCTGGATCCGCCCCTGAGCTCCATGACCTTTGACAAGGAGCTGCTGGGCAAACTGGGTATGCAGCTGCTTTACAACATCATACAGGGTAAGGAGTACGAAACCGTAAACCTGATCAAAACCACCCCCGCTGAGCGGGCCTCGGTAAAACGCCTATAAGCAAAGACGCAGGAAAAACTTCCTGCGTCTTATTTTTTACGTCCGTTCCAGAATCCTGCCGTCGGTGGAGATGGTCACCACGCTCCAGGGCAGGAGCTTGCCGCTTTCCTGCACCGCTCTTTTCACAGCCATTTCAATGCCGCCGCAGCAGGGCACTTCCATCCGCACCACGGTGACAGAGCGGATATCGTTGTTTTTCAGCATCTCTGTCAGCTTTACGGCATAGTCCACCCCGTCCAGCTTGGGACAGCCTACCAGCGTGACCCGGTCCTGCATAAACTCCCGGTGGAAATTTCCATAGGCATAGGCGGTGCAGTCGGCGGCAATCAGCAGCTTTGCCCCATCCAGCCAGGGCGCCCGGATAGGTGCCAGTTTGATCTGCACCGGCCACTGACGCAGCTGGGAGACCGGAGCTTCCGTCGGAACAGGCGCAGTCTGCCGCTGCATAGCCTTGGCAGCCTGTCCGGGACAGCCTCCCGTAGGGCAGCTTTTATGTTCCTTGGCTGCCAGCACCGCCGCCTCATCATAGGCCGCCGCTTCCCTCTCTACAAACCGGATGGCCCCGGTGGGACAGGTGGGCAGGCAGTCTCCCAACCCGTCACAGTAGTCGTCCCGCAGAAGCTTTGCCTTGCCGTCTACCATGCCGATGGCGCCCTCATGGCAGGCCTTTGCGCAAGCGCCGCAGCCGTTGCACGTATCCTCATCAATTTCAATGATCCTGCGAACCATTTCAGGCGCTCCTTTCATCCCGGGACGCGGCAATACGCATCATCTTCTCATACATTTCCTCGCCCACACATTCCTTGGCATGCTTGCACCACTGCACACAGCTAAGGGTATCGTTGTAGGCCACAAAGCCGCAGTGCTCACATGGCATCTGGGTATCGATGGAAAACAGTTCAATCTCATGTCCGCACTGGGGACAAATTTTCTCAATAATGGTGGGCGTTTTGGGTCTTGCCTGACATCCGTGTAAAATCATATACATCCCTCCTTGACTTTCTAAAAGGATTTTACTATACTGATTTTAATAAGTATGTTGGTTTTCCAACAAAAGGAGGAAATATGGAAGAATATTTTTCTATTTTATCCGCCACACCCCTGTTCTGGGGCATTAGCCACGAAGATATGAATTCCATGCTGGGCTGTTTGGACGCCCGGCAGGTGTATGTAAAAAAAGGAGCGCCTGTTTTCTTGGAGGGTGACCGGGCAGGCTTTGTGGGGGTTGTGCTGGAGGGCTGTATTCAAATCGTTCTGGACGACTACTACGGTAACCGCAGTGTCCTTGCCCACGGGGAAGCCGGCGACATCTTTGCCGAGGCCTTTTCCTGCGCCGGGGTGGATGTGATGCCAATTTCCGGCTATGCCCTGCAAAACAGCCGGGTTTTGCTGCTGGATTGCCGGAAAATGCTCACGGTTTGCTCCAACGCCTGCCGATTCCACACAAAGCTTGTGCAGAACCTTTTGCAGGTGGTAGCGGAAAAGAACCTGCTGCTGAGCCGGAAGATCCAGTTTATGTCCCGCAAAACCACCCGGGAGAAGCTGCTTGCCTATCTTCTGGACCGGGCAAAACAGGCGGGCAGCCCGGAGTTTACCATTCCCTTTGACCGTCAGGCATTGGCGGACTATTTAGGCGTGGAGCGCAGCGCCATGTCCGCGGAGCTGGGAAAACTACGCCGGGACGGTGTGCTGGAAAGCACCGGCTCCAAATTCCGTCTGCTGGAAAAACCGGAGGTTTGAACATTCAAACCTCCGGTTTTTGTTACTGTAACGCTTTTTTCTCTGTTTTGATGGTTGCGGCATAGGCGCTGTTACACAGGCCCAGCACCGCGGAGACAATAAACAACGTCTCAATGCCCAGGCTCTGCCAAATCCAACCGCCAAACAGGGCGATGAAAATGGTAATCACATGGTTGATGGACACACCGGTGGAGATGGTTGCCTTCATCTCATCCTCATTGTCGGACAGCTGCTGTACATACACATTGGATGCCATGGACGCCAAGGATATCACCGCATCCAGCACATAGTTGACACAGCATACGATAAAGGCGATCTGCGGTGGGAACAGGTGGTGGGCAAAGCCATAGAAAAAGCATACGCCTACCAAGATGATGGTATCTGCCACCATCACAGCTTTGTAACCCACCTTGTCAATGATCCGTCCCACCAAGGGCGATGCAAGAAAGCAGGCCACCGCCGATATCGCGAACAGCAGGCTCACCGTAGCCGCGCTGGCTCCATAGAACAGAATCAGCACATAAGGCCCAAAGGTGAAAAACACCTGTTTTCTGGCGCCGTAGAACATTTCCAGCATGTAGTACTTTCTGTACTTCTTATGGAAATAGAACCGGCGCTTGTTTTTATCCGTCTGGCTTTGTCCGGACAGGCGCAGGGAATACACCGCGCTGATGCCCACAAGCACCGCGGCGGCAAGGAAAAACAGCCGGTAAGGCTGATCCTTTGTTACCAGGGAGAACGCGGCTACAATGACCAGATAGCCCGCCAAGGTGCCGATCTGGCTGCAGGAATTCAGCACACCCAGTGCCGCGCCGCCCCGTCCGGGCCGGGCGTAGTGCAGAGAGAGGGTATTCTTCATGCCGATCTGGATATGTTCACCCAGAGAATACATGCAAATCGCCAGGGTGGTCAGCACCTTTGTGGCCGGCAGAACCGCATGCATGGTCATACCCACCAGCATAATCATAGCGCCTGCCTTGTACAGGGTCTGGGCGGAGAGCATGTAAAACACCGCCAGAATGAACACCAGCAAAATTCCCGGCAGTTCCCGGAAGAATTCCGTAATGCCCCGGTCCAGTTCTCCCATCTGCACCACTTCCGCCAGATAATTATCCAGCATGCCCTTATACAGGCCGTAGGAAAGGCCGGTGATCAGCACTGAGATGAGGAATATCTTATAATTTTTGTCGTTGGTAAAAATATCTTTGAGTTTATTTCTTCCTTCCATTCACTTCTCTCCCCTTAAAAGAAACATCCCAGACAGGCCATCACTTGCCCAACTGCTCTTTGTGGTACTGAATGGTATACAGGTCATAATACTTACCCTTTTGCGCCAGCAGCTGCTGGTGGGTACCCTGTTCCAAAATCCGTCCGTGGGACAGCAAAATAATATTGTCCGAGTGCTGAATGGTGCTCAGCCGGTGAGCCACGATAAGCATAGTGCCGATATTTTTCATCTTCTCCAGAGAGTCCTGAATCAAAATCTCTGTTTCCGTATCAATATTGGCGGTAGCCTCATCCAAAATCATCACTGAGGGCTTGTGGATAATGGTCCGGGCGAAGCTCAGCAGCTGCCGCTGGCCTGCGGAGAAGTTGTTGCCCCGCTCCCGCACAGGCTCATCAAGACCCTTTTCCAGCTTGGAGATGAAGGAGTCGGCGTTGACGTATTTGCAGGCCTCCCAGACCTCCTCATCCGATACATCTTCCTTCCGCAGCAAAATATTGCCCCGGATATCGCCGGAGAACAGGAACACGTCCTGAAGCATCTGGCCGAAGTGTCTGCGCAGAGAGGAGATTTTGATTTTGCGGATGTCGATACCATCAATCAAAATTTGGCCCTTTTGAATGTTATAGTTGCGGCAAATCAGGGACAGGATGGTGGTCTTACCGGAACCGGTGGAGCCCACAAAAGCTACCGTCTGATGGGGCTGCACATGGAAGGACACACCCTGCAGCACCCACTCGTCCGGTTTATAAGCAAACCACACGTCCTTAAACTCGATTTCGCCCCTTACCTGCTCCAGTTCAATGGCGTCGGACTCGTCCACCACCTGAGGCACCATGTCCAAAATGGTGAATATCTTCTCCGCGCCGGCAAAGGAACGCTGAAGCATATCAAACTGCTCCGCCAGTGTCTGGATGGGGTTAAAGAAGCGGCTGATATACATGTAGAAGGAGACCACGGTGGCGCTGGTGATCACCTGACCCAGGAAAGCAGTCTCCCTGATATAGCCCTTAGCGCCGAAGTAGAACAGGCACATCTGGCTGGACACAAACAGCATATACACCATGGGGCGGAAAATACCGAACACATACATGCGGTTTAGCTTGGCCTTGGAAAGTTTTTTGCTCTTCTCCTCGAACTGCCGGTACTTATAATCCTCCCGGTTGAAAATCTGGGTGATCTTGATGCCGGAAAGATTCTCCGACAGATAGGTGTTCAGATTTGTGGTAGCATTGCTGACCCCCCGGTGCACCCGGCGGGAGAACTTCCGGAACACCACGGTAAACAGCACCACGAAAGGCACAAAGCACAGCACCATCAGTGTCAGCGCGTAGTTCAGCAGCAGCATAGCCGCCAGTACGCCCACCACCACCATGCAGTTTTTCGCCAGCGTGATAAGAATGTTGGTGAACAGGAAGCTGATGTGGTTGGGGTCATTGGTGACACGGGTCACCAGCTTGCCCACGGGGATATTGTTCAGCTGTTCGTGGGAGAGCTTCTCCACATGGGTGAACACGTCCAGGCGGATCTGGGAGAGGATCTTCTGTCCTGTTTTCTGCAGGATCATTGCCTGCAGGTAGGTACACACCAGAGAGACCACCAGAATGCCGGCATAGATTGCTACCAGGGTGAATAGATAATTCAGTTCAAAGGGGTCTTTAATGGTGTCCTGAATGTGACCCACCAGAAGCGGCGAGCACAGGTCATACACGATGGACAGCAGCATCACAAAGAACACCAGGATGAACTGCTTCCAGTAGGGCTTGGCATAGGCCAGCAGCCGGCGGATGATTTCCGAATCCGGCATGTGCCGCTCATTATCTTCCAAATTATCCTTGCTTTTCCGCAGGGCAATATAGGCCAGAATGAATACGATGGCGAAGGCGCCGATAATCGCGCCTACAATCAAAATAGGCAAATACTCAAACATCCCGGTGCCCTCCTTCCTCTTCCAGCTTCTGCAGGTCTACCATCTTGCGGTATTCCTCAGAACCGGCGTAGAGTTCCTCATGGGTACCTACCGCCGCCAATCTGCCATCTTCAATGAACAGGATTTTATCCATCCGTTCAATGGTGGAAATACGGTGGGCAATGAGAATGGTGGTTTTGCCCGCCCGGGTCTGCTGCAGGTTCTCCAGAATAGTCTTTTCCGTCTTGGTATCCACTGCGGACACAGAATCGTCCAAAATCAGAATGGGCGCATCCTTCATCAAGGCGCGGGCAATGGAAATGCGCTGTTTCTGACCGCCGGAGACAGTGACGCCCCGCTCGCCCAGCACCGTTTCATATCCCATCTGGAAACCCTTGATGTTGCTGTGCACGTCCGCCAGTCTGGCAGCGGCGGAAACAGCGCTATGTTTGGGCTTTTCCACACCAAAGGCGATGTTATTTTCGATGGTATCGGAGAACAGGAAATTATCCTGCGGCACATAGGCGCAGGCGCTTCTGACAGAATGGATGGAGACACTGTTCACATCCTTGCCATCAATGAACACCGTCCCATCGGGCACATTATAGGTGCGCAGAATTAAATCCACCAGGGTAGTCTTGCCGGAGCCGGTCTTGCCCACAAGACCCACATTCTCACCGGCGTGAATGGTAAAGGAGATATTCTCCAGGACATCGAATTCCCCGTCGGGGTAACGGAAGGTCAGATCCCGGAACTGGATATCGCCCCGGACATCAGTAAGCTCTTCCACGCCCTCCCGGTCATACACGTTCACCTTAGCGTCCAGCAGTTCTCCCAGACGGTTCAGGGATGCCTGTCCCCGGCTGGTCATATCGATCAGCTCAGAAACCGCCATCACAGGCCAGACAATGGCGTTGAAATAACCAATGAACTCCAGCAAATCACCGGCATTGAAGGTTCCTTTATGTACCAGATAGCCGCCGTAGCCCAAAATTACACAGATTACGCTTTCCACAAACATGGTCACCAGTATCCGCATAATCACAGAAGCCTTGGTATGAGCCAGGTTTGTTTCCTCGTTTTCCACATTCAGCTTTTTGAAGGCCATCAGCTCCAGCGCTTCCTTCACGAATGCCTTAATGACGGCAATGCCGGAAAAGCTTTCCTGAGAGAAATCGGACAGCCGGGAAAAAGCTGCCTGCCGGGCATCCCACTTGCGCATCAGGGACTTGCCCACCATGGTGGCCGATGCCAGCAGAAACGCCATGGGAATCAGGGACAGAACCGTGAGCATATGGTCCATTTTCCACATGTTCACCACCGCCAGCACACCCATCAGCACCGCGTCAAAGAACATCATAACGCCCCAGCCGAAGCATTCCTGTACAGTATCCAGATCGTTGGTGAACAGGCTCATCAGGTCGCCCACCTTGTTGAGCTGGTAGTACTCCCGGCTCAGGTCCTTTGCATGGTGGAACATCCGGTTGCGCAGGTCCTGCTCCAGCTTGACCGCAGAGCCAAAGAAGCAAACACGCCACAAAAACCGGCCCAGCACCATCACCAGAATGATCTTCACCATGGGCATACACACGGAATCCAGTATATAGGTCATATCAAAGGGCACCTGTGTGCCATTGACCTCCACAAGCCCACTGTTGATGCCGTTTACCACAGCACCATAGAATCTTGGGATCTCAAGCTGAAGGGCATCCACTGCCACCAACGCCAAAAGACCCAGCAGCAGCAAAGGTGCAAACCGCAGATAATAGCGGTTGATATGTCTGCCGAAAATCATGAGACCCACCTCCTTAATATAAAAAATACATTGCAAGTAATATAGCACCTTGAACAAATTTTTGCAAGGGGGCTGAGCCCTGACTGAGAATCTTTTCCGCAAAAATCCGGTGTTTCCTAAGAAGCACCGGATTATTTCTCTAATATATCAGCGTATTTTCTTTCCGTTGAGCACTGCCTCTGCCAGACGGTCTCCCTGATAGCGTAACGTCAGCAGGAAAAAGGGTGCGTTCTGCCACAGCAGCTCCAGAAAAATTTTATCCCCCTCCCACTGGGGAAGGCTGTCCAAAAAATCCCTGTGAACCCATTGCAGGTCACCCTCGTCACATTCCTTCAACTCTCCCTCAAAGCCATCGGCGGTAAACAGGTACATATATTCCCCTTCGCAGCCGTCGCTTAAGAAGGTAACCACGCCCCGGCACTGCCAGCTGGTCAGGGTCAGGCCGGTCTCCTCCTTTGCCTCCCGCAGCAGGCACTGGTCAGGGCTCTCCTCCGCCTCGAACTTGCCGCCGATGCCGATCCATTTGTCCTTATTGATATCGTTCTTCTTTTTTACCCGGTGGAGCATCAAAACCTGCTCCCCCCTGAGAATATAACAGAGGGTAGAGTTATACATCATTCCATCTACTTTCTGATTAGAATTGCTTTGTGGAGGTTGTTCACCTGAATCTGAGCTGCTCCTTCTTGCCGTTCTCCGTCCAGCGTCCACACCACGCTGGCATCGGTCTCAACACAAATGGTTTTTACGCTGCGGAAGGTAATCATGCCGCAGTTGTAGCTCTGCTTCTGCACCGCCAAAATACACTCATGCAGCTCTGAAATATCCTTGGGAGCACGCACCAGCAGCACCTCAAACTTACCGTCACACATATCCACCTTGCTCTCGTCCAGCTTCAGGATACCGCCCACACTGGTAGAATTGCAAATCGCGCCGAACAGGTAATCTCCCTCCACGGTTTCCCCGTCCATGGTAAGGCGTACAGGCAGTGGCTTCAGCTGGGACAGTTCGGAGATTCCCCCCAACACATAGGCGGTATGGCCCAGGGCGTTCTTAACGTCCTGAGGAGTAGCGTAGCTTGCCCGGGTAAAAGCGCCAAACGAGGCAACATAGGTAAAGTACCGTCCGGCAAAGCTGCCGATGTCGTAGGGATGATCCGTACCCTCGGCGATCTGCCGGGCTGCCTCCACCATGTTGGCCGACAGCTTCAGCGACCGGGCAAAATCATTGGTGGATCCGGCAGGGATGTACCCAATGGGCACCTGCGTTCCGCTTTCCATTACGCCGGCCACGGTCTCGTTAAAGGTACCGTCACCGCCGCAGCATACCACCAAATCCAGTTCACTCGCCCGCTGGGCTACCACCTGCGTCGCATCCGATTGACCGGCGGTTATGTAGGTTTCCACCCGGTAACCTGCCCGGTTAAAAACTGTCAGAATATCTACCAATACCCGGTTTGCCTTACGCATACCGGCGTAGGGATTGAGGACAAAAAGCATGTTCTTCAAATTCATGTCACCTTGTTTTCAGAAATATCTGCCATCATTATAGCACTGCAGGAAAAAAGTGCAAGATGCCCCTAGGCAGACCTTAAAAAATTTACGGATTTTTAAAAATTGTAAAGAGTTTCCTCTCTATATTTCTGTCTTTGCTTGCAAAACAAGAAAAATGGCCATATAATAAAGACAAACACACCATTTTGCCTTTTAGGAAAGGATTTCATATGATTGATTTTAATGAGAAAAAGGGTTTTATTTGCGACATGGACGGTGTGATCTACCACGGAAACCGGGTGCTGCCCGGCGTACGGGAGTTCATCCACTGGCTGCACGCGGAGAAAAAGGAATTTCTGTTCCTAACCAACAACAGCGGCTACACACCTCTGGAGCTGCAGCAGAAGCTGGCCCGCATGGGTCTGGATGTATCTCAGGAGCATTTTTACACCAGCGCACTGGCTACCGCCGCGTTTTTGAAGGATCAGATGCCGGGCTGCTCGGTGTATGCCATTGGCGAAGCAGGCCTGTTCAACGCCCTGTATAACGCAGGCATTACTATGAACGATGTAAACCCGGACTATGTGGTCATCGGCGAGGGAAAATCCTACTCTCTGGACAGCCTGACCAAAGCGGTGAATCTGGTGAACCGGGGCGCTAAGCTCATTGGCGCCAATTCCGATGTTTCCGGCCCTATCGAAAACGGTATTGCTCCCGCCTGCGGGGCACTGGTAGCGCCCATTGAGATGGCCACCGGCGTCAAGGCCTATTTCTGTGGCAAGCCCAATCCCCTGATGATGCGCACCGGTCTGCGGCTGCTGGGCTGCCACTCGGCCGAGGCCGTGATGGTGGGCGACCGCATGGATACGGATGTGATTTCCGGTCTGGAAAGCGGCATGTCCACAGTGCTGGTGCTCTCCGGCGTTTCCACCCGGCAGACCTTGGACAGCTTTGCCTACCGCCCCACAGTGGTGCTGGATGGGGTGGGCGATATCGTCGCCGCCGCGGAGCGCTCCAAACAGGCTTGACAGTGGCAGGTCTTCCGTCTATAATAATGCCATAACTTCATAGGACAGTTCGAGACCCTCCTGTCGGTAAACAAAACTAGGCAAAAAGAGGGGGCTTTGCGCCCTCTTTTGTATTGTATGAGGTAATTTTTATGAATCGGAAAACAAAAAATCTCACCGTTGCGGCCCAAATGGCCGCCATTTACGTAGCACTATGCTATATGCAGAATTTGCTGCTGCCCGGCTCCGCCAGCAACGCCATCCAGTTCCGGGTGGCGGAGGCTATGATGGCGCTGTGCTTTTTTACCCCCGCGGCTATCCCGGGTCTGACATTGGGGTGCCTGCTGTTTAATGTGAGCTTTGCCGGCGCTCTGCCCTTGGACATGATAGTGGGCACTGCCGCCACCGCCGCTGCCGGAGGCTGCATGTACACTCTGCGGAACCTCAAGTGCAAGGGGCTTCCTGTACTGGGACTACTAATGCCTGCTGTGTGGAACGGCCTGCTGGTTGGCTGGGAGCTGAGTTTCTACATTGGGGGCGGCTTCCTGCTCAACTGCCTGTATGTGGCAGTGGGAGAGCTGGCGGTGCTGCTGAGCCTTGGCAGCGGTCTTTATTGGGTATTTAAAAAACGGGGGCTGGATATCCGCCTGTTTTAAATTTCTTTTTGGAAGAACACCACATTATCCTGCCCGTCCACTGTGAGCATCCAGGTGTTTTCCAGAGAACTTTTCTGCTTCTGCAGCTGTTTTACTACCCACTGCATATCCTTGCCCGCAACCTTTAAATTGTCCTTAATGACCTGCCCGTCACTGATAATGGTGATGGGCAGACTCTGCTTTTGGGGTGTAATGCCCGCCTCCTGGGCGTTGGCGGGTCGCTGCTGGGGGTAGGGAAACACCGACAGATTGCCGTTGGTCTCCAAAATAGCGTACTGTACACTGCGGATGTCCAGCACATCCTTTTCCCGCAGGTGTCCGGTAAGCTCGTCCAGAGTGATACGGTTCTTTTTCAGGTTCTTCTGGATAATATTTCCGTTTTCAATAAGAATCACCGGCTTGCCGCACAGCAGTTTCCGTACAAAAATACTCTTAATAGACAGATACGCCAGCAGCAGTTCCGCCCCCAGAATGGTAAGAATGGGGATGATTCCGTCAGACAATGTCATAGACTTATCTTCCATGGGAATGGTGGCTAGATTGGCCACCATCATAGCTACCACAAATTCCGTGGGCTCCATCTGCCCCAACTGCCGTTTGCCCATCAGCCGGACCACAACCAGAAGCAGCCCATACAGAACGATGGTGCGGAAATAGGATTGGATCATAAAAACACACCTCTTTGCCTGTGGCAATTTTCCCGGATGGGCAGCACAGGTTTTGCTGTATTTTTCCCGGAAAAATCAGGGATATACGGCGTTTTTTGTGAAAAAATCCTTGACTTTTAGGATCTAAGGTACTATAATACACTGGTCTGCGAATGCGGACAATCCTTGCTCACGGCGCGACCGTGGGCCAAAAGTCCAAAAGGAGGTGCAAACAACATGGCTAAGATCACCGGTAAGTACGAGGTGCTGTATATCATCGACCCCGCTCAGGGCGAAGAGGGCATCGCCGCACTTGTGGAGAAGTTCAAGGCAATGGTGGAAGCGGAGGGTACCCTGACCAACATTGATCAGTGGGGCAAGCGTCGTCTGGCATATCCCATCAACGACCTGACCGAAGGTTACTACGTTCTGATGAACATGGAAACCAAGCCCGAGTTCCCCGCAGAGCTGGAGCGTGTGATGAAGATCACCGATGGCATCCTGCGCTGCCTG
The DNA here is from genome assembly GCA_045577435.1 of Faecousia sp. GTDB lineage: Bacteria > Bacillota > Clostridia > Oscillospirales > Oscillospiraceae > Faecousia. The sequence goes on along the minus strand of JAZNIL010000064.1, from coordinate 5,609 downwards.
ACCACCGCAGTGGAGGAGTAATTCTATGCTCAACCACATTACTATCATGGGTCGCCTGACCCGTGACCCCGAGCTGCGCCGTACCGGCAGCGGCATCGCAGTCGCATCCTTCACTGTTGCAGTGGACCGGGACTTTGCTCCCAAGGACGGCGGCGAACGGGAAACCGATTTCATTGACTGTGTAGCCTGGCGGCAGACCGGAGAATTTGTCTCCAAGTACTTCACCAAGGGCTCCATGGCAGTGGTGTCCGGCCGGCTGCAGATTCGCGGCTGGACCGACAAGGACGGCAACAAGCGCCGCAGCGCTGAAGTAGTGGCAGATAATGTCTACTTTGGCGAGAGCAAGCGTGGCAGCGACGGTTCCGGATTTTCCGGCAACAGCTACTCTGCCCCCGCTTCCAACTACGGCGGTTACTCTGCGCCCGCGCCCAGCGCCGCATCCGATTTCGCGATGCTGGACGACGACGACGCACAGCTGCCCTTCTAAAGAAATCTTACGGTTTCCTTCTTCGAACTTTTTCACATCTTACAAAGGAGGTTAATCCCATGGCTAACGAACAGCGTATGCGTCCCCGTAAGCGCAAGAAGGTATGTGCTTTCTGCGTAGACAAGGTGACCAGCATTGACTACAAGGATACTGCCAAGCTCCGCCGTTACCTGTCCGAGCGTGGCAAGATTCTGCCCCGCCGTACCACCGGCACTTGCGCAGCTCACCAGCGTGACCTGACCACCGCCATCAAGCGCGCCCGTCAGATCGCTCTGCTGCCCTACGTGGCTGACTAATCGTCACAAACCCCCGGAACAAATGTTTCGGGGGTTTGTGTCGGCAATGCCGACGGATAATTCGCACCGAGCTGGTGGGAAATCGCTTTTGCCCTGACCCGCCCGGTAACGTTTTTGCGGTATACAAAATCCAATTCGTAGGGGCGGTCATTGACCGCCCGCAAGGCGGGCAGCTAATGCGCACCGGGCTGGTCTGTAATCTTTCCTTCCCTGACCCGCCCGGTGACGTTTCTGCGGAATGCTATATTCAATTTGTAGGGGCGGTCATTGACCTCCCCTACAATAATTTTTATGCCTTGTTCTGTTCCAGCCAGATCAGCAGTACCGCGATATCCGCAGGGCTGACGCCGGAGATACGCCCGGCCTGTCCGATGGACATGGGGCGAATCTGGGACAGCTTTTGCCGGGCTTCCAGCCGCAGGCCGCCGATGGCATCGTAATCTATGCTCGCCGGCAGCAGCCGGGATTCCTCTTTTTTAAACTCCTCCACCTGCTTTTGCTGCCGGGCAAGGTATCCGGCGTACTTCAGCTGGATCTGGACCTCCTGCGTAACCGCTTCCGGCAGCTGGGGACGCTCCCGGTCAAAGGGGGCGATATCCTCGTAGGTCACCTGAGGACGGCGCAGCAAATCCGCCAGCCTTGCGGAATTGGCAACCGGAGCAGAATCCTGGGACGCAAGCATGGCGTTCAGTTCCCCACTTGCGGGTACACCGCTTGCTTCCAGCCGGGCAATCTCCCGGCGGACGGCCTCATACTTCTCCTCCACCTGCCGCAGCCGCTCCGGAGGCACAAGCCCCACCGCCGCGCCAATGGCTGTCAGCCGCTGGTCGGCATTGTCCTGCCGGTGCAGAAGCCGGTACTCCGACCGGCTGGTCATGATCCGGTAGGGTTCTTCTGTTCCCTTGGTCACCAGATCATCGATCAGTGTGCCGATATAGCTGGTGTCCCGGGTGAGAATCAGGGGGTCTTTCCCCTGCAGTTTCAGGGCGGCGTTGATACCCGCCACCAAGCCCTGCACCGCCGCCTCCTCGTAGCCGGAGGAGCCGTTGAACTGCCCCGCGCCGTACAGGCCGGAAATATGCTTGTACTCCAAGGTGGGCAGCAAACTGGTGGGGTCTATGCACTCATACTCAATGGCATAGGCAGGACGCATCATCTCCGCCTGCTCCAAACCCGCTATGGAGTGAAGCATACGCAGCTGCACATCCTCGGGAAGGCTGGAGGAGAAGCCCTGAATATACATTTCCTCCGTATCCATGCCGCATGGCTCAATAAACAGCTGATGGCGGATCTTGTCCGGGAAACGGACGATCTTGGTTTCGATACTGGGGCAGTACCGGGGGCCTATGCCGGAGATGGTCCCATCATACATAGGGCTGCGGTGCAGATTTTCCCGGATAATTTGGTGGGTTTCCTCGTTGGTGTAGGTCAAATAGCACACCGCCCGGTTCTCCAGGGTGTGCTCTGTCCGGAAAGAGAAGGGCTCCGGGTGTTCGTCCCCGGGCTGCAGCTCCATTTTGGAAAAGTCAATGGAGCGGCGGTTCACTCTAGGGGGTGTGCCGGTTTTGAACCGGCGCAGGGGAAGTCCCAATTCCCGCAGCTGATCTCCAAGGCCCACGGAGGCATGCATACCGTCCGGGCCGGCGCTCTGGACAGATTCTCCGGTGATAACGGTGCTGTCCAGATACGTGCCGGTGGCAATGATAACCGCTTTGGCGTCATATTCCGCGCCCAGCGCTGTCAAAACGCCGGACACAGCGCCCTCCCGTACAAAAATCTTTACGATCTGCGCCTGCTTCAGCTGCAGGCGCTCCTGCTGCTCCAGCGTCCGCTTCATAACGCTCTGGTATTTCCGCCGGTCTGCCTGGGCCCGGAGGGAGTGAACCGCAGGGCCTTTTCCCTTATTGAGCATCCGGTACTGGATACAGGCCTCGTCCGCTGCCAGACCCATCTGACCGCCCAAAGCATCCAGCTCCCGCACTAAATGTCCCTTGCCGGTGCCGCCGATGGCCGGGTTGCAGGGCATATTGCCCACGCTGTCCAGATTGATGGTGAACAGAATGGTCTCCAGCCCCAGCCGGGCCGCCGCCAGAGCGGCTTCGATTCCCGCGTGACCCGCGCCAATCACCGCAATGTCGCAGCTGCCTGCGTGATAGGTGGTCATTGGGCATTCTCCTTCTTTTCCTCCGGGGGCAGCGCAAAGGGCTTGCAAACTACCTCACAGCGGTTGATGGGGGTACCCATGGCGTGGAATTTCTCCTCATACCCAGTCATAATACCCACGATCCCATCCCTGTGCAGATCATTGGTCACATTGTTCACCTGCAAACCGCAAGCGGCAAATTCCTCCAGAGAGAACTGGAACAGGGGCGCGTTATCGGTTTTGAAGTGGATCTCGCCCCCGGTTTTCACTGTGCGGCAGTATTTGTCCAGGAAGCCTCTGTGGGTCAGGCGGCGCTTGGCGTTCTTCTTCCGGGGCCAGGGGTCGGGGAAATTGATGAACAGCCTGTCCATCTCTCCCCTATCAAAAATATCCTCAATATTGGCAACATCCATGTCGATGAAAAATACATTTTTCAGTTCCATTGCCTGCGCCTTCTCCATAGCCACCACCATAGCCTCCCGGCAGCGCTCCACGGCGATCAGCAGCACATTTGGGTTGGCTTCAGCAGTTTCCGCGGTGAACTTGCCCTTGCCGCAGCCGACCTCCACCCACAGAGCCTGACACCCGGGCATCAGGGAACGCCATTTCCCCTTCATCTGGGCGGGCTCCAAAATCCGCAGGGCGGCGCACTTTTCCATCCGGGGCTCTAAATTTTTCATTCTGCGCATTCTCATAGCTTTTACCTCCAAAGGGATAGGTCCATAATTCTCTAATTTAGCATTATAACAGAAAGAAAAACCCACGTCAATTTTTATATCCCCCCAAGGGGCTTGCAGTTTTTAAAAAAATAGGATATGATAGGGAAAACACGAAAAAGGGGGCGAAGCTGTGACAGATCATCCGCATACCCACGACCAACACGACCACGCCTATATGCATGCCCACGGCATTGCCCATTCCCATGGACATGTGCACGAGAACCAGAAAGCGGTGATTAACCGGCTGGCCCGGGCCATCGGCCATCTGGAAAAGGTGAAGCGAATGGTGGAGGAAGGGCACGACTGCACTGAGGTGCTGGTGCAGCTGGCGGCTGTGCGTTCCGCCCTGGACAACACAGGAAAGGTGATCCTGAAAGACCACATGCGCCACTGTATGGTGGATGCGGTAGCTGCCGGAGATCAGGACGCCATTGACGAGCTGTGCGCCGCCATTGACAAATTTATGAAATAGAAAACAGATAAGGGCTTCCCGGAGTATTTCGGGAAGCCCTTTGGCATATTTTGGTGCGAACTATCCGTCGGCATTGCCGACCCGGGCGGGTCAGGACAAAAATGATTACTGGCCAGCCCGGTGCGAATTGTTTGTCGGCACTGCCGACCCGGGCGGGTCAGGGAAGAAAAGATTATTGACCCTCTCCATGCGCATTAGCTACCCGCCTTGCGGGCCCGGGCGGTCAGTGACCGCCCCTACATAGGTTAAATAGCATTCCGCAAAAACGTTACCGGGCGGGTCAGGGCAGAAACGATTACCGGCCATCTTGGTGCGCATTAGCTGCCCGCCTTGCGGGCCGACATGGCCACCTGTCCCAGAACGTCCTTGAAAATCTGCCATAGACTCAGCCGTTCCACCGACGTTTCCGCCACCATGGGAATTTGGGCAAGGGTCTGGTCTCCCGCCTGCAGCGTCAGCGTCCCCAACCGCTGTCCCTTGTGCACAGGGGCGGTAACCGTCTCCTCCAGCTGCACATGCTGGGTGATCTGGTTTTTCTGATTCTTATTAATCAGCAGGCTTTCAAATTCCCCGGGCACGGCCTTCACCTGATCCTGCTGACCCAGCTTTACCGCCACGCCCGCATCTTCCGGGAGCTGCGGCGCAATCAGGGCGAAATTGGCAAAACCGTAGTCCAGCATGCTCTTGCAGGCGGCAAACCGTTCCTGAGAGGTCTGGCTGCCCATCACCACCGCAATCAGCTCCATTCCGTCCCGCTTTGCCGAGGCGGACAGGCAATACCCCGCCCCGGCGGTAAAACCGGTTTTCAGCCCGGTAGTGCCGTTATAAAACCGCACCAGCTTGTTGGTGTTGGACAGGCCAAAAGTACCGTCCCGGATGGTGTCCATCCAGATGGTGGTGAATTTGGTGATATCCGGGTGGTATTTCAGCAGTTGCCGGGACATCACCGCAATGTCGTGGGCAGAAGTCAGGTGCTTGGCAGCCTCCGGGTCATCGTCAAGACCGGTACAGTTGACAAAATGGGTGTCTGCCATTCCCAGCTCCTGAGCCCGCTGGTTCATCCGTTCCACAAAGCCCTGCTCGCTCCCGGCAATATGCTCGGCCATGGCGCAGGCGCAGTCATTGGCGGAGCTGACGGCGATGGATTTGACCATATCGGAAACGCTCATAGTCTCCCCGGCCTTCAGGTACACCTGACTGCCTCCCTTGGCAGCAGCGGCCTCCGAGGCAGTAACCGTATCCTCCCAGCCAATCACGCCGCTGTCAATGGCCTCCATAATCAGCAGCATGGTCATCACCTTGGTGACACTGGCGGGAGCAAGGGGCGTGTGGGCGTCCTGCTCATACAGAATCGTCCCCGTTGCCACATCCATAAGCACCGCGCTTTTGGCGGGAATTTGCATATCCACCGCCCCCACCGGCACAGCCAGCAGCATACTCAGCGCCAGCGCTATCCAAATAATTCGTTTCATACCCATCCCTCCTAGGGGTA
>JAZNIL010000063.1:0-32634 GCA_045577435.1 Faecousia sp. | reverse complement strand
CTAAAGATGCACTGAATATTCTTTCTCCTGCATCTACTGCTCCGCCGCCCGTAAACGGGCACTTTCGCTTCACACTGAGCTTGTACTAACTCGTTAGATTGTTTATTAGTGACTCGCTTCGCTCGTTGCTTGAAGCTAAAGCTTTTTTACGAGGCACCTCCACCGGCAGAGCCGGTGGCTTCCAAAATCAATAAATAACCGGGGCTGTTGCAAAACAAAACAACAGCCCCGGTTTATCATCCTCCGGGATGTCACAGCCGGAGGTTAAGCAATCCTATTAAAGCTGGGAAAAGATCTCTCCCAGAGATTCGTGGAAAACCAAGTCTGCCCTACTGTCACAGGGTGTAGAATCCCGGTTGATCAGCACCATGCGGTTTCCCCGGTAGTAGTCCACCAGGCCTGCGGCGGGGTAAACTGTCAAACTGGTGCCTGCAACAATCAAAAGGTCAGCATTGGCAATCGCCTTCACGCTTGCCTCCACAGTGCTTTGGTCAAGCGTTTCCTCATAGAGAACCACATCAGGCTTCACAACACCGCCGCAATGGCAAATTGGAACCCCAGAGGCTTCCTTCACAAACTGGGCTGTGTGGAATTTCCCACAGACGGTGCAGTAGTTACGCAAAACGCTTCCGTGCAGCTCGTAGACCCGCTTACTTCCGGCCTTTTGGTGCAGCCCATCGATATTCTGTGTAACAACCCCGTGAAGTTTCCCTTCGCGCTCCCACTGGGCCAGCTTTTCATGGGTGATGTTAGGCTGGAATCCAAGGGGGAGCATTTTCTCACGATAGAACCGGAAAAAGTACTCAGGATTCCGCTCATAAAAGCTATGGCTGATGATTTGCTCCGGAGAATATTCAAAATGCTGGTTGTACAGACCATCGGTACTGCGAAAATCAGGAATTCCAGATTCTGTACTTACACCCGCGCCTCCGAAAAAGACAATATGTTTACTTTCCTGTATCCACTGTTTCAAAGTGTTCAGCTTGTTGTTCACGATCCTCAGCCTCCATCTCCAGCAGGAGTTTTCTGTCCTGCTTGCCGCTCAGATCCAGTTTTTCATACATGTCAGGGCGACGTTCACGGGTCCGGCGCAGCGCCTGTTTCCGCCGCCACTGGGCTACCTTACCATGGTCACCAGACAGAAGAATCTGAGGTACCTGTCTGCCATGCCATAGGGCAGGCCGGCTGTATTGAGGGTACTCCAGAAGTCCATTGTAATGACTCTCATCCTCAAAACACTCAGGGTCTGCCAGAACGCCGGGAACCATACGGCAGATTGCATCGGTCATAGCCATAGCGGCGATTTCACCGCCGGTGAGCACAAAATCACCGAGGGACAGTTCCTCGTCCACACACTCATCAATGAAGCGCTGATCAATTCCCTCATAGTGTCCGCAAACAAAAATCAGGTTGTCCAGTTTGCTCAGGCGGATAGCGTCAGTCTGTTTGAATACCTTCCCGCAGGGAGAGAGGTAGATGGTATGCACTGGCCCGCCAGCAAGATCGCAAACCGCCTCCCAACAGCGGTACAGGGGGTCTGCCTGCATTACCGCGCCCCGCCCGCCGCCATAGGGATAGTCATCCACCTGCATCTGCTTATTAGCTGTGTAGTCACGGATCTGGTGGGTCTGGATCTGGATAAAGCCCCGTTCCTGCGCGCGGCCTAGGATACTCTCCGACAGCACGTCCCCAACGGATTCTGGGAACAGCGTCAAAATATCAATTCTCATCGGTTGCCATCCCTTCGATCAGGTGGACCTGCATACGGTTTGCATCCAGATCTGTGGATAAAACAAACGCTTTGACCGCAGGGATCATATATTCCTTTTCGCCCTTAACAACATACACCTTATTGCCTGGGTAGTCCAAAACGTCCTTCACCTGACCGATCAAGGTATCCTCATGGTACACATCTACGCCGATCAGCTCCGGAACAAAAATAATGTCGGGATCCGCATCACAGCGGTAAACTTCCACAATCTTGCCATGCATAGCTTGTGCCTGCTCCATGGTGTCAATTCCCTGGACCTTCAGCAAGTTGCAGGACTTCTGCACACGACACTCCTCCACTATATATTCTGTACCCCCAATAAGGACACGATCAAACTCAGTTAAAAAATCCGGCCCGTCTGCCCAAGGCAGCACTTTCATCTCTCCACGGACACCGTGGGTAGTGACGACCTCTCCGGCCTGCAAAAATTCCAGTTTCATAAATTCACCTCAAATAAACGGAAAATGCGTGGCGCCAAGCGTCACGCATAAGCCGTTAATCCACGATTTCCACCGTGACTTTTTCGCCGGTGCGCTGGGCAACGGTTTTCACGATAGTGCGAATCTCCTTCGCGATTCTTCCCTGGCGGCCGATGACCTTACCCATGTCGTTAGGTGCGACATGGAGTTCCAGCACCTTGCCGTCTTCATCAGCAACCTCAGTTACTGTAACTGCGTCCGGGTCGTCCACCAGATTTTTTGCCATATACAGCAAAAGCTCTTTCATTATGGTTCTCCTTTGAGGGTTACAGTACGCCAGCGTTCTTCAGCAGGCCGCGAACGGTATCGGTGGGCTGTGCGCCGTTCTTGATCCAGTTCTGTGCCTTCTCTGCATCAATGTTGATGGTTGCGGGCTCGGTCAGGGGGTTGTAAGTGCCAATCTCCTCGATGCAGCGGCCGTCACGGGGGGAACGGGAATCAGCGACAACGATACGGTAGAAAGGAGCCTTCTTTGCACCCATTCTTCTCAGTCTGATCTTAACCATGGGATTCACCTCCAAAAAAATTTAAAAAAATCTATATCGCAAAGCTATTTGCTTTCAGCGAACTACGGAAAAAGGATTCTCAGAATCCGGGGAAGCCTATGCCGCCGAAGCCGCGCATACGCTTCATCTTTTTGCCGGCACCGGGACCGGCGAACTGCTTGATCATGGACTTCATCTGGTCAAAGGACTTCAAAAGTCTATTTACATCCTCCACCTTCACACCGGAACCGGCAGCAATACGCTTCTTGCGGCTTGCGCCGATAATGTTGGGGTTTTCACGTTCCTTGGGGGTCATGGAGAGGATGATGGCCTCTGTACGGGACATGGCCTTTTCATCAAGCTGGACGTTCTTCAGATTCATGCCGCCGGGCATTTGCGCAAGAATATCCTGCATAGAACCCATGGATTTCATCTGCACCATCTGGTCATAGAAGTCCTGAAGGGTAAATTTATTAGACTTTAGCCGCTCTTCCAGCTGAGCGGTTTTCTGGGCATCGTAAGCTTTCTCCGCCTTTTCAATTAGGGAGAGCATATCTCCCATACCCAGGATTCTGGAAGCCATTCTATCAGGGTGGAAGGCCTCAATATCCTCCAGCTTTTCGCCCATGCCGGCAAACTTAATGGGTCTTCCGGTGATCGCACGGACGGAAAGAGCCGCGCCGCCTCTGGCATCACCATCCAGCTTGGAGAGCATTACAGAATCGATATCCAGCCACTCATGAAAGCTCTGGGCAGCATTCACCGCGTCCTGTCCGGTCATAGCATCCACAACCAGCATGATTTCATGGGGGGTTACTGCGGATTTGATGTTCTTAAGTTCCTCCATCAGGGCTTCATCCACGTGTAGTCGGCCAGCGGTATCCAGGAAGACCATATCATTGCCATGCTGGCGGGCGTATGTGACAGCCTCTTTGGCAATCTGAACCGGGTCTGTCTGACCCTTCTCAAATACAGGGATACCCAGCTTCTCGCCGCAGACCTTCAGCTGCTCAATGGCGGCAGGACGGTAAATGTCGCAGGCTGCCAACAGAGGGTTTTTGCCCTGACGCTTCATAAGGCCAGCAAGTTTACTGCCGTTGGTGGTCTTACCAGCGCCCTGCAAACCCACAAGCATCACAACGGTAGGGCCGTTGGGATTTATGGTGATGTGCTTTGTCTCACTGCCCATAAGCTTGGTCAGTTCTTCATTGACGATCTTTACGATCATCTGTGCCGGACTGAGAGCCTCCAGCACATCAGCGCCCACACAGCGCTCTGTCACGGACTTAATGAAGTCCTTTACAACCTTATAGCTTACGTCCGCCTCAAGCAGCGCCATGCGGATTTCACGCATCGCTTCTTTTACGTCGGACTCCTTCAGGCGGCCCTTGCCCCTAAGCTTTTTGAAGGCAGCATTGATTTTTTCGGTCAATCCTTCAAAGGCCATTCGATTACTCCTCTAATTGTCTGGCCGCAGAGAGAATCTCATGCGCCAGATCGGAAACAGTCTTATCCTCATGCCCCGCCAGTTGCCCGGCAGCGGCAGCAATTTTTCGGGCGGCTCTGCGGCACTGCAGATCCCGGCGAACACAGCCGGTTTTCTCTTCCATATTCTGCAGCAGTGCCTCTGCTCTGGTTAAATTATCATGAACACCCTGGCGGCTGACATTCAGTTCCTGAGCGATTTCCGCAAGAGACAGATCCTGATTGTGACGCAGGTCAAAACACATGCGCTGACGGTCTGTAAGCAGGTCTCCGTAATAGTCAAACAGCAATGTCATCTGTAACGAATCCATGTTTACGCCTCCCTGTCAAGGCATTGTCCTTGACACCTGGTATATAATACAGGATAGTTGCAAGTTTGTCAAGTATTTTTACTTGACAATATCAAATTATTTTGTACCAAGAGGACACAATCGCCGTCTGCACAAATCCCATTCGGCGGTACAACGCAAGGGCTTTTTCGTTCGCTGAGGCCACCTCCAGCACAGCATACTCACTTGAGAGCGCACGGTTGAGCGCTTGAAGCAACTTTTGACCGGCACCCGGTTGGTTTACCGCGATTGCTTGGATATACGCACCGGCACCAATGGCGATCCCCAGAAAAGCTCCATCCCGTTTCACGTAATAGCAGCATTTTTTCTCCAAAAACAGGTTTGCGTCTGTCATGTCCATATATGACGCATTGGGGACAGCACGCATTTTCTCGTTATAAAAGTCACGGAACTGCCGGAGGCTCTCCCCCGTCACCGGTACAAGCACCGCGTCAGTGTCCGCAAGCTGCGCTCTTAGAATACGCATCCGCAAAACGTGTGTGTGCAGAGGATAGTCTTCAAGACACTTTGATCCGGTTGCATAGATTTTGTCAGCCCCAGCAGCCTTGCAAAAGTCTGCGCACTCTTTGAGCAGCACTTGAGGATTCCATGTATTACCAAGTGTGATATAGGCAGCACCACTATATGGAATTTCTTTAAATTTCAAGCTCGCAATTCCATTATCTGTGGTAAATAAAGGAAAATCTTTCAACTTTTTCACCTCTTTCCCTCCATAATAACATATTTTCTGCCCACCGTCCAGCAGAGATTGTTGTATATTTTGCACATGTGGATTTCCGATTGAACACTACTTCTTAATTTAATATCCAAAAATACGGCATTGCGTAAAAAAGCGGCCGTTTTTCCCTTGATTTTATTCTATAAATATGTATAATTACATCCGTTATTACATTGAAGAAAGGAGGATTGTGCCATGAAGAAGATCATTTGCAAGAAAGAATATAATACCGAGACTGCTACGCTTGTCAAGAAGTATACATTCAGTTTCTTTGGTGATCCTGCCGGTTACGAAGAAATCCTGTTCCAGACTCCCGGCGGTCTGTACTTCCTGTACGTTCACGGCGGTGAAAACTCTCCCTACCCCACTGAGGATATTCTGCGTCTGGCTAAAACCAAGGTAAACGACTGGATGGAGAATCACTAATTCACTCCATAAACGCCAATGGAGACCGTTTTATCGGTCTCCATTTTTCTCTTTTTGGATACTTTAACTTGACTTTTCCGGTGTTGGGTGTATTATGTAATGAAGCATGCGCAAAGTTAATTCAGCCACTGTTGAGAGGTCTTTATATGGATATCACCATAAAACCAATCGCCAGAATCCGAAGTGATTTTCCTTCAAAATTTGGCATACCCCGACAAAGCGGCCTTGTGGAGTCACTGGAATCAACCATTGTATTTGAACCGGAATTTCAGAACCCGGATGCATTGCGGGGAATTGACGGTTTTTCCTACCTTTGGCTGATTTGGCAGTTTTCAGAATCCGTGGGGCACGAATGGTCGCCCACTGTACGGCCCCCCCGTTTGGGCGGCAATACACGTATGGGTGTTTTTGCCACCCGTTCCCCGTTCCGACCCAACAATCTTGGGCTGTCCTGCGTGAAGCTGCTTGGTGTGGAACACACCCAAGGTATTGGCACTGTACTCCATGTGGGCGGCGCGGATCTGATGGATGGAACTCCCATATTTGATATTAAGCCCTATATCCCATACAGCGATTCCAAGCCGGATGCGTTGGGAGGTTTTACAGATACCGCAGGAGACTTTTTACTTCAGGTGGAATTTCCCGCGGAGTTTTTGGAACTTCTCCCAACCCAAAAGCGCCAGGCTGCCATAGATGTACTGTCCCACGATCCCCGCCCATCCTATCAGCGCACCGCCGGCAGGATCTATGGTCTTAGCTTCGCCGGGTTTGATATCCGCTTCACTGTGGATAGTGACAAGCTGTCTGTTGTGGACGTGTGTAGTCTTTAATCATTTCTACCGTTTTTGTGGAGGTACGTACAATGAGTCGCAAAAATATTGATATGCTGAACGGCCCGCTGTTCAATAATATCGTCCGTTATACCATTCCGATTATGCTCACAGGTCTGCTGCAGCTGCTGTTTAATGCAGCGGATATGGTGGTTGTTGGCAGATTCTGTGGCAGCATTTCTGTTGGAGCAGTGAGTTCCACAGGTGCCCTAACCAATTTGATCGTTAACTTATTTATTGGTCTTTCTATCGGTACCGGTGTTACTGTCGCCCACGGCATTGGCAGTAACCGTACAGACTTTGTTCAGAAGGCCGTCCACACTGCCCTGCCAACTGCCATCATCGGTGGTATTCTGGTGTCCATTGTAGGTGTTGTTTTTTCTAAAACATTTCTTGTCTGGATGGGCACCCCGGAAAATGTCCTGCCTTTGTCTGCCGTGTATATGAAAATCTACTTTTCCGGCATGACCTTTACCATTGTATATAACTTCTGCTCTTCCATCCTCCGTGCCGCCGGCGACACCAAGAGTCCATTGATCTTTCTGTCCATCGCCGGTATTACAAATGTTATTTTAAACGTTATCTTTGTAACCGTCTTTCATATGAATGTGGCAGGTGTTGCTCTTGCCACTGTCATCTCTCAGGGTATTTCCGCTGTTTTAGTGGTGCGTGCCCTGTGTAAACGGACAGATGCCTGTAAGCTTGTGTTAAAGAACATTCGCATCTATAAAGAACCGCTCCTGAAATTCATCCGCATTGGTCTTCCCGCAGGAATTCAAGGTTCTTTGTTCTCCATCTCCAATGTTCTGATTCAGAGTTCCATTAACAGTTTTAACAGTGACGCTCTGGTAGCAGGCAACGGTGCCGCTGCCAATCTTGACGGTTTCATCTACATTGCGCTGAACAGTTTCTATCAAACCACAGTTAATTTTGTTGGCCAGAACATGGGTGCAAAGCAGTATGGACGTATTAAAAAAGTCTTCCTGACCAGTATTATATGCGTTGTGGTGTTAGGTGTTTTGATTGGCCTGGGTATGTACGCTGCCGGCGAAACACTGCTTGGCATCTACATCACAGATTCTCCGGAGGCAATTGCTTACGGTATGATTCGTCTGGCTTACGTTGGTATCCCCTATTTCCTTTGCGGTCTTATGGAGGTATCCACTGGTGCGCTGCGGGGTATGGGGTGCTCTGTCACGTCCATGATCATTTCCATTCTGGGTGTGTGCGGTGTGCGTATTATGTGGATTTTGACCATATTCCCGCTGCCCCAATTCCACTCACTGGAATATCTTTACATCTCTTATACCATTTCCTGGATTTTTACCTTTGCTGCCCAAACCATCGCATACAACGTGATGTTCAAAAAAAACCGACTTACATATTCAATATAATAAAAAACATCCATCGGCTAAGCCGATGGATGTTTTTTATTTAGCCCTTAAAATACTTCACAGCCGCTTCAAACATGCGAATATCGTAATTTCCGGGAACGTTCTTATAAAGGCCTGCGCCAATACGCTCACTATGGCCCATCTTGCCGAAGACTCTGCCGTCAGGGGAAGTAATGCCTTCAATGGCGAACATGGAGTCATTGGGGTTAAAGTGGACATCGGTGGTTGCGTTTCCGTTCAGGTCCACATACTGTGTGGCGATCTGGCCGTTTTCAGCCAGATTGCGGATCAGTTCCTCACTTGCCAGGAACCGACCCTCACCATGAGAAATGGGTACACTGACAATGTCACCCACATTCATAAGGCTCAGCCAGGGAGACTTGTTGGAGGCAATCCGGGTACGGACAATTCTGGACTGGTGACGGGAGATGGTGTTGAAAGTCAGGGTGGGGCAGTTCTCATCTGTATCAATGATCTTACCGTAAGGCACAAGACCCAGCTTGATCAGCGCCTGGAAACCGTTGCAGATACCACACATCAGGCCGTCCCGGTTCTCCAACAGTTCTGTCACGCCTTCCTTCACAGCAGCGTTGCGGAAGAATGCGGTAATAAACTTACCGGAGCCGTCGGGTTCGTCACCACCGGAGAAGCCGCCGGGGATAAACACCATCTGGGCGGACTTCAGTTCCCGGGCAAAGCGGTCCACACTGGCGGCAATGCCGTCTGCGGACAGGTTGTTGATCACAATGATCTCAGTCTCCGCACCTGCATCACGCACAGCCTTAGCGGAATCAAACTCACAGTTGGTGCCAGGGAAAGCAGGAATCAGAACCTTAGGTCTGGCCGTCTTCACCGCAGGAGCTTTGTAACCATTTACCTCATAGGTAAAGTTTTCAACCTTGGAATGGCTGTCGGGGATATTGCAAGAGTATACGCTCTCCAGCTTGTCCTCATAGGTCTTCAGCAGAGCATCCAGACAAATCTCTTCACCGCCCAGAGTCAGCTTAGCAGTGGCATTGGTCACACCGATCTGCTTGCCAACAGGCTCACCGGTCATTTCCAGCACAAAGCTGCCGTAGCTGTAACCAAACAGCTCCTGCACCTGAGTATCGGTAAAGTCAACACCGATACCGTTGCCGATCGCCATCTTCAGCACTGCCTCGGCTACGCCGCCCATGCCGGGAGTATAGGCAGAGACTACATTGCCCTGGCGCATTAGCTTGGTAACCAGGTCAAAGTTTGCCAGCAGGGATTCTGCAACAGGCAGGCCGTTTTCATCGTAGGCGGGCTTCAGCAGACACACCTTGTTTCCTGCGGCCTTAAATTCATTGGTAACCACGTCTGCAACCTTGCCGGTGGTAACAGCAAAGGAAACCAGCGTAGGAGGAACATCCAATGATTCAAAGGAACCAGACATGGAATCCTTGCCGCCAATGGCGCCAACACCCAGATTTACCTGTGCCTTAAATGCGCCCAACAGCGCAGCAAGAGGTTTGCCCCAACGCTTGGGATCCTTGCCAAGGCGCTCAAAATACTCCTGGAAGGTCAGATACACATCCTCAAAGCTGGCGCCGGTGGCGATCAGCTTGGAAACGGATTCCACCACAGCCAGATACGCACCGTGATAGGGGCTCTTTTCTGTAATAAAGGGGTTGTAGCCAAAGGCCATGAAGGAGCAGTCATCGGTGTGCTTCTTCTCCACGCTGATCTTCTGGACCATAGCCTGAATAGGCGTCAGCTGGTTGACACCGCCGAAGGGCATCAGCACAGTGCCTGCGCCTATGGTGGAATCAAACCGCTCGGAAAGTCCACGCTTGGAGCAGATATTCAGGTCGTCCACAAGGGCGCTGTACAGGTCAACGAAAGTGCCGGAGACGGCCTTTTCAATGCAGGAAGGCGCAGCGGGAGCGGCTTCAATATGCTTGTCCGCACCGTTGGAGTTCAGGAAATCACGGGAAATGTCACAAATGGTCTTGCCATTCCAGTGCATCACAAGGCGGGCTTCAGCAGTAACCTTCGCAACAGGAACAGCGTTCAGGTTTTCGGTGCCTGCCAGTTCCAGGAAACGGGCAACATCCTTTGCTTCCACCACAACAGCCATACGCTCCTGGGATTCGGAAATAGCAAGCTCCGTGCCGTCCAGACCGTCGTATTTCTTAGGAACTGCGTTCAGGTCAATGGTCAGGCCGTCAGCCAGCTCACCGATGGCAACAGATACACCGCCTGCGCCAAAGTCATTGCACCGCTTGATCAGCTTGGAAGCCTCACTGTTACGGAACAAACGCTGCAGCTTGCGCTCCTCGGGGGCATTGCCCTTCTGAACCTCACTGCCGCAGGTCTCCACGGACTGGGTATTATGAGCCTTGGAAGAACCGGTTGCGCCGCCGATACCGTCACGTCCGGTAGCGCCACCCAGCAGGATGACCACGTCACCGGCTTCAGGGCGTTCACGGCGCACATTCTCAGCAGGAGCAGCGGCAATCACAGCACCGATTTCCATTCTCTTGGCGGCATAGCCGGGATGGTAAATTTCATCCACAATACCGGTTGCAAGGCCAATCTGGTTGCCGTAGGAGGAATAGCCCGCAGCCGCGGTGGTGACAATTTTACGCTGGGGCAGCTTGCCGGGAATAGTCTGGGCAATGGGCTTCAAAGGATCCGCAGCGCCGGTCACACGCATAGCGCCATAGACATAGCTTCTGCCGGACAGGGGGTCACGGATCGCGCCGCCGATGCAAGTTGCCGCGCCACCGAAAGGCTCGATCTCAGTGGGGTGGTTGTGGGTTTCGTTCTTGAACAGCAGCAGCCAGGGCTCGGTGACACCGTCCACGTCCACATTGATCTTAACGGTGCAGGCGTTGATTTCTTCGCTCTCATCCAGCTTAGGCAGTTTACCCTCTGCCTTCAGATGTTTTACAGCGATGGTGGCCAGATCCATCAGGCAGATGGGCTTGCTGCCACGGCCTAGCGCCTCGCGGGTAGCAAGGTACTCCTGATAGGTTTTCTGGAGCAGCTCGTCCTCAAAGGTCACATTATCGATAATGGTACCAAAGGTGGTATGACGGCAGTGGTCAGACCAGTAGGTATCGATCATGCGGATCTCAGTAATGGTGGGGTTTCTGCCCTCAGTCTTAAAATAAGCCTGACAGAAGGCGATATCCGCCTCATCCATGGCAAGGCCATAGGTCTTGATGAACTGGGCAAGGCCTGCTTCATCCAGATCGATAAAGCCCTCTACCACTGCCACTTCGGTGGGAATTTCGTACTGGATAGCCAGTGTTTCAGGCTTCTCCAGGGCTGCTTCACGGCACTCCACAGGGTTAATAACGTACTTCTTGATCTCGCTGATATCCTCCTGAGAGAGGTTGCCATACAGGGCATAGACCTTGGCGTTGCGCACCAGAGGACGTTCACCCTGAGAAATGATCTGGATACACTGGGCAGCGGAATCCGCCCGCTGGTCAAACTGGCCGGGCAGAGCCTCCACTGCGAATACATAGGCATTAGGCACCTCAATGGAAGCGGTGGCAATATCCACCTGAGGCTCGGAGAACACGGTCTTTACCGCATAGTCAAACACTTCCTGGGTGATATTCTCCGCATCATAACGGTTGAAAAGACGCACATCTTCCAAAGCTGTAATGCCCAGCAGATTTCTGGCATCATTCAGAAGTGCCTTCGCCTCATGGGTAAGGCCCTCCTTCTTCTCAACAAAAATACGATAAACCATAGTTATCTTCCTCCTCACTTCAGCGCCTGCAGGGCACGGCGTCCAATATCACTGCGGCGGTAAGCCCCTTGGAATTTCACACCGTCGGACAGGCGGTATGCCTGAGCAATGGCATCCTCCAGAGAATCCGCAACAGCGGTGGTGCCGGTAACACGGCCACCGGAGGTGACCAGTTTTCCATCCTCCAGCTTGGCGCCGGCTACATAAGTATGGGCCGCAGCCTCCTGGGTCATGGTGATCTCATGCCCCTTCTTGTAGGAGGAGGGATAACCGTTGGACGCCAGAATCACGCAGCAGGCATGCTTATCGGCAAACTTCACTTCGGTCTCTGCCAGAGTTCCATTGGTGGTAGCCTGCATAATCTCAAGCAGATCGCTCTCCAGCAGCGGCAGCACCACCTGTGTCTCCGGGTCGCCGAAACGGCAGTTATACTCAATGACCTTGGGGCCATTGGGAGTAAGCATAAGCCCAAAGTACAGGCAGCCGGTAAAGGTACGGCCTTCCGCGTTCATGGCGTTCATGGTAGGCAGGAAGATGGTCTGCATGCACTCTTCGGCAATATCCTTTGTGTAGTAGGGATTGGGCGCAACCGTACCCATACCGCCGGTGTTCAGACCGGTATCGTTATCACCTACCCGCTTGTGATCCATGGAAGAAACCATGGGCTTGACGCACTTTCCGTCTGTGAAAGCCAGTACAGATACTTCAGGGCCAGTCAGAAACTCTTCAATCACGATCTGGTCGCCGCTTTTTCCGAATACCTTGTCCGCCATCATGGAGCGAACCGCGTCCATAGCTTCCTGTCTGGTCTGAGCGATGATAACACCCTTACCCAGAGCAAGGCCGTCAGCCTTAATGACCGTGGGGATAGGCGCGTCCTGCAGGTATGCAAGAGCAGCATCCATATCGGTAAACACTTCGTAAGCAGCGGTGGGGATACCGTACTTCTTCATAAGATTCTTGGAAAAGACCTTGCTGCCCTCGATAATGGCGGCATTGGCTCTGGGGCCAAAGCAAGGGATACCCTTCTCGTTCAGGGCATCCACACAGCCAAGAACCAGAGGATCGTCCGGAGCTACAACCGCATAATCAATGGCATTTTCCACAGCAAAGGCAACAATCTTATCCAAATCTGTGGCGCTGATACCTGTGCACACAGCATCGGCGGCAATACCGCCGTTACCGGGTGCGGCATAAATAACCTCCACAGTGGGATTTTTCTTCAGGGAGCGGATAATCGCATGCTCGCGGCCACCACCGCCCACAACTAACAATTTCATAGGGATTTCCTCCTGTAAATATTGGGGGTAAAACGCACCGATAGGGGGCAGTAAAAACTGTCCCCTACGGAATCTCTTAGTGATGGAACAAACGCATGCCTGTGAAGGCCATGACCATACCGTTCTTGTCGCACTCGGCAATGACCAGATCGTCACGGATAGAACCGCCGGGCTCAGCGATGTACTTAACGCCGGAGGCTGCCGCGCGCTTAATATTGTCGCTGAAGGGGAAGAATGCGTCAGAACCAAGGGCTACATTCTGGCGGGTAGACAGCCACTGCTTCTTATCCTCCTCAGTCAGACGCTCAGGCTGGGATGTAAAGTAGTTCTGCCAGATACCCTCAGCGCACACATCTTCCTCGTTGCCATTGATATAGCCATCAATTACATTGTCCCGGTTGGGACGGCCCAGATCGCTGCGGAAGGGCAGATTCAATGTCTTGGGATGCTGGCGCAGGAACCAGGTGTCTGCCTTAGTGCCGGCCAGTCTGGTGCAGTGGATACGGGACTGCTGTCCAGCACCTACACCGATAGCCTGTCCGTCCACTGCAAAGCAAACGGAGTTGGACTGGGTATACTTCAGAGTAATCAGCGCCACAATCAGGTCGATCTTTGCGCTTTCAGGCAGATCCTTATTCTGGGTAACAATGTTCTCCAGCAGATGCTCGCCGATCTTGAAATTGTTGCGGCCCTGCTGGAAAGTGATGCCGTAGACCTGCTTGTGCTCTGCTTCAGCGGGAACAAAATCAGGATCGATGGCAACCACATTGTAGCTGCCTTTCCGCTTTGCCCGCAGGATCTGCAGGGCTTCCTCTGTATAGCTGGGGGCGATCACGCCATCGGACACTTCCCGGGCAATCAACTTTGCGGTCAGCGCATCACACTCATCGGACAGAGCAACCCAGTCACCAAAGGAACACATACGGTCCGTGCCACGGGCACGGGCGTAGGCACAGGCCAGAGGATTCTCATCCAGTTCGGGGGTATCGTCTACAAAACATGCCTTCTTCAGATCCTCAGGCAGCACCTTGCCAACAGCGGCAGAGGTGGGAGATACGTGCTTGAAGGAGGTAACAGCGCACATTCCGGTAGCTTCTTTCAGTTCCTTCACAAGCTGCCAGGAATTGAGCGCATCCAGGAAGTTAATATAGCCGGGACGGCCATTGAGGATGGTGATAGGCAGCTCGCTGCCGTCGTGCATATAGATTTTGGAAGGCTTCTGGTTGGGGTTGCAGCCATATTTCAGTTCAAATTCTTTCATGTTCCTTCTCCTTACACGTGCTTATTGAGGATGGTCTGGCGGTAGGTACCGGTAGCCAAGTCCGTATAGCGGACAAACAGAGAGATCTTATTATCAGGATTCAGGTTCTCCCACAGCATGTTGGTAAAGGCTTCCATATCGTTATCCATAGCCACCCGCTCAGGTTCGCCCTGGAAGGTAGGAATTACAGGGTTTCCATCGCACACGTAGGTGTGGATAAAGTGACCCAGGCCCTTGGTAGCGGGATATTCGTAGAAGAAACGGGCGCAGGCATTGCCCTCGGGATCCGCAGCCTTCAAAATAGACATCTTATAGCTGCCGTCCCCAGCCAGCAGACCGGAGATTCTGGGAGTCCAGTTAGGACCGTCATCTTCAAAGGTTCTGGTACGCAGGGCAGCTTCCCAGCTCTCACCCTTAGCCAGATATGCCCAAATGGTATCCGTCTGGTCACCGTTGGTAACGATCAGACCACATCCGGCTTCCCGGACAGGGTGATAAATAATCAGGTGGGGATCCTTCATCAGGCTGGGGTCGTGGGCTTCCGTACGGATGCCGTCCTGCTCCTGAATGAATACGCGATTACGGGAGTTAACACTGCGGCCCATGATAAAATATGCCGCGACAGAATGTTTACCGTCAGGGGTAATGCCCAGCACAATACCTCTGCCGGGATAGGTGTTTGTTGAGAGTTTCTGGCTCAGAGAGCCGATTTCATACACATTCATTTTATTTCCTCCTGATCTATCTTCACGATGCGTCCGTCAACATGGATACGACCCTGGCAAAACAGCGATACTGCCTTAGGCAAAATCTTCCATTCCGCCTGCTCCATGATCCGCCGCTGCAGAATCTCCGGAGTGTCACTGGGCAGAACCTCCACCGCCTGCTGGGCAATGATGGGTCCGCCGTCACACTCCTCACTGACAAAATGTACTGTTGCTCCTGAGAGCTTGACACCATAAGCAAGGGCTTTTTCGTGGACGTGCAATCCGTAATACCCGGCACCGCAGAACGAGGGAATCAGCGCGGGATGGACGTTCATAATGGCATTGGGGTAGGCATTTACCAGCTCCTGGGTAAAAATCACCATACAGCCGGCAAGAACCACCAAATCGATGTGAAGCTGCTGCAGCTTCTCCACCACAGCCACGGTCATCTCACGGTTGGAGCTGTAATTCTTCCGGGGAATCACATAACCCTGGATTCCTGCTTTTGACGCCCGTTCAAGGGCATACGCACCCTCGGCGGAGGAAATGACAGCAACAATCTCTCCGCCGCCCAATTCTCCCCTACCCTGGGCATCGATCAGCGCCTGCAAATTGGTGCCGCCACCGGATACAAGGACTGCAATTTTTGTATGTGCCATGGCAGCCACCTTACACGATGGTGATCTTCTCATCAGATGCCACGATCTTACCGATCACGTAGGCATCTTCGCCATTTGCTTTCAGAACTTCGATGGCAGTGTCCACCTGGCCTGCGGGAACTACAATGCTCATACCAACGCCCATGTTATAAGTATTGAACATATCACGCTCAGGAATATTGCCTGTTTTTGCAATCAGGTCAAAAATAGGCAGCACCTTTACAGCGCTCCGCTCAATCACAGCGCCCAGGCCATCGGGGATAGATCGGGGAATGTTTTCATAAAAACCGCCGCCGGTGATGTGGGAGATACCTTTCACATCCACCTTCTCCAGAAGGGAAAGCACAGCCTTTACGTAGATCTTTGTGGGAGTCAGCAGGGCTTCGCCTATGGTCTTGCCACCCAGTTCCGCATTAGGGACATACAGTTCGGGGTTGTTGTTATCGATATCAAAGACCTTACGGCACAGGCTGAAGCCGTTGGAATGGATACCGGTAGAGGGCAGAGCAATTACCACATCGCCGGCTGCCATGCGGGTGTTGTCCAGAATCTTTTTCTTGTCCACAATACCCACAGCAAAACCTGCAAGGTCATAGTCCTCCACAGGCATCATGCCGGGATGCTCAGCAGTCTCGCCGCCGATGAGCGCGGCGCCGGACTGGACACAGCCCTCAGCCACGCCGCCAACAATTTCCGCAATCTTCTCAGGAATGTTTTTTCCACAAGCGATATAGTCCAGGAAGAACAGGGGTTTCGCGCCGACGCAAATAATGTCATTGACACACATTGCAACCGCATCAATACCAATGGTGTCGTGCTTGTCCATCAAAATAGCAAGCTTGACCTTGGTGCCGCAGCCGTCAGTACCGGATACCAGCACAGGCTCCTCCATGCCGGCAACAGGCAGACCAAAGCAACCACCAAAGCCGCCCACATCGTCCAGACAGCCTTCATTTCTGGTGCGCTTGACGTGCTTCTTCATCAGTTCCACCGCCCGGTAGCCGGCAGTGATATCCACACCGGCGGCAGCATAGCTTTCGGAATAACTCTTTTCTACCATGATCTTACTCCTTATTTCTTATTCTTCGCCGGACCAGCAGTAGGTACACAGCTTACATTTGTCCAAACCGATGGCGTTGATAACACCATTGATGGTCTGGAATCCTAAAGACGCAAAGTGGAATTTTTCGCAAATTGCCTGACGCAGTTTCTTGCCGCGCTCGGTATCGCCGTCAGCATACTCTTTGATATACTTCAGACCTTCCTCGCCTTCCAGTTCCACGATCATTCTGCGGGAAATCAGCTCCATATCGTTTTTAGAGCGGGAGAAGTTCAAATACTTACATCCATACATAATGGGAGGGCAGGCAGAACGCATATGCACAGACTTAGCTCCGTTATTATACAGGAAATCCACCGTCTCCTGAAGCTGAGTACCACGGACAATGGAATCGTCCACAAACAGGAGGTGCTTGTCCTTGATAAGCTCCTCAACAGGAATCTGCTTCATCTTGGCAACCTTATTCCTGTCTGCCTGCTTGGCAGGAGTGAAGCTTCTGCTCCAGGTAGGGGTGTACTTAATAAAGGCTCTGGCGAAGGGCCGGCCTGTGCGGTTGGCGTAACCGATGGCATGGGGGGTACCGGAATCAGGCACACCGCCCACGTAATCCAGCTCCATGGTTCTTCCCTGCTCCATATCACGCTCCGCCATGTAAGCGCCGTTGCGGTAGCGCATTACTTCTACATTCACGCCTTCAAAATTAGAGGTGGGATATCCATAGTAGCTCCACAGGAACGCACAGACACGCATCTTTTCCCCAGGCTGGGCAAGCTGGGTCATGGAATCCGGGGTCAGCTCCACGATCTCACCGGGTCCCAGCTCCTTTACATGCTCATAGCCCAACTTAGTATAGGCGAACTGCTCAAAGGAGACAGCGTAGCCGTTTTCATCCCGGCCGATCTGGACAGGGATTCTGCCCAAACGGTCCCGGGCAGCGATCAGGCTACCGCTGTCCGTCAGCAGAAGAATATTGGCAGTACCATCAATCACGCTTTGGGCAAACTGAATGCCTTCTTTAAAGTTGGACTTCTGGTTAATCAGCGCTGCCACCAGCTCAGTGGTGTTTACTCTACCGCCGGTCATGGCATCAAAGTAACCGCCGTTTTGGTTCAGGCACTGATCAATCAGCTCCTGATAATTGTTAATAAGGCCAACGGTGGAAATGGCATAGGTGCCCAGCTTGGACCGGATCAGCATAGGCTGAGGGTCTGTATCGCTGATACAGCCAATGGCAGAAGTGCCATGCATTTCCTCAAAAATGTGCTCAAATTTGGTACGGAACGGAGAGTTCTCTATACTATGAATTTTTCTCTGCAGGCCAATCTCCTTGTCGTAGGCAGCCATACCGCCACGGCGGGTACCCAGGTGGGAATGGTAGTCCACGCCGAAGAATACGTCCAGCATGCAGTCAGTCTTGGAGGTGATTCCAAAAAATCCGCCCATTGATAACTCCTCTAGTTTAGGTTGCTAAAAATTATGCAAAGAACAGCTTGTTCAGGGACATGGGGTCAACATACTTACCGTCCTTATAAACGCGCATATTGCCGGAAGCGATCTCGTCGATCAGCATAACCTTGCCGTCGGCGTCATAGCCGAACTCAAACTTGATGTCGTACATATCCATGCCCTTTTCCTTCAGGTCGTCGGCAACGATCCGGGTGATGCGCTGGGTCATGGCAACCATACCGTCATACTGCTCGGAGGTCATGACGCCCAAAGCAACCAGGCCTTCCTTGGTGACCAGGGGATCGCCCTTCTCATCGTTCTTGAAGGTCATCTCCACGTATTCAGGCAGGTCTGCGCCTTCCTCAATATAATCGGAATAACGACGGAAGAAGCTGCCTACAGCCTTGTAACGGCAGATAACCTCCAGACCCTTACCAAATGCCTTTGCGGCCAGAACTTCCATGGTGGTGTCTTCCAGATTGGCGCTGACATAGTGGGTACGGATACCGGCAGCGTTGATCTTCTCAAAGAAGTAGATGGACATACGCAGATTCACATCGCCCACACCTTCGATGGTCAGGCCTACGGAGTTCTCACCGGGATCAAACACACCGTCCTTACCGGTGCAGTCATCTTTAAACTTCAGCAGGCAGTTGCCGTTTTCCAGGGCATAAACGTTCTTAGTCTTACCAGTGTAAATGAGCTTCTTTTCCATGTTCGTTATCTCCTTTATTTTATGAGTGGGGTTCTCTTACTTACATACCGGCGGCAATGGTGGCATCCTTTTGCAGGACTTTATTGGCATCCGCAAGGCGCTTGGCATCCAGCTTCTGAGCAAGCTGGCTGTCTTCCACAGCAATGATCTGAGCGCACAGCAAAGCGGCATTGGCAGCGCCATTGATGGCAACCGTTGCTACGGGAATACCTGTGGGCATCTGCACTGTGGACAAAAGGGCGTCCAAGCCATCCAGAACAGGACCTTTGCAGGGAATGCCAATTACAGGCAAGGTGGTATTGGCAGCAATAGCGCCGGCCAGATGGGCAGCCATGCCGGCCGCGGCAATAATGGCGCCAAAACCGTTAGCCCGGGCATTTAGCGCAAAATCTCTGGCTTCCACAGGGGTTCTGTGGGCAGAATAAATATGCACCTCATAGGGGATTTCCAGTTCCTTCAGCACATCCACGGCCTTCTGCACGATAGGCAGGTCGCTGTCGCTTCCCATTACAATTCCAACTTTTTTCATCACGATACCTCCAAAAAAAGCGTAAAAGGCACACCCTACCCGGAACGAGTAAAAGTGTGCCCAGACGGTCGGCTAAAAAATATTCCCGGTCCCCTGTGGTGCTCCACAATCTCCGTCAGTTCCGGAAAATTCTATTGATTTCGGCTTAAATATTTTAACACAGCAGTATTTTTGTGTCAATCGGGACATGGCCACTTTCTCTCTTTTGGATACCAAAATGATTTCATGGCCAGTCCCATTTGTACACTTTTTTATTTTGCCAGTTTCTTCTTTGCCTCGCAGTAAACACAGCGGTAAATCCCGTGTTCTTCGTCCACCAGTTTAAAGGCATGCTGCAGTTCCTGCTCTGTGGAACTAATGCATCTGGGGTTGTCGCAAACGAATTTGTCGATCACAACATTCTTCGGATGTTGCAGAGGTACGCCTTGTTTTGCCTCTTCCAGAAGCTTCAAAATCAGCGCCATACGCATATACTTTCCGTTCAGCGCCTGGCGGAAATAGGCTGCTCTGGGATCATCATCCACCTTCACGCTGATTTCATTCACTCTGGGCAGAGGATGGAGCACACGCATAGTGGGCTTAGCCAGCTGCATCTTTTCCTCAGTGAGGATGTAGATGTCCTTCAGGCGTTCATACTCATCAAAGCTGTCAAAGCGCTCCCGCTGGATACGGGTCATGTACAGCACATCCAGCTGAGGCATTACTTCCTCAAGGGAGGTGGTTTCCACATACTCCATGTTATACTTATCCAGCACCTCGTATTTTACATACTTAGGCAGGCGCAGCTCTTCCGGGGAGATCAGGACAATTTTAATATTCTTGTAGCGGCCCAGAGCGCTGATCAGGGAATGGACGGTACGTCCGTACTTCAGGTCGCCGCAGCAACCCACGGTCAAATTCTCCAGACGGCCATTCTCACGGTAAATGGTCAGCAAATCCGCCAGGGTCTGTGTGGGGTGGCAATGGCCGCCGTCGCCAGCGTTGATTACAGGAATGGTAGCATTCTTAGCCGCCACATAGGGCGCGCCTTCCTTGGGATGGCGGATGGCCATGATGTCCGCATAGCAGGAGAGGATCTTGGCGGTATCCGCCATGCTCTCACCCTTGCTGGCGGAGGAGGAGCTAGCTTCACTGAAGCCAATCACGTTGCCGCCCAGTTCCATCATCGCCGCCTCAAAGCTCAGGCGGGTACGGGTAGAGGGTTCAAAGAACAAGGTGGCCAGTTTCTTGCCGTGGCACAGCTCCGCATACTTTTCAGGGTGCTCGCTGATGTCGCAGGCAGCCTCCAGAAGCTGCTGGATCTCCTCCACAGAAAAATCAATAATATCAATTAAACTTCTCATGCTTTTGCTCCATTCACAGCAAGATAATTCTTGATACGGGTCACATTTTCTTCGTTGGCAGGATCTTCTTCCAGGTATTCAATGATGTCATACACATCCACAACAGAGTATACGGGGAAACCGAACTGCTCTTCGATCTCCTGCATAGCACCCTTGTCGGTCTGACCCTTTTCCTTGCGATCCACCATGATAAAAGTGGCTGCCACCTTAACACCTTCCAGATGGCTCAGGATAGCCATAGACTCCCGGATAGCAGTGCCGGCAGTGATCACGTCCTCAATGATGACGATCTCCTCCCCTGCCTGAGGTACATAGCCTACGAACACACCGCCCTCGCCGTGGTCCTTCACTTCCTTGCGGTTGAAGAAGAACGGCACATTCAGACCGTTCTTACTCAGCGCCACCGCTGCGGAAACGGACAGAGAAATGCCCTTGTAGGCAGGTCCGTACAGCACTGTGGGCTTGCTGCCAAGCTTGTCAAAATATGCCTTGGCATAGAACTCGCCCAGCTTTGCGATCTCATCACCGGTCTTGATCATGCCGGCATTGACAAAATAGGGGATCTTCCGGCCGGACTTAGCGGTAAAGTCACCAAACTTCAAAACGCCGGCACTCTGAAGAAATTCAATAAACTCTCTTTTGTAGCCTTCCATAATATATCTCCTTATCTATCTGTAATGTAAAAGCTATACAGCAAATAAAGCCTTAATCGCAGAATTCCGCCACGCAGCGCTCATAGGCGGCAACAGGGTCTGCCGCAGCTGTAATGGGGCGGCCAACCACAATGTAGTCAGAACCGATTTGCTTTGCTGCAGCCGGGGTCATTACCCGCTTCTGGTCGCCAATATCGCCATCAGCAAAACGGACACCAGGGGTAATGGTCAAAAAATCCTTGCCGCAGGTGTCGTGGACCTTACCAGCCTCCAGAGGAGAGCAGACTACACCGTCAAGACCCGCATCCCTTGCGCAGGAGGCATAGTGCATGACAACTTCATCAATAGGTGCGTGGATCATCAGATCTTCCTCCATGCTCTGCTGGTCTGTGGAGGTAAGCTGGGTCACGGCAATCAGCAGGGGCCGGGTGCCATCAGCACGGGTCAGACCCTCCAGCGCCGCGCGCATCATATTCTTAGTTCCAGCAGCGTGGAGATTGGTGATATCCACATCCAGATTGGACAGAACCGCCATGGATTTCTTCACGGTGTTAGGAATGTCGTGGAGTTTCAGGTCCAGGAAAATTTTGTGGCCTCTGGCCTTAATCTGTCTGACAATTTCCGGGCCTTCCGCATAGTAAAGCTCCATACCGATCTTCACAAAGGGCTTCCGGCCGGTGAACTTGTCCAAAAAGTCAAATACCTGCTGCGCGCTGGAAAAATCGCAGGCAACGATTACGTCCTTACCCATTACTTAACGCCTCCTATAATTTCACTTAAGGTGTTGATTCTGTATTTATCCATGACCCGGGGAAGATCGGCAATAATATCCCGGCAGACATAGGGATTCACCAGATTGGCAGCGCCCACTTCCACAGCGGTAGCGCCGGCCAGCATCATTTCCACCACATCCTCGGCAGTAGATACACCGCCCATACCCACAACGGGGATACTGACGGCACTTGCTACCTGATAGACCATACGCAGTGCCACAGGGAAGATGGCAGAGCCGGAGAAGCCGCCCATCTTATTGGCGATCACAGGTTTACGGGTACGCAGGTCAATACGCATACCCAGCATAGTATTGATCAGGCTGATGCCGTCCGCGCCTGCGTCCTCACAGGCCTTGGCGATGGACACAATATCCGTCACATTGGGAGAGAGCTTCACAATGACAGGCTTAGTGGTCACCTTCTTCACAGCAGCAGTTACTTCAGCGGCAGCCTTGGGATCAGTACCAAAGCTCATACCGCCGCCGTGGACATTGGGGCAGCTCACATTCACTTCCAGCCAGGCTACCTGTTCTTCCCTGTCCAGCATCTGGCAGGTATAGGCATAGTCCGGCACGGAAAAGCCACTGACATTTGCCATCACAGGCTTGTGGAAACATTCCTTAAGCTTAGGCAGTTCGTTGGACACTACTTTTTCCACGCCGGGATTCTGCAGACCCACAGCATTGATCATACCGGCGGTACACTCCGCGATTCTGGGGGTGGGGTTACCAAAGCGGGGATCCTTTGTAGTACCCTTAAAAGAGAAGGTTCCCAGGCAATTGATATCATAAAGCTGGGCATACTCGTAGCCGTAACCAAAGGTACCGGAGGCGGGAATCACCGGGTTATCAAGCTGGATACCGCAAAGGTTCACACTCAATCTTCCCATAGTATTTCCTCCTTCATCATCACAGGACCTTCCTTGCAGATCCGCTTATAGCCGGTGATGGTCTTGCAGGAACAGCCCATGCAAGCGCCAAAGCCGCAGCCCATACGCTTTTCAAAGCTCATCTGGCCGGAAGTTGTGGAAGTTTTGTACACAGCTTTCAGCATAGGCTCAGGGCCGCAGGTGTAGAAATGGGTATAGTCCATGTCTTTGAGCACATCTGTCACAAAGCCTTTTACGCCGTAAGAACCGTCCACAGTGGTGACGGTAACCTCCGCGCCCAGTTCCCGGAATGCCTGTTCATAGAACACTTCTCCAGCGGTGTTGAAGCCAAGGATCACCTTGACTTCTTTTCCCTGAGCGATCAGCCGCTTGGCAAGCAGGTACATGGGGGGTACGCCTACACCGCCGCCCAGCAGCACAGGCTTATCACCGGACAGTGTCAGGTCATAGCCATTGCCCAGACCGGTGAGCACATCCAGCTTTTCCCCCGGGCGCATTGTGGACATTTTTTCCGTGCCCTCGCCCACCACCTTATAGATGATGGTCACAGTATCCTCGTTTAGGTCGCACACTGAAATAGGGCGGCGCAGGTAAAGTCCGTCCAGCTGAATATTCACAAACTGGCCGGCTGCGATAATTGCGGACACATCGCCCTTTAAGACCATTTTATAAACACAGTCTGTCAGGGCAGTATTTTCTATAATTTCAAAAACACCCTGTTTCATAGCCCCTCCTTAAGCATCGATCGTAGAAATGGTAAGGGTAGTCTCCTCCAACACGTCCAGCAGCACCTTCACAGTGTCCAGCGCAGTGAACAGGGATACATTGTGCTCCGTAGCAATCTGGCGAATCTGGATACCGTCATTGGCATCGGAGCCAGGATCCTTGGTATTGATCACATAGGCGATATGGCCCTGACGGAGAGCGTTGGGAATCTCATCGCTGCCATCGCTGATCTTACCCAGCGCGTGGGTGCGGATACCATGGGCTTTCAAGAATTTTGCCGTGCCGGTAGTAGCCTCAATGTTAAAGCCCAACTGATAGAACCGGCGGATCAGGGGCAGCGCCTCCTCCTTATCCCGGTCAGCGATGGTAGCCAGCACGGTGCCGTAATTCTGCAGGTGCATACCCGATGCCTGAAGCGCTTTGTAAAGAGCTCTGGTCATGGTCCTGTCGTAGCCAATAGCCTCGCCGGTGGACTTCATTTCCGGGGACAGGTAGGCATCCAGACCACGGATCTTATTGAAAGAGAATACAGGCGCTTTCACATACCAGCGATCCTTCTCCGCAGGATAGATGTCAAAGATTCCCTGTTCCTTCAGGGACTTTCCAAGGATTACCTCCGTAGCAATATCCGCCAGAGAGTAACCGGTAGCCTTGGACAGGAAGGGAACGGTACGGGAGGAACGGGGGTTTACCTCGATGATAAAGACATTGTCATCCTTATCCACAATAAACTGAATGTTAAACAGGCCAACAATGCCAATGCCCAAGCCCAGTTTCTTGGCATACTGCAGGATAACGCCCTTCACCTTATTGGAGATGGAGAATGTTGGATAGACACTGACAGAGTCACCGGAGTGGACACCGGTACGCTCCACCAGCTCCATAATGCCTGGGACAAACACATCCCGTCCATCGCAGATGGCGTCGATCTCCACCTCACGGCCCTCGATATACTTATCCACAAGCACAGGCTTGTCCTCATCGATTTCAACAGCCGTCTTTAAATAATGGCGGAGCTGATCCTCATTGGCAACGATCTGCATAGCCCGGCCGCCCAACACAAAGGAAGGGCGCACCAAAACGGGATAGCCAATGGCGCTGGCTGCCCGGATGCCGTCTTCAATTTTGGTAACCGCCTTACCGGTGGGCTGGGGAATATTCAGTTCGCTGAGCAGTTTCTCAAAAGCGTCACGGTTTTCAGCCTTGTCGATAGCGGCGCAATCTGTACCGATGATCTTAACACCACGGTCGGTCAGAGGCTGGGCCAGATTGATTGCAGTCTGACCACCCAGAGAGGCGATAACACCGTCGGGTCTTTCGAACTCAATAATGTTCATAACATCCTCAGGAGTCAGAGGCTCGAAATACAGCTTATCGGCTGTGGTGTAGTCAGTGGAAACCGTTTCGGGGTTGTTGTTAATGATAATTGCTTCGTAACCGGCATTCTTAATGGTCATCACCGCATGCACCGTGGAATAGTCAAACTCCACGCCCTGACCGATACGGATAGGCCCCGCGCCCAGCACCACGATCTTCTTGCGGTTGGTGAGCACAGAGGCATTTTCTCCGGTGTAAGAGGAATAGAAGTAAGGAATATAGGCGCCGGTATGGCAGGTATCCACCATCCGGTAAACAGGGAACAGGCCATTTTCCTTACGGAGGTTGTACACATCGATTTCCTTCCAGTTCCAAAGCTTGGAAATAAACTGGTCGCCAAAGCCCATTTTCTTAGCTGCCTTCAAAATCTGCAGGTCGCCGGGGTTTGTCTTGACAACAGACTCCATCTCCACGATCCGCTGGATGGCTTCCAGGAAGAAGGGGGTGATCTTGGTAAGCTCGTGGAGTTTTTCCACTGTGATACCACGGCGTAGCAGCTCTGCAACAGCAAAAATGTTGTCATCCTGGAAGTTCTCCAGATAGGTAAGCATTTCCTCTGTCTGCATACGGTCAAACTTCGCCATATGGAAATGGCATACGCCAATTTCCAGAGAGCGCACGCCCTTCAGCAGGCACTCCTCCAGAGTAGACCCGATACCCATGATCTCGCCGGTGGCTTTCATCTGGGTGCCAAGAGTATTGGCAGCGGTGGCAAACTTATCGAAGGGGAACCGAGGCAGCTTGGCGATGGTGTAGTCCAGCTTAGGTTCAAAAGCCGCGTTGGTATTGGCAATGGCAATCTCCTCCAAGGTCATGCCAACAGCGATCTTGGCAGTGACCCGAGCAATGGGGTAACCGGATGCCTTGGATGCCAGCGCGGAGGAGCGGGACACGCGTGGGTTGACCTCAATGAGGAAATACTCAGAGGTCTCAGGGTGCAGGGCAAACTGGACGTTGCAGCCGCCCTCAATTTTCAGCTCACGAATCAGCTTGATAGCGGAATCGTTGAGCATTTTCTCGTCTTCTTTGCTCAGTGTCATAATGGGGGCAACCACCAGAGAGTCGCCGGTGTGGACGCCCACAGGGTCAATGTTCTCCATGCCGCAGATGGTAATGGCATGGTCGCTGGAATCCCGCATGACCTCAAACTCGATCTCCTTATAGCCCTTCACGGACTTCTCCACCAGCACCTGATGCACAGGAGAGAGCTTAAAGGCATTCAGGCCCACTTCTACCAGTTCTTCTTCGCTGTAAGCAAAACCGCCGCCGGTACCGCCCAGAGTAAAGGCAGGACGCAGCACCACAGGATAGCCGATCCGCTTGGCAGCCTCCTTGGCCTCCTCAATAGAATAGGTAATCTCGGAAGGAATGACCGGCTCGCCAATGAACTGGCACAGCTGCTTGAACATTTCCCGGTCCTCTGCCCGCTCGATGGAGGCGCTGGAAGTACCCAACAGCTTCACACGGCACTCCCGCAGAACGCCCTTCTTCTCCAACTGCATGGCAAGGTTCAGGCCGGTCTGTCCGCCAATGCCGGGAACGATGGCATCGGGACGCTCATAGCGGATGATTTTCGCAATATACTCCAAAGTCAGCGGCTCCATGTAGACCTTATCCGCAATGACGGTATCAGTCATAATGGTGGCAGGGTTAGAGTTGCACAGGACAACCTCATAGCCCTCCTCCTTCAACGCAAGACAGGCCTGGGTTCCCGCATAGTCAAATTCAGCCGCCTGGCCAATCACAATGGGGCCGGAGCCAATGATTAGAATTTTCTTAATATCCGTACGCTTTGCCATAGTTTGGTTCCTCCGTTAGCACTTCTTATAGACTACGCTGCCGTCGCAGACGGTCAGCAAACATTCACCGCTCAGTTTCCAGCCTTCAAACGGCGTGGCTTTACCCATGGATAAAAACGCCTTCGGGTCAACAGTAACTTCACTGCTCAAATCCCACACGGAATAGTCGTTACCCATGGGGATACCGAAACGCTCCCTTGGATTGGTGCTCAGCAGCCGCACCAGCTTTTCAAGTGTGATTATGCCAGTTTTCACCAAATGGGTATAGAGCACAGGAAACGCCGTCTCAATACCCACCACACCGAAGGCGCTCTTTTCCAGACCCCGGCTCTTTTCCTCCACGCTGTGGGGGGCATGGTCGGTAGCGATCATGTCGATGGTACCATCCACAATTCCCTCCACCAGAGCTTTACGGTCCTCGGCAGACCGCAGAGGCGGGTTCATTTTAAATCTACCGTCTTCCTGCAGGAAGCTGTCATCCATCACCAGATAGTGGGGACCTGTCTCACAGGTCACATCCACACCCCTGGCCTTTGCCTGCCGGATCAGCTCCACACTCTCCTTGGTGGAGATGTGGCACACATGGTACTTGCAGCCGGTTTCCTCCACAAGACGCAGATCCCGGGCAATCTGGGCATACTCACTTTCGCTGCAAATGCCACGGTGTCCGTGCTCTTTGGCATACTGACCGTCATGAATATAACCGCCGTGGAGCAGGTCGTTTACCTCACAGTGGGCAACGATCATCTTACCCAGCGCCTTGGCCCGAAGCATCGCCTGACGCATCATTTCATCGCTCTGCACACCCCGGCCGTCATCGGAAAAAGCGATCACATCCGGGGCCATTGCCTCCAGATTCGCAAGGGTCTCCCCTTTTTCCTCCACGGTGATCGCGCCGTAGGGATACACATGGATCACCGCACCGTCATGAATCAGCTGCAGCTGCAGATCCAGATTCTTCCGGCTGTCCGGCACAGGTTTCAAATTCGGCATGGTACATACTGCCGTATAACCACCTCTGGCAGAGGCCTTTGAACCGGTGACCATGGTTTCTTTATAAGAAAATCCCGGCTCACGGAAATGCACATGCACATCACAAAAGCCGGGAAAAACCACGTATTCACCACTGTCTCCAAAAGACAGTTCAGCGGTCAAAGGAGCACCAGAGGAAACAATATCACTAACGGAACAACCAATACCTTTCAACATCTTTTCCGCGCTCATCATTCCCATTCTCCTCCTATTCTACATATCCCCGATAGTATACCACAAGAGCAAAACATTGTCAAACCCTGCACTGTCTTTTTCCGGGAATAAACTACACAAAAAACAAGGGAGTATTTAAAGTGAATCTGTATCTAAATCCACAAAGGGATATTTTCTCTGCCAGCCGCTGTCTGTTTTTACAATAGTACTGCGGTGGCTGCTAAGGAGTTTCACAATGGGATATACATCGATCCAGATCTCGCTGTTGCACTCCTTCTGGCTCTCATCAAAAATAAGCTGCATACCAAAGTGCAGATGGACTGTTTCAATGTTATTTGTATTCTCTTTGTCGGAATACCCGGTTCTGCCCATGAAGCCTATTAAATCGCCAGCCTGCACCAGATCCCCCTGCTCCAGCCCTTCCGCAAAGGGCTTATTCTTCTGCAAGTGGGCATAGTAATAGTACCGCTTTCCGTCGAAAGAGCGGATGCCAACACGCCACCCTCCGTATCGGTTCCAGCCCAAAGCCTCCACTACCCCGCCTTCCACGGCAACCACTGGAGTGCCCAGCGCACCCATCAAATCATTGCCCAAATGCTTTCTGGCAAAACCAAAGGAACGGGAATTGCCAAAATCGGAACAGTGACTATATCCATAGCCTGAAGCAATGGGGCTGTATGCTTTCAGACCATATGCTGGACGAAGCTGGCCGTCTACCTCCATAGAAAAGCAACCAAGCAACCCGCCCAATGCCGCCGTAAAAGAGGCATAATAGTAATCATAGTACTTGTGCAGTTCCCCAAGCAGTTCCTGTGGAGAACTCCCGCCGCGAAGCTGCTCTGCCGCCTTTTTCACAGAGGAAAGACCGCATTTCCCCCCGGTCCTGCAGGCCGCCAGCGCAAGTGTATCGATCCAGCTGATGTGCATATCCTGCTCCGCCGTTTGAATATCCACATCCATAGCATATTTTAACGATTCATAGGGAATGCCAAAATCCACCCACCGGATGGGCGCGCCCTCCACAGGAATGATTAGCAGGCTGATTGCCAGAATTACAACAAAAATCCGCCGTTTCACAAAACCACCTCTTTGGCAGTTTGTGAAACAGCAGAAAAAATATGTGATACAATTATTTCAAGTCACGTTTGACGCCCTCGGCAATACGGTAAACATCCTCCATGGTTTTGATAGAGGATATCTGCTCCTTATAATAATTAGCGTAGGCAACACCACGAAGATACCAGGCAAAATACTTTCTTGCCTCCAGACAGGCAATATGCTCGCCTTTATCCTCCTGGGCAAGCTCAAATTGCCTTACCGCCACATCTACCCGGTCTTTCAAGGCAGGCCGCTCGTAGCCGGTGTCACCCCGCAGAACCGCTGCGGTTTGGGCAAACACCCAAGGATTTCCAAAGGTGGCCCGGCCGATCATAACGCCGTCCGCCTTGGTCCAATTTAAGCACCTTCTGGCTGCTTCTCCATCCACCACATCACCGTTGGCAATCACCGGTATGGACAGCTGCTGCTTGACCTTGGCGATGATGTCCCAATCCGCCACACCGGAGTAAAGCATGCTTCTGGTTCTGCCGTGGACGGTTACCATAGCCGCACCGTTATCTTCCATCCTTTTGGAAAACTCCAGCACATTCACAGAGCCCTTATCCCAGCCCATACGGCACTTTACCGTCACCGGGACATCCACAGCCCCTGCAACTGCCTTGACAATTTCTCCGGCCAGCTCTGGTGTGCGCATTAACCCGCAGCCGTCTCCATTACCGGCGATCTTGGGCATGGGACAGCCCATGTTAATATCCACAAAATCACACCCGGATATCTCCAGCGCAAGCCGCGCCCCCTGAGCCATGATTTCCGGATCGTTGCCGAATATCTGGGCGCCGCAAATACTGCCCTCATTCTTTCGCAGCAGCGCGGCGCGTTTCTTATCCTTATACACAAGCGCCCGGGAGGATACCATTTCTGTAATGGTCAAATTAGCGCCCTGCTGGGCACAGACCGTACGGAATGCCCAATCCGTCACACCTGCCATAGGACCCAAAGCTATGGGCATATCAATATGCAGATTACCTAACTTCATGGCACTCACCTCCCGTTTCCGGCAGGATTATATCATATTCGGCAACAATTGGCAAGCTAAATCAAGATGCAAAGCCCCCACACCAAGGCTGTTACCAGCGCTCCGGCGCAAGCACACAGTGCCCCCAGCAAAACAGGCATATTTCTTTTATTGGTATTCTGGTGGCTGATGAGCCGTCTTGCTTCCTTCATCAGCATATCCTCCGTCACACCCCCGCCGGAAAGGGCGTCCTCTTTGAGAATAAAAATCGCCTGTTCAAACAGCTTTGGGTCCGGTGTGTTCAAAACAATCACCTGTCTGGAAATTCCTTTTACCATAAATTACCGCCTCCTAATAGGAGGAGTATTCCCTATGGTAATTTTTTCATACATCCTTGGGACGGTTATATCTTCCCTGAGGCTCCCACATAGGCAGCGGCAGCCGCTGCATAGCCCCAAAAATCCGCTCCTTCAGATCGGGATAGGTGGCAGACAGGTCATACACCAGCTTTTTAATTTCCTCCCGCTTGGTATACTTGTCCACAGGACAGCGATTGGTAAGCACAGGCAGTTCCTGCCGGGTTACAAAGCTGTCAATGGTACGCTCATGGATATAAAGCATTGGCCGGATCTGCACAATGCCTGTTCTGTCCAGATCTGTCACAGGCTGAAAACAGCTGATACGCCCCTCAAACAGCAGTGACATCATAAAGGTTTCCACAGCATCGTCATAGTGATGGCCTAGGGCCAGTTTATTAAGACCATTCTCAAGCAGTGCCTGATTCAGCGCGCCTCTGCGCATTTTGGCGCACATGGAACAGGGATTTTTCTCCTTTCGGTGTTCAAAAATAATAGAACCGATCTCTGTTTTAACCAGATGAAACGGAACCTGCAGCCGATCACAAAGGGACGCAATAGCTGAATAATCCATACCAAGACCCATATCAATGGTGACCGCTTCCAAATCAAAAGGTTTGTGATTATACTTTTTCAGTTCAGCCAAAAAAACCAGCAGTGCCAGAGAATCCTTACCCCCGGACACACCAACTCCGATTCGGTCCCCTGCTTCAATCATATGGTAGTCCTCTACACAGCGGCGGACCAGGCCAATCAGTTTCTGCATGTTGGATTTTCCTCCGTTTTTATTGAAAATAGTATGCAAGAATTAAAGAGTTATCAAGAGCATTTAAGAGCATTTTAAAGTTTATATCGGTTTTTATAAATTTTTTAAAAAAAGCTGTTGACATTTGAATTTCTGTATGGTATAAGAATCAAGCGTTTGCAGTCATTGTACTGCGTATACATGAATTTGTCAAAATAAATTAACCTAATTGGAGGAACGCATAATGTCCACTACTTTAGCAAAGCTTGAGACCGTTGAGCGCAAGTGGTATGTGGTCGACGCAGCCGGCAAGCCTCTGGGCCGCACCGCTGTCACCGTTGCCAACCTGCTGCGCGGCAAGCACAAGGTCGATTTCACTCCCAACGTTGACTGCGGTGACTATGTTATCGTCATCAACACCGACAAGGCTGTTCTGACCGGCAAGAAGCTGGACCAGAAGAGCTACTACCGTGTATCCGGCTGGATCGGCGGTCTGAAGGAAACCAAGGCTCGTGTTATGATGGATAACCGCTCCGACTACGCTATGGAGCTGGCTGTCAAGGGCATGCTGCCCAAGAACACTCTGGGCCGTCACTGCCTGGGTCGTCTGTTTGTATGCAAAGGTGAGGAGCACAACCACGCTGCTCAGAAGCCCGTGGCATGGACCCTGGACTGATTTGGAGGTAAACGATTATGTACGAGAGCAAAAAGAAGTATAACTACGGCACTGGCCGTCGTAAGTCCTCCGTTGCCCGTGTTCGCGTCTACGAGAACGGCACCGGTTCCATCATCATCAATGGCCGCGACATCGACGATTACTTCGGTCTGGAGACCCTGAAGTTGGTCGTCCGTCAGCCCCTGGTTGCTACCGACATGGTTGGCAAGGTTGACGTTGTTGTTACTGTTGCAGGCGGCGGTGTTTCCGGCCAGGCCGGTGCTATCCGTCACGGCATTTCCCGCGCTCTGGTTACCCTGAACCCCGAGTATCGCCCCACTCTGAAGGCTGCCGGTTTCATGACCCGCGACCCCAGAATGAAGGAGAGAAAGAAGTACGGTCTGAAGGCAGCCCGCCGCGCACCTCAGTTCTCCAAGAGATAATTTATCTCTCATATCCAACAAAAACCCAGAAACACACGGTTTCTGGGTTTTCTGCTGATTGTAGTAACAATAACAGCACACAGACTTCTTGGCATGAACTTCAGCCACCTGTGAGTCCAGGTGGCTGAGGTTTTGTTGATTTTGGAAACCACCGGCTCTGCCGGTGGAGGTGCCTCGTAAAAAAGCTTTAGCTTCAAGCAACGAGCGAAGCGAGTCACTAATAAACAATCTAACGAGTTAGTACAAGCTCAGTGTGAAGCGAAAGTGCCC
>JAZNIL010000062.1:0-2716 GCA_045577435.1 Faecousia sp. | reverse complement strand
TTCCCACATACCCCCACAGGAGCAAGCCCATGGAGTTTTTTCTAAACTCGTCCCAGTTCTCAACGAACCGCTTTGCCATATTCATTTGTTTAGGGTTGTATCCCAGATCATTTTCAAAGGTGTGCTTCCGCAGCACCGGGTCGGTCAGTCCCACGCTGCGGTTCTTTGCAACCGTGTCCAAAAACTCCCGGTGCTTTCGTTCCTGTTCCCGCTGTTCATAGGCCGCCGTTTGGCAGGCACACATACAGCGGGGTTCAAACAGCTTGCCGATCATTTCAAACCGTTTCTGCCGGGGTGTGCGGCACCGGTTGCAGCAGATCAGCTTGCTTTCCTCATCCAGGTACTCGTCCTCCCGGAGCTGTACCGGCTGAAAGATATTCTCCAAGTCCGTGGAGATCGGTTTCATAGGCTGTCTCCCTCCTCATAGTCATAATTTCTGATAGGTTTCTCATTCGTTTTTCTTCGCTTATTACTTGTGGACAGTTTCTTGTCTGTCTGGGGTTTAGAACTTGTCCATCCGGTGGGACAGTTTTCTGTCTGTACCTGCACATAGATTTTGCTGGGCAGTCCTGCTCCCTGCCGCTTACGGGAAATGAGATTCTTCTGCTCCAGCGCTGCCAGAGCGTTCTTCACGGTCATCTCACTTTTCCCGCTCACGCTTGCCAAGTCCGCTATCGTGTAGTAGATGAACACATGACCCTGTTCATCTTCCCACCCTTCGTTTTTCATTGACAGCCTTGCCCGATCCAAAAGCAGAACATATACCAGCTTCGCTGTTTCGCTCAAGTCTGCCGTCAGCAGAAATCTGGGGTACGCCATATATGCCGGGATCTGGCTGTCTTTGCGTATTTTTCTTGTCATGCGCTCACCTCCGTTTCCATAAAAAAGACCTCCTTTGATAGATTCGTTGCCGGAGTTTCCCCCTGCCCCTAAATCGTACCAAAAAGAGGTGGTTTTGACATTGAACGCCAATTGAGCGCAAATTGACAAAAAGAATGAGCGAGATTCCTTTTTACGGAACCTCGCTCTCATTCGTTATACAAGTAGTTTTTGATTTTTCTGTCTGCTGACAAGCGTCGCCTGTCCGATCTCCTTGCGTTTTTCCTCCAAGAGTACCGGTTCATCTTCAAATACTACTTCAAAGATAGCCATAGCTCGTTGGTGGTGAAGCTGTGCCTGGGCTGCATCGCCCTTTACCACGCAAACACTTCCCATCACCTGTTGGATCAAACCATAATCCAGACAGTGATCGGAATTGAGTTCTTTCACCGTCCTCGCTAGCTTCAGCAGCGCAGAGTAGGCCCGCTGGGGTTCGCCCAAATCGGTAACCAATGCTGCGTAATTGCAGATCTGCGTCACACTGTCATGGTAGCCGGTCAAGTTGTATTCTTCCAGCAGCTGCACACCCTGTTCCATGTACAGCTTGGCGAAATCCATGCGTCCGGCTTTGTGGTATAGCGTTCCCAAATTTGCGTGTAGATTTACCGCAAGATGGGCATTGCCGGAATGGACTTCACCCAGCACCCGTATTGCTTCCTCCACCAATTCGATTTGCTTTTTCGTGTTCTTCTCCAATGCCGCACGGGCATCCAGCAGGCAGGCCCGGTCAGCAGATGTGCCAACGGAATCATTGGACAGGATCGTTGTCATTTCCTCGATGATTGCCTGCATACCGGATTCATAGCGGTACTTGTCCATATACTGGAACACATTCTCCAGGAACAGCAGATACTTGGCAATATCGTCCTTGCGGATCGTCGTGATGATACTTTCAACGGTATGGAAGACCTGCTTATTATTCGTAAATTCCAAGCCATGCATTAAGCTGATCTCCTGCAAGCTGTCCAGCAGCACCGAGCAGTTACGGACAGAGGGTTTCAGTTCCTCCACCGCAACCTCACGGATCATGGGGTGTAGCAGAATCTCCCGGTTGTTCTTTGGATGGATGAATCCCATTTCCATCAAATCGTTGATAGCATTCATGTTCTGCTGATCCATCCATGCCGCAAACCGTCTGGAGGAAATGCCATTGGCAGGAATGAGAGTCATGCAGCGCATAATCTCCTGTTCGCTGCCTGCGAGCTTATAGAAAGAAAACAGACTATGAATATGGTCATAATAGGTAGCTTTCCTATTTCTGCCGTCCTTGGTCGTGCCGATTTTATCGTCCGTATCCAGGGCGGCTTTTTCTTTTTGAAGCTTGGTCAGCAGCGCCTTGGGTTTCATCATTCCGTTTGCCAGCAGCCTTGCTGCCAGCTCCACCGCAAAGGTGTGTCCATGAAGCAAGTCAATGATTTCTTTAATCTCATCCTGCTTTCTCTCTGCTTCCGGGAAGAACTTACCCACCAACTCCAGTAGGGTATCCGGGTTCAGTTCGCCCACCTCCAGCGAAATGTGGTTTTCATATCGGCTGCGGGTGGTGAATAGAATTCTGCAACGGTACTTCAGCATCACATCCAGGAACTGATCCTGGGATGCGGTGACATTGAAGTTATCCACGATCAGCAGGGTATCTTCCCGCAGACTGCGGAGAAAGCGATTGTGCCGCTTGAATCGGGTATCGTCACTTTCATCGGGCAGATCGTCTGCAAAGTCCAGATCGATCACAGCCTGCTTCAGATCGCCGGGATAATTTACATAGATGACATTGGTGTATTCCTTGCCATATTGCTTTGCATAAGCCTTGGCAAGTTCGCTTTTACCGATACCGGGAATG
>JAZNIL010000061.1:0-65340 GCA_045577435.1 Faecousia sp. | reverse complement strand
GCCGTACCCACACCGGCAACCGCTGGGATACGCAGCATCAGTCCATGGTGCAGAAGGCATTCAAGGCGGGTCAGTAAAATTCAAAATATTTTAAATCTCACCGTTCTGCGGATAAAGCACGCAGAACGGTGCTTTTTTATTAGCTTATAAAGCTCATAAAAAAGCATTGACTTTTCCCGCCTTGTGCGATATACTGTCCTCTCCCCTTGACAAGTTCATATGGCAGACCCGCTCCGGGTCTTCTCTTTCTCCCGCCGCCCGAAATCCCCAACGGATCTCCCCTGAGCAGATTCCCCGCTTTTGGTGCGGCATTTTCCCCGCTCCATGAAGTCGGAGGCCAAGCGGTCTTAGGAAGACAATTAATTAAGGCACCTCCTTGGCTCACAGAACGACATGGCTCCGATCCGACTTGCTGAGGCTCAGCGCTTTGCAAGAGAGCAGGAGGCAGAAGGTATTGCCGCCGTCGGTAAGGCAGAAGCAGAAGCCATCCGTGCAAAGGCACTGGCTGAGGCGGAAGGTATTGACAAAAAGGCCGAGGCTATGAAGAAGTACGGCGAGGCTGCAGTGGTGGAAATGATCATGGCAGCCCTGCCTGAGATCGCACGCAATGTCGCCGAGCCTCTGAGCAAGGTCGACAAGATCACCATGTACGGCGAAGGCAATTCTGCCAAGCTGGTAAGCGACATCGTCAACTCCACCACCCAGATCACCGAGGGTATCTCTTCCGGTATGGGTATTGACCTGAAGAGCCTACTGATGGGTGCATTAGGCGGTAAGCTAGTTGCTGATAATCAGCCCTCTGTGGTAGTCGTTCCCCAGGTGCCCAGCGCTGCAGAAACACCTGTGATTCAGGACGGTGACACTGTGACCGAGTAAGTTTCGCGGTGAGGCCTTGCAGCAATGTAAGGCCTCACTTTGCATATTGGAGGAGAGAAAATGGGTATGAGATTAGGTTTTAATGATTTTGGATTTTCCGGATTTGGAACTGGTTTTACGGTCTTTGGGATCATGTTTACATTGGTCTTTGTTCTTGTGATCGGTATGTTTATTGTGATCGCTGTAAAGGGCATCAGCCAGTGGAATAAGAATAACCATTCTCCCAGACTGACTGTATCGGCAACCGTTGTGGCAAAGCGTACCAATGTATCCCACCATCACCACCATAATCACGGTGGCACCGGAATGCACCACACCACCCACTCCACCACCTACTATGTGACTTTCCAGGTGGAAAGCGGAGATCGGATGGAACTGTGTGTAGCCGGACATGAGTACGGTATCCTGGTGGAGGGGGACAGAGGCAGACTGACCTTTCAGGGAACCCGGTATCTTGGTTTTGAGAGGTTATAAGGAGGAAAGGCTATGAAACTGTACATAAAGCAAAAAGTGTTTTCCTGGGGAGATAAGTTCACCGTTAAGGATGAAGCAGGCCGGGACCGTTATTACATAGAGGGAGAGGTCTTCACCTTCGGCAAGAAACTCCACGTGTACGACATAAGTGGCCGGGAGGTGGCCTTTATCAAGCAGGAGGTATGGAGCTGGATGCCCAGATACTATGTGTTCTGCGGTGATCGGCAGGTAGCCGAGATCAAGAAAGAGTTTACCTTCCTGTTTCCCAAATATAATATTGAAGGTTTGGGTTGGGAGATTAACGGCAGTTTCATGGCACATGACTATGAAATTACCAAGAACGGTTATCCCATTGTGTCCATCAGCAAAGAGTGGATGACCTGGGGCGACAGCTATGAACTGAACATCTCCGATCCTCAGGATGAAATTGTAGCATTGGCTGTGGTGCTGACCATTGACTGTGTAATGGCTGCATCTTCCTCCGCATCCGCAAGCAACTAGTTTTTGGGAGGGATGCGCAATGAACTGTCCCTATTGCGGTAATGAAATGAAAAAAGGGCTGATTCACAGCCCTCAGGAGTTGAATTGGATTCCGGGAGAGAAGCGGAAGTTTTTTACACGGGCATTCCTGCACAAAGGAAGCGTTGTCCTTTCTGAACTGTCAATTTTAAAGGGGTCTGCATGCGTTGCGCATAATTGCCCCCATTGCCAAAAGATGGTGATTGATTATTCGGGTTAAGGAGGCTGTTTTATGAATTGTCCCTATTGCCATACCGAAATGGAAAAAGGTTATGTAGATGAGACAAGGGCGCTCTTTCCGATAGAGTGGTATCCGGCTAAGCGGGAGCCAGGAATACTGGTCAGCAGGAAGAGAAATATCAGGCTTACGTCCTGCTGGAAGACCGGCAATGTAATCATGCACCACTGTGCCGACTGCCGGAAGTTTATCATCGATCAGGATGAAATAGAGGTGTAACGGGGGGATGTGTATGGAAAAAATCCAGTGGACTGACCTTACATCTGAAGAAAAGAAGATAAAACTCTTTCAGGAACAAAAGAAAACCCTGGACATGTTTCTTGAAAAAGGTGCGATTACCCAGGTGCAGTATGATAAGAGCCTAGGGGATCTCCGGCACAAGA
Organism: Faecousia sp.; assembly: GCA_045577435.1. Taxonomy (GTDB): domain Bacteria; phylum Bacillota; class Clostridia; order Oscillospirales; family Oscillospiraceae; genus Faecousia. The sequence continues at coordinate 62,850 of JAZNIL010000061.1, read as the reverse complement.
TGGGGGTGCAAGAATGACATACGATAATGATCTGCAAAAGCTGCAGCAAAGGGTTGCCCTCAAAAAGCAACTGGAGGCTAAGCTGAATGACCTCCGGGAGCAGCGCCGTGTGTTTGACCAAAAGGTCATCGAACTGCGGGTTGCGCACCGGGGCGAACTGGAGGATGTGGAAAAGCTGGAGGGCAGGAGTCTTGCCAACTATTTCTACCAGGTGATCGGCAAGCTGGATGATAAGCTCACAGAGGAACGCAGACAGGCCGCTGCCGCCAGAGTGAAGCTGGATGCGGCGGAGCGGGAACTGGTTGCTGTGGATTGTGAGATTCAGCAGATCCATTCACAGCTGGGCCGGTTGTATGGCTGCGAAGATGATTATGCTTCTGCCTTGCAGAGGAAACGTGCGGAGGTAGAGGATTCCGGAACACCGACGGGTGAGGAAATCCTGGGACTTGAAGAAAAGCTTGGTTTTCTGGAAAGCCAGAAGCGGGAGATTCGCGAGGCGATGGCGGCTGGACGAAAGGCCTTTTATACCGCTGAGGCAGTTCTGTCTGAACTGGAAGGCGCGGAAGATTGGAACACCTGGGATATTATTGGTGGCGGTGGTATCATTACCCATATAGCCAAGCACGGACACCTGGACGATGCGCAGGCAAACGTGATGGTGCTGCAAGACCAACTGCGGAAGTTTAAGACGGAACTGGCTGATATCAATATCCAGGCGAATATGCAGGTAAATGTGGAGGGCTTCCTGCGGTTTGCGGACTACTTCTTTGATGGGTGGTTTGCAGACTGGGCAGTTGGTGACCGGATCAGCCAGTCCCAGTCCTCTGTTATATCAGTCAGACACAAGATTGAGAAGGCAGTGAACAGGCTTAACAGTATGGAGCAGGATGCCGACAAACAAATCGCGGCACTCAAGACCAAGATTGAAGAACTGGTAATCCATTCATAAGAAAAGCGCGCCAGGCAAATCCGGCGCGCTTTCCATTTTATAAAACATACTATTGACAAAACATTCTACTGGCAGTAGAATAAAGGTGGTCTACTGATAGTAGAATGGAGGTTGTAAAATGGTTGAAGTGAAACTGGGTGAAATCGAATCCCGCTTTGCCGATCTGATCTGGCAGAACGAACCCCTGCACTCCAGAGTTCTTGCAGAAATGGCCGAGAAGGAATTATCCTGGAAGAAGTCCACCACTTATACGATTCTAAAGAGACTGTGTGAGCGTGGGATCTTCCAGAATCATAACGGAACAGTCTCCTCGCTGGTCTCTAAGGAAGAATTCCACGCACTGCAAAGTGAGAAGTTTATAGACGAAACCTTTGACGGTTCCTTGCCCGCCTTCCTCGCTGCTTTTGGAAGCAGAAAAAGACTGTCCGACCAGGAAATCAATGAACTTAAGAAAGTCATTGATGCCATGCGGAGGTGATTGTGTGCTGGACAGAATTTATATGCAGATCTTGGATATGTCTGTACAGGCAAGCCTTGTCATTTTGATTGTTATACTGGTAAGACTGCTGCTGAAACGTGCCCCGAAGATCTTCTCCTATGTGCTATGGGGTGTGGTGCTGTTCCGTCTGCTTTGTCCTGTCTCCATTGAGGCGACAATCAGCGTTGTTCCGGACATAGAATCCGTTTCTGAAAGCTATACCTTGCAGGATCAGCCCATCACCGCCTTTAGCGCTGGTATGGCCGCATACCGGGCAGTGGGCGATGCCCTCAATGGTGGTGTGGGTGTGCAGCAGATATATACCAATGAGATAGGTGACAACGGAATGCCAAGGGTCGTTACCGCTTCTTGGGGTGAGGTTTGGATCCTGTTTAGTCAGTATGTATGGCTTATGGGCATCGCCGGGCTAATGGTTTACAGTGTAATAATTTACTGTAAGCTGCGAAAGAAATTGATTGGTGCTTCACCGGTCCGGGACAATATCTATCTTGCGGACCATATTCACGCACCCTTTGTTCTGGGTTTCCTTAAGCCGAAGATATATCTTCCTTCCACGCTGGGCAGTGGAGAGCAAACCTATGTTGTTGCCCATGAACAGCAGCACATCCGCAGGCTGGATCATGTGGTGAAACTGGTTGCGTATATGGCACTGACGCTGCACTGGTTCAATCCGTTGGTGTGGGCTGCTTACCTTCTGTTCTGCAAAGATATGGAGATGAGCTGCGACGAGGCAGTTATTAGAAAGCTGGGTGAGGAGATCCGGGCCGATTATTCCGCATCCCTTTTGAATCTGGCTACCGGCCGCAGAACAATTGCCATAACGCCTCTGGCGTTTGGCGAGGGAGATGCCAAAGGTCGGATCAGGAATCTGTCAAAATGGCGAAAGCCATTGACCTGGGTAATTGTGGTATCCGTAATGGTTTGCGCTGCCGTCACTGTCTGTCTGCTCACAGATCCTCATGGAGCCGGTTATGGCAGAGTTGAGAAAATCACAAATAAAATCGGTTATTCCATTGTAAGCCAGAATACAAAGGAAATCACCCTTACGCTTTCCACAGCAGATCTTCCGGACAGTATTTACTCTGAAGAAGGTTGTGTCTTTGAAGATGGACGGATCATCGCCTACAATGACGGTGCTAACAAGATTTATCTGAAGGGAGCAAGGTACTCAAATGAGGGTACAGAGAATCTATATTTCTATTTTGAGTTTGAATACCACCTACCCAGAGACGGGGGGAGGCTGATCTACCCCTTAGCAGTCAATCAAGAAGACTATACCTTTTCCGCTGGTGTAGCAGACGGCATTTTGCGAACCGGCAATGGGAATATGGATAGGGCTGTGAAATTCAGGGGACAGGATTCCGATGAGCGTATCTGGTTTTATATCTCCACAGATGCCCTGAAGCAAATAGAAGGCGCGTTTGGGTTTGATATTCGGATAAACCAAATCACATATCTAAGAGATGGAGCAGTGAAGGAGCTTCTGACCAGTTATGTGGGTCCAGATACGTCCGGCTCCTCTCGTGTTGTGGACACATCGTCGCAATCCGATGCATCGGAGTTTACGCTGGAAGTCTCCCTTCCCAAGACGAATTTTTCCCATAGGGGAGAACTGCTCGTTGATTTAATACGGGCCGAATGGGAACGCTATGATAACATGACGGAGTTTGACCGGGCAGCATCCAGTCATCTTCCGGGCGTAGTTTATATCAACACCGAAACATGGGGTGAATGTGAATGTGCTATTGGTGTGGCGGTTTCCAATCCCCTGGAGTATATTGACTGGATAGGGAAAACCGGTTATATGGGCATGGAGAGCGTGAACCCCAGTATGCCCATCACCCATGTAAAAGCCACAGCCTATGCCACCCAGAAGAGCGGCCGGGAGCTTAGCCGTGTTGATATCCGGTCCGGATATGACAGCGGTGATGTTCGCATTACCCTGACTGCAACGATCTGTGCCCAGGATAATGTCTTTACTACCGGGATGGCGATACAGGGTTACGCGGCATTTGATTCCAAGGAGGCTATCACTGGCTCGGGTATCTCGGTAATGGTTGTGACTCCGGATATAGCAAACAACACAGGCTACTACAATGACAGTTGGTGTGACCAAGTGGCCTACTGGGTTGAGGGCAATATTTTCTATACGCTGCGGGTGGTTGGAGATAAGGAGAATCGGGAAGCAATGCAGGACACGTTGCAAAGACTGCTAGCTGAACTATAAACCGAAAGACAAGGATGGGGGTCGGTTTGGCCTCTATCCTTAATTTTCTATGTAACAATTTTGTGAACTCTATTGACAGAGATTGTCTAATGGTATAGACTGTAAGCGTAGTCTAACGCAGTAGACAAGGAGATGGATATTATGGACACACCCAAGATTCACGAAAGTGAGTATCGTTTTTGTTTGATTATGTGGGAGCATGCGCCGGTAACGGCGGTGGAACTGGTGAAACTGTGCCAGGATCAGCTTGGTTGGAAACGCACCACTACCTATACCGTCATAAAACGGTTGGGCGAGCGTGGGGTTCTGAAAAACCAGAATGGAACGATCACTGCCCTGGTTTCCAAAGAGGCTGCCCAGGCCAGAGAAATCAACGAACTGGTGGAAGAAAAGTTCCAAGGCTCTCTACCAGCCTTTGTCGCCGCCTTTACCAAACGTCAGGACATCTCCAGTGAAGAACTGGACGAAGTGCAGCACATGATCGACCGTATCCGGAAAGGAGGCCGGGCATGAGCGGGTTTTTCTTAAAGGTGGTTAACATGAGCATATCGGCAAGCTGGCTTGTGCTTGCGGTGTTGCTTGCCAGGGTTATCCTGAAAAAAGCGCCCAAGTGGGTTAGTGTCCTTCTCTGGGGCTTTGTGGCTGTCCGGCTGATCTGTCCAATCTCTTTTGAGAGCATGCTGAGCTTAATCCCCAGTGCGGAAACCATCAGCCCGGAAATTATGATGGATCCCAGCCCGGAGGTCTATACCGGTATTGCCGCGCTGAACAGTGTAATCAATCCTATCTTTTCTGAGTCCTTTACACCGGATCCGGGAGCAAGCGCCAACCCATTGCAGATCTGGATTCCTCTGGCAGCCGCCCTGTGGATTGCCGGTATTGTGGCCATGCTGATTTATACCGCAGTCAGCTATATTCTGTTACGGCGCAAAATTGCCACAGCGGTCCTACTGAGAAATAATGTCTACCAGAGTGAAAATGTGGTATCTCCCTTTGTGCTGGGTATTATCAAGCCGAAGATCTATCTGCCCTTCCAGATGGACGGTGAGAATTTGGCACATGTGATTGCTCATGAACAGTCCCATATCCGCCGTAAAGACCACTGGTGGAAGCCTTTTGGTTTCCTGCTGCTGGCGCTCCATTGGTTCAATCCGTTCATATGGCTTGGCTACGTCCTGCTGTGCAGAGATATTGAATTAGCCTGCGATGAAAAGGTCATTAAGGCGATGGACAACGAAGCCAAAGCTGACTATACGGAGGCTCTGGTTGCCTGCAGTGTCAGCCGCCGCAGCATTGCGGCCTGTCCTCTTGCTTTTGGAGAGGTGGGGGTAAAGGCCCGGGTGAAATCCGTGATGAATTACAAGAAACCGGCATTCTGGATCATAGTTGCTGCGGTTATTATCTGTATGGCCGTTGCTGCATGCTTCCTCACCGATCCTATGGATCGGATCAGCTTAAGCAAGCTCCAATGGGAGGAAGCGAATATGCCCGGTATTTTGGATGAGGTTGGCAGCATGACTGTGACTTACCAGGGGGTCAGTGTATCCTGCGCTGAAAAGGCGGAGATAAACCGCTTCCTTGCAACAATAGAGAAAATAAAAGTCAGTAAAGAACCGGTCTCCCGGAATAGGTCGGAGGATCGAAGCAGGGCTTTTAGCATAAAGGTCAACGGGAATACCGACCTGAACTTTAATGAAAACTTCACCCAATTCTGGGTGGACAACCATGTAAAACCCTCCCTGACCCACCGTGTTACAAATCCAGCAACAGCAAAGGAACTGCTTTTGGATTACAACTTTACCGCTTCCTATGTTGGTGGTGCGGATGATCCCAATAATATTACCATTACACCGGGCAATCTTTCGCTCAACGATGTGATTACGCTCTCCCAAAAGGGCTATGATCTAGGCTGGTCTGACTTTGACCAATTCAATTACTACGAAACCGGCTCAGGACTGTATATCCGGGTGTACGAAATCAATGGGCTTTTTGAGGTTTGGATTGGCGGCAGCGGCCCGGATAGCGACCCAATGTATATCTATCTGACATTAGCGGATGATTTGAGCCAAAAAATGGATATCCGTGATGACGGGGTGACAGAATTTATTTCCCGGCACAATGCTTCCGGAAATGGCATTGGGGTGGACGGGGATAATAACCTTGTGGTAAAGCCTGAATCAAAACTGGATGCCGCGATTTCGGCTGCTATTTTAGACCATAATGAAAACGAGAAACCTGATGGCCTGTTTAATACGGAAAGTCATATTATCTTGGCAAATGAAGTTGTCGGCGGAACATCTTCTGCCGGGCAGAAGGCGCGCGTGCAGGAAGAAACCGTTTTTGTATATTATCTCAATCTGCGCTTTACTGTTGAGGGTGAACAGCTTGAAGAGCACAGTGGCACTTACGGACAGGCAATTATCACCTTTGCTGTTGACGAAACAGGAGAATATGCACTCAAAGATTACCGTGATCCTTCCCTGTCTATTCACTATGATGAGAAATTGATGAAGAAGTTTGTTTCCGCTTCGGAGCAGGTTGGAGCAAACGAAGAGAAATATGCGGAACAATTGCTGAATCATTGCTGGGAAACCGCCACAGAGCATCTAGAAAATTTGGAATCTGCTGCCTCCGCACAGCCTGGTGGGAGTACACAGGCAGGCCTGGAATCTGCCTTTAGTCCAATTATTGATTCCATATCCTATGACATTGATAGTGACGGTAAGGCCGAGCTGTGTACCCTTACCCACGGGCCTACCTCCGGATTATTCTCTTTTTGTCTAAACGTCTCACCCACTGAGACTTCAGATACGCAATCCCAATACAAGGGCACTTATATACTCACTGGACATTACAATCTTTCCTTTGCTATCACAGATGACAACTTATTGAGAATCAAAGGGGAGGGCTCCGGTGAGTCAAAGGAAGTGGTTTATTTCGATATCACGGTGAAAGAGGGAAAAATTCTTCTGGAGTGTGAGAAAGAGGGGATTTATCCTGCCTTTTCTTAATTATTTATGGGGCTGTTGCTTTGTTTTGCAACAGCCCCATAAATTATATAAGTGTCTACACCATATGTATGTAGGTGTGGTCAGTGACCGCCTGCGGGCGTGATTCTCCCCACAGGAAATCCTAAATAACTATGATTGCCGGTATGAGAGGAGACGGGCGCTTTATAGATTGAGCATCTGTGTGATCCGGGAGATAAACAATTTGTTGGTAGGACATTCCTTGATATCGGGAAAGTATTTGCACCACACAGCGGCATCCCTTGCGATCCATGCTGACCGGATGGCTTTGCGGATGGAGTGTTCCACAGAACGGCCGTCCTTGTTGCCGCACTGCACCGCCACAGCCGGGTATAATTCCTTGGTGAGACGCTGGTGGGGATCGGCGTAGAACAAAGGGATGGCAGCACATAGCTGCTGATAACCGTCCATGCTGGTCTTAAAGTTTAAAATGTGCAGGTGGGTTGCCACAGAGGCAGACAAGTTGCCGGGCTGACCGGCGGTGATTTGCTGACGGAGCATGTCCATAACCCGAACCCGCAGCACGCTTACTGCCGGACAGAGCATTACATAGGATACCCCTAAGTCAGCACAGGCGTGTTCTATATAGGTATTTACATAAGAGGTGATTACCAGGATGTGGGGCGGAAGATAGGCGGTTTCCTGCAGGAGGGTAAGTCCGTCTTTATAGGGGATCTGTAGATTCAAAATCAAAATCTCAGGACGGAAGCTGAGGAGGGTTTCCAGGGCGGTTTCCCCATCCATGCAGACACAGATATCAAATTCCCGCTTAAAGACGTTTACGAGAGCCTGTGTAAATGGAACGGAACTATCCACGATCAGCATTTTCAGCATATATATGCGCCCTTTCCTCAAAAGATGACAATACAATAGCACAGATAGGCAGCGTTTGGCAACTGAAAGCATAGGGTATTTTTTCGACATTTTTCGAAAAACTTCTTTTTTACGTTTTTTGTTTGTAAGGTTGCAATGGAAGCTCCGGTGAATTATAATAATTGGGTAAACAGCTATGTAAATTTGAATCCTATAAGATCTGGAGGAATAACCCTATGCGCCAAATCTACGCCAAGCGCCGGAAGGCTTTGCTGGAACATAAAAACGGCCCCTGCATGGTGTGTGTATTCTCGGGAAGCGCACCCATGAAGTCTCTTGACGAGGCATATCCCTTTGCTGCGGACCGAAATTTTTTCTATCTTACCGGTATACAGCGGGAGAATATGATTCTGGTAATGAAAAAGAGCTTTTCCGGGGCATACAGCGAGGAATTGTACATTGAACCCTATGATGAAGTGCTTGCCAAATGGGTGGGCGGCCGTATGCGCAGCGTTGAGGCAACGGAAATATCGGGTATCGAGACAGTGCTGCCTTTGGAGGAGTTTGACAGCCGCCTGAACGCTATGGTGGAGAGCAACCGGGGCCTTGGAAAGCTGACAGTGTACCTTGACCTGTGGCGCTATCACAAGGACCAGGCGGATACACCTGCCCATACCCTTGCGGCAAAACTGCAGAGTCGGTATCCGGCTGTGGGCATTGAGGAAATTTACGGGGACATGGCGGCTATGCGGGCAATTAAGGGCGAGGAAGAACTGGCCGAAATGCGCAAAGCTCAGGAGGCCACCCGTATTGCAGTGGAAGCTATGCTGGAATATGCCCGTCCCGGTATGAACGAAAGCGAGATCGAGGGCGCATTCGACTTCTCTCTGAGAAAGCAGTGTGTCCGTCAGCATGCCTTCACCAGCATTGTTGCCGGCGGTGTGCGGGCAACCACGCTGCATTATTCGGATAATAATCAGGTTGTAAACGATGGAGAACTGGTTCTGATCGACCTAGGAGCGGCCTGGGGCAACTACTGTGCCGATATTTCCCGCACTTTTCCGGTGAACGGAAAATTTACACCCCGGCAGAAGGAATTGTACAATACCGTTCTAGAAGCCCAGCGGATCGTCATAGAAAATGCCCGCCCCGGTGTAACCACCCGGCAGCTGAACCAGATGGTTGTGGATTATTATGAAAGCCGCCTGGATGATTTGGGTCTGCGGAAGGACGGAAAGACCGTAAGGGATTACTACTACCACAGCGTGAGCCACCATCTTGGTCTGGATACCCATGATATTTGCACGGAGCGGGAGCGCACGCTGCAGCCCGGTATGGTGATCACTGTAGAGCCGGGGCTGTATGTGGAAGATGAAGCCATTGGCATCCGAATCGAAAACAACTTGCTCATTACGGAGGATGGCTGCGTGGATCTTTCCTGTGATCTATTAAAGACAGTAGAGGAAATCGAACAGAAAATGGCTAAGTAATTCAAAAAGACAGGGGGTAATTGCTCCCTGTCTTTTTTGTTTACCACAGATACACTCTGCATTCGTAGGGTCTAAGTGTGCTGCCGGAGACATCTTCGTAGTTGCACAGGATCAGCTCTGCTTTGGTCAGATCAAAGGATTTTGGAACACGCAGCCGGCAGGTCTTGTGTGTAAAGGAACAGACCACCAACAGTTTCTGCCCGGGCATCTGGCGGCTGTACACATACAGCTCTCCGCTGAGGGGGAAGAGCTCTTTGTACACGCCTTCTTTTACAACCGGCAGCTCCTTACGCAGACGGATGGCCTTGCGGTAGAAGTTCAGCAGGGAATTGGGGTCCTCCTGCTGGGCGGCTACATTGATTTGCCTATAGTTTTGGTTTACATAAAACCAAGGTGTACCGGTGGTGAAGCCGGCATTTGGCGAGCTGTCCCATTGCACAGGGGTTCTGGCGCTGTCTCTGGAGGAACGCCACATACGCTGCAGCCGCTGCTGGGGCGTTTTCTTCAGAGCGGTGTTGGCGTACTGCCACCGGGTCTGCACGTCCTCATACATGTCCGGATCCTCCGGACGCCAGTTGGTCATGCCAATTTCCTGACCCTGATAGATAAAGGGCGTGCCCTGCTGGAACAGGTAGCTGGCAGCCAGCGCCTTACCGCTTTGCTCCCAGTACTGCTCGCTGCCGTACCGGGAAATGATCCGGGGATGGTCGTGGTTTTCCATATAGAGCATATTCCACGCCTTATCCCGGAGCTTGTACTGCCAGGAGGAGAACGCCCGTTTCAGTTTCCGCAGATGGAACTTGGTGGGCAGATAATCGGTAAACAGACAGTCGGCGCACTGGCATTGGAACTGAATCATCATGTCAATCTGGCCGGTGTGGTCGTCCTGGATATAGCTCAGCGCCATCTTGGGAGAAACCAGAGGCGCTTCCGCCAAGGTAACGCAGTCATAGTGGTCCAGCACATCCCGTTTGAACTCCATCAGGTATTCATGGATGTGAGGGCCGTGGTTATAGTTGGGCATGCCCTTGTAGATGGGGAAGAGGTAGTCATTGGGAAGCCCTTCTTTTTTTGATATGTAGGTGATCACATCCTCCCGGAAACCATCCACCCCCATATCCAGCCAGAAACGCAGGATTTTTTTCACTTCTTCCCGCACAAGGGGATTGTCCATATTCAGATCCGGCTGCTTTACCGCAAACAGGTGCAGGTAATACTCGCCGCGAACCTGGTCATAGGTCCAGGCCTTACCCTCGAAATTGGAATCCCAGTTGTTGGGCAGCTTTCCTCCCAGTTCACCGGGTCGCCAGATGTAGTAATCTGTATAGGGTTCAATTCTGCGGCGGCTTTTTTGGAACCATTCATGTTCGTCGCTGGTGTGATTCACCACAAGATCCATGATGACCTTAATGTCCCGGGCATGGGCTTTGGTCAGCAACTCCCGGAAAGCCTCCATCCCGCCAAATTCCGGGGCGATGTCCATATAATCGGCAATGTCATACCCACAGTCAGCGCCGGGGGAAGGGTACAGGGGAGAGAACCAGATACCGTCGCAGCCCAAAGACTTGATGTAATCCAGCTTTTCGCACACACCCCACAGGTCACCCATACCGTCGCCGTTGCCGTCTTTAAAGCTGCGGGGCCAGATTTGGTAAAAGACCCGGTCTTTAAACCATTTGGTCTGTTTCATACGAAATACTCCTTTTGCCATTTTTCTTTATTGTAGCACCGGGGTGGCCTCTTGTCACCTAAAATGTCGTTGACACTGGGAAAAAACCCAGATACAATAGAAAAAAGGGGGGCGAAAGTATGGAATTTTCTCTGCCGAGGGGAATGCTGATGGGCGTGGCTACCGCATCCACCCAGATAGAGGGCGGCGATGTGGATTCCAACTGGAATGACTGGTACACAAAGGGCAGAATTCTGGACGGAACTGACCCGGCAACTGCCAACGATCACTGGACGGCCTGGGAGGAAGATACCAGACTGATGGGAGAAATGGGCCTGCAGGTGTACCGCTTCAGCGTGGAGTGGGCACGGCTGGTTCCAAGCCCCGGCAGCGTGAACAGGGAAGCGGTGGAGCGTTACCGGGAGGAACTGGAGCTGTTGCGGCAGCAGGGTATCAAGCCGCTGCTGACCATCCACCATTTTTCCAACCCAATGTGGTTTGAGGAAAAGGGCGCTTTTACAAAACGTGAGAATCTGCAGGATTTTCTGGCGTTTGTGGATCTGGTGGTGGACAGCTTCGGAGATCTGGTCAGTGAGTATATTACCATCAATGAGCCCAATGTTTATGCCACCAATTCCTACTGCTTCGGCCTTTGGCCTCCGGGAAGAAAGAATTATCTGGAAACATTCCGGGTTTTGGAAAACTTAGCCTACTGCCACATTATGGCCTACAACCGTATCCATGAAAAGCGGCGGGCTATGGGCTATGAGGATACTATGGTGGGCGCAGCCAACCATTTGCGGGTATTTGTGCCTAAAAACAGTAAAAATCCTGTCCACATGGCTATGAGCAAGCTAGTGGATTGGGTATTTCAGGGAGCAATGCTGCAGGCTATGGCGCTGGGTGAATTCAAGTTCCCTCTGCGCAACCACTGGAATATGCCCCGGGGAGAGTACACGGACTTTAACGGCGTCAATTATTATACCCGCTCGTCTATATCAGGTCTTGCCGACGGTGTCCGGGAAAACAGCCCCAGAAACGATTTGGGCTGGGAGATATACCCGGAGGGTATCGTAGAGTGCGCCCAAATGCTGCAAAAGGTACTGCCCCGGCCCATCTGGGTGACAGAAAACGGAACCTGCGATTTAGATGACCGGTTCCGCTGCCGGTATATCTATGAGCATCTAAGGGCGTTGAGCCAATCGGGTCTGCCCTTCGCCCGCTACTATCACTGGTGCTTCTGTGATAATTTTGAGTGGATCGAGGGCAATTCCGCAAAGTTCGGGCTGGTATCCGTAGAGCCCCGGAGCCGGAAGCGTACGGTTAAGACCGCCGGGCGGTTTTACAGCCAAATCATTGAGCAGCAGGGCGTAACCCAGGAATTGTATGACACTTATGTGGCGGGATTGGAGTATGATGTACGATGATCTGTTACGAAAACGGTATTTTTGCCCTGCAGGGGGAAATGGTTTCCTGCCTGCTGCGGGTAGATGAATACGGCCTTTTGGAACTGCTGCACTTTGGAGACCGGGTGGAGCTGTCCGACTGGCAGGGCCTTTGCTGCCAACCCGGCTTAGGCTGGGGTTCTTCCGTTCTGCTGAAGGAAGGGGATACGGCCAGTTGTCCGGACGTGCTGCCTCTTGCGTGGAGCGGCAGCGGCCGGGGTGACTACCGGGAAAGTCCTCTGGAACTGGGTGTTGCCACACATTTCTGCTATGAAAGCCACAGAATTGTAGACGGGATCGCGCCTATGGCCGGGTCTCTGCCCCAAGCGAAAGGGGAGTGCCAGACACTGGAGATCACCATGACCCAGGAAGGGCTGAAGCTGAAGTTGTATTTTTCCCTGTTTGGGGATGTGCTCACCCGCAGAACGGTTCTGGAAAACACCGGCACCCAGCCTGTGACGGTACATAAGTGCATGAGTACGGTGATGGATATTCCCGGGGATTACCGGATGACCACCTTTGACGGCGGTTGGATTGGAGAAATGCGCAAGCACACCGTGGATGTGCAGGACAGCCGGGTGGTGAACGAAAGCGTAACAGGCTTTTCTTCCAACCGGCATAATCCGGGCTTCCTCCTTAGCGAGCCAAGCGCGACCGAGGACAGCGGCCGGGTATACGGCTGCAATCTGATCTACACCGGAAACCATTACGCCTCTGCCCAGCGTTCTTTTCAGGGTCTGACCCGTGTCATGCAGGGCATTTCTCCGGACAATTTTGAAAAAATTCTCCAACCCGGTGAGGTCTTTGAGACCCCGGAAGCGGTGCTGTGTTACAGCAGCCGGGGCTTTGGGGACATGAGCAGGAATATGCACCGGTTTGTGTTGGAAAACATTGTTCCCAAAGCATGGCAGAACAAGCCCCGTCCCATTGTATATAACAGCTGGGAGGGCTGCATGTTCGATTTCGACCAGCGCCGGCTTTTGAATCTTGCCAAAAGCGCCAAAGAGCTGGGCTGTGAACTGTTTGTTCTGGATGACGGATGGTTTGGCAGCCGCAACAGCGACACAGCCGGCCTTGGTGACTACGATGTAAACAAAAAGAAGCTGCCCAGAGGGCTGGAGGGTCTTGCCCAGAGAATCAATGCCATGGGCATGGAATTTGGACTGTGGTTCGAGCCGGAGTCGGTAAATCCGGATTCCAACCTCTACCGCACCCATCCGGATTGGGTGCTGCGGGACGGGTTCGAGCCGCTGCTCAGCCGCCATCAGCTCCATCTGGATTTGACACTGCCACAGGTGCAGGATAATATCGTGGACAATGTCACTAGGATTCTGGACGGCGGAAATATCACCTATGTGAAATGGGATATGAACCGCCACTGCGTTGCCTTGGGCGCAAAGGCGCACGATTACATTTTGGGACTTTACCGGGTGCTGGATAGAATTTTTACCCCCCGCCCCCATATTCTGCTGGAAAGCTGTTCCTCCGGAGGAAACCGCTTTGACTTGGGTATGCTCTGCTACGGCCCACAAATTTGGGCCTCCGATGACACCGACCCTGTGGAGCGGATGACCATTCAGGAGAATCTGTCCTATCTGTATCCCCAGTCCACCATCGGCGCTCATGTAAGCGCCGCGCCCCACAGCCAGACGCTGCGCAACACCCCCTTGGTGACCCGTGGCAATGTTTCTTTCTTCGGATGCCTTGGGTATGAATTGGATCTGAATCACCTGCTTCCTACCGAGGAGAAGGAGATTAAGGAGCAGATTGCCCTTTACAAAAAGCACCGCAAGGTATTCCAGTTCGGAACCTTCAGCCGATTGAAAAACGGCTGGCAGGTGAGTATGGATGGGGTCGCCATAGCCGGCGTGTTCCGCAAGCAGATTGCTGCCGCCCCGGGCTATGAGCAGCTGCGGATGAAGAATCTGGACAGGCAGGCACGGTACCACTTTGCCTCCCGCAGCCAGAGCCTGCGTATTGGGCAGTTTGGCAATCTTTTGAAGCACGTGGCGCCTGTGAATATCAATCCCAACGGTATGGTGCTGCGCACTGCCGACAGGTACTACACCATGCCTGACGGAGGGCAGGAGATGACCCTGACAGGGGCTGCCCTGATGAGCGGCGTGATGCTGCTGCCGGTATTCCGGGGCACAGGCTATGACAAAAACCAGCGGACACTGACGGACTTTGGTTCGGAGCTGTTCGTTGCGGAACAGGAGAAGTAATCATGAATCTGGAAAAGAAGAACCGTATAAATTTTGGCCTTGGTACGGTAGGCCGGGATATGTTTTACTCTTTTGAAGCGAATACTCTGCTTTATTTTCTGTCGGATGTTTTAAGTCTACCGGTGTGGGTGTTTGCCGCGGCCAGCATGGTACTGTCGGTCATGCGCATTTTTGACGCGGTGAATGACCCCATTACTGGTCTGGTCATTGACAATATCCGCTCCCCTTGGGGTAAGTTCAAGCCCTCCATTCTGGTGGGCGGTGTGCTCAGCGCTGTGTTTTTCCTGCTGCTGTTTGCCAATATCGGCACAGGCTGGGGCTTTGTGATTGTATTTGCCCTTGCCTATTTCTTCTGGGACGTGACCTACGGTATTAACGACATTGCCTACTGGACACTGCTGCCTGCCATGTCCGCCGACCAGCGGCAGAGGGAGAAAACCGGCGCTTTTGCCAGAATCTGCGCCAATGTGGGCATGTATATCGTGATGGTGGCATGGCAGCCGGTGACCTCCTCTCTGGGAGATACCCCCAAGGTGTGGTTCTGGTGCGCTGTGGTGATTGCTATCGTGTATCTTGCCGGTCTGCTGTTCCCCCTGCTGGGTGTGAAGGAGCGCCGGGTGGATATGGACAAACAGGAGTCCACCACCTTGAAGCAAATGTGGCGCGCGTTGGTAGGCAATGACCAGCTTATGTGGACCACCCTTGCCATGGCGCTGTTTATGGTGGGCTATTGCACCACTGTAGGCTTTGCTGTGTATTACATGAAGTATTTGTTTGGTGACGAGGGAATGTACGTGGTTCTGGTGGGCGTATGCGGTGTAGCGCAGCTGTCCTCTCTGGCAGTCTACCCGGCGGTTTCCAGAAAGCTCAGCCGCAGACAGCTTTATACTCTCTCCACAGCGTTGGTGATAGCAGGCTACTGCGTTTTCTTCTTTGCGGAGCTCTCTATTATTCTGATTGCCTTGGGCGCAGTATTGGTGTTTGTGGGTCAGGCATTTATTCAGACGCTGATGCTTATGTTCCTTGCCGATACGGTGGAGTATGGCCAGTGGAAGCTGGGGAAACGCAACGAGTCTGTGACCTTCTCCATCCAGCCCCTCATTAACAAAATTGGTGGCGCTATCTCCACAGGCGTGGTGAGCCTGACGCTGATTATTTCCGGTATCAAGGTGGATGGCGGTACCGTAGATGCCATCGACCAATCCGGAAAACTGATGGTCAAGGGTGCTATGTTCCTGCTGCCTTTGCTTTTCATCGTGGCGGGCTACATTATCTATCTTAAAAAATACAAGATCAGTGAGGCGTACTATGCCAATATCCTCAAAGATCTGGAAAGCAGGGAAGTGGAAAGCGCTAATGCGACTGAGTAAGATTCAGCAGTTTCTCCGGCAGCGGCAGATGCCTTTTGAATATTGGCAGGAGGATGACTGCGGGAGCATCCGGTTTGTCCACAGGGGCCTTTCTTATTACATTTGGGAGTATCCCGCTCCTGAGCGGGGCGCCCAGAGCAACGTGCGCACTGCCGGCAGGGCAGAGGACTTCGAGGGAGATTATGAGGAAAAGATTCTGGGTATTTTAAGCACTTGGTGAGCAAATCCGTGCGGAAAACCTGTTTGTTTTCCTGTAAAGTCAAAACCTCCGGCTAAGCCGGAGGCTTGATTAAGCCCTAGAAGGGCTTTTTACTGGCAGGCATCTAAAGATGCACTGAATTTCTGACATCTGCATTAACTGCCCTGCCGCCCCTAAAGGGGCAATGTATCCTTCTATTCTCACATTTCTGTAGACGATACTGCCCTAAATTGTCCTTTGGAATCCCTCTCTATTGTAGATGTGTGGTCGGTAAACCACTTTTGCTCTATTGGGGGATTCTTTTTTATTTCTTTGTTCTCCGCTAAAGCTTTTTTATACCCCCGGCAGAGCCGGGGGTTAACTTTGGTGCAACCAATATAATTTGCCATCCCGGTTTTCCGGGAGGGCAAAACACTTTGTCGTGAAATGCTGTTTCCTAAATTAGGTTGGCAGAATCAGTAGCCAATGGCAGCCAGAACGCCTTCCAGCACTTTGGCATTTTTGCAGGTGAACTCGTTGGAAACATGGGGAGTCTGCTCACCGGCAACGCACCGCCCAAACTGCTCCACTTCCAGGGCGTAGTTGTGGCGGGCGCAGACGGTCTTTTCCGTTTCTGCGCCGTCTATATTTACCACATAGGTCAGCTCACCGGACTGGTTAAACCTGGCATCCGCCTTGATAAAGCCCCGGATGCCGTGGATATGGAGCCGGTCAATTCGCTTGTGCTGCTCTGTGGCAAGCACCATGCCGCACTGAAACACAGCCCGCTTATTCTGCCCAAATGTGAGGATGCCGGTGGTATACACATCAATGTTCTCCGGGGAGAAATCAGCCACAGCCTGAATCCGTTCCGGCATTTCCTCCAACAGCCACAGGATTTGGCTGGTGTTGTAGCAGCCCAGGTCATAGGTGCTGCCGCCGTAGGTCTGCCGGCGCATACGGATATTGCTCAGGTCATAGTCAGAGGTAATGAAGGTGGACTCCATGTACAGCATATCGCCAATGGTGCCATTTTGCAGCTCCTGTTTGATGGCCTGCATGTAGGGACTGTGAAGATAGGCAAAGGCCTCCATCAGAAACACTCCGTTCCGGTTGGCGGTGGCGATCATTTCCTCAATCTGCCGCAGTGTGGGCGCAAGAGGCTTTTCGCACAGCACATGCTTGCCCGCGTTCAGCGCCCGGATGGTCCATTCATAATGCAGTTCATTAGGCAGGGGAATGTACACCGCTTCCACATTGGGGTCTGCCAGCAAAGCCTCGTAGCTGTGGTAGACCTTTTCAAATCCGAATTCCCTCTGGTAGGCAGCAGCCTTTTCCGGATTTCTGCCGGCAATGGCATAAAGCTCGCAGTTTTCCGCCAGCTTCATCCCCGGAATGGTGTGTCCTTTTGCGATACCGGCTGTGCCCAGTACACCCCACTTGATTTTCTTCATACCGTAACCCTCCTTCGTTTTTTTAACTTTAACATATCCACCGGAAAAAGTAAAGTTTTCTGGACAGACGGAAGGGTATTTGCTATAATGAAAAAAACGGAATCATGGAGGGAAGAATATGGAATATCAAGTGTTGGGCAAAACCGGACTGCGGATTTCTAAATTGGGCTTTGGAGGAATCCCTATTCAGCGAATCGACCCGGAAGGTACCCGGGAACTGATGCTGGAGCTGAAAGCCGCTGGGGTCAACTACATCGATACCGCGCGGGGCTATACCGTCAGTGAGGAGTATCTGGGCTATGGCCTGGAGGGTATCCGGGAACACTTTGTGCTGGCAACCAAGAGCATGTCCCGGGATGCAGAGGGGATGAGCAGAGATATTGATATTTCCCTCAAAAACCTGCGCACGGACTACATCGACCTGTACCAAATCCACAACCCCTCCAAGGCAGACCTGGAAAGGGTGACTGCCCCCGGTGGCGCACTGGAGGCTTTGAAGCAGGCAAAGGCAGCCGGCAAGATCGGACATATCGGTGTCACCCTCCACAGTTTGGACGTGCTGAAAATTGCTGTAAACTTTGACTGGGTGGAAACGGTGATGTTCCCCTACAATCTGGTGGAGACCCAGGGCGAGGATATGATAAAGGTTTGCCGGGAAAAGGACATTGGCTTTATTGTCATGAAGCCCCTGGCAGGCGGCGCTATTGAAGATGCTACTTTGGCTCTGCGTTTTATCGCAGCCAATGAAGGTGTCAGTGTGGTCATCCCAGGAATGGCCCGGCAGGAAGAACTGACCCAGAATATTGCCGCGGTAAATGACACCTCCCCGCTGACAGATGGGGAATGGGACAAGATTCGCGCGTTGCGCAGCACTTTGGGTACACAATTCTGCCGCCGCTGTAATTACTGCGCGCCCTGCAGCGTGGGTATCAACATCCCCGCCCTGTTTATTTTGGAGGGATATTTCAGCCGCTATGACCTGCAGCAGTGGGCCGTCACCCGGTACAAGGGCGCGGCAGTTAAGGCCTCTGCCTGTGTGGACTGCGGTCTGTGTGAGAGCCGCTGTCCCTACAACCTGCCCATCCGGAAGATGCTGAAGAATGTGGCGGAAAAGTTTGGCGAATAAAGGCAAGCGAGAAAATCCTGTTTTTGCAGACCTCACAGAACGTAGAGTCCCCCGGCGTACCGGGGGACTTTTTGCGCACATACCCTCTCGGAAACGCATAATCTGAATACAGTGGTAATTTTCCGATTCTTTCCTGTTTAGAAATGGGAAAATAGACCTATCCTAAGGATATGTTTTTGGAGGGTGTGGGCTATGGAAAAGACAACAAAGGGACTGCTGATTGGTTCATCGGTCCTTGCGGGAATCACAGCCGCAGGCGCGGCATCCGTGGGCGCTACGAAATATCTTGTGGATGTGGCGCTGAACCGGGATATTCCAAAATACGGTGAGCGGCTGGCAAAAAATCAAATTCAGAGATTTTCCGGCAGCGAGAAATTTTTGGAGGAATTGGACTTTTACGGAGAGCGTTTGAAAAACGAACCCCATGAGGTGGTGGAAATCACAGCCCACGATGGGGAAAAGCTGGTAGGGCACTGGTTTCCCTGCAAGGATGCCAAACGGGTGATTGTAGCCATGCACGGCTGGCGGTCCCAATGGTATTGGGATTTTGGCACCATCCGGAAATTCTGGAAAGAGAACCAATGCAGCGTTCTCTATGCGGAGCAGCGGGCACAGGGCAGCAGCGGCGGTAAGTATATGGGTTTTGGTATGCTGGAGCGGTATGATTGCCGGCAGTGGGTCCGGTGGGTAAACAGCAGAAACGGGGAAGATCTGCCTGTTTATCTGGCGGGGGTATCCATGGGTGCGGCTACAGTGCTGATGACAGCAGGTCTGGAGCTTCCTGAGAATGTAACGGGTATTTTCGCTGATTGTGGGTTTACTTCCCCGGAGGCGATCTGGAAGCACGTGGCAAAGAAGAATTTGCATATTGCCTATGGCCACCGCAAGCTTATGCTGGAGCGTATGTGCACAGACCGGATCCAAATGGGTACCAGCGCATACTCCGCGCCCCAGGCATTGGCGGGCAATAAGATTCCTGTAATGTTTGCCCACGGAACGGATGACCACTTTGTGCCGGTGGAGATGACCTATGAGAATTATAGAGCCTGCGCAGCGCCGAAACGGCTGCTGATTGTCCCCGGGGCGGATCACGGGATGTGCTATTATATGGAGAAAGAACGCTACGAGAAAATGATTCTGGAGTTCTGGAAGGATTATGAACAGCCACAAGCCAGCCACTAGGCGGCTTGTGGCTGCTTTATGTGTGTTGATTACATACCAGCAGGCAGCGGTTTTTCTGGAAATCCGGGTGTTGCCTTTGATGGTGGGAATTGGTATAATGAAAAAAGAAAAAGCTTGGGAGGCTCGTTATGATTCAGGATATCTATCCCCATACTTATCACAATGAATACACCCCCCGCCAACCCAGGGCGGAGGATACGGTTTTTGTATTCCGGGGCAATACTGTGCAGCTCAGGGTAAAGGGCGATGTGGTACGGTTCCCCACTGCGGCGGAGGCTGCGGGGCGGAACCTACAGTACCTGTTCAGCGTGGACGAACAGGCGTTTTTCCTGTGTTGGGAGGAGATAGACGGCTATGGGTTTGAAAACCTGCGCCTACTGCGTACGGCTGAACCCCAGTATCTGTGCTTTGCGGCGGTAACAGCATGGCACTTGTATCACTGGTACGACACACAGCGCTTCTGTGGCAAGTGCGGAAAACCCCTGCGCCATCACCAGAAGCTGCGGGCAATGGAGTGCGGCAGGTGCGGGAATCTGGTGTTCCCGGTGATCGCGCCAGCAGTGATCGTGGCGGTAACCTATGGGGATAAAATTCTCCTGACCCGCTATGCCGGACGTGAGCACAAGGGCTTTGCGCTTGTGGCGGGCTTCTGCGAGATCGGTGAGCGGGCAGAGGATACGGTGCACAGGGAAGTGATGGAGGAAACCGGTGTCAGGGTAAAGGATCTGCGCTATTTTGGCAGCCAGCCCTGGGGCTTTGCGTCCAATCTGCTGCTGGGCTTTTTCTGCCGGCTGGATGGCAGTGACCAGATACATATGGACCGGGAGGAACTGCAGTTTGCTCAGTGGATTGACAGGAAGGATTTGCCCCGGCAGGAGAATCTGGCAAGCCTGACCGCTACTATGATTGAGGCATTCCGCAGGGGAGATGTGTAAACATTTTTTCCCAAAAAAGAAAGATAGATATTGACAAACTTTTACAAAAGGTTTATTATAACAATGCGGTTAGCGTATGCTAATTGTTTCTTTTCGAAACGCGGTTAGCGGTGCCTAATTAAGACGTCTGACCGGAAGGAACCTTTGAATCGGGTGGTAAATGCATGAATTTAAGCGTCGCGCAGGAAGGCAAAGAGTATATTATCAGTGCTGTGGAAACGGATGATGAAGAACTGAACGCATTCCTGTTTTCTCTTGGCTGTTACAGTGGCGAACCCATCACAGTGGTGACCCGCCGCAAGAGCGGCTGTGTGGTCTCCATCAAAGATGGCAGATATAACATCGATAAGCACTTGGCAGAGGCAATCACGGTAGAATAAAAGGACCGTGGGAAACCCTGCCGGTTGGTTTTGGTAATAGGTTAGCATTGACTAACCATAAGATAGAATAGTGACACAGGAACTGTGTTGTCCGTGCCTTTTGGCACGACGAGGAGGAGAAACTATGAAAATTGCTTTCACAGGCAATCCCAACAGCGGTAAAACCACTATGTACAATGCCCTGACCGGCAAGAACGAAAAGGTAGGCAACTGGGCGGGCGTTACCGTTGAAAAGAAAATGGCGCCTATTAAGAAGCATTTTTACGATGGGGACGAGGAACTGGTTGCGGTTGATTTGCCGGGCGCTTACTCCATGTCTCCTTTTACTTCTGAGGAGAGCATCACCAGCGCCTATGTGAAGGGCGCCAATCCGGATGTGATTGTCAACATTGTGGATGCAACCAATCTAAGCCGGAGTTTGTTCTTTACCACCCAGCTGCTGGAACTGGGTGTGCCTGTGGTGGTTGCCCTGAATAAGACGGACCTTAACAAGAAAAAATCTACCAGGATTGACACCTCGGCGCTGTCTGTTGCCCTTGGCTGTCCTGTGCTGGAAACGGTCTCCACCGCCGGCGGGCACGGCGATCTGGCGGAGGTGGTAAAAACAGCCGTTTCCTTGCGGGGAAAGACCCAAAACGCTCCCTATGTTCAGGGGAATGTGGATTTGACCGACAAGAAGGCTGTGGAAGCTGCCGACCGTAAGCGCTTTGCTTTTGTCAATGGGATCGTAGCAAAGGTAGAGACCCGGAAAGTACGCACCAATATGCGGAATTTCCAGGATAAGATAGATGACGTGCTCACCAATAAATGGGCAGGAATCCCCATCTTTGCGGTGGTGATGTATCTGGTGTTCCAGATCTCTCAGGCTTGGGTAGGCCCATGGATTGCGGATACCCTGGTTGTTTGGCTGGAGGTATTTCAGGGTTGGGTAGCAGAACTGATGTCCGGTGCGACCCCGTTCCTGTCTGCGCTGCTGGTAGACGGTGTTATTGGCGGATTGATCGCGGTAATTGGCTTCCTGCCTCTGGTCATGGTGATGTATTTCCTCATCGCCTTGTTGGAAGACTGCGGCTATATGGCTCGTGTATCTGTGGTGCTTGACCCCATTTTCAAAAGAGTGGGTCTTTCCGGCAAGTCTGTGATTCCCTTTGTCATTGCCATCGGCTGCGCCATTCCCGGCGTTATGGCTTCCCGCACCATCCGCAACGAGCGGGAGCGGAGAGCCGCCGCTATGCTGGCTCCGTTCATGCCCTGCGGGGCAAAAATCCCTGTGATCGCCCTGTTTGCCGGCGCGTTTTTTGGCAATGCGGGCTGGGTCAGTGCTGTGGCTTACCTGTGCGGTATCGTGCTGATCTTCCTGTGCGCGCTGCTGGTCAACAGAATCACCGGACATAAAGTGAAAAAATCCTTCTTTATTATGGAGCTTCCTGAGTACAAAGTACCCTCCTTCAAGCGGGCATTCCTGTCCATGTGCTCCCGTGGCTGGTCCTATATCGTGAAGGCGGCTACCATCATCCTGCTGTGCAACACAGTGGTGCAGATTATGCAGACCTTCACTTGGAGCCTGCAGGTGGCCAACAGCGCCAATGAGTCTATTCTGGCCTCCATTGCCGGACCCTTTGCGTACATGCTGGTGCCTGTTGTGGGTGTGCTTAGCTGGCAGCTGGCTGCTGCCGCGATTACCGGATTTATCGCAAAGGAAAACGTGGTAGGAACACTGGCTGTGTGCTTTGTAGGGCTGGAGAATCTGATCAACATGGACGAACTGTCCATTGCCGATGGCATCGCGGGCAATGAGGTGGCGGCCACGATGGTGGGACTTACCCGTGTCGCTGCCTTGGCGTACATGATGTTTAACCTCTACTCACCCCCGTGTTTTGCGGCGATCGGCGCTATGAACGCGGAAATGAAGAGCGCCAAGTGGCTTTGGGGCGGTATTGCCCTGCAGCTGGGTGTTGGCTTTACGGTAGGCTTCCTGGTATATCAGATGGGAACGCTGATTACCACAGGCACTGTGGGAATCGGCTTCCTGCCCGGTCTGATTGCGGTGATTTTGATGACAGCGTTTGTGATCTACAGGATCGACAAAACAGACAGGGATTTAAAGGCGGAACGCGCTCTTTGCGGAAAGAAGTAATTAGCTATGTTAGAAAATATTATCATCATTGTTGTGGTGGCCCTGATAGCAGTGCTGGCCTTGAGGTATGTAATCCGCCAGAAAAAACGGGGCGTGAAATGTATCGGCTGTCCCGCCGCTGCAAGCTGCGGCAAAGCCGGCGGCTGTAATGAAAACTGTCAAGGCTGCAGCCATACGGAAAGGTAAGATTTCGGTACGTTATCTATGTAAAAACCGGCAGGCGCTTTGTCTGCCGGTTTTTATGAGAAAAGAACCCACGCTTTCGCGCAGGACAAGCGCAAAGGCGTGGGAATTTTTATCTGCGGTTCATGATTCTTCTGCGGGCGATGTTGATAGGACCTTCGTTCATGTGATTGATCCATGCAAGACTCTTGCCGCAGCCATAGACCGCACAGGAAGCCGGGTCATCTGCCACCCGGCACTGAATTCCGGTACGTTCCGAAAGCAGCAGATCCATGCCCCAGAGCTGACTTCCGCCGCCGGTGAGGGTAATTCCGTTTTCGGAGATATCACCTACAAGTTCGGGGGAGGTGTCTTCCAACACCGATAGAACCTCGTCAGCAATCCGGTTGGCCATACGGCTCAAAACCTCACAGATCTCAGAGGCGAAAACGGTTACTTCCTTGGGAACGCCGGCCTTTGCGTCCCGGCCTTTAACCACCATAGTGGCCTCATCGCTGCGGGGATATACTCTGCCAATCTGGATCTTGATATCCTCCGCGGTCGCCTGGCCAATAATCATGCCGTGTTTGCGGCGCATATAGCGGGCAATGCTCTCATCGAAGGCAATGCCGGCGGCGGTCAGAGAGGAGGAGGCAGCCACACCGTTCATGGACAGTACGCCGATATCCGTAGTGCCGCCGCCAATGTCCACTACCATATGTCCGCTGGGACCGCTGATATCCAGACCGGCGCCCAGACCAGCGGCCAAAGGCGCTTCGATCAGGTACACACGCCGCGCGCCGGCCTCAATGGCTGCGTTGATGATGGTTCGCTCTTCCACTTCCGTAACGCCGCTGGGGACACACATAACCACTCTGGGCTTGGGGGTAAACACCCTAGCCTTGCTGACCTTCTGGAAAAATTCTTGAAGCATTTTCACCGTCAGCTCATGGTCGGAGATTACGCCATCCTTCAGCGGATACATGGCCACCACATTGCCCGGAGTCCGGCCCAGCATATTTCTGGCGGATGCGCCTACCTGCAGAATCTTGCCGGTATTCTTGTCCACCGCGATTACCGACGGCTCCCGGATAACCACACCTCTGCCGTCCACGTTGATCAGCGCATTGGAGGTGCCTAGATCCAGACCCAAATCGTTGGATAATAATTGCATAGTCATTCACCTACATTTTTTGTCATGGGGCGCGGCAGCCACCGCACCCAAGTATACTTCTTTCGCCCCGGCGGTAAGCAGCACACGGGCGCATTCCGAGGCAGTGGCGCCAGTGGTAATAATATCATCCAGTAAAAGGATCCTTTTGCCCTTTAATGGCAGTTCCTCAACAGTTTTGTATGCACCCGATACATTTGCCCGCCGGGCAGCGGCATTTCTGATGGAGGATTGAGGTGGGGTGTTCCGCACCTTACGCAAGGTGCGGACAGCTTGCATGCCCAACTCCTCGGCCACCGCTTCCGCCAAAAGCTGGCATTGGTCGTAGCCTCGCTTCAAGCGGCGCAGAGGGGCGATTGGCGCCCATGTGAGGATATCAAAATCCGTCTGTGCCTGTTTTTGCAGTTCCATGGCCAGCAAACGGCCATAGCATTTTGCGTAGCTGCGCCGGCTGCCGAACTTAAACCGGTGCAGACTTTTTCGTACACTGTCCTTATAATACCATACGCAGGACCATCCTGCAAGGAAGGAATATTTAATTTTTTCAGTTTTAATCTCTGGGATGTTCTTCCGGCAATTGTGACACAGGTCTGTTTCGTCTTTGTCTAAGTGTTTCCTGCACAAAACGCACCGGGAGGGGAACAAAAGCTCCAGGATCCAATGGAACATGTCAATCGGCCTTTCCCTGCAGACGCAGCTTTAGTCCTGTGTAACGCCGTCCGGTTTTCGCGTTTTCCACCATTGCTGCCACGGTCTCCTCCCGTCCAACAATCACCAGCAGTTCCCTAGCTCTGGTGATGGCGGTGTAGAGAATGCTGCGGCTGAGAAGATAGGGGCTGCTGCCCCATGCCGACAGCACCACCGCCCGGTATTCGCTGCCCTGACTTTTGTGTACGGTCATGGCAAAGGCGGGTTCTAACTCGTTCAGTTGGGAGAATTCGTACTCAGCCTCTCTGTCGTCGAACAGAACACGCACCGATTCCATGTTGGGGTCAATCTGGACAACGATGCCGATGTCCCCGTTGAAAATGCCGGTGCCCACCATGGAACCGTCGGCCTTTTTCCACAGGATATCGTAATTGTTCCGAATCTGCATGACCCGGTCGCCTTCCCGGAAGATGAAATCGCCAAAGGCCCGTTCTTTCTTGTCTGGGGAGGGGGGATTCAGCTTTGCCTGCAGGATTTTGTTCAAGAATACTGTACCGGCGCCACCCTTTTTCGTGGGGGAGAGCACCTGTATCTGGTCAGAGGGAATGCCCATGTTTTGGGGCAGCCGAGCGGCGCAAAGCCCCTCTATGGTCTGGGCAACAGCCTCCTCGGAGCGGCAGGGGATGAAGAAAAAGTCGTTCTTTACGTCCTTGAGCACCGGCATTTCTCCACGGTTTACCCGGTGGGCATTCATAACAATCAGGCTCTGCTGAGCCTGACGGAAAATCTCCGTCAGCTGTACCACAGGCAGAACACCGCTGCGGAGCATATCTCCAAAGGGGAAACCCGGCCCTACCGGCGGCAGCTGGTCTGGATCACCCACCAAAATCAACCGGGCGTTTCCCGGAACTGCCTGCAGCAAATTGTACAGCAGGCTTACATCTACCATGGACATCTCGTCCACGATCACCACATCTGCTTTTAAAGGATCTTCTTCATCTTTGGCGAAAAACAGTTTTCCTGTGCGTGGGTCAATTCCCGCACCTAAGAGCCTGTGAATGGTGGATGCCTCCTGCCCGGTGACCTCTTTCATACGTTTGGCAGCCCGTCCGGTAGGCGCGGCAAGAAGACAGGTAAGACCCATCTGATGAAAAACAGAGAGGATACCGTTGATAACGGTTGTTTTGCCCGTACCGGGACCGCCGGTGAGCAGCAAAAGACCGTGGGTAACGGCGTGGGCAATGGCCTGTTCCTGTTGGTACGAGTATTGAATATTGACTTCTTGCGCCGCAATATGGAGCTTTTTCTGTAATTGGGTGGGAGGTGTATACTCCTGCATAGCAAAATGGAGCAGCCGTTCACAGCAGAAAAGCTCTGCTTGATGGAGCTGGGGTAAATAGCAGACCTCTATTCCTGCCAGATGGTCCAACTCCAGCCTGCCATATTCATGCAAATGGCTTATTTGGTCTTTTGCGGACTGGGCGTCTACAGTTAAAAGCTGAGCCGTAGCATTTGCCAGTTTCTCAAGTGGCAGAAAACTGTGTCCAGCGTTTAAATTATAGCGCAATTCAAACAGAATACCTGCCTGTATCCGTCGGGGGTCATCGCCCTCCACGCCCAGCTCTATGGCAAACCGGTCCACCGCGCCAAAAGGCGCTTCCAGCTCCTCATCCATCAGCAGATATGGATCTTCGTAGAGAAGATCCAGAGCGGTCTCTCCATACAGCTTGTACACCCGCACTGCCAGCTCCGCAGGCAGATGATGTAGGGCGAAAAACTCCATCAAATGGCGCATACCAACCTGCAGCCGGAATGCTTCACCAATTGCCAAAGCCTTGGCTTCGGAAATGCCGCTGATCTGGGAAAGCCGTTCCGGTTCCCGTTCCATCACCAGTAGGGTCTGTTCTCCAAAATGCTCCACGATCCGGGCTGCGGTTTTGGGGCCGATTCCCTTGATGGCCCGGCTGGACAGATATGTAAGGATCTCCGTGGCGGTCTGGGGCATAAGACGCTCCAGAAACTCAGCTTCGAACTGTTTTCCGTAGTTGGAATGGCTGCTCCACTTTCCTGTGACCATCAGCCGTTCTCCAACTGTGGGTAAGGGGATCGTACCCACTACCGTAACGGTCTGCCGGTCCGGCAGAATAAGGCGCAAAACGGCATAGCCGTTGTCGTAGTTTTGAAAAACAACGGCGCTGATAGTACCTTGCAGAATCTCCAACTCTGTTTCAAACAATGTGATCTCTCCTCCGGACAGGCAGAATAGTATCCTATAAATAGTTTACAATATTTTCAGAGGATTGAAAAGCCTTTTCTCTAAAAAATAGAAATGGGTATTATATAGGAAAATATATTGAAACCTGGAAATCTTTGGTGTATAATACCAAAAGTTAAGAAACAGCAAAGACAGTGGATTACCATTGTAAGAACACGGCGGTGACGGAATGAAAAATATCAACCTCTTGGTATGGGTGACCCAATTGGGGCTTTCTGTGGCGGTGCCTCTGGCAGGCTTTATTTTGCTGGCGGTCTGGGCGCGGAACAGATGGGAGTTAGGACAGTGGGTTATCCTCGTAGGTGTGGTGTTGGGTGTAGTTTCAGCCGTGGATGGACTTCGCCAGTCACTGAAAATACTGTCCAATATGAGCAAGGATAAGAACAGGGAGGAACCACCGGTATCCTTCAATGACCACGAATGATGCAGGAGGAACTGTATGGACGCTCGTAAATATTTGCTCCGCCAGACGGGGATCGTTGCTCTGGGTGAAGCGGTAGGCGTTGCAGCCATGGTAGGGATATTTGCCTTGTTGGGAAAGTTTGATTTTTCTGTGCTGCTGGGCGGTGTGATCGGTGCTGTGGTGGCTGTTGGCAATTTTTTCTTTATGGCTCTGGGTGTGAACCTGGCGGCGGACAAGGCTGCCGGGCAGGATGCCAAGGGCGGTCAGGCTACTGTCCGGATGTCCTATGTCCTGCGGCTTGTAATCATGTTTGTTATCCTGTTTGCGTTTGCAAGAAGCGGGTTGTGCAATGTGTTGGCCCTTGTGATCCCCTTGTTATTTGTAAGGTTGACATTAACTGTGGCAGAATTTTTTGACAGAAAGCCAGGTGAGTAAATTAGATGAGTATTAGTGTGACCGGCGCATTCGTGTATTTTACCATCCCGATATTTGGCGGGATTCCCATTACCCAGACAACAGTGTCCTCTCTGGTGGTAACGGTCATTCTGTGCTGGCTGTGTATTTGGCTTGGAAAGGACCTGAAAAAACGTCCCGATGGAAAACAGGTTTTGGTGGAAAAGGGCGTTATGATGCTAAGGAATATGGTCACCTCCACTATGGGTGAACACAATGCCCACTGGACACCCTTTATCGGCACTATATTTCTGTGTTCTCTGTTTGGGTCTTATATCGGTCTGACTGGCTTTTTGCGTTCCACCACTGCGGATCTGAGCTGTGTGGCAGTTTGGGCAGTGATGGTCAGTGTGATCATATGGTATAACAACATCAAGAACAACGGTTTTGTGGGCTGGCTCAAGGGCTTTACTCATCCAATCGTGGTAATGACCCCTATGAATATCGTTTCCGAGATTGCCCAGCCTGTGTCTATGGCATTCCGTCATTTTGGTAACGTAGCCGGCGGTGGTGTTATCACCACACTAATTTATGCGGCATTGAGCGTGCTGTCTGCCGCTGTGCTGAACCTGATTACCGCCAGCGGCTGGATTCTTTCCGCCGTACTGCTGGCAGCTGGTGCAGCGCTGTTTCTTCTGTGGAAAAGAAGTGGGAAAAAGCTGGCGCTGGTGTTTGCCATTATCTCAGCGGTGTTGGGGCTGTTTGGATTTCTGGAGGTTTCCGGTGTGCTGACCGGCGTACCAATCCTTTCTTTGGGCATCCCTGCGGTGCTCTCATGTTACTTTGATCTGTTCTCCGGTTTTGTGCAGGCCTATGTATTCAGCCTGCTCACAATGGTCTATATTGCCGGGTCTCTGCCCGAGCCAGACCAGTCCGGAGCGGAATAAATCTGTCAATTAAAACATCATATATCATTCTTAGGAGGAACAAGTTATGGATTTAGCATCTGCAATTGCAATCGCCGGCAAGGCAATCGGCGCAGGCCTGTGTATGGGTATCGGAGCTATCGGCCCCGGTGTAGGTGAAGGTAACGCCGTTGGCAAGGCTTTGGAGGGTATGGCACGTCAGCCTGAGACTTCCGGCACCCTGCGCTCTACTATGATCATGGGCTGTGCTATCGCGGAGACCACCGGTATCTACTCTCTGATCATCGCGCTGCTGATCATGTTCCTGCTGTAAGCGGAAACCCCTATTTTGAAGAAAGGAGTCTGCAGAAGTGGGATATTTTGAAGAATTTATCGGCGTAAACTTCTGGACAGCTCTGTTTGTTCTTTTGAACACTTTGGTTATCTACGTTGTGGCAAGGAAATTCCTGTTTAATCCTGTGATGAAGCTCGTCCGGGAACGGCAGCAGGAAATTGACGATATGTACACCAAGGCAGATCAGGCCAAGGAGCAGGCAGCTCTTCTCCGTGGTGAATATGAGGACAAGCTGACCCAGGCACAGGTAACCTCTGAGCGGATCGTAAAAGAGGCAGTGGCCCGTGGCCAAAGCCGGGAAGAGGAAATTCTGCGCCGGGCAAACGCGGAGGCAAATGCCATTCGGGATAAGGCCAGCGCGGATATTGCCCAGGAGAAGAAAAAGGCCCTCAACGAAGCCAAGGATGAGATCTCTGTGCTGGCAGTGGCCATTGCCGGAAAGGTGGTAGGCCGGGCTCTGGATCAGGATGACCAGGATAAGCTGGTGGATCAGTTCATTGAACAATTGGGTGACGGCGTATGACGGAGATTGCAAAGGCATACGCCCAGGGGCTTTATGCCCTTGCCAAGGACGAAAATCTGGCTGGAGCTGTTTTGGAAGAACTGACGGTTCTGGAGCAGGCATTTGCCCAAGAACCCGGTTTTTTGCGGCTTCTGGCAGCGCCGGATATTGCCAAACAGGAGCGCTGCCATATCATTGACAGCAGCTTCCGGGGCAAGGTGCAGCCCTATGTGCTGAGTTTTCTAAAAATTTTAACGGAAAAGGGCTACATCCGCCATTTTCCGGGGTGTGTCCTGGCCTACCGTGACCAGTACAATCAGGATAACGGCATTGTTTGTGTCCGTGTGATTTCCGCCCAGCCTTTGTCTGTAAGCCAGACAGAAAAGCTGACAGAGAAATTGGCACAGGTAACAGGGAAAACAATTTCCCTTGACAAATCGGTGGACCCTGAGGTTCTGGGCGGTATCCGTCTGGACTATGACGGCAAGCGGGTGGACGGCACGGTGCGCAACCGGCTGGATTCCATCAGCAAGCTGCTGAAAAATACCATGCTTTGACAGAAAGTGGGTAGAATATGGAATTAAGACCCGAAGAAATTACGAAAATTATTTGTAGTCAGATCAAAAACTACGAGAATAAACTGCAAACAAGCGAAACAGGCATTGTCATTCTGGTGGGTGACGGCATTGCTAAGGTGTCCGGTCTGGATAACTGCATGGCTGGTGAGTTGGTGGAGTTCCCCAATGGTGCTTACGGCATGGCTCAGAATCTGGAGGAGGAAACGGTCTCCGTTGTTGTTCTGGGTAATGACGGCGGTATTAAGGAAGGCGACATCGTTAAGCGCACCGGCAAGGTGGTGTCCGTGCCTGTGGGTAAGGGCATGATCGGCCGTGTTGTCAACGCGCTGGGTGAGCCGATTGACGGCAAGGGCGCTATCGATGCGGAGGCCTACCGGCCTATCGAAAGCCCCGCCCCCGGTATCGTCCAGAGAAAGCACGTCAGCGTGCCTCTGCAGACCGGTATCAAGGCGATCGATGCCATGATTCCCATTGGCCGGGGTCAGCGTGAGCTGATCATTGGCGACCGCCAGACCGGCAAGACCACCATCGCTACCGATACCATCCTGAACCAGAAGGGCAAGGATGTGATCTGCATTTACGTTGCCATCGGCCAGAAGCGTTCTACCGTGGCGCAGATTGTGAACAACCTGACCCTGGGCGGTGCAATGGACTATACGGTTGTGGTTTCTGCCACCGCTTCGGAACTGGCGCCCATGCAGTATATTGCCCCTTATACCGGCTGCGCCATCGGCGAGCACTTTATGTACCAGGGAAAGGACGTCCTGGTAATCTATGATGATCTGAGTAAGCATGCGGTGGCCTACCGTGCCATCTCTCTGCTGATTCGCCGTCCTCCCGGACGTGAGGCCTATCCTGGCGACGTTTTTTACCTCCACTCCCGTTTGTTGGAGCGTGCGGCCCAGCTCAGCCCGGAGCTTGGGGGCGGCAGTCTGACGGCTCTGCCTATTATCGAGACCCAGGCCGGGGACGTTTCGGCATACATTCCCACCAACGTGATATCCATCACAGATGGCCAGATCTTCCTGGAGACGGAGCTGTTCAACGCAGGCGTTATGCCTGCTGTAAACCCCGGTATCTCTGTGTCCCGTGTTGGCGGTGACGCCCAGATCAAGGCGATGAAGAAGGTGGCGGGCAGCCTGAAGCTTTTGTACTCCCAGTACCGTGAGCTGCAAAGCTTTGCCCAGTTCGGCTCTGATCTGGACGCAGATACCAAGGCACGTCTTGCGTTGGGTGAGAGAATCGTTGCTGTGCTGAAGCAGAAAAACAATGCCCCTGTGGAGGTCGCCCATCAGGTTTGTATCCTATATGCGGTCACCAAGGGATATCTGGAGAACGTACCTGTTGAAGACATTTCTGAGTTTGAGCTGCAGCTGCGGGAACTGATGGATAACCGGTATTATGAAACTTTGGAACTGATCCGCTCCACCGGAAAATTGGAGCAGGAGGCAGAGGTGGGCATTCAAGCGGCCCTTGCCGAACTGCTGGAACAGTATAAGACCGCAGTGTAAGGAGGGAATACCACTATGGCAGGTGTTTCCACCAAGGAGATCAAAAGCCGGATCCGCAGTATGGAGTCCACCAAGCAAATCACCAAGGCTATGGAAATGGTGGCCGCTTCCAAACTGCGCCGTGCTCAGGCGCAGGTCCTTTCCTCCCGTCCGTATTTTGAAATTCTCTATGAGACCATTCACGATATTGTTGCTGCTGACCGGGAATTGTCCTCGGAATACCTGCAGGAGCGCCCGGTAAACAAATCGGTGTATATTGTGATCGCCGGTGACCGGGGTCTTGCGGGCGGCTATAACAGCAGCGTGCTGAAGCTGGCCATGTCCCATATGGAGGGGAAGAATGCCGCTGTTCTGCCTGTGGGCAAGAAGACGGTGGAGTTCTTCAAGGCCCGGAATGTGCAGATTCTTACAGACAGCTATGCCGAGGCGGAGGAATTGGGCATCAGTGATTGCTTTACCATCGCTAAGGATTTGTGCAAGCGTTTTATGGCAAGGGAATTTGATGAAATTCACCTTGTGTATACCAATTTCGTTTCTGTGCTGTCCCAGACACCCGGAGTGCTGAAGCTTCTGCCCCTGGTACACCAGAAAACAGCTGCTGCCAAGCCCGGCAGTGACATGGTGTACGAGCCGGACAGTCAAAGTGTTTTCCAGGCAATTATCCCGGAATACCTGGGTGGTGTGCTGTACGGGGCGCTTTGCGAGAGCCGATGCTCAGAGCAGGCTGCCCGGCGCACAGCGATGGACTCAGCCACACAAAACGCCGAAGAAATGATCGGGGAATTGAGCCTGCAGTTTAACCGGGCCCGTCAGGCCGCCATTACGCAGGAAATTACCGAGATCGTTGCCGGCTCATAAAAAACTGTCATTTCCGGCGGGCTTGCCGGAGCACGGCTTGTTTTGTCGACTGCCTGTGCGCCCTAAAAATGACAACAAGAAGGAGTGAAACCAATGGCCATAAATACAGGAACTGTGATTCAGGTAATGGGTCCTGTTCTGGATATTCGGTTTCCGGAGGGAAATCTTCCGGAACTGCTCACCGCTATCGAAGTGGCAAACGGAGATGGCACAATTATTGCGGAGGTAGCTCAGCACATTGGCGATAATGTGGTGCGCTGCATTGCTATGAGTTCTACGGACGGCCTGCAGCGTGGTACAGAAGCTGTGGATACAGGCGCGCCTATCAGTGTGCCTGTGGGCGATGGGTGCCTTGGCCGTGTGTTTAACCTGCTGGGTCAGCCCATCGACAACGGCGATCCTGTGCAGACCCAGGAGCGTTGGCCCATCCACCGCAGCGCCCCCTCCTATGAGGAGCAGCAGCCGGCAACGGAAATTCTGGAAACAGGCATTAAGGTTATTGACCTGATCTGCCCCTACGCGAAGGGTGGCAAGATCGGTCTGTTTGGCGGCGCGGGTGTTGGCAAGACCGTGCTGATTCAGGAGCTTATCTACAATATCGCCACAGCCCACAACGGTTACTCTGTGTTCACCGGCGTGGGTGAGCGTACCCGTGAGGGCAATGACCTGTGGTGTGAGATGACTGAGTCCGGCGTTATCTCCAAGACCGCCATGGTGTTCGGTCAGATGAACGAGCCTCCCGGAGCGCGTATGCGCGTAGGTCTGTCCGGTCTTACCATGGCAGAGTATTTCCGTGATGTAAAGCATCAGGACGTGCTGCTGTTCATTGATAATATCTTCCGCTTTACCCAGGCCGGCTCTGAGGTGTCGGCGCTTTTGGGCCGTATGCCCTCCGCGGTTGGCTACCAACCCACCCTGGCCACAGAAATGGGCGCTCTGCAGGAGCGCATTACCTCCACGAAAAACGGTTCTATCACTTCTGTGCAGGCTGTCTATGTGCCTGCGGACGATTTGACTGACCCCGCGCCCGCTACTACCTTTGCCCATCTGGACGCTACCACTGTTCTGGACCGTGGTATCGCTTCTCTGGGTATCTACCCCGCCGTGGACCCGCTGGATTCCACCTCCCGAATCCTGTCCCCTGAGGTTGTTGGGCAGGAGCATTATGAGACTGCCCGCGCGGTGCAGAGTATTCTGCAGCGTTATAAGGAATTGCAGGACATCATCGCTATTATGGGCATGGAGGAACTGAGCGAGGAGGACAAGCTCACGGTGAACCGGGCCCGTAAGGTGCAGCGATTCCTGTCCCAGCCCTTCCACGTGGCTGAGCAGTTTACCGGTTATCAGGGTAAGTATGTTCCTTTGAAGGAGACCATTCGTTCCTTTAAAGAAATCATCGAGGGTAAGCACGATGACATTCCCGAATCCTACTTCCTGTATGCAGGCTCCATCGATGAAGTGGTGGAAAAGTGGGGCGGTGACAGCAAGTGACCCCATTTGCTTTAAAAATTGTCACCCCTGATGGCCTGAAGTATGACGCCCAGGCAGAGGAACTGATAGTGCGCACCACTACCGGAGATTTGGGTATCCTGGCAGGTCACGTCAATTGCGTGGCGGCATTAGGAATGGGACAGGCCATGGTTCTGGCCGGAGGTGTGAAACGCTACGCTGCCTGCATTGGCGGCATGGTCAGCGTGGTTGGTGGCAATGTAACACTGGTGCCCACCACCTTTGAGTGGGCGGAGGAAATCGATCTTCCCCGGGCGGAGCGTTCCGGTGAACGTGCCCGGCAGGTCCTTAGCGACAAGCTTTCCGACAGTGCCCAGATTGCCATGGCCCAGGCCCGGCTGAAGCGGGCTTTGGTTCGCAGCAGCGTGGCAAGTAAAAAATGACCTGAAATTACCTTCACTTAGACTAAAAGACGCATCCCGGTATTGTCGGGATGCGTCTTTTCGGTCAGGGGATATAATGGACTCTGCGTAATTTTTCTATATCAGGGGGATCGGGCTGATCCTGCCGGAACAGGCCATACAGCGCGCCGCAGCGATCCTCAAGGGCCTGGTAGGGCAGACAGGTCTGTTCACCTGCGTTGCGGAAGTCACCGGTGGCCCTTGCCTTTTTTAAGATATCTCGGCCCTTGTCATTGAAAGCAAGGATTCTCACATAGGGGGCAGGGGTCTGGATTATCTGCTCGGTAATACCCAAAAAGGCGCACATCACCATCCTGTCCAGCCGGGTGCGGGTGTACCGTTTGGACTTTGTGGCGGTGAGAATTTCTTCCAGAGAGACGTTCTGCCGGCAGCTGTGCATCAGTTTTCTCCACAGCCCCTCGCTGCCGTAGGGGAGCTGCTCAAATTCTGCCTCAGACATGGTACGCAGCTTTCCCAGCACTGCCCGATGGCCGAATCGCAGGTCGTGCAGGGGAGCGCCTTCAAAGCATTGCCGAGCCTGTTGAGGCACATAGTCCAACCAGACGCCGCTTTCCAGCATCAGCGCCCGGACGGAAGTGGCGGAGGGATTCTCCCCGTCGGCTTGGGTGTTATGGTACTGCCCCTGCCGCAAAATGGGCATAGGCTCCATGGAAACGCCCTGTTTTATAATGGCTTTGCAGTATTCTGTAGCCAGAATATCGTTGGGATGGGAGAGGGTATCTGCCTGCACGCCCAATTGCTCCAGCGCTGCCTGACGGGCTGCAGGGAAAGAAAGACCTTTGTCCAGCTGCGCGGACAGCGCCTCCGGAAACTCCGGGGACAGCAAAAGTCTTGCGGAAGCAAGCAGCGCCTCTTTGCTGGCGGTTTCTGCTCCAAAGCAGAGCCGATCACAAAAGCCGGACAGAATCCGCACGCCCTCCTGCGCAAAACCCTCCGCGGAGGAAAGACAAGCGGTAACGGGAAGCTCCAGCACCAGATCTGCGCCGCAGCGCACAGCCGCCTCTGCCCGCAGGGAGTTGTCCACAATGGCAGGCTTGCCCCGCTGGACGAAATTTCCGCTCATCAGGCACACGATGGCGCCATCGTGATCGTCCCGGCGGATAAGGTCCAGCTGCTTTTTGTGTCCTAGGTGCAGGGGATTGTACTCGCAGATAATACCTGTGACAGCCAAAATATCCCTCCTTTGTAAAAAAACTTTCTCTTGGGACTTGAGAAATTGGGAAATATATTATAGAATAGACCCAGCTATGGTTATATTACCACATTATGCCAGAAAAGAAAAACATTTTATTTTTTAGGAGGACGATTCCAATGAATGTTCTGATTATCAACGCTGGTTCTTCCAGCCTGAAGTATCAGCTGATGAACCCCGAGACCGGTGATGTTTCCGCCAAGGGTCTGTGCGAGCGTATCTATATCGATGGCCGCCTGAACCACAAGGTCGGTGACAAGAAGGTGGTTAAGGATATCCCCATGCCCACTCACTCCGAGGCGATTGCTGCTGTGCTGGACATCCTGGTTGACCCTGTGGACGGTGTTATTAAGTCCGTCGACGAGATCGACGCTGTGGGCCACCGTGTTCTGCATGGCGGCATGGAGTTCTCTGATTCCTGCATCATCAATGACGAAGTCATTGCCGCTATCAAGAAGTGCATTCCTCTGGGACCTCTGCACAACCCTGCTAACCTGATGGGTATCGAGGCTTGCCAGGCTGTTATGCCCAAGACTCCTCAGGTCGCTGTGTTCGATACTGCGTTCCACATGACCATGCCTCCCAAGGCTTACCGCTATGCCATCCCCACTGAGTACTACGAGAACGACGATATCCGCCGTTACGGCTTCCATGGCACCAGCCATAAGTATATCGCCCGCCGTACCGCTGAGCTGATTGGCAAGAAGGAATTCAAGATGGTCAACTGCCATCTGGGCAACGGTTCTTCCATGTCCGCTATCAAGGACGGCAAGTGCATGGATACCACCATGGGTCTGTCTCCTCTGGCCGGTGTGCCTATGGGCACCCGTTCCGGCGACATCGACGCATGCGTGGTGCAGTTCATCTGCAACAAGTACGGCATGAGCGTTGATGATTGCCTGAACATGCTCAACAAGAAGTCCGGCATGCTGGCACTGAGCGGTGTTTCCTCCGACTTCCGTGATCTGGAAGACGGCGCCAACAAGGGCGACGAGAACTGCCGTCTGGCTCTGGACAAGTTTGCTTACGAGGTTGCCAAGTATGTCGGCGCCTACGCTGCCGCTCTGAACGGCATTGACGTTCTGACCTTCACCGCCGGTGTTGGTGAAAACGGCGTTTCCACCCGTAAGGCCATCTGTGAGTACCTGGGCTTCATGGGTGTAGAGATCGATGACGAGCTGAACAACAACCGTGGTAAGGAAATGGTTATTTCCACTCCCAACTCCAAGGTTCAGGTTTGGATCGTTCCCACCAACGAAGAGCTGATGATCGCGCAGGATACTGCTGAGCTGGTCAACGCTGCAAAGTAAAAAGCCACAAAGGGCCGTCGCATAAGCGGCGGCCCTTATTCTGTTAAAGAGAAACAGTGATTAAGGAGATAGGATATGCAGACTGTTACAGATCGTTTCCTGCGGTATGTAGGGTTCGATACCCAATCGGATGAAAACAGCCAGACCTGCCCATCCACAGCAAAGCAGAAGCTGCTGGGCAGCGCACTGGTGGAGGAAATGCTGCAGATGGGTATTGCCGATGCCCATATGGATGAGCACGGCTATGTCTATGGCACAGTGCCCGGCGATCCCAAACTGCCTGCCATTGGACTGATTGCCCATATGGATACCTCTCCGGATACCTCCGGTAAGGATGTCAAGGCCAAGGTGGTTTATTATGACGGACAGGACATTTGCCTGAACGAAGAAAAGGGAATTTTCCTGCGGGAGAGCGACTATGAAAGCTTAAAAAACCATCACGGCAAGCACCTGATTGTCACCGATGGAACCACCCTTTTGGGTGCGGACAACAAGGCCGGCGTTGCGGAAATCCTAACAGCGGCGGAATTTCTGCTTACCACAAAAATGAACCACGCCACGCTGAAAATCGGCTTTACCCCCGATGAGGAGATCGGCAGAGGCGCAGACCTGTTTGACGTTGCCAATTTCGGCGCAGAGTACGCCTACACCGTAGACGGCGGCGCGGTAGGGGAGATGGAGTATGAAAACTTCAACGCGGCCGGCGCCAAAGTGGTGTTCCACGGCTTGAATATCCATCCCGGCGCTGCCAAGGATAAAATGGTCAATTCCTCGCTAATCGCTATGGAATACCAGAGCCTGCTCCCTGTGCAGCAGCGTCCGGAGTACACCCAGGGCTATGAGGGCTTCATTATGCTCATGGGCATGGAGGGCTGTGTGGAGCAGAGTAGTCTGCAGTATATCATCCGCGACCACGATATGGAAAAGTTCCGCAGAAAGAAAGCCGTTATGGAGGCGGCCGCGGAATTTATTAACCGCAAGTACGGAGAAGGTACTGCGGAACTGACCATCCGGGACAGCTATTTCAATATGAAGCAGTGCATTGAACCCTGTATGTATGTGGTGGAGCGGGCCATGAAAGCCATGGAGCGGGCAGGTATGACACCCAAGACCGTGCCTATCCGTGGCGGAACGGACGGCGCAAGACTTTCCTATGAAGGGTTGCCGTGCCCCAATCTGTGCACCGGAGGGGAGAACTACCACGGCAGATTTGAGTATATCCCGGTGGAGGATATGCAGCAGTGCGTAAATATGCTGGTGGAAATTATGACCGGATTCTGACTGTATCCCGCTCAAGGACATCCTTGGGCGGGAAGTTCTTTAATTGCTGATATAGTCCGACGGCCTTGGAGATTCCCAGTTCCCCAGCCCTTGTCAGCAGCTTATATAGATCTTCCGCCCGGCGTTGCAGGGTAAATACTGCCTTTTCTTCCTCCACGGAAAAATTATAACCGCACAGTAGCTTTTCATCCTGAAACGGATACAGGGCAGATATCTCCGGCGTAAATTCTTCCTCCTGGCATCCTTCTGGGGTGACGGTCAGTGTCTCCCCGGAGAGGGCCGCCTCCAGCCAAACTTCCCGCCCATCCCATTTTTCCAGGTGGGTTTCCAGACACAGGTGTAGGGGCGGTGCGGAAAGAAAAACAGGGCAGGCGTAACTGCCTGCATAAAGCTCGGAAACGGCAACAGGGCAGGGCAGCTCTTTCACAAGAATCCCTGTAAGCTGTTCTGTTTCCCAGCAGGAAGGACGCTGAAAATCCAATACGATTCCCTCCGGGCAGAGCGTCTGTGTCAAATGCTGCAGCTGCAGCAGAATGTGGGCAGGATCGTGGTGCCAGATGGGGATCCTGTCATTAACCATGATAAGCGAACCCTCCGGCAGTTCTGCAGGACAATTGGAAAGCCCTGTGCTGTAGGAGGAAAAATGACAGGACATCCAGGCGCAATGGGGTGGCAGGTGCTCTGCAGCAGCCATCTCCCCGGCGGTCATAGCCAGATAAAGTGTGGTTTCCATAGACAAACGCCTCCCGCCGTGCTATAATTTACTGCGTAGAAAGCCTATGAAAGGCAGGTGCCTGTTATGCCTGTTTCCCTGCTGCCCAGCATGATCGTCCCAAAGCTGACGGATTTGACGGCTGAATTTCTGGAGGAAAAGCAGATTCAGCTTTTAATGCTGGACTTTGACAATACCATTGTGCCTTATACCACAGATGTACCCACAGAGCAGATGAATTGTTGGATTCGGGATATGCTCTGTTCCGGGATAAAGCTGTGTGTGGTATCCAACAGCCATAAAGACAGGGTGAGAATATTTTGCCAGCAGTACGGCCTGGATTGCATTACCCATGCCCGCAAACCCTTTGTCAAAGGAATCCGCCAGTGCCTTGCCAGGTATGGGATTCCTGAGGCGAACTGCGCCTTGGTAGGGGATCAGATATTTACCGATACCTTGGGTGCCAACGGCGCCGGTGTCCGCTCCATTTTGGTCAAGGCCATTGATAACCACAACATTTGGCTGAAGCTGCGGCACGTGGCGGAGCTGCCCTTTATTTTGGCAGCGGGAAAAAGGAGGATCGACCTGTGAAAAATATTGATAAATACCTGTCCATTCTGGGCGATAATATAGACGGTCTGCTGCTCAGTTCCCGGTACAGCCGGCATTACGCGGCGGAATTTGATATCGCTGAAGGCGTTGCTGTTGTGTCCAAGTCCGGCTGCCGCTACTTTACCGACAGCCGTTATATCGAATCCGCTCAGAACAATATTCACGGCTTTGAGGTCACTATGACTGACCATGTGGACACCTATCCTATCCTGCTGAACCGGGCGATCCATGAGCTGGGGATTAAGAAACTGGGCTATGAGGAAAACTATCTGTCCGCAGCGGAACTGATACAGTTTCAGCAGTTGCTCCATGCGGAGCTTGTTCC
Source organism: Faecousia sp. (assembly GCA_045577435.1). Lineage (GTDB taxonomy): Bacteria > Bacillota > Clostridia > Oscillospirales > Oscillospiraceae > Faecousia. The sequence continues at coordinate 22,618 of JAZNIL010000061.1, read as the reverse complement.
CGTCAATGATAAAATTCACCGGTTCCGCTGGGTCAAGGAAGAATGGGAACTGCAGCGGATGAAAAAAGCCCAGGCCATTACAGATAAGGCATTTTCCCAGATCCTGACCAGCATTCAGGCAGGTATGACGGAAAAGCAGCTTCAGGCGGAGTTGATCTACTGCCTGTATAAAAACGGCGCTGACGGGCTTGCTTTCAGCCCTATCGTGGTGTCCGGCCCCAATACCAGCCTGCCTCATGGCGTACCCGGCGACCGGGTGATTGAAAACGGCGATTTTGTCACCATGGATTTTGGCGCACTGTTTGAGGGCTACTGCGCAGATATGACCCGCACGGTGGCGGTTGGGTATGTGACAGAAGAGATGGAAAAGGTGTATAACACTGTCCTGCAGGCCCAGCTTGCGGGCCTTGCCGCTACAAAAGCAGGGATTCCCGGTAAACAGGTGGACGCAGCCGCCCGGGATTATATCAAGCAGGCGGGCTATGGAGAGTATTTCGGTCACGGCTATGGCCATTGCCTGGGTATGGAGGTACACGAGGATCCCCGCTGTGCCATTACCGGAGAGACGATCATGGAAGAAAACATGGTGTGCTCGGCAGAGCCGGGTATCTATTTGCCGGGAAAATTCGGTGTAAGAATTGAGGATGTAGTGATTTTTAAGGCCGGTGGCTATGATAATATCACCCAAAGCCCCAAGAATTTGATAATTGTGTGAAAAAATTCCGATTTGCCCTTGCAAAATGGCTGATTTTCGGTTAGAATATATCAGCTAACATATTATAAACCAGCCCAATAGGGCATACACTTAGGAGGATATTTCAATGATTTCTGCAGGCGAATTTAGAAACGGCATCACCTTCGATATGGATGGCAAGGTTATGCAGGTTATCGAGTTCCAGCACGTTAAGCCCGGCAAGGGTGCCGCGTTCGTTCGTGTTAAGATGAAGAACGTGATTACCGGCGGTGTGACTGAAACCAGCTTCAACCCCTCTGCCAAGTATCCCACTGCTTACATTGAGCGTAAGAAGATGGACTACTCCTATAACGATGGCGAGCTGTACTACTTCATGGACAGCGAGACCTACGAACTGGTTCCCATCGAGAAGAGTGCTCTGGACGATTCCTTCAACTTCGTTAAGGAAAACGACACCTGCACCATTATGAGCTACAAGGGCAACGTCTTTGGCGTGGAAGTTCCCAACTTTGCTGACCTGATCGTTACCGCTACCGAGCCTGGTTTTGCCGGCAACACCGCAACCAACACCCTGAAGCCCGCAACTCTGGAGACCGGCGCAGAGGTTAAGGTTCCCCTGTTCATCAATGAGGGCGACAAGATCCAGGTTGACACCCGCACCGGTGAGTACCTGGGCCGCTCCAAGGCATAAGTAAGGGTCATTTGCACCATACCGTATAGGTAAAGGAGAGTTTGTTATGACTGTTTCCGAAAAGTCTGCCTACTTGAAGGGCCTGATGGATGGCCTGCAGCTGGATACCGAAAAGGCTGAGGGTAAGATGATTGCTTCCATTGTGGAGCTTCTGGGTGACATCACCAAGAAACTGACCGACGTGGAGGACACCACCATCGCCATCTCCGACGAGCTGGATGAGATCGAGGAAGATCTGGATGCCATCGAGGACTACATCCTGGACGAAGAAGACGACTACGACGATTACGAAGAAGACGACTACGACGATGAGGACTACGAGGACGATTTCGATGATGAGGGGTTTGACTACGGTGACGAGGAAACCACCATCTATGAAGTGAAGTGCGCTTGCGGCAATGTGATTGATTTCGACGAGGACACCCTGGAAGAGGGAAGCATCGTCTGTCCCGAGTGCGGTGAAACTCTGGAGTTCTCTTTCGACGAGGACGAGGACTAATCTTAGCTGTGAAAAGGCGTATCGCTGATGCGATACGCCTTTTTTATGTCATAAACCAGCGTACACTCAGTGACGCAACAAAAAATCCGGTAAAATCCGCCATTAGGGCAGCAGGCAGGGTGTATCTGGTCTTTTTGATACCCGCCGCGCCAAAATAAACACTGATGGTGTAAAAGGTGGTTTCTGTGGAACCCAGCATTACCGCCGCTGTCCTGCCGATTACAGAGTCCACACCGTATTCCATCATCAGATCCGCACCCACCGCAAGGGCGGCGCTGCCGCTGATGGGACGGATCAGCACCAGTATGGCCGTCTCCGGCGGAATCCCAAAGAAAGAGAAAATAGGGGACAAAAAGCGGCTTAATAATTCCACAGCTCCTGAGACCCGGAGCATGGTCACACCTGTCATCAGCAGTACCAATGTGGGCACCAGTGTCAGCAGCAGTTTTAGTCCTTCGGTAGCACCGCCTGTGAGAATGTCATAGGTATTCTCCTGTTTTCTGGCGGCAGCGCAGCATACCGCTGTGAGCAGCACAGGTACAATGTAATCACGCATGCTTCCACACCTTTCCCAGCAGCCATGCGCTGCAAAGACCGATACCGGCAGACAAAATGCTTGTGAGCCACACGCAGGGAAGAATATCAAAGGGTGTGCTGCAGCCGTGGCTTACCCTAAGGGCGGCTACTGTGGAGGGAATCAGCTGTATGGACGCAGTGTTCAGCACAATCAGTCTGCACAGCTCGTCTGAGGCGGTGTGGCTGCCCGCTGCCATGATCTGCGCTGCCTGAATCCCCATGGGTGTGGCTGCATTGCCCAGACCCAGAATGTTGGCGCATACATTGGCGCTTAAGCTCCCAGCCAGAGCTTTGTTCTGCTCGGTTGAGGGAAACAGCCGGCAAAGTATGGGACTTAGAAGCTTGGAAAGTCCTGCGGTCCACCCGATTCTCTCCATAAGCGCTCCAACGCCTGTCCATAAGCATAAAGAGCCAGCCAGAGAAATGGCTAGGGTAATCCCATTCTGCGCGCCCTTGGGAATGGCCGCCGCAAGAGCGCTTCCGCTTCCGGTGAGCAGGGCAGCTGCCAGGGAAATACATACAAGTCCGGTAAAAATCCAACTCATTAACATATCCATCCCTCCTGGAAAACTCTATGCCGGAGCTGAGGGATTTTTCCGGTTAAAAAACATTTGACATACAGATAGTTAGCGAGTATAATGTCTAAAATTAGAAATGAACCGATTTAGTTCAAGATGAAAGAAAGGAGCGCGATGCCATATGAAATCAACAGGCATCGTCCGAAAAGTGGACGAATTGGGACGTATTGTTCTTCCCATAGAATTGCGGCGTACGCTGGATATTGCGGAGCGGGATGAATTGGAGATCTATCTTGATGATGACAAGGTAGTGCTTAAAAAATATGAGCCATCCTGTATTTTTTGTTCTTCTTCCCGTGGACTGGTCAATTATCAGGGACGAAATGTGTGCATGGATTGCATTGAAAAAATGAGTAAGATCTGAAAAACCGCAGCAGAAGGTTGATCTGCTGCGGTTTTTGATTTATTCGCTGAGGACTGCGTCATACACCACATTCTTGGGAAGATCCATCTCCTTCGCGGTTTGCTTAATGGCATCTTTACGGCTCATGCCCTCCTGTACAAGCTGAGCAACTCTCTGGGCAGCTTCTTCTGGTGTGTGGGCTGCCTTTTCCAACGGCGCAGCACCGGCTACCACCAACACAAATTCTCCCTTCGGGGGCTGTTGGGTGTACAGCTCTATGGCGCCCGAGAGTGTGGTGCGCACCACTTCCTCATGGAGTTTTGTCAGCTCCCTGCACAGGCTGATGGGTCTGTCCCCACCAAATACTCCTTCCATATCCTGGAGGGTGGCGGTGAGTTTGTGGGGCGCTTCGTAGAAGATCATAGTGCGCTGCTCGTTTTGCAGAGACTCCAAATGCTCTTTTCTGCTTTTTTTCGCAGTGGAGAGAAATCCCTCAAAACAAAACCGCCCTGTGGGCTGGCCGGAGATGCTCAATGCTGTGATGGCGGCACAGGGTCCGGGAATGGCGCACACTGTAATGCCTGCCTGTGCGCAAAGCTTTACAAGATCCTCACCGGGATCGGAAATGGCAGGACTTCCCGCGTCGGAGACCAACGCGCAGGTTTCTCCGGTAAGAATACGCTCCAAGATTGCCCCACCTTTTTGTGCCTTGTTATGCTCGTGGTAGCTGACAAGGCTTTTTTTGATACCCATATGGTTCAGCAGCTTCAAGCTTACCCGGGTATCCTCTGCGGCAATAAAATCTGCCTGTTCCAGAATTTTCCGGCAACGTTCGGAGATGTCCCCAAGATTACCGATGGGGGTAGGGACCAGATATAACATACCAGGCATATATCATTCCTCCTGCTCATGATAAAGGGTACGGTAGTACTCGGTGGGAGTTCCGTCCCCATGGTAAAGACTCTGCTCCTCCCAGATCAGTCCGGGGTTGCCGCCTTTGCGGCATTGCAGCAGAATCAGGGATACAGGGTCGCCTGCCTTGTGCCGCAGAAGCAGCAGACGTTTAGGCTCTAACTTATGTACCGATGCCATGGCGCAAATCTGCGCCAGCCGCTCCGGCTTGTGGACAAGGTAAAAATCTCCCCCGTACCTCAGTGCCCATGCCGCACCCCGGAAAAGTTCGTCCAACCCGCAGTTTGTGCCCTGACGGGCCACGGACAGCGTCCTGCTGGCAGGCTCCTGAGGGTAGTAGGGGGGATTGGACAGGCAGCAATGAAAGCTGCCGGGAGTAATTAGTTCAGGGATTCGGCACATATCCGCGCATATACTGGTAAGACGAGAACCAAGACCGTTCCCCTTGGCGTTATCCAGCGCTCCCTCGTGGGCAGCGGTATCGATTTCAACCCCGGTAACCGCACAGTCGGCATACCGGGCGCACAGGAGCAGCCCCAGTGTGCCGCAGCCAGAACCGATGTCCAGTACCTTAGCTTGTCTTGGAAGCTTTGCAAATGCAGCCAGAGCCATGGAATCTGTACTCAGAGGAAATGCGCCTGGGGGGATCTGTAGGGTATAGCCATTTTGTAACCGTTCCATAAAAACCTCAAAATTTAAAAAAATCAGCCTGCACACCGGAAACCCGGCAGTGCAGGCCGACTGCAGATCGGAGAATCAGCCTTCCTCGATTGCTTCGACGGGGCAATTGTCAGCACAGCTGCCGCAATCAACACAAACATCAGCATCGATGACGAACATGTCTTCGCCCTCAGAAATAGCCTCTACGGGGCAATTGTCAGCGCAGCTACCGCACTTAACGCAAGCATCAGTAATTTTGTAAGCCATGATTTTCCCTCCAAATATGTATTCTTGCATTGCCGAATCAATGCTCTTTCTTATTCTAACACATGTTTTACAAAAAGCAATGGTTTTTTTATGAATTTACCGGTGTATATTTTCCAGGGGCTGTGGCAAGAATCTGGGAGTAAAGGAGGGGATATGGATGCAATATACCCAGCAGACCCAGAATCTGCTGGTCTCAGCGGCCCGCCGGGCCAGCATGATGGGTCACAGCTATGTAGGCAGTATCCACATTCTTTTGGCAATGGCTGACCAAAGAGATTTGAGTTCCCAGCTTTTGCGTGGGGCAGGTTTCAATGGACGTGTGGCAAAGCAGATGGCTATGGTGCTCCATGGGAAGGGTACGGCTGGACTTCCTATGCCCCAGGGCTTTTCGGATCAGGCAAAAAGAATTCTCACCGGTGCGGGCGTGGAGGCAAGACTCCAGGGAAAACGGCGGGTAGAGGTGATTCATGTCCTCATGTCCCTGCTGCGTCAGCAGAAAACAGCGGCACGGGAACTATTGATACTCAATGACGTGGATACGGAAGGCCTTTTTTCCAGAACTGTGGATTACATTCGATGGGAAAACGGCAAACCGGCAGTAACAAAAAAGGAGGCGGTTACAACGAAGCTTGTAGAGCAGTTTGGAGAAGACCTGCTGCAAAAAACGGCACTTATGGATCCTGTTATCGGCAGAGAACGGGAGATCGATATGGTGGTAGGGATTCTCAGCAGAAAAAATAAAAATAATCCCGCGTTGGTGGGGGAACCGGGCGTGGGTAAAACAGCCATCGCCGAAGGTCTTGCCCAGCGGATGGCGGTGGGCAATGTGCCGCCCCAGCTGAAGGATAAACGGCTGATTAGTCTGAATATGGCAAATCTGGTGGCAGGAACCAAATATAGGGGCGAATTTGAGGAGCGCCTGCGGGATGTGTTGGCGGAAATCCGCCGCAGCGGGGATATTATCCTGTTCGTCGATGAAATGCATACCATCGTCGGTGCGGGCGCGGCAGAGGGAGCCATCGATGCTGCCAATATTTTTAAGCCCGCCCTGGGTAGGGGAGAGCTGCAGGTTTTGGGCGCTACCACATTGGATGAATACAGAAAGTATATCGAAAAAGATCCGGCTTTGGAGCGCCGGTTCCGTCCGGTGAATGTGTGTGAGCCGGATGAGGCGGCAACAATGGCGATCCTACGGGGACTGCGGCCGGGACTGGAGCGGCATCACCATATTCGCATAGGGGAGGACGCCCTTACAGAGGCACTGCGGCTGTCTCAGCGGTATCTTCCGGATCTTTATTTACCGGATAAGGCTATCGATCTTGTGGATGAGGGAGCTGCCCATGCCCGCATGGAGGAACTCCGCAGCGCCAAACAGGAGGCAAGACAGGAACTGGAACAGGAGCTTAGTGAAGCCGTAAGAGAAAGCCGCTTTGAAAAGGCGGCAGTCCTGCGGGATAAGATGCAGCGTCTTGCCCAACATTCCGAGGAGGGAAGACGGGTTCGCCGTGTGACGGGAGAGGATGTAGCCTGGGCTGTTTCCGCCCGTACAGGGATTCCGGTGGGAAGACTGACAGCGGATGAAAGGAGAAAAATGCTCCAGCTGGAGGACACCCTGAACCGTCAGGTGATCGGACAAGATACCGCCGTGGAGAAAACAGCGCAGGCTGTACGCCGGGGTCTATGCGGTATTCGAGATGGGCAGCGTCCGGTAGCCTGCCTGCTTTTGACGGGCCCAACCGGTGTGGGAAAGACAGAGCTGTGCAGGGTATTGGCCGGGGAGTTGTTTGGCAGCAAGGATGCGATGATCCGGCTGGATATGTCTGAATTTATGGAAAAGCACGCGGTTGCACGTCTTATCGGCGCGCCTCCGGGTTATGTGGGCTATGAAGAAGGCGGCAAATTAACGGAAGCAGTCCGCCGCAGACCCTATTGTTTGGTGCTGCTGGATGAACTGGAAAAGGCCCATCCGGACGTTTGCGGTATCCTGCTGCAGGTGATGGAAGAGGGGGAACTGACTGATTCCTCCGGACGCAGAGTCAGCTTCCGCAACGCGGTGGTGGTGATGACATCCAATCTGGGAGGGGAGCAAAAATCTGACGGTTTGGGATTTCAGCCGGCAGGACAGAATGATGGGATTGACAAGTGTTTAAAGCAGCACTTTACTCCGGAATTTCTCGGCCGTCTGGATCAGATCGTCCGGTTCCGGCCTCTGGATAAAGATGCGCTAAAGGGAATTGCGGGAAAGTATCTTTCCCAGCTTCAGGAGCGATCCCGAGGGGCAGGGATGCAGCTGCAGCTGCCGGAGGATCTGGCAGAGCGGCTGGCAGAGGGGTGTACCGGCAGCGCGGGGGCGCGGCAGCTTAGACGAATTGTGGAACAACGGGTAGAAGACCCTCTGGCGGTGTTTTTGCTTAAGTGCAACAAAAGACCTCTCAAAGTAAAGGGTACCTGGGAAGCGGAATCCCTTGTTTTCAGTGGCTGATTCCCATTTTAGAACAATCGTTCTAAAATTGGGAATTTCCAGTATTTTTTACCATTTTTTTAAAAAAGGTGGAGAAAAATATTGATTTTTGAATTTCAATCCGTTATACTGTCAGTAAATGGAGTGAAATGGTAGCTAAGTGGAGTAAAATGGAGTGGAGGTGAGCGCTTTGATCGGAAAATACCCTGCCAAGCTGGACGATAAGAACCGTCTGTTCGTGCCTGCCAAGCTGCGGGCGGAACTGGGCGAGGACTTCTACGTCACTCTGGGTGTGAACTGCGGTCACAGATGTCTCACCGTCTATACCGATACGGACTGGCAGACCTTGGGGCAGAACTATAACGCGCTGCCCATCTCCCAGCGCTCTGCCGCTACCAGCCTTATCTTTATGAATGCCACCCAGTGCTCACCGGATAAGCAGTTCCGCTTTGGCCTTACCCAATTTCTGCTGGACTATGCGGGAATCAAGCGGGATGTGATGATCGTCGGCCGGGCCGGCCAGGCGGAGATTTGGGATGCGGAAGAATTCCAGGCCTTTGAACAGGAGAACCTGACACCGGAGAAGCTCCTGGCATCTCTGGAGGCAATTGGTCTATGAAAGAATTTCATCATGTATCTGTCCTGCTGCAGGAATGTCTGGACGGATTGGATATTAAACCGGGCGGTATTTATGTGGACGGCACACTGGGCGGCGCTGGGCACTCCAGCAGGATCGCGCAGCTGCTGACCGGGGGAGGAAGGCTCATCGGCATTGACCGTGACCCGGTGGCGCTGGAGGCCGCGGGCCAGCGGCTTGCGCCCTATAAGGACCGTGTAACCTTGGTGCATGCCAACTTCTGCCAGATTACCTCTGTACTGAATGATTTGGGAATCAGCGGTGTGGATGGAATCCTCTTAGATCTGGGCGTATCATCGCCCCAGCTGGATGATGGCGCCCGGGGATTTTCCTATATGACAGACGCACCGCTGGATATGCGTATGAACGGCGGCGATGCCCTCAGCGCCAAAGTGGTTGTGAACACTTGGCCGCAGGAGGAGCTGAAGCGTATTCTCTACATCTACGGCGAGGAGCGTTACGCCCCCCAAATCGCGGCAGCCATTTGCCGCCGAAGAGAAGAAAAAACCATCGAGACCACTCTGGAGCTTGTGCATATTATCCGCTCGGCCATGCCTGCGGCGGCACTCCGGGAAAAGCAGCACCCCGCTAAACGCAGTTTTCAGGCTATCCGCATTGCGGTAAATGATGAGCTTGGCTCTGTGGAAAAGGTGATGGAGGAGGCAATTCCGCTCCTCAATCCCGGCGGCAGACTGGCGGTAATCACATTCCACTCTCTGGAGGACCGCATTGTAAAAAACGCTATGGCAGAAGATGCTAGGGGCTGTACCTGCCCGCCCAGCTTTCCGGTTTGTGTATGCGGCAAAAAGCCCAAGGTGAAGTTGGTAAACAGAAAACCCATCGTTGCCTCAGAAGAGGAATTGGAAGTAAATCCCCGCTCCCGCAGCGCAAAGCTGAGGGTGTGCGAGAAATTGTAAACGGTCACAGGAAGGAGGAAAAGCAGTGGCGCAGAAACTGGATGTAAGATATGTACAGTACTATACAGACGGCAGTGCTGCCCGCAAGGTCATGCCTGCTTTTCCGCTCATCAAGCCGGCACAGGTAAAAAAGCCTGCCGCAAGAAAGGTTAGCAAGATTAAGGTGTACATCGATCCTGTGGCGCTGCTGAGTATCTTTGTAGCCATTGTAATGCTGGTGAGCATGCTTACGGGAGTGTCCCAGCTGCGCAAGGCGCAGATGGAGAATATCCGGATGGAGCAGGTGGTGGAGAAGCTTACTCTCCAGAACCAAACTCTGCAGCAGCGGTATGAGGACAGCTACGATCTGGAGGAAGTCAGAAGCACAGCTCTGGCGCTGGGTATGGTTCCCCAGGAGCAGATCCCCAGAATCACCATTCATGTACCCCAGTCCATACCGGAAGCAGAGCCCACAGTTTGGCAGGATATCGTCACCTTTTTGACAGGACTCTTTGCATAAAGAACATTCCCAACAATAGACTTTAATAGCAGCTGCGTGGGCGGCGAGGGATACCCCCTTGCTGCCCACAATTGCTATGGAGGAAAGGTTGGGATGATGTGGCTAAGAAACCAAGAAAACAGGAATTTGTCCGGGTGAGACGGGATAGCGGACAGCACAGAAGAATTTTGCTCACAGGCATACTGTTTGGGATCCTCGCCTTTGTTCCGGTGGGGGCACGGCTGTTTCAGCTGATGGTTACCGATTACGAGTACTATGCCCGCCTGGCGCTGAATAATCAGACACGTACCACCAATGTATCCGGCCAGCGTGGGATGATTCTGGACAGGAATATGGACATCCTTGCCTGCAATCAGTCAGTGGAGACGGTTTATCTCAATCCCCATGAACTGAAGCAATCAAAGGCGGATCTTACCCTGGTCAGCACCACCCTTGCCCAGATTCTTCAGCTGGATCAGCAGTGGATTCTGGAACAGAGCAAGGATTTCAAAATGCGCTATAAACAGATCGCTGCCAGAGTAGATGAGGAGACAGCCGGACAAATCCGCAGTTTTATCAATGAGCATGATATTTCCGGTATCCATCTGGAGCCGGGTACAAAACGTTATTATCCCTACGGCAGTCTGGCAAGCCAGGTAATCGGCTTTACCAACGCCTCCAACACCGGCGCCGAGGGGATAGAGGCCTCCTATAACAGCTTTCTGGAATCCTCCAACAGCCAGGTGATTACCACCAAGGGCAATAACGAAATGGATATGCCCTTTTCCTATGAAAATTTCATTGCCTCCCAGCCGGGAAACGATGTGGTGCTTACCATAGATACCACCGTGCAGGCATGCCTTGAAAAGCAGATGGCCAATGCCATCGCCCGTTATGATGTTCAAAACGGTGCGTTTGGTATGGTGATGAATGTGAACACCGGGGAAATCCTTGCCATGGCAACACTGGGAGGATACGACCCCAATGCCTATCTTGAAATCTACGATGAAAACACGGCTGCCCAGCTGGAAAATATGAAGCGTGCCTATGAGAATTATCCTGAGGATACCCAGCTGTATCTGGACGGAAAGACAGCCTATCAGGAAGCCATTCAAACCGCAAGACTGAAGCAGTGGCGCAACCGGTGCCTGTCCGATGGCTATGAACCGGGTTCTACCTTTAAGGTGCTGACCATGTCAGCAGCATTGGATTGCGGCGCTATAGACCTGCAGACCTCTTTCCACTGTTCCGGGGCGGAGCAGATTCCCGGACGTTCCCAACGGCTGCACTGCTGGCGCTCCACAGGACACGGCAGCCAGCAGACCCCACAGGCACTTCAAAATTCCTGCAACCTTGCCTTTGCCCATATCGCCCTGAAACTGGGCGGCGAAAAGTTCTATGAATATGTGGAAAAATTTGGTATACTGGATAAAACAGGCATTGACTTAGCCGGAGAGAGCAAAGGTGTCTTTTTCAGCAAAGAACTGGTGACGAATACGGACAAGTGGGGCACAGCCTCCCTGACCTCCGGATCCTTCGGACAGACCTTTAAGCTGACACCGTTGCAATTGGTGCGGGCCATCTCCTGTGTAGTCAACGGCGGGTATCTGATGGAGCCTTACATAGTATCCGAGGTATTAGACGCACAAGGTAATACCATCTTAAAGCAGGAGCCAACAATGATCCGCCAGGTGATCAGCGAGCAGACCTCCCAGACCATGTGTACCCTCATGGAATCGGTGGTAACGGAAGGAACTGCCAAAAATGCCACAGTTTCCGGATTTTCTATTGGTGGAAAGACGGGAACCAGTGAAAAAATTGACGTTTTGGATGACAATGGCCAAAAAACTCTGGATAAAATCGTATCATTTGTGGGGGTTGCGCCCATGGACGATCCGGAGTATATTGTACTGGTAGCCTTGGACACACCCTCCCGACAGACCGGGATCTACATTTCCGGGGGCGTGATGGCAGCGCCTACGGTTGGGGCTGTGATGGCGGAGATCCTCCCTTATCTGGGCGTGGAAAAGACTCAAGTGGAAGAAACGGTGATTGTGGAGGATCTGACGGGGCTGACCCAGCAGGAAGGGGCAGCGCTTCTGAAAAAATCAGGGCTTACCTTATACAGCCGTGGAACACAGGACGTGATCACAGGCCAGCTTCCCAAGGCGGGAGAGAGTGTACCTGCCGGAAGCCGGGTCATTGCTTATTTTGGAGAAACTGCCGATACCGTTGTTACCGTCCCGGACTTTGCCGGCATGAACAGACAGCAGGCAGCGGACGCCGCAGGTAATTTGGGGCTGAATATCCGTGTTACCGGTAATGACTCCGTAGCTCCCAATGTAACCGTAACAGCCCAATCCCATGAGAAAGATACCACTGTTCCGCTGGGAACTACCATAACACTGGAATTTACCGATACAACAGCAGCCGATTAGGCGGGAAAAGGAGCATACTATGAAACTGAAAGAGTTACTCAAAGATATTTCTGTCATCGAGATGCACGTAGATCCGGAAACAGAGATCACCTCTGTGGTCTATGATTCCAGAAAGGCAGAGCCGGGCTGTCTGTTTGTAGCTATTACCGGTTTTGCCGCAGATGGAAACCGTTTCATCCCCATGGCCCTTGCCAAGGGCGCTGTGGCGGTGGTTACTGCTGTCAGGCAGACAGAGGAGGTGCCCCATGTGCTGGTGGAATCTGACCGTCTTGCCCTGGCGCTGCTGGGCAGGAATTTCTTTGGAGACCCCGCCGGGAAGATGAAGCTGATCGGTGTGACCGGCACCAACGGCAAGACTTCCTCCACACTGCTGCTCAAGCACGTGCTGGAGACCGTGCTGGGAGCCAAGGTGGGCCTGATGGGCACCATGGAGAACATGATCGGTGATCTGCGTATCCCCACGGAACGCACCACCCCGGAGAGCTTTGAACTGCAGGCCCTGCTGGCACAGATGTATCAGGCAGGCTGTACCCATGTGATTATGGAGGTGTCCTCCCACGCCATTGCGCTGGACCGGGTTGCGGGAATTACCTATGAGGTGGCGGCGTTTACCAATTTGACGGTAGACCATCTGTATTTCCACAAGACCATGGAAGACTACTGCGATACCAAGGCAGAGCTGTTTGCCCGCTGCCGCAAGGCCTGCGGCAACCGGGACGATGCCTGGTTTAAAAGAATGGTAACAAAGTCTCGTTGCCCTGTGATGGAGCTTTCCGCAAAGGAAACCGGAGACTTGTATGCCAAGGATGTGCAGCTTTTGTCTGACGGTGTGTCCTTCACTGCCGTTGCGGGGGATCAGCAGGAAACTGTAACGCTGCCGATCCCCGGAAAATTTACGGTGTACAATGCTCTCACCGTATTGGGTATGGCTATGCTGCTGGATGTAAGCCTTTCCGACGGGGCGAAGGCATTGGCAAACGCCAAGGGCGTCAAGGGCCGTGTGGAGGTAGTTCCTACACCAGGGAAGGACTATACCGTCCTCATTGACTATGCCCATACTCCGGACGGTCTTGAAAATGTGCTGTCCTCGGTAAAGGGTTACTGCAAAGGCAGGCTCATCGCCGTGTTTGGCTGCGGCGGCGACCGGGATCCCATTAAGCGCCCCATTATGGGCAGGATTGGCACGGAAATTGCGGATATTGCGGTGATCACTTCCGATAATCCCCGCACTGAGGAGCCTATGGCCATCATCCGGGATATCCTCAAGGGGGTGGATCCAGCAGGGAAAAACTACGAAGTTATTGAAAATCGTCCCAAAGCCATCTGTTATGCTATGGACATTGCCAAAAAGAATGATATAATTGTACTGGCAGGAAAAGGCCATGAAACATACCAGGAGATCTGCGGCGTGAAGCACCATCTGGACGAACGGGAGGTGGTTGCCGCTCACCTGGAGAAAACGAGGTAACTTTATGGGAAGAATCACTTTGCAGCAGGCTGCGCTTTGGTGCGGCGGCAGCATTGACCCCAAATATAAAGATGTGACATTCTTTGGCGCTGGCAACGATACCAGAAAGCTGCAAAAAGGTCAGCTTTTTGTGGCACTGCAAGGCTCCCGGGACGGCCATGACTTTGTTCCGGCCGCATTGGAAAAGGGTGCCGCTGCCATTTTGTGCACCCACTGTGATGGAGATTATCCCGCCATTGTGGTGGAGGATACCCGCATCGCTTTGGGGAAAATCGCGGCAGGTGAGCGGCAGCGTCTGGGAATGAAGGTGGTGGCGGTAACAGGCTCTGTGGGCAAGAGTACCACCAAAGAGATGATAGCCGCGGTTCTGGAGAGCACCTACCGGGTTGCTAAAACACCTGCTAACCACAATAACGATATCGGTATGCCCATGGCGGTGCTATCCATTCCGGAGAATACCCAAATTGCCGTGCTGGAAATGGGTATGAACCACTTCCGTGAGATTGCTTACCTTACGGATATTGCCAAGCCGGATGTGGCGGTGATCATCAACATCGGCACTATGCACATTGAACACCTCGGCTCTATGGAGGGAATCCTTCAGGCAAAGCTGGAGATTCTGGAGGGCATGGACAAAACCGGCGCGGTGATCCTCAACGGTGACGATACCCTCCTGTGGAATCAAAAGCAAACCGCTGACTATAAAACCGTTTATTTTGGTCACAAGAATGATAAATGCCAGATTTTTGGCAGCGAACTTTCTGAACAGGATGGTGTTCTTCGGTTCAGCGTGACCTGCGGTGAGCACAAGATCCCGGTGGAGCTTGGGCTTGAGGGAAACCACTATGTTTCTGATGCCCTGGCGGCTGTGGCGGTGGGACTGGAAATGGGTGTGACCCCGGAAAATATCCGCCTGAGTCTTTCTAAGTTCCAAAACATGGAGGGGCGGCAGGAAATTTTCCAGAAAAACGGATATACCATTATCAAGGACTGCTATAATGCCGGTCCTGAGTCCATGGCCGCGGCGCTGAACGTGCTGGGAAATAAACCGGGTCGTCATGTGGCGGTCTTAGGAGATATGTTGGAGCTGGGTGTATGTACCCAGGCAGAGCACTACCGGATCGGCAGAATTGCCGCGGAAAAAGCGGACGTGCTCCTTGCCTATGGCCCTAACAGCGTCCGTGTACTTAATGGCGCTCTTACAGGCGGCATGTCCCCCAATCTGGCAAGGGCATTTACTGACAGACAGCGGCTGATTCAGGTGCTCAGAACGCTGGCCAAGCCCGGTGACGTCATGCTGTTCAAGGGCAGCCGGGGAATGCGGATGGAGCTGATTTTAGAGGGCTTTTTACAGCAACAGAACTAATCGGAGGAACAATCCATGACACGAATTTTTATCTCAGCCGCAGTATCCTTGGTGATTACCGGCGTATTTGGGTATTTTTTAATACCGCTGCTCCGGGCACTGAAGGCCGGACAGTCTATCCGGGAGGATGGCCCTATCTGGCACAACAGCAAAACAGGCACCCCCATGATGGGCGGCCTGATGTTCATTGCCAGCGCGGCGCTGTGTCTGCTGTTTAATATCCCCTCTATGGAGGAAATGACCGTATTTTACGTGCTGATACTGGGGCTTTGCTTCGGTCTGGTGGGCTTTCTGGATGACTTTTATAAACTGAAGTTTAAGAGAAATCTGGGTTTGACCTCTTTGCAGAAGGCGCTGCTGCAAATGGCGGTGTCTGCCCTTTACCTGTACCTTCTGTATAAAGAGGGCAGTATGACCAGCCACATTTACGTACCCTTCCTGGACATCACGTTTTACATCCATCCGCTGGTGTATGTGTTTTTTGCCATGTTTGTGATGGTTGGCTGCGTCAATGCGGTGAACATTACAGACGGAATTGACGGCCTTTGCGGCAGCGTTACTCTGCCTGTGCTGATCTTTTTTGCCGCTGCGGCCATCGTTATGGGCAAATATGATCTGGCGCTGCTGCCTGCTGTGCTGATCGGAGGGCTGGTTGCCTATCTTTTCTATAACTGGCACCCGGCAAAGGTCTTTATGGGCGATACCGGCTCGCTGTTCCTTGGCGGCATTGTGTGCGGACTGGCCTTTGCCCTGGATATGCCTCTGGTGCTGATTCTGGTAGGCTTTGTGTATCTTGTGGAAACCATGTCTGTGATTTTGCAGGTTGGATACTTTAAACTGACTCACGGCAAGCGGCTATTCAAAATGGCTCCTATTCATCACCACTTTGAAAAGTGCGGCTGGAAGGAAGAAAAAATTGTTTTTGTGTTTACAGGCATATCGGTAGTGTTGTGTCTGATTGCCTGGTTCTCCGTGTCCGGACATATGGGCTAACAAGAAGGAGGCTTTTCGGTGGCGCAGAATCCTCTGCCTACCAAAGATGACCGCCGTCTGCGGACGGGGGAACGGGTTGACCTTTTATTTTTGTGTTTGCTTATGACGGTGCTGTGTGTGGGCCTTGCTATGTTGTACTCGGCAAGCTCTGCCCAAAGCCGGTATGATACCGGATACACACAGTCCACAAAATACTTTTATAAACAGGCTTTGTGCGCGGTGATAGGCATATGCGCAATGGTGGTAACCAGCCGGATACCAGCCGGGTTCTGGTATAAAACAGCTTGGCCGCTGTATGGTGTGAGCATTGTACTGCTGCTTTCCGTACTGCTGTTTGGACAGTCAGTTAACGGCGCAAGGCGCTGGATCAACATTGCGGGCATCCAGTTTCAGCCGTCGGAAATTGCCAAATTTACCATGATCGTGCTCTTTGCCCGGCTTACCAAGGGCTTTGGCGGATCAGTGAAACAATTTCGTTACGGCGTTCTGGGTTTTGGCTGCGCACTGTTGGGAATTCTGATCCCTCTGGCTCTGGAAAAGCACTTATCCGCAATTATGCTTATGGGGCTGGTGGCGGTGGTGATGATGTTCATTGCCGGGACATCACCGAAATGGCTGCTTGCCGGCGCCGCTGTGGCAGCGCTGTTTGTTGTGGTTTACATCAGTTTTATGGGATACGCCGGGGACCGGGTCACCGCATGGCTTCACCCGGAACAGGATCCGGCGGACACCGGTTATCAGATTCTGCAGTCTCTGTACGCAATCGGTTCTGGTGGACTGTTTGGTCTGGGACTGGGGAAAAGCAGGCAGAAATACTTATATCTGCCATTTCAGTATAACGATTATATTTTTGCGATTATCTGTGAAGAATTGGGACTTGTGGGAGCGCTTGTAATTATCGGGCTGTTTGCGGCGCTGATTTTGCGGGGATATTACATAGCCCTACATGCCAACAGCCGGTTCAGTTCGGTTTTGGCGGCAGGTCTGGTCACCCTCATTGCGGTACAGACGGTGCTGAACTTGGGCGTTGTGACAAATCTGCTCCCATCCACAGGAATCGCGCTCCCATTCTTTTCCTATGGGGGCACAGCGTTGGCGGTGAACCTTGCGGAGATGGGAATTGTACTTAGTATCTCCCGGGGGAAAAACAGCGCCAGTATACAGGAGGATTTGGAATGAATGTGATTTTTACCTGCGGTGGAACGGGCGGACATATCAATCCTGCCATCGCGGTTGCGAATATTTGGCGGGAACGCTACCCGGACAGTAAGATCCTGTTCATTGGCGGCAAAGGCAAGATGGAGGAGGAACTGGTACCAAAGGCGGGCTTTGAGCTTGTGACGCTTCCTGCCAGCGGTATGTCCCGGGGAAAGAATTTGCAGGCGCTGAAGCATAACCTGAAATCTGTGTCCAATGTTTTGCAGGCAATGAGCGCCTGCAAGCGGATCATCCGGGATTTTAAACCCGATGTTGTGGTGGGTACAGGCGGTTATGCCAGCTTTCCCGCGCTGATAACGGCGAGCCGTATGGGGATTCCTACCTGTGTACATGAGAGTAACGCGATGCCGGGTCTGACTACCCGGATGATCGCGGACCGTGTGGACCGGGTGCTGGTCTGTTTCCCGGAGAGCGCCAAGTACTACCGGCACCCGGAAAAGGTGGAAGTGGTGGGTATGCCTGTGCGCAAGGAGTTTCTCACCACACAAAAGAATCAGGCCCGGCAGGAGCTTGGTCTTGATAAGCGTCCTGTGATTGTTTCCGCCTTTGGAAGCCAGGGCGCAAAGGCTATGAATACAGCAACAGCCCGGCTTTTTAAGTTGGAGCAGGATATGGGCTTTCCTTTCCAGCACATTCATGCGGTGGGCAGCTACGGCTGGGAATGGATGCCGGATTTTGTAAGGGATCAGGGCGTAGATCTATCCAAGACTACCTCTATCCAGATGAAGCAGTATCTTTACAATATGCCGCAGGTTATGGCAGCGGCGGATGTGGTGATCAGCCGTGCCGGTGCCTCCAGCTGCAATGAAATTGCTGCTTCCGGAACGCCCTGTATTCTGATTCCGTCGCCAAATGTGACGGATAACCATCAGGAGAAAAATGCCCGTGCCTTGGCGGATAGGGGAGGGGCAGTGCTTCTGCTGGAGGCAGATTGTACAGCGGAACGTCTGATGGAAGAAGTAAAGGGGTTGCTGGGGGATGCCGGGCGCTATGCCTCCATGGAAAATGCCTTGCGGGGTATGGCTGTTCCGGACAGTGCGGAGCGGTTGTGTTCAATTATGCACACGCTGGCAAAGAGAAAGAACGGAAATTAAAGGAGAACACAATGCAGACAAAACACAACAGAGCCCCGGACGCTGTCCGCAGTCGTAAAAGCCGTTCCGGCAGACGGCCGGGCAGGGGCAATGCTGATATTGTATACACACCGCCAAAACCCTTTAACCGCAGGCGTTTTCTTTTGCATCTTGTGACGGTTTTGGCAGTGGTTCTGGCCGTGATTCTGGGCATGTCTATCTTCTTTAAGGTGGAAAATGTCTATGTTTCCGGGGTGAACAAATATACTGCCTGGGATGTGAAAGAAGCTTCAGGTATTCAGCCGGGGGATAATCTGCTGACATTAAGCAGGGCTGCAATCGCCGGTCGGATCAAAACCAATCTTGCTTATGTAGACGATGTCCGGGTAGGAATAAAACTTCCCAATGCGGTCAATATTGAGGTTATAGAGTTGGATGTGGTGTATGCTGTGGAGGCGGAGGACACATCCTGGTGGTTGATGAGCGCGGATGGTAAAGTTGTAGAAAAAACCAATTCTGCTGCTGCCAGAGCCTACACCCGGATTCTGGGAGTACAGATGCAGCTTCCGGAGGTGGGCCAGCAGGTGCAGGCATACGAGGAAGAAGCGGAAACTACCTCTCCAACGGAAGACTCCGGGCAGACGGAACCTCAGTCAGATATTCCCGGCCTGCCGCTGGTTACCGGGAGGCAGAAACTTGAGCGGGTTCTGACTATTTTGCACCAGCTGGAGATGAACGGCATTATGGGTGCTGTAACCAGTGTAAATGTATCAGATATTACCAATATGGAACTTTGGTACGGTCAGCACTATCAGGTGCTGCTGGGTGATGACAGCCGCCTGGATTATAAAATCAGATCTATGAAGGCTGCGGTTGCGCAAATGGGCCAGTATCAAAGCGGTATTTTGGACGTGAGCTTTACCAGATGGCCGGAGGAAGTTGGATATACTCCCTTCTAATTACAATAATTTACAAAATTCTTTGACGAAAAAATGAGAATTTCTATTGACCGCATCTGTTTTTTGGGATAGAATATAGAAGTAACATTGTAACATTGGCAGAATTGGTTTTTCCATCTGCAAAACCATACATAGGAGGAAAGCGTCATGGCTGAAATTTACCCCGAAAGAGTTGTTAAAATCAAGGTGATTGGTGTCGGCGGCGCCGGCAACAATGTTATTAACAGAATGATCGAAGGCAACGTAGGCGGCGTTGACTTTGTTGTTATCAATACAGATAAGCAGGACCTGAACAAGTCCATCTGCAAGAACAAGGTGCAAATCGGTGAAAAGCTCACTGGCGGCATGGGCGCCGGCTCCAAGCCCGAGATCGGCCAGAAGTCCGCGGAGGAATCCAGAGCGCAGATTGCGAAGATCCTGGAAGGCACCGACATGGTCTTCATCACCGCCGGTATGGGCGGCGGCACCGGTACAGGGGCGGCTCCCATTGTTGCTGACCTGGCCCGCGAGGCTGGTATTCTGACCGTTGGCGTGGTTACCAAGCCCTTCAAGTTTGAAGGTGCCAACCGTATGCGTCAGGCGGACGCAGGCATTGCGGCTCTGTCTGAGAAGGTAGACTCTCTGATTATCATTCCCAACGACCGTCTGAAGTACGTCACAGATCAGAAGATCACCTTTGCCAACGCATTCGGCATTGCAGATGATGTGCTGAAGCAGGCAGTTACCTCTATTTCCGAACTGGTTGGCTTCTCTGAGAATGTGATTATTAACCTGGACTTTGCTGACGTTTCCGCTGTTATGAAGAATGCGGGTCGCGCGCACATGGGTGTGGGCACCGCTTCCGGCCGGGAGAAGGCGGAGCAGGCTGCGCTGGCCGCTGTGGCAAGTCCCCTGCTGGAGACCTCTATCAACGGCGCTACCGGCGTTCTGGTGAACGTGACTGGTTCTTCCGAACTGACCCTGGATGATGTGGAGACTGCTGCAGGTATTGTGCAGGAAGCTGCAAATCCCGAAGCAAACATTATCTTCGGCGCAACTGTTTCCGATGAGTTTGAGGATGAGATGCGTGTAACCGTCATCGCTACCGGCTTTGAGCAGAAGTCAGAAGAAGTGGAAGAGAAGAAGCCTGAGCGTGCAGGTAGATCCGCTGACCTGAGCGAGATCGACGACATCTTCAGCATCTTTAACCGCTAACATGACCAGACGGCATCCCGGACTTCCTGTCCGGGATGCTTTTGTGTTGCGTGGAGGGTATTATGCAAGCGTATCGTGATTTAGCCTTCAGTTATGACAGGCTGACCAATGATGTGGATTATGAGGCTATGGTAGCGTTCTACCGGCAGATTTTGGCGCGGGAAAAGCTGAGTCCTCGTACCGCTGTGGATTTGGCGTGTGGTACAGGCTCTGTGGCATTGATTCTGGCCCGAGAGGGAATGCAGGTCACCGCGGTAGATATGTCGGAAGATATGCTCTGTGTGGCTGACCAAAAGGCCCAGTCCATGGAAAACCGGCCTGTTTTTTTGTGCCAACAACTGCAGCAGCTGCGTTTGAGCCGGGGTGTGGACCTGGCGGTATGCGCCCTGGACAGCCTGGATTATATTTTAGAGCCGGCAGATTGTGCCGAAGCTATCCGCCGTGTTTATAAGGCGCTTAATCCGGGGGGCTGTTTCATTTTTGATGTGAATACTCCGCAGAAACTCCGTGCAATGGATGACCAGATCTTTTTGGATGAGGACGAGGAGGTTTATTGTGTGTGGCGGGGTGAGTTTGACCCGCAGACCAATATATGTACCTATTGGATGGATCTGTTCCAGCGGCAGGGAGACCTGTGGAAGCGAAGCTATGAGGAACACAGGGAGTATGCCTATTCCCAACAGCAGCTCACCGGCTTTTTAAAGGAAGCGGGATTTACCTCTATTGAGGTCTTTGCCGACAGGGTGCTCACTGCCCCCTCACCGGAGGAACAGCGGATCTACTTCAAGGCAAGAAAGGGAAAAATCAAATGAGTGATTATATTGTTCGTGGTATGACCATGGATGGCTTTGTGAAGGTTGTTGCCATCCGCTCCACTGGGCTTGTACGCCGGGGCGCGCAGATCCAGGGTACAACGCCAAATGCTACAGCAGCCTTTGGCAGGGCGCTGACCGCAGCCTCTATGATGGGAAATATGCAGAAGGTGGATAATGGATCCATGACCATGCAGATCAAGGGTGGCGGGCCTATTGGTTCGATTGTCTGTGTGTCTGATGCCATAGGCAATGTGCGGGGCTATGTATTGGAGCCGAATGTTCCACTGGTTGAAAAATACCCCGGAAAGTTGGATGTGGGCGCTACTGTGGGTATAGACGGCACACTTACTGTTATCCGTGACCTGCAAATGAAAGAGCCGTATGTGGGCTCTGTGCCCCTGGTATCCGGCGAGATTGGCGATGATGTGACATCCTATTTTGCCACAAGCGAACAGACACCCACAGCTTGTGCCCTGGGTGTCCTGGTGGACGTGGATAAGAGCGTGAAGGTGGCAGGCGGATATCTGATTCAGCTGCTCCCCGGCGCGTCCGATGAGACCATCGATGCTGTGGAGTCCGGAATCAAGCGGGCAGGTTCTGTGACCGCCATGCTGGAACAGGGAATGACTCCCGAGGATATGCTGGGGCAGGTGCTGGGAGACCTGGGAGTGGTATTTTTGGAGACAACGAATGTTGCCTACAAATGCTATTGCAGTCGTGAACGGGTCACATCGGCGCTGATTAGCCTTGGAAAAAAAGATCTGGAGCAAATTGCTGCAGAGGGTAAGACATTTCCGGTGGAGTGTCAGTTCTGTGATACGGTGTACAGCTTTACACCCAGTGATGTGGAAGAAATTTTGAAACAAATGTAACCGAGGTAACCGTCCCCCTGTCCGGCAAAAATCATTGCAGGACAGGGGAGAGTGCAAAGCTTTTTTGTAGTAAAGGAAGGCAAAATTTGCAGTAAAATTTTTGGAAAAAATGCTTGACAAACTTAGGTTCGCTGTGTATAATAAACCACGTCGCTGAGGTGTGTATCACCAAGTTCAGACGAAATGGGAGCATAGCTCAGCTGGGAGAGCATCTGCCTTACAAGCAGGAGGTCACAGGTTCGAGCCCTGTTGTTCCCACCATACATGGCCCTGTGGTGCAGTCGGTTAGCACGCCAGCCTGTCACGCTGGAGGTCGACGGTTCGAGTCCGTTCGGGGTCGCCATAAACGCATCTGTGGAGAGCTTGCGCTCTCCACAACATGCCTCTGTAGCTCAGTAGGTAGAGCAGCGGACTGAAAATCCGCGTGTCGTTGGTTCGATTCCGACCGGAGGCACCACGGTTCCCTTTGGGAACCGAGATGCGGGTGTAGCTCATCCGGTAGAGCGCCA
>JAZNIL010000060.1:0-7201 GCA_045577435.1 Faecousia sp. | reverse complement strand
GTATGGGTCACCAAGGAATGTTACAGCTCAGGCTGTGGACAGATATAGATAGTTCGTGTTGATTGTCATGAGGGTCCACCTGTTCCCATGCCGAACACAGAAGTTAAGCTCATGTACGCCGACGATACTTGGCGGGCGACTGCCCGGGAAAATAGGTAACGCGAACACAAAGCTCCGCTTAATAGGCGGAGCTTTTTTCTATGTGTATGAAGAAGCTTATGCATGTAATATGTTATTTTGAGCTTGTTGTGGAAATGCAGGAGGTACCTGCATGAATCAGACTCGCTGAAAAAGGAGTGTTTTCTATGAACGATAAACAGCAGTCTTGTTTTACTGGTGGTTTAGTGGGCTTGTGGGCATTAACATCCTTCAGGCGCTTCTGATTTTTGTGACTGTGGGAATTGGCGCACCCTGGGCTATCTGTATGAAGCAGCGTTGGATTGCTGGACATACCTACATTGATGGACACCAGCTTGCTTTTGACGGAACGGGCAGTCAGCTCATCGGAAAGTATATTCTCTGGTTGCTGCTGACAGTGGTAACCCTGGGTATTTACAGCTTTTGGCTGGAGATTAAATTGAAGCAGTGGCTGGTAAGTCATACCCATATGATTTGAAGGCGGCCCAAACCCGCCTGGCATTGTAAAAAATGCTGAGAGGGAAACCATCCGGTTAGTAGGGCATTTCTAAGACAGTGGAATATGCATAGGCCATGACTATGGTCATGCCTTTTCTACGGTAGGGATAGACTGAAAGCGGCACATGGTTGGTAGCCCCTGCTTGCGTTCATAACGAAAACAGCCCGGATATACAGGTGTCTGGGCTGTTTGATTGTATAGGGAATAATAGGGGTAGAGATACCCTCTTTAGGTGGTTCAGTAGGCGGAAATCTGTGGTACTTCCTAAAACCTATTCCATTATAAAAACCTGTTCTTCCTCAGTTCCGGGATTTTTCTGAACTGCTGTAAAGAAAATCGTCTTATACACTACCTGATCGGGTGTCCGGGAATCATACCTTCTCATATATGAGAATCTTGGTACCTGATTAAACTGCGTAACCGCAATATAATCCGATAGCGTAAAAGCTCCAAATAGCAGACAAGCGCATCCGACGACGATCAGTATGCGTAAGCCACATTTTGCCACTACAGGTCGGATAAGAAGATAGATTCCGGTAACTAAAAAGATACTTCCCCAAAATGAATAAATGCTTCCCCAACTGCTGTCACTTGGAAATATGGATAGTGCTGACACAATGATGAAGATGCCAAATGCCGACAACAGAATGCCAATTACATTTTGTTTTCCAAGCTTTACCGCGTTTTGACTGTACTGCGCCATTGCAACGGCAGTTTGTTTTGTTTCTTGATCCATATTCTCGCTTTTCCTTTCTCCACGAATGATTTCAGGTATGCTGATATTATAAAAATCAGCGATTTCCACCAGTATGCCTAGATCAGGCATATTACTGCCTGTTTCCCAACGGGATACTGTCCTGCCGGATACATTTAACTTCTCTGCCAACTGTTCCTGGGTCAGTTCTTTCTCTTTTCTAAGCTCTTTGAGAAATGCTCCGATCTTGATCTGATCCATACAGATATCCTCCTTTCGCTGCCAGTATAGCACCAATTTTATGTTTTGAACACGACACAAAGCGAGAAATGCCGCATTTCTTCCGTTAGACACAGCTGTCCTGTGGGTAAATTCCCATGGATTTTATACTATCACACAGCAGCATAAAACACAAGAACAGCCACAGCAGGGCAACTGCTGTGGCTGTTAACTGTTTGTGGGGTTATATTAGATTTCCAAATCCATCTGGGAGATGACAGCGGCACAGCGCTTGCACAGGCCGTTTTCGTCAGCGTCCAGAGAGTGCATCCAGCAGCGGGGGCATTTCTCGCCCCGGGCTTCTGTGACACCCACAGTCAGCGCGGGCAGGTTAGTGCCGGTGCCAATAGTAGCGCCAGCCTCGGGAGCTTCCCAATCGCAGGAAGACACGATGAAGATCTCAGCAAGGTTCAGACCCTGGCAGGCGGCCTTGATGGCTTCATCCTCGGTCTGCAGGCTTACATGGGCTTCCAGAGCCTTACCAATGCGCTTGTCGGCGCGGGCCACTTCCAGAACACCGTTCACATCCTGACGCAGCTTCATAACCAGCGCCCACTTTTCCATGGTGGCGTCATCCAGCGCATAGGCGTCAAAATTCTCGGGCATCTGGTTCAGCAGTACGTTGCGTACATCGTCACTGTCCCGGTGGGGCATAGACTGCCAGATCTCATCACAGGTGAAGGGCAGGATGGGGGCGAACAGCTTTGCCATGGCATCGAGAATCAGGAACAGGGCAGTCTGCGCGCTGCGGCGGCGCAGGCCGTTCTTAGCCTCGCAGTACAGACGGTCCTTCAGGATATCCAGATAGAAGGAACTAAGCTCTACTACGCAGAAATCGTTGATAGCGTGGGAGACCATGTGGAATTCATAGCCGTTGTAGGACTTGCGGACTGCGGCTACAAGGGCGTTGAGCTTGGTCAGCGCCCACTTGTCCAGCTCCTCCATATCCTCAGGGGCTACCAGATTGTTGGCGTCAAACTCGTTCAGGTTGCCCAGACAGTAACGGGCAGTGTTGCGGAACTTCAGGTAATTCTGGGCGATCTGCTTGAAAATCTCCTTGGAGCAGCGAACGTCGGCGTGGTAGTCGGAGGAGGCTGCCCACAGACGGATAATGTCCGCGCCAAAGTCTTTGATCAGGTCGGCGGGGTCAACACCGTTGCCTAGGCTCTTGTGCATGGCGCGTCCCTGGCCGTCCACAACCCAGCCGTGGGTGAGCACCTGCTTGAAGGGAGCGCCTTGGTCCAGTGCGCCCACAGAGGTGAGCAGGGAGGACTGGAACCAACCACGGTACTGGTCAGCGCCTTCCAGATATACATCGGCGGGCCAGAGTTCGGGTGAGTCCTTCATGAGGGAGGCAAAGTGGGTGGAGCCGGAGTCAAACCAGCAGTCCAGGGTATCGGTCTCTTTGTCGAAGGTCTTGCCGCCGCAGTGGGGGCAGGTAAAACCCTCGGGAATCAGCTCCATAGCCTCTTTCTCAAACCAGATGTTGGAGCCGTACTGGTCAAACAGGGCAGAGATCTTGGCGATGGATTCGGGATTGGACACAGGCTTGCCGCAGTCACGGCAGTAGAACACGGGAATGGGCAGGCCCCAGCGGCGCTGGCGGGAAATACACCAGTCAGCACGCTCCCGGATCATGCTCACCATACGCTCGCCGCCCCAGGCAG
This sequence comes from Faecousia sp., assembly GCA_045577435.1. GTDB lineage: Bacteria > Bacillota > Clostridia > Oscillospirales > Oscillospiraceae > Faecousia. Next base: position 3,924 of record JAZNIL010000060.1, on the reverse strand, counting down.
GGTACCACTGGACATTTTCGATTGCCTCGATGGCCTTGTCCTTAAAGGATTCCACAGAGCAGAACCACTGGGGGGTTGCACGGAAAATCACAGGCTTTTTGCACCGGTCATGGTGGGGATAGGAGTGGACGATCTCCTGAGAAGCAAACAGCATGCCGGATTCCTTTAGATCCGCCAGAATGACAGGATTGGATTCCTCGGTCTTGAGACCGGCGTACTTGCCGGCGTAATCAGTGTGGCGGCCATAGTCATCCACGGGTACCACCAGCTCCATGCCATAGCGCATGCAGGTCTGGTAGTCGTCAGCGCCAAAGCCGGGGGCGGTGTGGACACAGCCGGTACCGGAATCCATGGTGACATACTCCGCATGGACAAGACGGCTGGTCTTATCCAGGAAGGGATGCTGGGCCAGCATGTTCTCGAAGAAAGCGCCGGGGTACTTAGCCAGCACCTCATAGGTCTCAAAGCCGCCGAAGCCCATAACCTTTTCCATGAGCGCTTCGGCCATGATATAGGTCTCGCCGTTGGAAGCCTTCACCAGCACATAGCTCTCCCGGGGATGCAGGCAGATGGCCATGTTGCCGGGCAGGGTCCAGATGGTGGTGGTCCAGATGACAAAGAAGGTCTTGGACAGGTCAAAGTCTGCCAGCTTGCCAAGATCGTCCTTCATGGGGAACTTCACGAACACAGAGGTACAGGGATCGTCCTTGTACTCAATGTCCGCCTCGGCCACTGCAGTGGCGCAGAAGGGACACCAGGTAACGGGCTTCAGACCCTTGTAGATATAGCCCTTATCGAACATCCGGCCAAAGACCTTTACTTCCTGTGCTTCGAAGTGCTTGTCCATGGTGCGGTAGGGCTTCTCCCAGTCACCCACCACGCCCAGACGGCGGAAGCCGCTCATCTGCTTCCGGATAAAGTCCTCGGCAAAATCCTCACAAGCCTGGCGGAACTGAGGGACGGACATATCCTTGTTCAGCTTTTTCTTGGAATTTTCGATGGCTCTCTCGATGGGCAGTCCATGGTTGTCCCAGCCGGGAGTATAGGGGGTGTAGTAGCCCATCATGGCGTGGCTGCGGATAATAAAGTCTTTCAATGCTTTGTTCAGAGCGTGGCCCATATGAATGTAGCCGTTGCTGAAGGGAGGGCCATCGTGGAGTACGAAGGGGGGACGATCCTTGTTCTTCTCCAGCATCAGCTTGTACAGATCCTGTTGATTCCACCGCTCCAGCATGCCGGGCTCCCGGGCAGGAAGACCCGCTTTCATAGGAAAGTCGGTCTTAGGGGTAATGATGGTGTTTTTGTATTCCATTGGAATATACCTCCATAGTGTTGTTAAAAAATAAAATACCTTTGTCTCTGTAAGAGACAAAGGTATAAAACCTCTGCGGTACCACTCTTGTTCCGGTTACCCGGCACTCAAATTCGCTGTATCGGGCGAACCCGGTGCCGCCTACTGTGGTTCGGGGCACTGCTCCGAGGGGATATGAACGATCCGCCCCTGCTGCCTCGCACCTGCCGTCAGCTCTCTGAAAGGGGGATGGAGGTTCACTTGTCCTCATCCATGCATTAAAATATAAGGAAATTCTTATTTGTGGGTAGGGTCGTAGTTACGGCCAAACTGCAAGTTGGTAAATTTGCTGGTGGTATCAGCGGTGGGGTGTTTGGGGTCGGCAATGGGGGCGGTCTCCTCGGTAGTACCAACGATAGCCTGCAGGTTTGCGGAAATTTCCTCTGCCACTGCGTCGGTCTGGTCTTCCGAAGATTTCCGCTCAGCCCGCTCATAATCAAAGGCGGTGGCAGCGGTGGGTGCTGCGGGGCGGTTTGCCTTCTTGATGCGCTCCAAAGCCTGAACGCAGGAACGGATCTGCTCCTGCAAGTCCTCAATTTTGCTGCAGGCGGCGCGGCGAGCTTCCTCCACCCGGGCGTTTTCCGCGGCAATCAGAGCGCCGGCGTTTCTGGCATTCTCAGCAGCGGCGGCGTTGGCATCGGTAAGCATCTGGGTGCACTTTGCCTCTGCTTCCTTGACCATCAGGTCACAGGTTTTCTGGGCATTGACAATGGCATCCTTCATGGAGGCTTCGTTGGCACGGTATTCCTCCAGCTTGCTGACCAGCACTTTCATCTTGCTCTTTAACAGGGCATTTTCCTTGTACAGGGTGATGTAGTCCTCGGTCAAAGGCTCCAGAAAGGCATCTACATCTTCCATATTGTAGCCGCCAAATGTGGCTTTGCTAAAGGAAATCTGCTCTATCTGTTGCGGTGTAAACATAACGTCATCCTTTCAAAAGGGGATTAGGCGAAGCTGACAGCTTCATTCTGGATGTTCTCCAGATCACCCACCACATCCATGTTGTGGGGGCAGAACAGGTAGGTAGACTGGGCGACCTTCTTCACGCTGCCGTCCAGTGCGTACACAGCACCGGACAGGAAATCCACAACACGGCGGGTGAGGGCCTTGTCTACATTTTCCATGTTCAGAATAACGGCTTTTCTCTTGCGAAGCTCATCCGCGGCCTTAGCGGCGTCATCGAAGGTCTTTGCGTGAAAAAGCACAACTTCCTGTTTGCTCCGGTCGCCCATGCTCAGGACCTGACCGGAAAATCCGGTGGAGGGGGCAGCATTCACATCAGCGGTGTCCTGATCACCGGTATCAAAGGGGGAGGGACGGCGGCTGCGGGAAGCAGGCTGTGCAGGCTCGTCCTGGTAAGCATCCATCTCCTCGTCATAATCATCATATTCTTCGTCAGAATAGGGCTGGGCAAATTTCTTTACATTATCCCAAAAACTCATTACTGTACATCCTCCTAATATGTTGGCATCAAAATGATGAGATAGTTAATAGCCACGGGAACCGAAAATCGCTGTGCCCACACGGATCATAGTGCTGCCGCAGGCAATGGCATCGGCATAATCATCGGACATACCCATAGACAATACATCAACAGATACATTATCGTATTTTTTTGCCTTTATGTCAACAGAAAGGTTGTACATTTCTTGAAAAAATTTGTGATTATCGGTAGAATTTTGACAAATTGGGGGAATTGCCATAAGTCCGCGTACCCGAATATTGGGAGAATTTCCTACTCCTTCCAAAATAGACGGCAGTTCTTCGGTAGACATGCCACCCTTACTGGATTCATTTCCGATGTTGATTTCCAGCAGAATGTCCTGCACAAGCTGCTGCCGGGCGGCCTCCTTGTCGATGGCCTGCAAGAGGCGCGCCGAGTCCACACTGTGGATCAGGCTTACCTTTCCCACCACCTGCTTTACCTTGTTGGTCTGCAGATGGCCGATGAAGTGGATGGGCGCTCCCACGTAGGCGTTCTCAGCCAGCTTTTGAATCAGCTCCTGCACCCGGTTTTCACCGCAGCAGTCTACACCGGCGGCAATGGCCTGCCGCACGTTGTCTGCCCCGTTCATTTTGGTAGCCGCGCACAGCAGGATTTCCTTGGGGTCACGCCCCACGGCAATGGCGGCTTGGTTCATTTCTTCCCGGATACGGGCAATATTTTCAGCGATAGACATGATGTATTTCCTTCTTTCCCTAGGCTGAGCGGTATTATCCGACCCCGCCTGAGCGGGCATCTGATCCACTCAGACTGCCTTTTATTCATTGATGGTCGCCAGCCATCTGCTTCACGCAAGATTGTCTGAACGGATCGTCCATCCCGCGCAGGTCGTAGATTTTTGAACCGCAAGGCCAGCATAAGACAAGGCGGCTCTTCGATGATGGGCCGTCGCCCTTCGAGAAGAGCCAACGCAGTATTAGGGTGGCCTTGCGGTTCAAAAACGGGTTCGGATAATACCGCTCAGCCTAACCGTGCGAGCCGGAGAATCCGTTCCTCTTTGCCGGGAAGCAGCGGAGCCTCTTCCGAAGCTTTTTATGCTTCGTAACCTTTGGGGTTGTTTTTTTGCCAG
>JAZNIL010000059.1:0-16534 GCA_045577435.1 Faecousia sp. | reverse complement strand
TGCGCCAGCCTTTCTAAAAAAGGATTGACAAACTCTGACTGAATGGTTATAATACTTAAGCGCTCTTGCGAGAGATGGGACTCGAAAGGACGACACCAGTGGTAACACTGGTGAAAAAGTGTCCGGTGGACACTTTTTAGTCCGTTGGAGAGTCCATTGAATTGTGAACGTATCCTGAAAGGATGCGGACAAAATTCAAACAAGATTCCCAGATGCGTTTTTGCTTCCACACACAAGCTGTTCTCAATTTCTAACACCGGAAAAGGAGACCACAAGCAAACTTGAAATACAAATTTACTGCTGTTTCTGCTGATTGATTGACTTTCCGGGTACAAAAGGTTAAAATAACAGAAAACAGTTAAGGAGATTTATATGGCAAGTTTACGTTATCACATTGCCTTAATTGCTGCCAAGTGCAGCGGCATGCTTATTAAACTTGTGGGAAGAAACGCCTCCCACACACCGGGTGTCATTGCGCTGAAGATTTGTCCAAACTTTATGGACCAGGCTAAGAAATCACCCTTGGTCATTTGTGTAACCGGCACAAACGGAAAAACAACCGTTTCCAATTTGCTCACAGATGCTTTACTTGCAGATGGGAAAAAGGTTGTCAGCAACCGTACAGGTTCTAACATTGTACCCGGATGTACCACAAACCTTATTAACAGTCTTCACTGGACTGGTAAATGTAGAGTGGACGCCGCTGTTTATGAGGTGGACGAGCGTGCTTCCCGTCTGATTCTGCCCCATTTGAAACCGGATTATCTGGTGGTTACAAACCTATTCCGGGACTCTTTAAAGCGCAACGCCCATCCAGACTACATTTTCAGTGTCATTAGCACCTATTGTCCCGATAACACCAAGCTGATCCTCAATGCTGACGAGCTATGCAGTAGTATGCTGAAACCCGGCAGTGAAAGAGCTTTCTACGGTATTGGCAGGCAGCCTGAGGATATTCAAAACTCTGTTAATATCGTAGCCGATTACAGTATCTGCCCCCAGTGCGGCACTTCGTTGGATTACGAATACCTGCGTTATCATCACATCGGACACGCCAAATGCCCAGATTGTGATTTTCATTCCAAGGACGCTGATCATCTGGTAACCAACATAGATAAAGACGCTATGGTGCTTACCGTTTCCTCCCGGGGAGAAAGCCACGAATACCCACTTATCAGCAGCATTACCTTCAATATCTATAACGAGCTGACTGTAATCGCCACCTTATTAGAGCTGGGTATCCCTGCTGAGCGTGTTTGCGCACTAGTGGAGGAAATTCGGGTACCGGACTCCCGGCTGAACCGGGAATGTGCCCGCGGTATCCAAGTGGTACAAGCTATGAGTAAAGGCCAGAGCTGTATTTCCTCCTGCCGCACTTTCGACTACGTTTCCAATGAACCAGGTAAAAAAGCGGTTGTCCTTGCCATGGATGACTATTACGACAGGAAGAAGAGCGTGGAATACATCGGTTGGATCTACGATGTGGACTACGAGTTTATGAACAAACCGGAGATTTTGCAGGTGTTGGCCACCGGCCCCCGGTGCTATGACCACAAGGTACGTTTGCTGCTGGCGGGTGTGCCGGAAGAACGTATCTTCTGTGCAGAGAACGAGCTAGATGCTATGGAGCTTGTGGACACCGATGCAGTAGATTCTGTGTATATCCTGTATGATACTTCCACCTATGATTTGGCCTGTGAAATGAAGGATAAGTTTGTAAAGAGATTGGAGGCTGCGCAATGACAATTGAAATTCTCTATCCCCAGCTGTGCTGCCTGTATGGCGACAAAGGCAACACCCTGTTTTTGCAGCAGTGCTTTCCGGATGCCCAGTTTATTTTTACAAATTTAAACGAGAAACCTGCTTTTCTCACCTCTCAGGTGGACTTATGCTGCATGTACTCCATGAGTGAGCAGAATCAGGAGCTGATTCTTTCCCGGCTGATACACTGGAAAGAGGAAATCCACACCGCTATGTCCGGTGATACTGTGTTCCTTTTGTTGGGAAATGCAATGGAACTATTTGGCAGCCATATTGTCCGGGAGGATAGTACCCGGGTTGACTGTTTGGGTGTATTTGATACCTATGCGACTCGGCACGCACCCCAAAGATTTAACACACTCCTCAGCGTGTATTTCCAGAACATGACCTTGCTTGGCTACACCAGCCGCTTCAGCGATACCTACGGAATTACTCAAGAATTGGCTATGGCGAATGTGGAAATCGGTTTTGGTTCTGACCCCAGCACAAAGCTGGAGGGTATTTATACGGGTAATGTAATTGCTACCTATATGCTTGGCCCGATTCTTGTGGCAAATCCCGATTTTGCCAAATGGCTTATGGCAAAACTAGGTGTAGAATCCCCCACCCTTCCCTATGAAGAAGCTCTATACACCGCCTATGAAACACGCAGAAAGGAATTCCAACGCCCTGATTTGGAGCTGGACTAATGGTATATGGAACACTATCGGCCTACAAAGGCAGTTATTAATTTGGGCGCTATCCGCAGAAACACCCAAAAACTGATTGCTAAATATCCCGGATACACCTTCTACACCGCAGTTGTCAAAGCCGACTGCTACGGCTACAGAGGTATGTCCGTTGTTCAAGCTATGGTAGACGGAGGCGCAAACTCTCTTGCCGCAAGCCTTTTGGAAGAGGGACTTGCTCTGCGGGCTGCATACCCAACCATACCAATTTTGTTGTTCACGCCTGTAGAGCCCCATCAGCTACCTATATGCGCTGAGCACAGTCTTTGGGTAAGCGTTGCGGATCTTGCACAGGCGCAGGCAGCAGCGGATGTAGCCGGCCTGCAAGTGGTTATCCGTGCCAACGGTGGCAGTGATATTTTCGGCGGCCCCACTGACCAAGCAGATTTTGAGCAGATCTGGAATACCCTTGAGCAGGGAAAATGCAAGTTAACAGGTGTGTACCTGCATAGCTACAACGCTGAGGATACCGAAGATACACTATCTGAGTACCAGATTTTTGAGGATATGACAGCCCGACTGGATCTGAACAAATTAGAGTTTGTTAGTGTGAGCAACTCCCTCACCCTGCCCCGTCAGGCAAAAAAGCCCTACTGCAACGGCTGCCGTCTTGGAAATATCATCTACAGAATTGAGAGTGAGGATTGTGACTTGGAGCACACCTTCTGCCTTGAGAGCAAGATTCTGTCGGTATTCAGCCTAAGAAAAGGCCAGTCTGTTGCCTATAGTCACGCATACACCGCAAAAGAAGATGGCGAACGGATAGCCGCTGTGCCCATCGGCTTTGGCGACGGATTCTCCAAAACGAATATTGGACGTGATGTGTTTATCCATGGCAAGAGATACCCGGTTGTTGCTATAACCATGGATATTACCCACATTCTCGTGGATGACCAGGTAAACTCCGGCGACACAGTTCAACTTATCAAGGACAACCACCATTTGGATGAAATCGCCGCACACATTCATGGAGCAACAGAGGAAGCGATCACCAATCTCAACAAGCGGGTCTGGCGTGAGTATATCGACGTATAAAGAGCAAACCATGCAAGAAATAGTAATGGCCCAAAGACCTTGGTCTTTGGGCCATGTTTTTACTTACTGTATTTGGGAAAGAACTTCTACAAACGCATCCTTTACGATAGAGAGTCCCTTTAAAAGGGTTTCATCATCAATAATCAAAGCAGGCATCATTTTTACAACACAGCTGTCACGGCCGGCACGTTCAATGATGAGATTACGTCTTACACAGGCCTTGATAACTGCACTGCTGAAGGAATCACCACCAAGCTTTTCGCAATCAACACCCCACATCATGCCAATACCGCGGAGGGAAAGGCGGTCATCCAAAGGCAGAATTTCCTTGCGGATATATTCCTGCATAAGCTTGCCCTTGCGGACAACTTCGCTGCACAGGTCGTTTTCAATCATATAGTCAATTGCCGCTTTACCGGATACGAAGGCAAGCTGATTGCCACGGAATGTGCCGTTATGTTCAGCGGGCTTCCAGATATCCAGCTTGGGATTAATCAGCAGCAGCGCCATAGGCATGCCGATACCGCTGATAGACTTGGACAGGGTTACCATATCAGGCTTAATCCCGCCCCGCTCAAAGGAGAAGAAGGTACCTGTCCGACCACAACCGGCCTGAATATCGTCAACAATCAAAAGGATATCGTTGTCATCGCAGAACTTACGGCAGCCCTGTAAGAACTCGGGTGCAAAGGGGTAAATACCGCCCTCAGCCTGAACCGTCTCCATAATCAAAGCGGCAGGCTTTGATACACCGGAATGGTCATCATCCAACATTCTCTGCATGTATGCAAGAACATCCAGTTCAGGGAACATGTAGGGGGCGGGAATGTGGGTGCAGTTTACAAGAGGAACACCGGCGGCATTTCTGGCATAGGCTTCCGTGGTAAGGGCCAGAGAGCCAAGGGTCATTCCGTGGAAACAGCCCATAAATGCCCATACATTGGTGCGTCCTGTAACATTTCTGGCCAGCTTCAGTGCTGCCTCTACTGAGTTGGTACCCGTAGGTCCGCAGCACATAACGCGGTAATCCAGGTTCCGGGGTTTCAGGATCTTCTCCTGCAGGGTCTGCAAGAACTCCCGTTTGACAGGCGTGTACATATCCATGCCGTGCAGGATTCCATCAGACTGCAGGTATTCAATGAGCTTGTCTTTTATGGCGTCATTGTTATGGCCATAGTTCAGTGCACCGGCGCCGCAGAAAAAGTCGATATATTCTGTACCCTCTTCGTCATACATGTAAGGGCCCTTTCCCCTTGTAAAGACAGCGGGAAAATTCCGGCAATAGGAGCGAACCGAGGATTCGTAGCTTTCAAAAATTTCAGTATTCATAGGCAAATTACTCCATCGATGATTGTGGTGGATTCTGATTATTTTTGGTAAACACAAGGAATTTACTTCCAAAATAGTTGATAATCACAACAACTATGCTGACGACCACCTTCATTATATTACCATTTAGCCCTAAAATGTCAATAGTAAGAAATACGATCAAGGTTTCCAGTAAGCCAGAACCGATACGGCACCCCACAAACTTTCCCAATTCCGGAATCACAACAGACCTGGACCAATCATGGCTGCCAAAGACGAATGGCTTATTGGTAAAAAATGCAAAAAGCACAGCTGCAACCCATGCCACAATATTACTGGCAGTGGCGCTCCATTTAAAGAAATTGTATAGTGGTAAATATACCAGATAGTTTACTACCGTTGTCAGCACACCAAAAAACAGGTACACCACAACATCCTTATGTTTTCTGTAAAGCTCCAATAGTTTCTTCATAGTGTTCTTTTCTTACAGCCCCAAATCTTCACCCACCAGGATAAACTTGATCCGGCCTACAGGGCGGCAGTTCCGGGTAATAACGATCTGGTTGCAGATACAGCCCTCACCTTTACAGTCATGGCAAACACCTGTCACAGCGCAAGGAGTATTGGCATCAAACCGCAGCTTATTTAAAGGCGCCGCAACAGTCCTGGCGCGCTTAACAGCGTCCTGAAGAGATTCGGACACCTTGTTCATACCTGCAATCACAAGCACATTCTTGGGTCCATAGATAATCGCAGCACAGCGATTACCGCAGCCATCAATATTGACCATCTCGCCATCCATGCTCAAGCCGTTTGCGCTGGTCAGGAAAAAGTCCGCGAACATAGCATCCTTTGCGGCCTGTTCTCTCTCCTCTGCAGTGATTGTCCTTTCCCGGTCAATAACACGGTAGTCTCCCTCACGCAGAGCGTCCAGTAAGCCTATCTGTGCCGCAGACATAACGCCACCCCAACCTACACTTGCGCCTGCGGGGATCAATTCCAGTGCCTTCGCCAGGGCATCTGCCTTTGTTTTACAGTAATATGCCTCGAAATGCCGGTTTTGCAGGTTCTTTACCAACTGTTCTCCACGCATTTTATAATACTTTTCCTTAAGAACACTCATTTCATACGCCTCCATTTGTAAATGGGCGGACCAAGTCCGCCCATCCATCAATTTTCCATCAATTTTTCAAGAGCAGCCAGCTTCAGGCATGTGCAGAACACATCCATCGCCTTCTTCAGTTCCTCAACAGGAGGGAAACTGGGTGCAATACGGATGTTGGTGTCAAAAGGATCTTTCCCGTAGGGATAAGACGCACCGGCAGGTGTCATTTCCACACCGGCCTCCTTGCACAGCGCAAGGGCGCGCTTTGCTGTACCTGGCATGGTGTTCAGACTCACAAAGTAGCCACCCTGAGGCTTGATCCAACTGGCAAAGCCACATTCGGACAGTTCGCTATCCAAAATCTCCAACACAACACTGAATTTAGGCGCAAGAATTGCCCCGTGTCTCTTCATAACCTGGATGGTGTGTGCCTTATTCTTAAGATACTTAACATGCCGAAGCTGATTCACTTTATCGTAAGAGATGGTCTGTACACCAAGGAGTTTGGATATGTAGGCAATATTTGCGGCAGAGGTGGCAACAGCAGAGAAACCACTACCGGCAAAGGTTACTTTGGAAGTGGAGGCAAACTCGAACACCATATCAGGATTGCCCGCCTCTTGGCATAGAGAGATAATATCCGGAAACGGCAGGTACTCGCCCTGGAACTCATGGATGCAGTAGGCGTTATCCCACATGATGGTAAAGTCAGGCGCAGCAGGTTTAAGGGCAGCAAAACGCTTCACTGTATCTTCGGAGTAGACGATACCGTCGGGATTGGAGTATTTAGGCACGCACCAAATACCCTTCACCTGGGGATCCTTCACAAGCTCCTCCACTACGTCCATATCAGGGCCGTTGGGAGTCATGGGTACAACCAGCAGTTCAGCGCCAAAAGATTCCGTAATACGGAAATGACGGTCATAACCGGGGCTGGGGCACAGGAACTTGACTACTTCCTCCTTGCACCAAGGCCGCGTGCTGTGCTGCAGGCCATGGGTATATGCCCGGGAGATAATGTCAAACATAATGTTCAGGCTGGAGCTTCCACCGACAAAAATGTTTTCGGGTTTGCAGTCCAGAACGTCGGCCCAGTACTCTCTGGCACAAGGCAGTCCGCAAAGCTCACCATAATTTCTGGCATCGATCCCCTGGTAAATGCAATCCTCACCAGTCTTAAGTACATCCATAATATCGCTGACAGCGTCCAGCTGATTCTTGGCAGGCTTACCACGGGCCATATTCAGCTTCAGCTGCTGTGACTTGCAATGTTCAAAGTGTTCCCACAGCTGACGGTAGGTCAGTTCCATCTGCTGCATGGTCATGGAAGAATATTTCATAAGGTCACCCTCTCAAATAAAACTGGAAATACTATACTACTTTTTTCTAAAAAATGCAATATCGCAAATAAATAATTTCATTTTACATAGATGAAATTCAAAATTTTAGTCCCATTGTACAAGAATTTTTTCAAAATTGATTCTTTTTTTTACAGTTTCTTACTTGCAATTTCCCAACCATTGGAATAGAATTTATCATGAGTAAATTTTTGCGCTTGGCATTTGGTAGATGAAACAATTGGAAAGGAAATCAAGCAATGAGCCAGATCATCAATGTTCCAGAAATATTCGGCAGCGATGTTTTTAATGAATCCGTTATGAAGCAGCGACTCCGTCCAGACGTCTATAACGCCTGGAAGCTCTGCATTGCAAACGGTACTTCTCTGGATATATCTGTTGCTAATGAAATAGCAGAAAGCATGAAACAATGGGCAATCGAAAAAGGTGCCACCCATTACACACACTGGTTCCAGCCCATGACCGGCATTACAGCGGAAAAACACGACTCTTTTATCACCCCCACCGCAGACGGTAAAGTAATTATGGAATTCTCCGGTTCCGCGCTGGTGCGTGGCGAGCCGGATGCATCTTCATTCCCCTCCGGCGGTCTACGGGCAACCTTTGAGGCCAGAGGCTACACCGCTTGGGATCCTACCGCATTTGCCTTTGTTAAGGACGGAAGTCTGTACATACCCACTTGTTTCTTCTCCTTTACCGGTGCGGCTCTGGACAAAAAAACACCACTGCTCCGTTCCATTGACGAGGTTTCCAGAGAAGCAATCCGGATTCTGCGGCTGTTTGGTGACAATGAAACCCATCGTGTCAATGTGTCAGTGGGTGCGGAGCAGGAATATTTCCTGCTTCCAAAAGATCTTTACGCCCAACGTGAGGATCTACGTCTTACAGGACGCACGCTGTTCGGTGCTGCACCTCCTAAGGGGCAGGAATTGGATGACCACTATTTCGGCACCATCCGCACCCGGGTTTCCAAGTTTATGCAGGATCTGGACGAACAGCTGTGGCGCCTTGGCATTCTCTCTAAAACCAAGCATAACGAGGCCGCCCCGTGCCAGCATGAGCTTGCTCCCATCTACTCCGATGTAAACAGTGCCTGTGACGCAAACCAGCTGGTGATGATGATCATGAAAAAGTGTGCAGCGAAGCACAATCTGGTTTGTCTGCTCCACGAAAAGCCCTTCTTGGGTGTAAACGGTTCCGGCAAGCACAACAACTGGTCACTGTCCACTGACACTGGCAGGAACCTGTTCAGCCCCGGCAAAACCCCCAGTCAAAACGCACAGTTCCTGGTTTTCCTGGCCGCTTTTGTTAAAGGTGTGGATGAATATCAGGATCTGCTGCGTTGCTCCGTTGCCTCTGCAGGCAATGACCATCGTCTTGGCGCCCATGAAGCACCCCCGGCAATTGTTTCCATTTTCCTTGGTGACGAACTTGATGCTGTTGTTCGTTCCATTATCGACGGCACAAACTATACGGATCCCGAGAAGAGCCTGATGCGTATCGGCGTGGATGTGCTGCCCGCCATTCCCAAGGATACCACAGACCGCAACCGCACCTCTCCACTGGCTTTCACCGGTAACAAATTTGAGTTCCGCATGTTGGGTTCCTCCATGTCCATCGCTGGCCCTAACATTACCCTCAACACCATCATGGCCGAGGAGCTTGGCCAATTTGCGGATATTTTGGAGAAGGCTGAGGACTTTGACGCTGCGTTGCAGAACTTGGTATGTAAGGTATTTACCGATCACCAAAGGATTTTGTTTAACGGCAATAACTACTCCCACCAGTGGGAGGAGGAAGCGGAAAGACGTGGACTTAGCAATCTGCGTTCCACAGCCCAGGCACTCCCCACATATGCAAGTCAGAAGCACATTGATCTTGTAACAAAGCATGGAATCTACACCAAAGAGGAATTCACCGCCCGCCACGAGATTCACATGGAAGCATACTGCAAGATCATTAATATTGAAGGTCTGACCAGTGTGGATATGTTCTTGCACCAGATCTTACCTGCAGCTATTGGTTACACAAAGTCACTGTGTGACAGTGTAGTCGTGAAAAAGCAGCTCGGTGTTCCCTGCTCTGCGGAGAACGATTTGATCAAAATACTTTCTTCTACAACAGACGCTGCCTACGCAAAGTGCACTAAGCTGAAAGAGGATCTTTTACACACACCCCAGGGTATTGAGGAAGCCCTTGCTTATTACCACGATGTAATTGTTTCGGATATGCAGGCGCTGCGCAGCGATGCGGATGTACTGGAACAGCTGACTGACAAGAGCTTCTGGCCCTATCCCACCTACTCTGATCTCCTGTTCTACTGATAACTTGAGCCCCGATGGTTAGTCCATCGGGGCTTTCGTATGCCTTATTTTTTATAAAGTGCCTGCAGGGGAGCAATATACTGCTCTCTTCTGCGATCCATTTCTGCCTTGTAGGCAACATCATTGCCGGAATGGATTTCACGCAGATATTCGTGGTGGTCGTGTAGAATGGACTCGTTGTTCCTTGCCAGCATCATCACCGCTATGGAAGAACACTGATCCGAAGCACGCTCTAAATATGTGAGCATTTCCATAAACACCAGACCGGGGTCAACGGAACATTCACCGGTCTTAAGCCGCTTGGTATGGCGATTCCGAAGGATCATAACCATATCATCAATGACTTCCTCCAGAGGTTCAATGGCCTTTGCTGCCTCATTGTCATTATTGGCAAAGGCTTCCACTGTAATCTTCAGGATTTCGTTTACCGCAGAGGAAATGGTCTTGAGTTCGTACTTGGCCATGTCCGAGAAGCCGGTATTCTCCTGCTTCAAGCGCTGGGCCATTTCCACAAGGTTGGTAGCATAGTCGCCAACACGCTCAAAGTTGGGAACTGTTTGCATCAGCATATCCACCTGACGCCCATCAGACTCGGTTTCAACAACCTTGGACAAACCAATTAAGAAGCGGTCAGCACGGTCAGCAAACTGGTCAAGAGCATCCTCATGCTCATTGATCTCCGGATGGACAGATTCGTCATAAGCAGACAGCTGGGCGCAACCTCTTGCAAAATTCTCCAGAGCAACCCGGCCCATAGCAGCAACAGCCTTGGTGGCTTCATTGACAGCAACCGCAGGAGAAATATAAAGATTTTCGTTGAGGGTGTGCAACTCCGGATGGATAACATCCTCCGGTCCCTGATCCTTAACAACTTTCTTCGCCGCAATAACAAGCACCTGGGTAAAGGGGAGCAAAACAACTGCTGTAATGATGTTAAAAACGGACTGGAATGTGGCAATGACCGTACTATTAACAGGTTGATACCAGAAGTTTTCACCAAACACATTGTAGTGCTGCATAACGCTCATGACAATCATAAACAGCACGGTACCGATGCAGTTAAACAGAACATGTACAACACCTGTACGCTTGGAGTCTTTATTTTCGCCGCCTACGAAGCAGTAAAATGCGGTAACAATGCAGGTACCAATGTTGATACCCATGATAATTGGATAAACAGCAGAAAAATCCAAGACACCGGTTGCAGACAAAGACTGAAGCATCGCAACTGTGGCAGAGGAACTTTGCACAATAACCGTCAGCACAAGTCCGGAAATAATGCCAAGGACAGGAGAAGTGGAGAATTTAGCCAACAGCTCAAGGAATGCGGGATTGCCGGCAAAGCCCTTCACAGCACCGGTCATATTCATAAGACCAACAAACAAGATGCCAAAGCCGATGCAGATATCACCCACGGTCTTGGACTTTTTGGACTTAATAAACATGATCAGCACGATACCAATGGTCAATGCAATGGGAGCCAAGGTATCCGTGTCAAACAGCCACAGCAACCAGTTGTCACCAGATTCCACAAACGCGAGGGTTGTGATCCATGCGGTAATTGTGGTGCCGATATTGGCACCCAGAACAATGGACACAGCCTGCTTTAAATTCAGCACACCTGCACCAATCAAAGCAACAGCGAGCACAATGGTTGCGGTTGAACTCTGGATAACAGCAGTTACAAGGGCGCCGGTCAAAACACCCATTACAACATTACCTGTTACCTTCTCTAATACGCGCTTTAGCGCCGCACCGGAACTGTTTTTCAGACCATCGCCCATGATCTCAATACCATAGAGAAACATGGCAAGTCCGCCTAACATCTGCACAATGGCACTTACAATTTCCATAAACGTCTCCTACTCTAAATCTCTGGAATAGATCAAGCCCATTTGGAGCTACTTTAAATTATAAAGAAAAATCCTGTAAATGTATAGAGGAAAATTGAATTTTTTTCATTTTTTAGGGTCATCTTCCAGTTGAACCAAATCCACCATTGCCACGGTTGGTATCAGAAAGCTCCTCAACTTCCTGAAAACCGGGTGTGATAACAGGCGTCACTAACAGCTGGGCAATTCTCTCACCGTGAGCAATAATCTGTGGAACGCTGCCATGATTGTGCAGTGCTACCATGAATTCACCACGGTAATCGGAGTCTACCACACCAACCTTATTGGCAGGCGCAAGGCCACGCTTCGTTCCAAGGCTGCTGCGCGCGTAGATTAGCCCTGCGTAACCCTTCGGAATCTCCATGGACAGACCGGTAGGAATAAATACTGTCTGCCCCGGTTCAATGGTGACATCACCATCAACATAAGCATAAAGATCTGCACCAGCTGCTTCCGCTGAACCGTAGGTAGGAAGTTGGGCGCCTGGTCTTACCTTTTTTACACGAATCTGTTCCATTTTTTACTCCTTCTTTCCCAGTTTTGCAAACCATTTAAAGGACAGCGGCCAGAGCACACCGGCAACAATTACAATTAGAAAATACCGAACTGCTCTTCCGGGCAATTCCCCAAACAACGCTTCCAGTGGGGTCTTTAGACCGCTCTTTACACCCAGAACCAGAGCAAGACCAATGGCAACTTTCAAAACCTGTGCCCACCAGATTGCTTTGGTTGGGAACTGAATGTATCGCTTGTCAACATAATACACCACAAAGAAGCCCACAATGGCGCCCATAAGGGTATATGCGTTCTTTAGGCCCGACTGCATATTGTGGGGATCGATATCCGGTGGGAAATCATAAAACTCCACATAGCACAAAAACGCCACAGCAATCAGCGACATAGCTGCCATAAGGATGGGCATATTTCGGTCTGTGCTTTTAAAGACAATCGGCCTAAGCAGAAGAATCAGCACGATAGCCATTCCGGCGGCAACAAGCACATCCGCCGGCGTGTGGACGCCCAGGTACATCCGGGAAAAAGGCACAAGGATTACCGCAGCAACGCACAGCCAGCGGATTAGCCTATTTTTAGTGGTATAACCAAGTGCGCCAAATGTACCCACCGAGCTTTGAGTATGTCCGCTGGGGAAGCTGTAACCGGACGCACCCTCTCTGGCCTGCTCCAGAATGGTAAACGGCTCATCTAAAATCCAAGGTCTTGGAATCCGGAACCAGAGCTTCATAAACTGGTTGGCCATGGTGCCGATAAACCCAACGGAGAGGACATAATAGGCAAGCTTTTTATCCACACACCAGAAAAGCACCAGCGCAATCACAAGAAAGGCGATTTCGTCCCCAAGATATGTAATTGCAAGGAAAAATTCATTCAGCACCGGGATACGGATATTTTCCAATAGATACAAAAATTCCATAACCAACCTCCTGGGTTTTGATACTTCCATTATACACACAAAGAAAATGCATGTAAAGAATTAACAACAAAATGTTCACAAAGAAGACCTTGCTTTTTCTTCTACATTGGATATACTGAATGTAATAAAACAATGTGAAAGGATGGAAACCATGCCCTACTTTTATGGCTTTGATTGGACATATATCGTGATTGTCCTGCCGTGTATTTTGCTTTCTCTGTGGGCCAGCGCCTCGGTAAAAAGCACGTTTAACCGGTACGCGAAACAATACTCCTCCAGAAGGATCAGCGGCGCCCAGGCCGCCCAAAGAGTGCTGGCCGGTAACGGTGTATCCGGCGTGCGAATAGAGCGGGTATCCGGGAACTTAACGGATCATTATGATCCAAAGACCAATGTTATCCGTTTGTCTGACGGGGTTTATGACAGCACCTCCACAGCCGCCATTGGTGTTGCCTGCCATGAGGCCGGTCACGCAGTGCAGTACGCACAAAATTACGCGCCAATCAAACTTCGTGCGGCTATTATTCCCATTACCAACTTTGGTTCCAAACTGGCTATGCCGCTGATCTTGCTGGGCGTTCTCTTTTCTTTTGGCGGCAACTTTTCCTACACCCTTGTGTATCTGGGAATTGGCTGTTTCTGCTTATCTCTGGTGTTTCAGCTGATCACGCTTCCTGTGGAATTTAATGCCAGCAGACGGGCTATGCAGGCAATTCGGGAAGCGGAAATCCTTACTCAAGAAGAGCAAATAGGCGCCAGAAAAACCCTGACCGCCGCCGCAATGACCTATGTAGCTGCCGTTGCGGTGGCGCTGGCTCAGCTTTTGCGGCTGATTTTGCTGTTTGGCAGGCCCAGACGAAATGACTGACATGTGAAATCCCGTTTTGGTATTGACAACCAAAACGGGATTTATTATACTATTGCGTATGAAAAGTATGAAAAGTAGGAAAGGAGGCATCTGATGGCTGGCGGAAAACACATACTAGGCAAAGGTAACAGCAAGCGTGTATTTGGTACCGCAAAGGTAGGTGACCGTGGTCAGATTGTCATTCCTAAGGAAGCCAGAGAGCTTTTTGGTATCAAACCAGGTGACACGCTGCTGATACTTGGGGAGGAGAACAAAGGGCTGATCGTCTCCCAGCCGGAGCTTTTAAAAGATCTGGCAGATCAAATATTTGAAACAGATAAGGAGTAATCATGGAAGAAATACTTGGATTATATAAAGAAATGGGCATCAGCCCCGAGGTCTATGCCTATGGTGAGGAAGCACTAGATCGGCTGAAAGAGAGATTTGATAAAATCGATAAGGTAGCTGAGTACAATCAGTCAAAAGTGATTGCCGCTATGCAGAAGAATCGGGTCAGCGCCAACTGCTTTGCCGCCACCACCGGTTACGGCTACGACGACGTGGGCCGTGACAATCTGGAACGGGTATACGCAGACGTTTTCCACACGGAGGCCGCTCTGGTGCGTCCCCAAATTACCTGCGGCACACACGCCCTGACGGTAGCTCTGTCTGCCAACCTGCTGCCGGGGGACGAACTGTTAAGCCCTGTGGGCCTTCCTTACGATACACTGCAGGAAGTCATCGGCATTCGCAGCAGCCCCTGTTCCCTTGCTGAATACGGTGTCACCTACCGCCAAGTGGATCTTCTGCCAGATGGCACTTTCGATTATGACAGCATCAAAAAAGCAATCAACGAAAAGACCAAAATGGTTACCATCCAGCGCTCCAAGGGTTATGCTACACGGCCTACCTTCTCTGTAACACAAATAGGTCAGCTGATTGCTTTTGTAAAGGGCATTAAACCAGACGTAATCTGCATGGTGGACAACTGCTACGGTGAGTTTGTTGAAACCATTGAGCCGTCTGATTTGGGCGCTGATATGATCGTAGGTTCTCTGATTAAGAATCCCGGTGGTGGTCTTGCCCCTATTGGCGGTTATATCTGCGGCACAGAAATCTGTGTAAAACGCTGCGCCTACCGGCTGTCCGCACCCGGCCTCGGCCAGGAAGTGGGTGCAAATCTGGGACTAATGCCCGCTCTGTATCAGGGTTTCTTCCTCGCCCCCAATGTGGTGGCCGCTGCGGAAAAAGGCGCCATCTTTGCCGCGAACCTGTATGAACCTTTAGGCTTTAAGTGTGTTCCCAATGCCACAGAATCCAGGCATGATATCATTCAGGCTGTAGAGTTGGGAAGTGAAGAAGGTATGATTGCATTCTGCCGGGGCATTCAGTCTGCCGCCCCTGTAGACGCATACGTCACACCGCTGCCTTGGGAAATGCCCGGGTATAACGACAAAGTGATTATGGCAGCAGGCGCTTTTGTGCAGGGTTCCTCCATTGAGCTTTCTGCCGACGGGCCTATCCGTCCCCCCTACGCCGTCTATTTTCAGGGCGGACTTACCTGGCATCACGCAAAGCTTGGTATTCTTATGAGCCTGCAGAAAATGGTAGATGCAGGCCTTGTGAATCTATAAAGAGAAAGGAATTTGTTTATGTCTTGGTTTTGGTTTTCGATTATAACCCTTTTGTGCTGGTCCGGCTCTGACTTTTTCTCTAAAATTGGCTGCCGTGACAGCCGAGACAAGTACAGCCAGTTTAAAATGGTAATGGCTGTGGGTGTTGTGATGGGTCTGCATGCTCTATATGAGATCTTTGTAGGTGGTGTGGAAATCTCCTGGCAGGTTATGTGGACATATCTGCCCGTTTCCCTACTGTACATCGGTTCCATGACTCTTGGCTATGTAGGTCTTAGGTACATTGAGCTTTCTATCTCCTCCCCTATCTGCAACGCATCCGGCGCGCTTGTAGCCATCATCGCCATTATTTCCGGCACTGCAAATCCCATGGAGCCCATGCAGTACGCAGCAATTGCGCTGGCAGCCGCCGGTGTAATTGGTCTTGGATTTGTAGAGGCAAATGAAGATGACGCGCTCCGCGCCGCACGGCAGGAAGCTTCCAACTACAAGTACGCGAAATCCTGGCTGGCCTTAGCGCTGCCTCTGGCCTACTGCCTGTTGGACGCTGCCGGCACATTTGCTGATGACCTTGTTCTGGAAACACTGAACGAGGACTCTGCTAATGTTGCGTATGAACTCACGTTCCTGGCTGCCGGTTTTGTTTGCTTCATCTACACAGTGGTTATTAAGAAGCAGAAACTGATTCCGAAGATGGAAGCGCCCAAATACGTTGGTGCTGTATTTGAAACAGCAGGTCAGTTCGCCTACATTTATGCCCTTGCCAGCGGAGAGTCCGCACTGGCAGCGCCTATCATCTCCTCCTACTGTGTTGCTTCTGTTCTCTGGAGCCGCTTATTCCTGAAAGAGAAGCTTAGCTGGAAGCATTACGCTTGCATTGTTACAACCATCTTGGGCATTATCATTATGGGTGTTTATGACATGTGATAAAAAATTCGCTCTGTACAGTGTACAGAGCGGATTTTCTTTGTGAACCCCCGGTTTTACCGGGGGGCAAAAATAGCTTCCAGCGAGGAGTGAAGTAGACAAAGAAAAAACTCCCCATTATAGTAGAAGTGGTTTGCCGACCACACAACTACCATAATGAGGAGGTCTAAATCGTGAAAGATA
>JAZNIL010000058.1:0-11209 GCA_045577435.1 Faecousia sp. | reverse complement strand
GGAGAACTCAAGCAGAGGCTTGCGGAACTGGCTGCCCTTGACAGTGTTGTCTTCCATTTCGGGCTTCTGAGCGACCTTGGCAACCATGTAGTTGAATACATCCTGCTGAGCCAGCTCGGATTCCTGGGGAACCATGGAGATAGCCTTGGTGGGACATACGCCAACACAGACGCCGCAGCCCATGCAGTCCAGAGGAGAAACTGCCATAGTGTAGCTGTAAACACCCTTGCCCTTGCCAGCCTTGACGGGAACGACTCTGGTTGCCTTGGGGGCAGCAGCAGCCTCAGCCTCGGTCAGTGCGAAGGGACGGATGGTAGCATGAGGACAAACGTAAGCACAGTTGTTACACTGGATACACTTGGTCTCATCCCAGTGAGGAACAGTAACAGCAACGCCGCGCTTCTCGTATGCGGAAACACCAAGGGGGAACTGGCCGTCTTCCATGTTGGTGAAGGCGGAAACAGGCAGGCTGTAGCCATCCATCTTGCCAACGGGAGTCAGGATGTTCTTAGCAACAGCAACAGTAGCAGCGGGGCCTTCCAGATTCAGCTGGGCAGGCTTATCTTCAGCAGTAGCCCATGCGGCGGGAACGTCAATCTTCACGTATGCGGTAGCACCGGCATCGATAGCATCCCAGTTCTTATCAACAACGTCGCGGCCCTTCTTCAGGTAGGAAGCCTCAGCAGCAGCCTTCATGTAGCCGATTGCCTCTGCCTCAGGCATAACCTTAGCCAGAGAGAAGAATGCGGACTGCAGGATGGTGTTAGTGCGCTTGCCCATACCGACCTTGATAGCCAGGTCAATAGCGTTGATGGTATACAGCTGAATGTTGTTTTCAGCGATGTAGCGCTTGGAAGCGGCGTCCAGATGATGCTCCAGCTCCTCAACGGACCACTGGCAGTTGATCAGGAATACGCCGCCGGGCTTAACGTCCTGAACGATCTTGAAGCCCTTGGTGATGTAAGAGGGGTTGTGGCAAGCCACGAAGTCAGCTTTGTTGATGTAGTAGGGAGACTTGATAGCGCTGTCGCCAAAACGCAGGTGGGATACAGTGACACCACCGGTCTTCTTGGAGTCATACTGGAAGTATGCCTGTACGTACTTATCGGTGTGGTCGCCAATGATCTTGATGGAGTTCTTGTTTGCGCCAACAGTACCGTCACCGCCAAGACCCCAGAACTTGCACTCGATGGTGCCTTCTGCAGCGGTGTTGAAAAAGGCCTTCTCTTCCAGAGACAGGTTGGTCACGTCGTCCACAATACCGATGGTGAACTCATGCTTGGGAGCGTCCTTAGCCAGCTCCTCGTAGACAGCAAATACAGAAGCGGGATGGGTATCCTTGGAACCCAGACCGTAACGACCACCGATCACAGTGACGTCATGACGGCCAGCCTTAGCCAGAGCCATAACCACATCCTGATACAGGGGCTCACCCTGAGAGCCGGGCTCCTTGGTGCGGTCCAGAACAGCGATCTTCTTAGCGGTAGCGGGGATGGCAGCCAGCAGCTTTTCAGCGCAGAAGGGGCGGAACAGGCGAACCTTGATCAGGCCGACCTTTTGGCCGTGAGCGTTCAGGTAGTCGATGACTTCCTCAGCAACGTCGCTGAAAGAGCCCATACATACGATCACACGGTCAGCGTCTGCAGCGCCGTAGTAGTTGAACAGCTGATAGTTGGTACCCAGCTTTTCGTTGACCTTGGCCATGTACTTCTCCACAACTGCGGGCAGAGCGGTGTAGTACTTGTTGCAGGACTCACGGTGCTGGAAGAAGATGTCGTCGTTTTCGTGGGAGCCGCGCATTGCAGGATTCTCAGGGTTCAGAGAATGGTTGCGGAACTGGGCAATGGCTTCCATGTTGGTCATTTCCTTCAGATCTTCGTAATCCCAGATAGCGATCTTCTGGATCTCATGGGAGGTACGGAAACCGTCGAAGAAGTTGATGAAGGGAACACGGCCTTCAATGGCTGCCAGATGAGCAACGGCACCCAGGTCCATAACTTCCTGAACGTTGCTCTCAGCCAGCATAGCGAAGCCAGTCTGACGGCATGCGTACACGTCAGAGTGGTCACCGAAGATGTTCAGAGCCTGAGTAGCCACTGTACGTGCGGAAACGTGGAAAACGGAGGGCAGCAATTCGCCGGCGATCTTGTACATGTTGGGGATCATCAGCAGCAGACCCTGAGAAGCGGTATAGGTGGTAGTCAGAGCACCGGCGGCCAGGGGGCCGTGAACGGTACCTGCGGCACCTGCTTCGGACTGCATCTCAACGACTCTGACAGTGTCGCCAAAGATGTTCTTACGACCTGCAGCGGACCACTGGTCAACATAGTCGGCCATGGGGCTGGAGGGAGTAATAGGGTAGATGCCAGCAACCTCAGTAAAGGCATAGCTGACGTGGGCGGCAGCAGTATTGCCGTCCATAGTTTTGAATTTTCTAGCCAAAATGAATTACCTCCTAAAGTAAATCAAACTTTAACGGACATATCATATCACTTTTCATTCGATTTGTAAAGGCGTTATTGTTGTAAAAACTCGGAAAAAAGACAATTGCAAAGTAATTTTTGTACACTTCAAACAATACCGGAAAATTTACAGAAAGAAATGAAATAATGTCAATTAAAAAAGAATTGTCTTTTGTTTTCGGATGAAGTATGATATAAAGAGACGGTAAAAGGGGAGGATAAATATGATCTGCAGTGTATATACCATGGGCATTAGCGGTATTAAAGCGGATGTGGTGACCGTAGAGTGCTATATCTCCAACGGGCTTCCCGGCTTTGATATTGTTGGTCTCCCGGATGCGGCTGTGAAAGAGGCAAGGGAGCGTGTCCGTGCTGCTACCAAAACCAGCGGTATGAAATTCCCCACCAGCAGAATTACGGTGAATCTTGCTCCTGCCAACCTGAAAAAGACCGGTACACACTATGACCTGCCCATTCTTTTAGGGATTATGGCTGCCTGTGGGGTAGTGAAGCGTCCGAAATCCACCAGTGTTTTCTTGGGTGAAGTTAGCCTGGATGGCAAAGTCCGCCCTGTGAGCGGTGTTCTTCCCATGGCGATCGCCGCGAAGAAAGCCGGGATGGAATGTGTTTATGTGCCTGCGGAGAACGCGGCTGAGGCAACGCTTGCCAGAGGCCCGGCAATTTATCCTGTACACACTGTCAGAGAATTGGTCGATGCCCTTAACGGTGTGGGAGAGCTCCCGGAAGAACCCATATGGGTACCCACTGTGGCGCAGGAGGAGATTCTGGACTTTAAGGATGTTCTCGGTCAGGATAAGGTGAAGCGTGCCATGGAAATTGCCGCTGCCGGAAGCCATAATATCATGCTGATTGGCCCTCCAGGTTCCGGTAAAAGCATGCTCAGTAAGCGTCTGCCATCTATTCTGCCGGATATGACTTGGGAAGAATCGCTGGAAGTGACCCAGATATATTCTGTAATGGGAATGCTGTCGTCGGATGCGCCACTAATCAAGACACGGCCTTTCCGAAGCCCGCACCACACGGTTTCCAATGCCGGCCTTACCGGTGGCGGAACGAACCCAAAACCGGGCGAAATTTCCCTTGCCCATAAAGGCGTTCTGTTTTTAGATGAGTTGCCGGAATTTCGCAAGGATACGCTGGATGTGATGCGCCAGCCTTTGGAAGACCGTCAAGTTACCATCTCCCGGGTGTCCGGAACAGTGGTCTATCCGGCTGAGTTTATGCTGGTTTGCGCCATGAACCCCTGTAAATGCGGTTGGTATGGTGACCCGTCAGACAGATGTACCTGTTCTGAGCAATCTGTGCAGAACTACCGCAGCCGTGTGTCTGGACCACTTCTGGACAGAATTGATATTATTGTAGAAGTGCCCTCTGTACATTACGAAAGCCTGCGTCAGCGCAGGGAAGCAGAGCCTTCCTCGGAAATTAAGAAACGTGTGAATGCCGCCCGCGAAGTACAAAATGAACGGTTCGGCAAATCTGGCCGTATGTGTAATGCCACTATGGGTCCGCAGGAAATGCGCCGGTACTGCGCTTTGGATGAAGAAGGCCATCTTCTGATGCGGCAGGCATTTGATGCCTACGGTTTGACAGCCAGAAGCTATGACAGGATTCTGAAGGTTGCCAGAACGATTGCTGATTTGGAAGGCTGCGAGGACATTTCAGCAGACCATATTGCCGAAGCGATACAGTACAGAACAGTAGAACTATAAAGTGAGGATAACAGTTGTGAGAGAGATTTTTTTGCTGAAGCTTGGAGAAATTGTGCTCAAGGGTGCTAACAAACGACAGTTCGAGGATAAATTGCGCCAGAATGTGCGCAGACGCATGCGTCCCTACGGCAATTTTGATGTATACCTTATGCAGTCCACCGTCTATGTAGAGCCTATGGACGAGGAAGCTGATGTGGATGGGGCATGGGATGCCTGCCATGCTATTTTCGGTCTAGTGAGCCTTTGCCGCTGCCGTGCCTGTGAAAAGGACATTGATAGTATCTATAACACCTGTGAGGAATACCTTGGTGATGACTTGGATTGCGCAAAATCCTTTAAGGTAGAATCCAAACGCTCCGATAAGCGTTTTCCATTGACCTCTATTGGTATTTCCCAGGAAATAGGCGGCAGACTTGCAGAAGCACACCCCAGCTGTAAGGTGGACGTCCACAATCCGGATTACACTGTCTTTGTGGAAGTGCGGGATTTGGCGGCCTATGTTCACGGACCTGCTGAACCGGGCGCAGGCGGTCTGCCCACCGGTGTGGGTGGCAGAGCTATGTGTCTGCTGTCCGGCGGCATTGATTCTCCTGTTGCGGCCTATATGATTGCTAAGCGTGGCGTGGAAATTGAGTGCGTCCATTTCTTCTCCTATCCGTATACTTCCCAGCTTGCAAAGGATAAGGTTTTAGAGCTTGCAAGGCTTGTTACCCGATACTGCGGCAGAATGACAGTGAATGTGGTTGGCTTTACCCAGATTCAGGAAGCAATCCGTGACAATTGTCCCGAGGAGTACTTTACCCTTATCATGCGCAGGTTTATGATGGAAATTTCCCAGCGCATTGGCAAAGAGCATGGCTGCGGCGCGCTTGTGACCGGAGAAAACCTTGGTCAGGTAGCAAGCCAGACCATGGAAGCCATGGCAGTGACTGGTGCGGTGGTGGATGTTCCCATTTTTATGCCTTTGGTGGGTATGGATAAAGAGGAAATTGTCACCATCGCAAGAAAGATTAACACCTTTGACGTTGCTGTTCTGCCTTATGAGGACTGCTGCACCGTATTCACGCCCAAGCACCCCAAGACCAAACCCTCTTTGGGACAGGTGCTCCACGCAGAGCGGAATCTGGATAGAGAGGCACTGATTACCCAAGCCCTTGAAAATGTGGAAAAAATCACCGTAAAGTACGATGATCCCGCATTTCTGTAATGGCGTATAAGCCTGCTCTATATTGCGTGGGAGGATTATACACGGATTGTTTTTGCGTACGTAATTTCCCTGAAAAAGTCCCTGAAAAAGTAGAAATTAGTGCTTGACAAATAGTATATTTTGGGGTATTATACTCTGGCTGGCTGCAATAGCGGCCTACATGGAGAAGTCGCGTAGCTGGCCGAGCGCGCACGATTGGAAATCGTGTATACCCCAAAAGGGTATCGAGGGTTCAAATCCCTCCTTCTCCGCCATAAAAACAACACCCATCTGGATGGGTGTTGTTTTTATATCTGAGGGATTTGAACCATCAAATGCAACGCGGATGAGCGTTGCCGGCGACGGCTTGACGGAGCCGAACAACTATTTTCGCCATTGGCGAAAATGTAAACAAATCCCTCCTTCTCCGCCATAAAAAATTCCCCAACCTCTTGGTTGGGGAATTTTTTATAACATAAGTATTCAAAATTTTTAGAACTGATTGGTACTATTTTTTAAGACAAAATTATAACGTAATTGCGGATTCTGGTTTTTCAATTGTCTCTTGCTAATCGTATGTTGTATGATAGAATATAATATAAGGGATAAGGGTGACAAGCGCTTTACGCAGGAAATACTGCAAATGCTTTCGAGCGAGATGTCATGACGATAGAGGAAGAAAAGTATGACCTTAAATGATTTGTGTAAGAAAATTAGAGAGCGTTTGCCTGGGGGATCCCGATTCCGTGCTGTTCTGGAAACGTGGTACCTGTATAGAAATAATCGTGATATACCGTTTTATAGAATTCAGTTTATTCTGAATATTAAATCTTATTTTCGTCTAATTCCACTTCTTCCACTAAACTGCCGTATTGCTGAGCCATGCCCACTGGTACTGTACCATGTCACATGCAAGGCGCACTGTCCAAGTATCTTTGCTGAGGGCTTACATAATGAAAAAAGTTCGCTGGTATTTTTAACGGATTCCTATAAGGTTGTTTCATATTTTCTCCAGGCAAGACAGGATCCGGTGGTGCTTCGAATTGATGCAAAGCGAATGCATGATGAAGGATATTCTTTTTTTAACCAAACCGCAGACAATGCCATATATCTGACCAATCATGTGCCTGCCCAGTATATTTCTTTTGATAACATAAGTACTTGACATTTGTGCACGGAAGCGGGACATTCCGAATGCCAAGATGTATATAGAAAGAACCTGTATTCGTTTAAAATACAGGTTCTTAGCTATTGTTGCCCTTATTCATCTGTGACTTGTTCTGTATTGCTGCGCGGTAATTCCCATCTCTTTTTTAAAGGTCTTCATAAAATAAATATCATCAGAAAAACCACAGGAAAACGCAACAGATTTAACAGACAGGTTTGTGGTTGCTAAAAGATGGCAGGCCAGTTCTATGCGCTTTTGCACCAGATATTTTACGATAGTAATGCTGTATTTCGCTTTAAACTGTTTTAGGATATAAGCGTGACTATAACCCACATCCCGGCAAAGCTGGTCTATATTGAACTCCTGGACCATAAAGCTCTCATCAATGCGGCGTTTTAGATCATGTATATTGGTACGGATATTTGTATGTGTGCATACGTCCACAATCTTGTAGAAGCATGAAAGCATGCTATAATATCCACCTTGATTGTGAAAGAGAATATCCAAAAGTTTTCTCAGCTCATGATAAATTATTTGATGGCAATTATTATGGATCACGGGACTTTCCCGGGAAAGTCCCAGCATACTTGAATAATATTTCACAGGGGGACCGTTCATTGAGAACCACATGTATGCCCATGGATCCTCATCGCTGGGAAAGTAGCGTAACTCCACATCTGCGGGTGTGAAAAAGAGATCCCCAGCGCTTAACTGGTATTTCTTTCCGCCAATCTCCAAGGTTCCGCTGCCTGTAATAATAAAGTGCCAGGTAGAGTAATTCATGACTCTAAATGCGGACATAGGTCTTACTTGTTTAAAATCATGGTAACCAACAGCCAGCAAAAAGTTGTGACTGTCTTTGGGAAAGGTCTTTATAAATTCGCTTTTATGGAAAAAACTGCTCATATTCTATCACCGTCTGAATCATATCACAATTGCCTCAAAAAGAAAATAATAAAAAAACACAGTGTTTTCTAAAAAACTACATTGACTTTTTTTGCACGTTTACTATGATGCAAAAAAACAAAGGAGGCATGTGTTATGATACGTGCGTGTGTGATCGGTCTTGGCCAACGCGGGCTTTCCATTCTCTATGGGATTCTGTTGAAGCACAAAAATCTGCAGGTTGTTTCTGTGTGTGATGTGTATGAAGACCGTGTCAGCAATACCGTGCAATACCTTAAGGGGAAGGGGATAGATGCAGCGGGCTTTACTAATTATAAGGAAGCGCTGAGCATGGGAGGGATTGATGCTGCTTTTGTGTTTTCCGGCTGGGAAGACCATGCGGACATTGCCATCTATGCCATGGAAAGAGGAATTGCCGTTGCCTGCGAGGTTGGCTGTGAGTATACTCTTGAGAATTGTTTTAACCTTGTCAAAACCCACGAAAGGACAGGCACTCCTTACATGCTGATGGAGAACTGTTGTTGGGGCAAAGATGAACTTTTGGCAACCGGACTTGTCAGAAAGAACAAGTTGGGAAAAATTGTCCATTGCAGCGGTGCGTACGCCCACGACTTGCGGCATGAAATTGCCTACGGCCTTATCAACCGCCACTACCGTTTCAGAAATTACCAGCACCGGTGTTGCGAAAATTATCCCACCCATGAGCTTGGCCCTATTGCAAAAATCCTGGACATTAACCGTGGAAACCGGATTGTGTCGGTGTCCTCTTTTGCTACAAGGGCTTTGGGCCTTAAGGAGTATATTACGTCCCGTGAGGATGCTACCGACGAAATGAAGAACACAGACTTTAAGCAGGGTGATATTGTCACCACGGTTTTAACTTGCGCAAACGGTGAGACTATTCTCCTACGTCTGGATACTACCTTGCCTCGTACGTATAGTCGTGACCTTATAGTCCGTGGCACAAAGGGTATGTATACGCAGGATACTAACAATGTGTTTTTGGATGGTGATGGGGAAGAATGGTCTATGGTGGATCATTTGAAGAAAACCCTTAATAACGCGGAAAGCTTTGAAGACGAGTATCTGCCCGATATCTGGAAACATATTACCCAGGAGGAAATAGATGCCGGGCATGGTGGGATGGATTGGTTTGCCTATAATGCGTTTTTGGATTGCCTGCAGGAGGGTAAGCCTATGCCTGTGGATGTGTATGACGCTGTTACATGGATGGCAGTTGGTGTCCTCTCTGAAATCTCTATTCAGCAAGGCGGCGCGCCTCAGGCAATGCCCGATTTTACCAATGGTAAATGGTTTAGCCGTCCCAGATTGGATGTCTGCCAGTTCTGATGGTATTATTTCCACTTTGGCTGCAAGACCTGCCCAAGCACAGGTCTTGCAGCTTTTCGTGTAGTTGAGCTACCTTTGAGAAAATAATTGTAAAATGAATCGTTGACCATAGGAATTTTGGTTGACATTTTCTTGAAAAATGGATATAATACTGTGGCTAATGTGCTACTGTGGCTCAGTCGGTAGAGCAGCTGATTCGTAATCATCTACTACAAAAAAATATTGGAAATCAACCGCTAACCCTTGGTAAATCAGGGCTGGCGGACTTTTTTTGCTCTTGACAAGCGGTTGATTGTATGGTAAAATATGGGTAAATCAACTGCTCATAAGTTGATATGCTGATTATGGAGATGATTTTATGAAGAGAAAGTTTAGCAAAGCCTATGATACTAAGGAAACTCTAGTCCAAGCGTTTGAAGAGTTTATTCAAGAGAAAGAAGCCACTAACAAAAGCAAGAGCACGATAAGAAATTATAACTTATCCTTTGATATTTTCTATAATTATCATGGGCTTACTACTGCGACAGAGCTAGAAGAAATCAATATAGGCATGTTTTATAAATGGATTAACCATATGAAAAATAATGAGGTGCGTCCCAGTAGCATTAACCACTATTTAAGAGATATGCGGACTTTTTTTAACTGGTGCTATGCTAGGGATAAAATCCAAGAGCCACTAGAGATTAAAGAGATTAGCAAGCAGGAAGAGCTTCCTAAAATGTATACAGATGAAGAAATGGAAATATTGCTTGATAAGCCCAGAGCAGGCGATAGCTTTAGCGATTGGCGCATATGGGCTATTATCTCTACTGTTTATGCTACTGGCTTGAGAGCTTCCAGCATTTGCGGCTTAAAGATTGGAGATTTTGACTTTAAGCATGAAGAAATTATTATTTCCCAGCAAAAGAATAAAAAGGCTGGCATATTACCTTTTACCCCAGCTCATGCTAACTGCATGAAAGAGTATTTTAAAGCATGGTTAAGAGATTCAAGTGATGATGAATGGGCATTTCCTAATATTGGCGGTGAACAGCTAACAGTTAATGCCTTGCGGCAAGGCATGGATAGATACTGCAAGGCTAGGGGAGTTAATGCGCATGGCATACATAGCATAAGACATAATTTTGCTAGAGCTATGATAGTTAACGGAGGTGGCGAATATAGATTGCAGAAGTATTTGCAGCATAGTGACATTAAAATGAGCCAGCACTATGTAAAGCTTTTTGGACAGGATTTAAAGAAAGACGCAGAAGCGTTTAGCCCTCTGGATACTGCAAAGAAGAAAACTAAACGCACTAGCGCTTTTAAGAAGAAATAATATTGACTATGTTAATGTTATTATATTAAAATAACTTTGACAACTAAATATTGATTGCTTTTAGCTTAATTTCACTTTTACTTTGAGCAGAAAACCCTAGTAGCTTGGCTGTGGCTACTAGGGTTTTCTCTTTTGGCTAGGCTTTTGCCGCCTTTATTTGATTTTTCAAAAAAATTTTTGTAAAATAATACTAGAGCGTAAAAAATCCTAAATATAGTGTTCTATTAGTCAATTAAGGAAACCCCTAACTAAATAATAGTTAGGGGTTTTTCTTATTTCTTTTTAAGTTTGGCGGTATACTCCATAACATGCTTTAACATTTCATCAGCATTAGCACATTTCCAATTCTCTGCCTTGCTGTAATACTCATAAGCATTAATGAAATCTTTACAAGCACCTGCAATATTCTCATAAGCTTCTAATAATTCAGTAGTAACAAGCTTACTATCTTCCTTATCTTGAGTAGTATTGAGAATATACTTTAGGCTATCAGTAGCATTAAAAAGAGCGCTCTCTAACTCTTCACAAGCTTCTAGGGTGTAAAATTCATCCGTCATAGCAAAAACTCCTTACTTCTTACCATACTTGCGGTTAAGCTTATCTTTCCAAGTTTCTGTCTTATCGCCCTTAAGGATATAAGAGAAGAACTTTTCTACAAAGTCTTTACGCAGGTTGACAAAGGGGTAATTATCGCAGGCTACAACTTCCTTGCGCTCTGTAGGCTTGCCCTTATCACGAATAACAGCGTATTCAGTGATATTAACCTCTTCCAAGAGCCAGTCTATTTGATTATTGGCAGCACACCAATTCTCAATAAACTCCATAGAAATTTCACCAATTTCAACAGGCTTAAAATCTGCGTCAATGCGGTATTTAGTTTCTACTGTTTCACCTTTGATTTTCTTAGTTTTAGTAATCCATTTTTCAGCCATAGTAATAACTCCTTTATGTAAAATTATGGATATTCGCTATATTGATATAATAAAGCAATTTTTGGAAAAGTCAAGCAATATTTTTTGCGGCAGGCGCTTAGAGAATCGGTTGGGCAGAAAACTTTAAAGAGGTTATAACAATTTTTATATATAG
>JAZNIL010000057.1:0-39927 GCA_045577435.1 Faecousia sp. | reverse complement strand
GGCAGCCATCGGATTTGCCAGAGCCACCAATTTTTTATGGGTATCCGACGGCGAACTGACCATTCGGCCTACCGATACCTTAAGCAAAGCAGACCAGGCGGCCATCGCATCTGTAGAACGGACCTCCAACGGAATCCGGCTGAAATTCTACGATAAGATGAAAGCGCTGGAACTGCTGGGGAAGTATCTGGGTATGTTTGAAGGAAAAGACCAGGAGGAAGAAGTCCACAACAATCTACTGGAGGCAATTTTGGCGGCAACACGGGAGGAGATGGATGCGGATGATATACCGGAACTTCAGCAAGCGGCAGATTCTGGCCATGACTTGGTGGAATCGGGCGGGGCTTAAACATTTCGATGGAATCATCTGCGATGGGGCGGTTCGTTCCGGCAAGACGGTATGTATGACAGACGGCTTCTTCCTGTGGAGCATGGCAAGCTTCAACGGCGCAGTCTTCGGAATCTGCGGTAAGACCATTGCCTCTGTACGGAGAAATCTGGTAAACAATCTGCACCAGTGGCTGGGGGATGTTTTTACAATCCGTGAGTTCCGAAGTGAGAACAAATTGGTAGTATCCAACGGTATGGGGCATGTGAATGTGTACTACCTGTTTGGCGGACAGGACGAAAGCTCCTGCAAGCTGATTCAGGGAATTACCCTGGCGGGTGTGTTTCTGGATGAAGTGGCGCTGATGCCCCGCTCCTTTGTGGAACAGGCATGCGCACGATGCTCGGTGTTGGGTTCTACCTTCTGGTTTAACTGCAACCCGGAGGGGCCGGAGCACTGGTTCTATAAAGAATGGATACAAAAATGCGCCCAGAAGAATCTGTTGCGGCTGCATTTTACCATGGAGGACAATCCGGGGTTGGATCCCACGGTTCGCAGACGGTATGAAAGTATGTACACCGGTGTGTTTTACAGAAGGTATATACTGGGTCAGTGGTCTATGGCGGAGGGGCTTGTATATGAGTTTCTGCCGGAGCGGCATATTGCCGGTCAAATACCGAAAGAGGGGAAGTACTATATTTCGGTGGACTACGGAACCAGAAATCCCTTTTCAGCCGGTCTGTGGTGTGTCGAGGACGACCGGGCGGTGCGAATCCGGGAGTTTTACCACAGCGGACGAGAGACGGGGAAAATGTACACAGATCAGGAGTATTACCGGGAACTGGAAAAGTTGGCAGGCGACCTTGCGGTGGAGTGTGTGGTGGTAGACCCGTCCGCGGCCTCCTTTATTGCAGAGATCCGCAGCCATGGACGGTTCTCCGTCCGAAAGGCCAGAAATGATGTGCTTGCAGGTATCCACCTGGTTGCCGCCATGCTGAAGGGTGGTGTGTTGCAGATTGCTCCGTGCTGCCACAGCACGATTCGGGAGTTTGGAATATACAGGTGGGAAGAGAACGGTCAGGCAGACCGCCCCTGTAAGGAAAATGATCACGCAATGGACGATATCCGGTACTTCTGCAGCACGATCCTGCGGAGAAATGGACGGATTCGGAAAAAATTAGGAGGAATAGCAGATGAAAAAATGGCTGATAGACAAGTTTCTGCCCATTTGGGCGAAGGAAACGGTTCTGTCTGACAACCGGGCACTTATGGAGGAGAACCGGAAGCTGAAGGAGAAGATCCGCTCTCTGGAGGCGTATATACAGGGTGTCCATGAGGGCATGCGCCGGGTAAAGCGGATCACTATCAATAACCGGGGAGGGAGTGAATGAGTTTTTTTGATTATCAACAGGCCTTTGGCGCTGCGGACAAGACAACAGCGGCTATGAAAAAGGCGATTGCAAAATGGCAGGAGGTATACTATCACAGTGACGGCACAAAGCAGGCAGATCCCTGTCAGCGGATTGGCTATACAGTTGTGAATAAGCTGGTCAGGACAATTTTTGGTGAGTATTCCGCAACAGCGGAGGATGCCAAGGCGCAGTTGGTCATCAGCCGTCTGGACGCAGTGCGGAAGGATCTGATGCAGATGGCATTGGTAGAGGGTGAATGTTACATCAAGCCCTGCATTGGGCAGGAGGGATTTTCTTTTCTGGGGATTCCAAGAAGCAATGTGCTGGTGTTTGCCCGGAATGCCTTCGGAGAGCCTGTGGATGTGGGAACCGCGGAGAAAAGTATCCGGGGGAAATATTATTATACTCTGCTGGAACGCAGGACGGTGGATGAGAAGGGCTATTTGACCATCACAAACCGGCTGTTCCGCAGCAACACCCGGCAGAATCTGGGTACACAGGTGTCTTTGACGGAGCATCCGGATTACACATATTTGCCGGATCAGCATACCTATGAGCTTCCTCTGGGCGGCATTGGTCTTGTGCGGATGAAAACACCCATCCTAAACTGTGTGGATGGTTCTGCAGACGGCGTGTCCATATATGGGGCGGCAGTTGGGCTGATCGATAACATCAACGCCAACGAAGCCCAGATGAACGGGGAATTCCAGCGGGGACAGAGCCGCATTATCGCCTCGGCGGATATGCTGAGAAAGGACAGCACCGGCGTACAGAATCTGGAGGAGGATCTGTTTGTGGGCTTGGATGAAGATCCCGAGAATGTGGGAATTACCATTTTCTCACCGGAGATTCGCCAGCAGGCCTATCTTGCCAGAAAACAGGAATATCTGCGTAATGTGGAAAGCATCATCGGCCTGCAAAGAGGTATGCTCAGTGATGCCAATACCGAGGACAGAACGGCGACGGAAATCAATTCCAGCGCCGGTGAGTTTAATCTTACCGTAATCGATCTGCAGGGCATGTGGAAGGACGCTTTGGAAAAGACGGTTCAGCTATGTTCGGTTCTGGCGAAGCTGTTCGGTATGCCTGTAATTCAGGATACACGGGTGGGCGTGGACTGGGGCAACGGTGTGCTGTATGACGAGGACAAAAAATGGGCTGAGTATGTGCAGATGGTGGATAAGGGCCTCATAAAGCCGGAAATCGCTTTGGGTTGGCGGTTCAATCAGCCTGCAAGAACCATTCAGGAGCAGCAGCTGATCCGCAGGCAGTGGATGCCGGAATAGAATACTGTATAAAACGTCCGACAGGGCGTTTTTATTTTGCCCGGGCCGGGCATAAAAGGGCCAACCGCAGGGAGAAAACCCATAAAAATCATAGCGGACAGAAAGGAAAACAATGAAACGGGAATTTTTGCAGAATCTTAACACGGAGGGTTCACCTCTGAGCAAAGAGGTCATTGATGCCATTATGGCGGAAAACGGCAGGGACATTCAGAAGGCAAAAGCGGGATTTTCTGATTATGAGCAGGTAAAGCAGGAACTGGAGCAGGTAAGGCAGGAACTGGAAAGACTGCAGGGTCTGGACTTTGAGGCTTTGCAGCAGTCGGCGGCAGACTGGCAGCAGAAGTATGACCAGGCGGTGACCCAACATGCCCAGCAAATGCAGAAGCTCCGGTTTGACCATGCCCTGAATCAGGCAATCTCCCAAATGGGTGGACGCAGCGAGAAAGCCATTGCTGCCATGCTGGACCTTGATGTGTTGAGAAACAGCGAAGATCAGCCCCAGGCGATCATGGAGGCTCTGAAAGCGTTGAAGGAGGAAAGCGCGTACCTTTTTCAGCAGGAACTGATGTCTCCTGTGTATGCCAGAGGAACAGGCTCCCGGACGGGAGAAATTGATGAGGTACCTGCAACCCTTGCAGGCGCACTGAAAGAAAAATATGAAAGGAAGTAAAAAACTATGGCAATTACTTTACAGGACGCAAAGATCGGCATGGCCGACAAAGTAGATCAGCAGATCGTGGATATGTTCCGCCGCAGCTCTCTGCTGCTGGACAACATGGTCTTTGACAATGTTATCAGCCCCGGTACCGGCGGCTCCACCCTTACTTACGGCTACATCCAGCTGAAGTCTCCTGCTACCGCCGCGGTGCGGCCTGTGGGCGCGGAATATGTGCCCGGCGAGGCTAAGAAGGAAAAGAAAACCACCTCCGCGGTAATTATGGGCGGCTCTTTCCAGGTGGACCGGGTGCTGCAGAACACCTCCGGCGCGGCAGATGAGCTGGCATTCCAGGCTGAGCAGAAGATTAAGGCTACCGCAAACTATTTCCACGATCTGGTTATCAACGGTGATGTGGAAAATGGCAACTTTGACGGCCTGAAGAAGATGCTGGCAGGTACTGCAAATGAACTGACCAGCGCGGTCAGCCTGACCTCCTCTTCTGAGCTGGACGATAATTACAACGCATTTCTGGACGAGATGGATGGCTTTATTGCCGCGTTGGACGGCACTCCCAGCCTGCTGCTGATGAACCGGGCTATGCTGGTAAAGCTGCGCGCCATCGCAAGACGTGCAGGCTACTATGAGCGCAGCCAGGATGATTTTGGCCGCACTGTTGAGACTTACGCAGGTATTCCTCTGGTGGATATGGGTCAGTTCTACGATGGCAGCGCATCCCGGGATGTGGTGGCTACTGAGAACGGAAAGACCAGCATTTATGCTGTATGTTTGGGTCTGGACGGCTTCCACGGCATCAGCCCCCAGGGCGATGGCGTGGTGGTCAGCTATATGCCCGACCTGAACGCTCCCGGCGCTGTGAAGACCGGTGAAGTGGAACTGGTTGCCGGTGTGGCACTGAAGAATACCCTGAAGGCTGCTGTACTGAAGGACATCGCCATCGCTACTGCGTAAAGGCAGGTGTATGCCCAATGGTAGATTATAAGTTTTACACAGGCAGTTACCTGGGCAACAGTATCCCGGAAAAGGCCTTTCCCAGTACCGCGGCCAGAGCGCAGGCTGCACTGAATAAGCTCAAGGGCATATATCAGGTGTCCTCCTCCGGCCCGGAGGCAGAGAAAATGGCGCTTTGCGCTATGTCGGAGACCATTTATGTGGCAAGTAAAAACCGTGGCGGTGTGACCGCCGCCACGGTTGGCAGCGTCAGTGTCCGTTATGATGACAGGCAGAACCAGAGTAAGGCCTTGTGGCGGGAACTGTATGAACAGGCGTCCATCTATCTGGATATCTATCGGGGGCGGTATGTATGAGCGGCCCGGTGGATTATTCCCTGTGTGACCAGACTGTGACGGTCTACCGCAGGGAGGGTGAGGAAATCCTGCGGCAGCTGGTGGAAAACTGCTATCTGCAGGCAGAACTGTCCCAGACGGTGGACGAGTACGGACAGCAGCGGCAGCACCGTTTTCTGCTGGTTGTACCGGGAAGTGAGCAAGCGGTTTTTCCGGGGGACAGAGTCATCCGGGGAGTTGGTCCTGAGGTGAACGTCTGGCAGGAAACCGGGGATATGCTCCAAATAGAGTATGCGGAAAACTTTTATTGGCAGGGTGAATTCTGCCACACAGAAGCAGGCAGAAAGAGGTGACAGCTGTGGATTTTGAAAGAATCAGACAGTGGCTCATGGGGTGGCCCGGCTGGCAGGAGGCAGAAAAGCTCCATATAGAATATACCGATTCTGCTCCGGGAAACTGCGGCCTGTTTTCCGGCGGTCTTGAGGAGGTCAGCAGAAAAGCAGATCTTCTGGGAAATGTGACCGTGCGGTGCAGGTACAGATTTGAACTGTGCAGGGTGGTAGCCCGGGAGGCCGATGGAAATGCGGCTGTCCGATGGGTTCAGGAATTGCAAAACTGGGTGCAGGAGCAAAGTGTTAGAGGTCTTGCGCCTGTGTTTGGAGATGTGCCCGGGGATGAGTGGATCCGCGGGGAAAAGGGACATCTCCTAAAAAACAGACAACCGGGAAACGCCATGTATAGTGTGGCGCTGAGCGGAGAATTTACAAAAAAATATGAGGTGAATGAGTAATGGCAAAAATTGAAAGAAAGTATCTGGCACATTTTATCAACGCTGCCGCCGCAGGTGCTGAGGCAGCAATCTATGAGCGTCTGGGCAAGGATCTGGAGGAGTACAGCCCTGAACTGTCTGCTCAGGTGGAGACCAAGAAAAACATTCTGGGTCAGACCAGCGTGCTGATATCCGGCTATGAGAAGACCGGCAGCGTGGAGACCTACTACGCAGAGGCGGGTTCCGATCTGTTTGCCCGTCTGCAGGAAATCATCGATGGCAGCCTGGTTCTGGACGATGTCCGATCCGACGTGGTGGAAGTGAAGATGTGGGAGAACGCTGAAGGCACCAACTATCCCGCAATCCGGGAGGAAGTGTACATTGAGATCAACAGCTACGGCGGTGATACCACCGGCTACCAGATCCCCTTTACCCTGCACTACACCGGCAATAAGGTCAAGGGCAACTTTGACGTGTCCACCAAAACCTTTACGGAAACTGTCTGATAGAAAAAGGCTTACACCCCGAAGCACCCTTTGGGTGCTTTGGGGAACAGAAAGGAGTATCCTATGGAAAATATTCAGTTTGACAGAGGTATAAAAGCTTATCAGATTCAGGATGGGGGCATTCTGCGCTTTAACCCCAGCGATCCTAACGTATACGGAAGATTTCTGGAGGCGGCGGACAGAATTGCCGCCCTTGAGGAGGAACTGGTCAGTCAGGCAAACCATACTCAGAATGAACAGGATGCCGCTGTAAGACTTATGCTGCAGGCGGATGAGAAGATCAAGCAGATCCTCAACTGGGTGTTTGGTCACGGAAATGACTTCGATCAGATTCTGGGCGGAGTGAATCTGATGGCAATTGCGGACAACGGTGAGCAGGTGGTTACCAATCTGCTGACCGCGCTGGAACCCATTCTGGTGGAGGGTGCTCAGCGGTATACCCAGGAGAGAACGGCGGAGGCAGTGAAAAAGGCAAATGAACGCCGTGAGGGCCTGTGATGACAGCTTGGCAGCTGCCTACCAGCTGCACCTTCGGCGGGAAGGCATATAAGTTCCATGCTGATTACAGGGACATTCTGGAAATCCTTGGATATCTTGAGGACCCGGATGAGCCGGAATATCTGCGGTGGAGAATTGCGCAGGCGCTGTTTTATACAGAACCGGTTCCTCAGGCCTATGAACAGCAGGCTCTTGAATTTTTGGCAACGTTCATTGCGGGTGGACAGCAGGAGGGGGCGCCGGGGCCAAAACTAATTGATTGGCAAGCGGATGCCATGACCATTGTAGCGGATATTAACCGGGTGGCAGGTCAGGAGGTTCGTGGACTTCCTTTTTTACATTGGTGGACATTCCTGTCCTGGTTTCACAGCATTGGGCAGGGTCAGCTGTCCACCATTGTGGGGATCCGGGATAAGCTGCGCCGGGGTAAAAAACTGGAGGATTGGGAAAAGGAATTTTACCGGGAAAACAAACACCGGGTAGATATGAAAAAACGGTACTCCAGAGAAGAACTTCAGCAGCAGGAGCGCCTGCGGCGGCTGCTTGGTGAATAAATAGGCAGGTGAAATAATGGATAACAATGAAATAATTTTAGATGTAAAGCTCAATACCGCATCTGTCAAGGCGGACGCAGCGGCGATTGCACTGACATTTCTCGGCGTAAAAAAGTCGGTACAGACTATGGCGGAGGTGCTTTCCGGCGCGTTTGCGGTGAAAGGCTATTCAGGATATTTGACAGCAGTTAAGAAGTTCGGAAAGGATCTTGGGGATGAACTGCTGGGTTTACAGTTTAGATTCGGAAAGCTAAAGGCTGCCATTATCAATGCCGCCGAGCCTGTGGCAAGGGTATTTGTACCGCTGCTGAATCAGGGTCTGCTGGCAATGGCCCGGTTTCTCAATGGCCTGGGAAAGGTACTTACAGCACTGTTGGGAGGCGCCGATGGATATGGATCCATGGCAGAAAGCTCAAATGAGGCGGCGGATGCTCAGGTTGTGCTGGCAAAAGCAACCACTGCTTCCGGAAAGGCGGCAAAGAGAAGTTTGGCTGCCTTTGATGAACTGAACCGGCTGACTTCTTCAACCGGTGGAGGCGGCTCTGCAAGTGGGCAGGTATCCTCTTTGCTGCCGGAGAGAGTTAATGACACCCTCTCGCCTCAGCTACAGGCAATTGTGGACAGGGTGCGGCAGATTATAGAGCCGCTGCGGGCAATTGATTTTACCGGCGCGGTTATGGCGTTTGGTCAGCTGAAGGCGGCGCTGACTCCCTTTGTGCAGAGTCTTTTTGCGGGGCTTAAATGGGCGTATGACAGCTTGTTTGTGCCGTTGGTCCGGTGGACTTCGGAGAATTTGCTGCCTGCATTTTTGAATCTGCTGAGCAATGGGGTGAGGGTTCTGTCCAGCGTGCTCACAGCCTTTAAGCCCATGGGACAGTGGCTGTGGGATTCTTTTCTAAAACCGATTGCTCAGTGGACAGGGGGCATAATCGTAGATGTTCTAAAATGGCTGGGTCAGGAACTTCAGAGAATAGGAAATTGGGTCAACGAAAACAGTCCGGCAGTAAAATCCTTTTTCCAGACCTTGAGCCAATGGACCGGTGGTGTCGTTACCAATGTGCTGCAATGGATTGGTCAAAGGCTGCAGGGAATAGGCAGTTGGGTAAAAGAAAACAGCTCCGCAGTGAGAACCTTCCTCCTGACGTTGGCGCAGTGGACCGGCGGCATGATCGTGAATGTGCTGCAATGGCTGGGGCAGGGCTTACAGGGTATAGCCAATTGTGTAAAAGAAAACGGTCCGGCGATTAAAGCATTTTTCCAAAACCTGAGTCAGTGGACCGGCGGCGTAATTACCAATGTTTTGCAATGGCTGGGTCAGAGCCTGCAGGGCATAGGTAATTGGGTGAAGGAAAACAGCACCGTAATTAAGGCGTTTTTCCAAACTTTAGGTCAATGGACAGGCGGCGTAATACTGAGTGTGTTGCAGTGGCTGAATCAGAGATTGCAGAGCATAGGCAATTGGGTGAAGGAAAATAGTCCGGCAATCAAATCCTTTTTCCAGACGCTAGGCCAGTGGGCAGGTAGCACCATTCTGAGTGCGCTGCAATGGCTTACCCAAAAATTGCAAAATGTGAGCAGCTGGATGAAGGAGAATACGTCTCTGGTCAAGGGAATCGTGACAGTGGTGGCAAGCGTGGCAGCGGCCATCGCTCTGGTGAATTCCGGTTTGGGACAGTGGAACACCTTGGGAATCAAGGGGATTTCTGCTGCAACTTCTCTGGGTAGTTCCATGTCTATGCTGAAAACCCCTATTTCTCTGGCTGCCACAGCCGTGACTGGTATGATCACTGCGGTCAGTCAGTTGATAAAAAACTGGGATTGGCTGAAAACCTCTGCCAGCAATGCTTGGACCAGCATACGTGCTGTGTGGGCAGGGGCATCTGCATGGCTTGAGAAAAACTTGCTGACACCGATGAAGTCTGGTTTTAAGAATACTGTAAACGGAATCATCGGGTTTGTGAACGGTATGATACGGGGCGTTGTTTCCGGCATCAATGCCGTTATACGGGCAATCAACAAAATCAACGTGACGATTCCCCACTGGATCCCGGTTCTTGGAGGAAAGAGGCTGGGTTTCCAGCTGCAGACTTTTACTCCGCCTACCATTCCTTATCTTGCCCAGGGCGCGGTTTTGCCTGCCAACAGACCTTTCTTGGCGGTGGTTGGCGACCAGAAGCAGGGTACCAACGTGGAAGCTCCCCTTGCCACCATCCAGGAAGCGGTGGCCAGTGTGCTGGCGCAGCAGCCGGGAACGGAAACGGTGGTCAATGTGCAGTTCACCGGAGAGCTTGCGCAGCTTGCCCGGCTTTTAAAACCGGTGATTGATACGGAGACCCGCCGCAGAGGCGGCTCTGTGATAAAGGAGGCGTTTGGGTAATGAGCAGGGTACAGCCATTTATTCTTGATGGGACGGCGTATAACGTAAACGTGACGAAACTGACCCGAAAGTTTTCTGTGCTGGACGGAGAAAAGTCCGGACGCACACAGGATGGGCAGATGTACCGGGATGTGATTGGTACGTTTTACAACTATACCATGACGGTGCAACAGCTTTACACAGATAAGGCCGCGCTGGAAGCTTTCTGGAAAGCGGTTTCCCGGCCGGATGTGAGCCATGTATGTGTATTTCCCTATGGACAGGAGACTCTGACCCAGAGAATGTATGTTACCAGCGGGGAACAGGATATTGTACTGCTCTCGGATCAGGGCACACACTGGGGAGAAATCACGGTAAACTTTATTGCCATGAGTCCAGAGGTGGTGCCATGAGTTTAACACTGCGGTACCTTGATGTACCTGATGGCGCCCAGGAGGCGGCTCAGGTAAGCGGACAATATGGACAAAGCTTCGCAAAGCCGGAGAAACTTACCTCCGGCGCAGCGGATATCCCTTGGGCTACGCTGGAAAAGGGTGGCTGGTCGCTGGACGGTAGCAGAGCGGTTCTGGCGGATGCGCCGACAGATGTTGGCTGGTGGAGTCAAAACGTGTCGGATGAAAACGGTGTTTTTCGACAGCCTCCCCGGATTGATATTACCTTTCCTCAGCCCTATACGGCCACAGGCCTGACCTTTACCTTTTGGCCGTCCGGCGGGCAGTGGTGTAATCAGGTTCAGGTTTGCTGGTACAATGGGCAGACACTGCTTGACCAAGTACAGGCAGCACCGTCCAACGCACAATGGACGCTGACACGGACGGTGGAGGGGTTTGACAAAATCAGTATCACTCTGCGCTCCACCAATCTTCCGGAACAGTTTGCCAAACTTCAGAAGATTCAGATTGGCCACGTGATTGTCTTTGGGAGCGGGGAATTGCTGAAAGCAACGGTGCTGAAGGAAACCGACCCATCTATGTGCGAACTGCCGGTGGATACCATGAAGATACAGGTCCGGGACCAGAATTGTTATGATCTGGCGCCCCAGAAAAATCAGCGCATGGAATTGAGCCGGGATGGGGTTCTGATTGCCTCCCAATACCTTACTGAGGTGAGCCGGCAGGCAAAAAATCTTTATGAGTTCTCCTGCCAAAGTGCCATTGGGCTATTGGAGGATACGTTTTTAGGGGACATGTATCAAGATTGTCCGCTGGAAGATCTTCTGGGGAATGTTCTGGGAACATTCCCTTTTTCTATAGATACCGCCTTTGCCGGGGTAAAGGTATCCGGTTATCTGCCAATCGGCACACGGAGAAAGGCTTTGCAGCAGGTCGCTTTCGTTATAGGTGGAATGGTCACATCCATGGGAGATGGAACAATCCGGCTTGCACCCTTGGAAGATATGGTAACAGGCGGTTTTAATGAAAGCAGTATCTTCCCAGGGGCCAGGATCAGTATGGATTCCCGGGTGGCGAAGGTGGAGGTTTATGCCCACAGCTATGTGCCGTCTGGGGAAAGACAAACCCTTTTGCAGGAGGAAAAGGTGCAGTCAAGTAATGTACTTTTCACATTTCAGGAGCCACATTACGATTACCAGATCACAGGCGGTACCATTGTGTCCTCCGGTATAAACTGGGTGATTATCAGCGGTCAGGGGAATGTCACTCTGACAGGTAAGACATATGTTCACACGGAAACGGTATATGAAAAGCGAAACCCCATGGCAACAGCGGCGGAGATGGGAAATGTAGCCTCTGTTCAGGAGGTCACGCTGATCCACACAGGAAATGCTAAGCAGGTATTGCAAAGACTCTATGACGCACAGCAGCTGCGGAACACACTGACCCAGGATGTGGTGGTATCAGACCATTTGGTTGGTCAGAAGGTATCCAGCACAAATCCCTGGGGGACGGTTACACAGGGTTATATCACCAGCATGGAAAGCACTTTGACCCAATCGGGACATACTGCCAGTGTAACCATTCAGGGCGTGGAGAAGGAGGTGGATGGCTAATGAAACTGATAACTGACAGGACACATTCCGATGTACTCCTTGGCACACAGAAGGGGTTTTATACAGCCATTGATTTAAACCGGGTGGAACAGGCGGTGTCGGAGCTTGCGGCACTGGCTGAAAAACTGGACATCCATATCACGCCCCAGGTGAAGACAGACTGGTCTTCCCCCGGGGCGTTTTCTACCGATAGCTGGCCTGTCCGCAGCCAAATGCAGAGATATCTCAATAATGTGCGGATGGTTTGCTCCAGTGTGGGCATAACATCCCAGCTGCCCGCAAGTATGGAAAAATTGGATTGGAAGAATGCCAACCGTATTGAGAACGCATTGGAACTGGCTGAAGGGGAGCTTCACAGAGTAATACATACATTTTGGTACAGCGGCGAATTATTCGCCGGAGAGGAGTGTGGTTTATGACCGACAGAAAACCGGGTGCACCCGGAAAATGCAAGGCGGTAGTCACCGCGGATGAATTTACAAAACTGCAAAGGGCAGAGCCTTTCTCGATTACCCTCACACGGGATGATGCACCCATTGCGGAGGGTACGCCTTACAGCAAGGCTGCTGTGCTGCCGGACTCTTTGGCGGCACAGCTTTGTCCCAATGTGGCAGATCCCACACCAGCGGATGCTCTTCGCAGCCTGTATACGGGAAAGGCCCCCTCCGGCTTCGGGCTGGGGGGCGTAAAAGCCATATCCGCCGCCGAGCTGGATACAACCGTCAAGCCGGGATGGTATCGTTTGAACACTGCTGCCGGAATCACAATTGCAGGTTACACGTTCACAGACTGGTATGTTCATGTGATTTCCTATAGTGATGATTACTGTGTTCAAAAATTATATCCGTTATCTTCGTATGGGGCTGAACTTCAAAGATGGCGGTTCAAAGGCGTATGGTCTGATGGAGAGTGGGTTAATCCTTTGATGGTTCTTGGTACAGAATACCGCACACAGGAAAGGCGAAACTGGCAGCAGATATACACAAAGCTGATAGATTTTGGAGCGCTGCCAAATGCGGCTAGTAAAAGCGTTGAGACGGGCGTAAGTTCTGAAAAAATTATCCGTTCCGAGGCAAGAATTATTTCACCGTCTGGATATA
This sequence comes from Faecousia sp., assembly GCA_045577435.1. Taxonomy (GTDB): domain Bacteria; phylum Bacillota; class Clostridia; order Oscillospirales; family Oscillospiraceae; genus Faecousia. The sequence goes on along the minus strand of JAZNIL010000057.1, from coordinate 27,127 downwards.
ATGTGTCCTCCCCTTACTTGTTAGCGGATGGCTCATTAGTGCTCAAACATGTTTTTGCGGGTACTAAGTTGGAAGTTACCACCACCCAAGATTATAGTAAGGGTTCTGCAGCATTCCAAATTTGGTACATCAAGAATTAAGGGGAGTAGGCTATGAAAATTATAAAATATCTTTTCAACGGAAATGACGTAGAAATGGGCTGGAATGAGGCTAACGAGGAAACCGCCAAGCGTGAAGCTGACAATGGGGAATATACCATCGTGGACGATGGACAGCCTGAACCGGTGGATATGCCCAGCCAGCTGGATGTAATTGAGGCTCAAGTGACTTACACGGCCATGATGACAAATACGCTGCTGGAGGTGTAAGGAATGTACGAGAAGATTAAAAGGTGGTATAGACAGGGTCTATGGACTGAGAAAATGGTAAGCAGCGCAGTGGGCAAACTGCTCACCCAAGAAGAAGCAATGGGTATTTTAGAAAGACAGGAGGCTTGAAATGGCGATGATCAAAACGGCCGCCCAGCTGGCGAAGGCATGTCTGGATGCGGCGGTGAATCACAAAACGCTGTATGTATTGGGCTGCTTCGGCGCGCCTATGAACAGCGGCAATAAAACCAGATACAGCAGCAATTTGTCCTACAACCGGCAAACGGAACGGATGGTCAGAATCAAAGGTGCCAGCTCTGATACCTTTGGATTTGACTGCGTGTGCTTAATTAAGGGTTTGCTTTGGGGTTGGGATGGGAGCAAAAACAAGACCTATGGAGGCGCTGTGTACGCCTCCAATGAGGTGCCGGATATTGATGCCAACCAGATGATCCGTGTTTGCAGGGATGTGAGCACGGATTTTTCCTGTATTCAGACCGGTGAGGCAGTATGGATGCAGGACCACATAGGCGTGTACGTGGGCGGAGGTCTGGCGGTGGAGTGTACACCCCGGTGGGAGGACGGCGTTCAGGTCACTGCGGTATGGAATATTGGTGAAAAGAAGGGCTATAATGGCCGCATGTGGGTTAAACACGGAAAGCTCCCCTATGTGACCTATCCGGAGGACGAGAGACAGGAAGTGCCGGAAACCGGATATACGCTGCTGCGGTTTATCAAGGACGTTCAGCACGCTACCGGCGCTGTGGTGGACGGCGTTGCCGGTAAGCAGACCATTGGCTGCACCGTGACCCTTGCAGCCTGGAAAAATCCGAAACACCCGGCGATACTGCCGGTGCAGAAGCGTCTGGCAGCGCTGGGGTATGAGCAGGTGGGTACTGCCGATGGTGTTGCGGGCCCTCTATTTACCGCAGCGGTAAAGGCGTTCCAAAAGGACCATGACTGTGTTGTTGATGGAGAACTCACAGCCGGCTGCAAGACCTGGCGGAAATTGCTTGGAATGGAGTGAGCGGGTATGAATGAAGCGATTGTGGTAGCGCTGATAACTGGTGGGCTTTCTCTGGTCGGTGTTGTCATTACCTGCCTTGCAACGGCACGGAAAAATGAAAACGCAATGAGGATTTCTCAGGCAGTGACGGATACTAAAATTGAGGAGTTGACCAGAGAGGTACGGATCCACAACCATTTTGCCCAACGGATGCCGGTGGTGGAGGAACAGATTAAAGTGATCAACCACCGTCTGGCCGATCTGGAAAGGTAGTGGATTATGCAGATATTGGTGAAGAACCTGGCAAAATTGATCAAGGTCAAGACCGTTGTCACACTGGTGGTAATTGCTGTTTTTGCGGTAATGGCGCTTAACGGCAGCATTGCGCCGGACAATGTAATGATTGTAATTTCCATGGTGGTGTCCTTTTATTTCGGCACGCAGCACGAGAGACAGGGATGATACGGTCCTGCTCCGTTTCGTTATGGGGCGGAAAATATTATAGGGCCAGCCTCTGGAAAGGATAAGGAAAAACGAAATAAGATAGTGATCTGATGAAACAGCCCCGGAGAGTCATATCTCCGGGGCTGTTTTGGCATATTAAATCAATTCAGGTATCCTGCCATGGGTAGTGAACTGAAGTGCTGTTTGAATGGTCTGGAATGCATGACTTTTGTTGGAGAAGGATGTCATTTTGAATTCCATTGCGGTTTTTACGGGGAACTGATGCTGGCTGTGCTGGTGGATATAATTGAACCAGGAGCTGATAATATAACCGTCTTTCATCTCAGAAAGCTGGTACATCACATAACCCCTCCGCCGGTTACCTTGATTTGGCAAAGAGAAGGTGACAAACACATCCGTGGAACTGGACATTCCAAGCATTTGAGCAGCCATGCCATTTGTTTCATAAGTAATCCTACCCAGGCTGTGGTAATGGGAGGTGTAGGTTTTTCCGTTCAACTCATAGAGAAGCCGGCCGGAAAAATCACCGGAGACGTTCCACCCCTGTTGGGAGTATGGCCACATCTGGACTGCCTCCGTGCCGCGGAATTTTCTGTTATCCAGCCATTCAAAATGGTGGATAATCTGCCAGTTCTCACGATCATCACCCAATTTGACACCCACATAGGTCATACGAAGCTGGGGCTCAGCCTTGTTAATTGTTATCAGTGCGGTTTTTCCGTTATCTATTTCTTCCTGAGTACCGATTCCCACGTTTTGATCCACATCATAGTCCCGCTGGGAGATAAGAACAAAACTTGCACCCCCACAGGCCAAAATTTCCTCACAGGTCATATCAGATAAAACGTTTTCCGGGAAGCCAAGGTCAATCAGCTCTTGCCGGACTTGTGAAACAGCGTTGTCCGGTGTTTCATCGACCGGTTGCCAGTCCATAGGATACTTGTTAAAGAAACTGTAGCCCACGACCGTAATGACCAGAATCACCACGGCATAAATTATTTTTACCATCCTGTCGCTGATTTTAACATTGGCAGGGGAGATGGCATACCCGGCCTCGTCCAGTTCTTTGGGAAGCCTGAATAGATTGCGGAGAATAAAGAAATAGGCGATCAGTAGTCCCCAGACTGTGGCCCCGGTAAAATTCACAAGGCCAAGAGCAACAATAATGAAGTACCAAATAAGCAATCCATTTCCACCGTGGGGCGTAAGACCAACCTTCCTTTGTACAGAGCGAATACCATTGCGGAGGGAAACCAGCATTAGGAATCCAGGCAGCAGTACGGTATATGTGCCGGCAGCGAGGAATGCGCTAACTTGCGGCTCTGTGGAAAAGACGGTCACATCGGCTGCGAAGGCGATCAACAACCAGACTGTACGAATCCATGCGGCAATGTATGCTGTCTGAAACCATTTATTTTCACTACGCAGTACCCTGAAACCAAGGATCAGCAGAAGTAAGCCCAAAGCAGGTATGATTACGTCCAAATTCCAAAAGTGCAATGTTAAGGTTGTAAGTGCAACACCCCATAAAACGCGGTTCATGGCTTTGCGCCAGGGCGAAAAATCGCCGGCAAGGTCGGCAGGTGGCGGCCTGTCAATGATGTTTTCCAGATATAGGTCAAATTCCTGTTCACCCATAGTGGCAATTTCCTTATCCGTCACAGAACGCACCTCCTAACAGTTTTCGCAGCTTTTTCTTGATCCGGTATAACCTTCCTTCTATTGCGCGCTCTGTTGTGCCGTATTCCGCCGCAATCTGAGCCAAAGGCTGCCGGTAATAATATTTCCGGTAAAACAATGCTTTTTCAGCGGAGGGGAGGGAATACAGGGCGGTATGTAAGGCATGCTGATGTTCCTTGCGAATCATCTGCTGCTCTGGATCCGCATTTGGCGCGGGGATTGTTTCTGATAATTCCCTGTCTTCAGGATATTTCTTTCTAAATCTATCAACCGCGGCATTTCTTGCGATTGCAGATAACCAGTTTGGGAAATTCCCCTGACTGGAATCAAATTGGTCAATACGGTCCCAAACCCGGAGCAGTATATCATTGAAGGTTTCGTCGCGGTCACGCTCATCGGTCAGGATCGGAGCAATCACATACTGGATCAGTGGCCCGTAATGGAGTTTTAATTGCTCCAACGCATTTTCTGAGCGTATAAGCAGAGAATTTACCAGCTCCACTGATTCCATGTACCATCGCCTCCTTTCACCTATATATACGGAGCATATGTGGAAAACCCACGCTTTTTATTATGTTTGGTAGTGTTGAGATTGTCCGTATAACCTAATATGACCGCAGCTTATGATTACGAATTTAATTTCCGGCGGACAGTTTCCATTTGTTCTGCTGTAGGTTCCCAATCAAACTGTATTTCAACAATCCGGTCTTCATAGCACAGAAGATAGGTATTCGTCCACCAGCCCTCTTCGCTATAAAGACGGTAGACCTCTTTTGTGCCCCATGGAACGGCATCCTGCTCTTTGTATACCATCCGGTTGCCAACCGGCCACTGGGAACGGTTGGTTTCGTCCCGGTCATAATACATCTGTTCTTTACAACAATTGTAAAGGAATGGGACTTTTACTGTGATGACGGTATACCGCAGATCCGGCGCGGAGGAAGTCCCTTCAAGGCTGAACCGGGAATTGCGCTGATGTACAATCTGTTGACTAAGCAATATGGTTTGGTTCAGAGTATTGTCTGCCATACTGTCCTGGTCATTGACATCTATCAGATCAGATAATGACAGGGGCAGTTGGGTTTCGGCAGAATGTTTTTCCAATAAGCCTGCACGGGTTACACTCATAGTAAGCCAGACCACGCCGCTGGCCATAACAAAAGAGAGGGCAAAACAGGCAAAGATTGTTATAAACTTATTAACACCTCTGGAGGCTTTTACCCTTTTTAGCCCCTGTTTGATGCCGTTTACAATGAGATTTAGTGTGATGATATAAACAAACATCAAAACCGCAACCCATGTGTAGATTGGGTCACCCGCGAACAGTAGGTTCGCAAACCAAATCACCAATCCTGTCAGTACAAGGATCACAATACTGAGCTGAAGTTTTGCCGTACTGGGGGTATCTACGAAAATGCCTTCCGGTGCAGCTTTCTTTGCTCTGAAGTACCAGATGAAATATGCGCCAAGTTCTGCTATTGAGACGATTGCCATGCAGAAAAAGCAAAAACTGGTAAGAAGCTGACTTGCGTTGGAAAAAAGTCCAATAGGATCTGCGAATATTCTTGCGATAAAAGAACCGCCCATCAAAAGACCCAATACCAACAGCAGGAAATAGCTGGGCAAGAAATTCTTTTTACAGGCTTTATGCAGGGTGTCAACTTCTATCACAGGGTCTGTTTCCAAAGGAATAGGGTTCTCTTTCTCATTATAGAACACCTGCATCTGGTGCCATGTGCAGCATAATTGCCAACCGGTGTGGTCGCAGAATTCATGGAAGGTCTGCTGTTCCTGGGATGGCTCCGGATCAAAATCGGAGGCTCTGGGATAATAGGTCACAAAGAAGTGAATATCCTTCGGTTCGATTTTTCGATAGGTCCAGTAGTAGTTTGAGATGGACGCAATCAGCCAGCCTTTCTTCGCCATCTGGGTGAAGTGTTTTTCAAGACCGGTGTGGTTATAGAAGGAAATGTACTCCATACGGCGTTTCTTGGTTTTCATTATGTTTCCTCCTTTCCGAAGACACGACGGTAGTCCATAGCCTGGGCCTGAATTCGCAGGTATTCCTTGCGCAGCATTTCCTCTCCCTTTCCATTCAGAATATAGCTGCGGCGGCGTCCTTCCACCTTCGTTTCCCGAATCATTCCTTCCGCCAGGAACTGCTCCAGCAGATTATATAGCGTACCGGAGCCAACGCTGACACGGTTTTCTGTCATGGCAGGAACTTTGTCCAGAATATCCAAGCCATAACATTCTTCCCTGAGACATAGCAGCACATAGAACATCTGCTCTGTCAGGGTCTGAAACTTCGCTCTTGGCACTGGGAAACACCTCCTATTCTCGATTATCGAGCATTTCTGCTTTTATTATATTCTCGATTATCGAGAATGTCAAGAGAAATATTGAACCCCAAACAAAAGTAAGGGGAACCATCTTGCCGGAACAGCCCTTTTTTGAAACATTGCATATAGAGTAGAACTGCCCTACAATTGGTCACAAATCCGGTGTTGATTACGCAGCAGTAATGGATTAAAATAAGAATAGAATAAAACCATGTATGATGAGCGTGCATTTTTGAACGCCGGATTGCTGCTGTTATTAAATATCCTCTTACGTAAGGGGTTGCTTGTTACGCCGCGTCATGATGTAAAATAGGCGGCGTAAGGAGGTGAAAGCTATGTCGAAGTACACCACGGGAGAAATTGCCAAGCTCTGCGAAGTGTCTGTCAGAACGGTGCAATACTATGATTCCAGAAATCTTCTCGTTCCCAGCGAATTGTCTGAGGGTGGACGGAGGCTGTATTCTGAGGATGATCTGAAGCGAATGCGAATTATCTGCTTCCTGCGTGAGGCGGGACTTCCTATTAATGTCATCGGTCAGTTGTTTGCCGAGGAACATCCGGAAAAGATTATTTCCATATTGCTTAATCAGCAGGAGCAGACACTTCTGGAAGAAATAGCCGAAGGGCAGAAGAAACTCGCTATCATAGAGACCATTAAGCAGGAGCTGAAAGAGATTCCCAATTTCTCCGTTGAATCTATCGGCGATATAGCGTATGTAATGAAAAATAAAAATAAATTAAGGAAAATGCGTTGGCTAATGGTACTTACGGGTATTCCCGTTACCGCACTGCAATGGGTATCCATTGTTTTGTGGATTACAAACGGACTTTGGTGGTTGTTCGCTATTTGGGCTTGTGTGGCAGTACTGTGGGGGATTGCTGTATCGAGCTACTATTATAAGCATGTTGCCTATATCTGCCCTGAATGTCACCAGATGTTCAGACCCCGCTTCAAGGAAGTGTTTTGGGCGTACCACACACCTAAAATGCGCCGCCTGACCTGCCCAAAATGCGGCCGCAAGGGCTTGTGCATTGAGGTATATGCAGACAAAGAGGGAATGAAGAATGGCTAAGTTCAAGAAACCGTTAGTCTTTGCTCTGTGCCTGCTGCCTATCGCTATCGTTGCTGGTATTTTTGTTGGTTTCTATCAGATGGATACCCTTGCAGACGAGGTGATCGCCCAATTTGTTACCCAGGTAGGAAGCACTGATCTTTTGATCCTCATCGGTGCGGTACAGACCGTTGGATACGCACTGTTTTGCGGCTTCTTTGGCTATATTCTTGCCCAGAAACTGGGTTTGTGGAAACCAATACGAATGGAAAGAAAAAGCCTAATCATTACACTTGTCATTTCTGTAGTTGGCGGTATTGTGTTTAGTCTGGATCATTGGGTGTTTGGCAGTATAATCGACGGGATTCAGCCCGCAAACATTGCAAGTATGACTGTCAGCGGCGTAATCGCATCCATTCTGTACGGCGGTATCATAGAGGAAGTGATGATGCGGCTGTTCTTTATGTCGCTGATCGCATTTGTTATTTGGAAAGTCTTCTGCAAAAAATATGACCGTGAGAGCATTCCTACTGGTGTATTTGTGGCGGCGAACATTGTTGCGGCTATTGTATTTGCCGCAGGACATTTACCGGCCACCGCTGCGATTTTCGGACAGCTGACACCGATGGTCTTATTGCGGTGTTTCCTGCTCAATGGCGGGTTTGGACTGATCTTCGGGTGGCTGTACCGCAAGCATGGAATTGTATACGCAATGATGGGGCACGCATTGTTCCATATCATAAGTAAGCTTATTTGGTTTTTATTTATATAAGAAAAGTGCGCCGGGTCAACCGACGCACTTTTATGCTTTGTTAGGATTTGCAAACTGTTTGCTTTGCGCGGATCGGCAGTTCCTTGTTTTGAATCCAGTAGATCAGGACAAAAAGCAAATACGCACCCAGGCAGACAGCAAATATATAGATCGGAGTGTTTATATACCAACCGAACCATTGGGAAAATTGCTTAAAGACCACGATAGGGGAGTTGCCCGGGCCTACGAAAAACATATTCATGTGTTCGCCCAGGCCAAACTGCACGATGCAGTTCAGTACAAAGGCAATTCCACACAGCACGATAAAGGTCACAGTCGCCATTTTATAATCCTGTTTTAATGTGCCGCCTCGTTTAGACATACACAGCAGCAGTCCCACAAACACCAAAAGCATGTGCCATACACAGGAGTGAATGGTCAGGAACAGGTGTCCATGGAGAAGGCCGGAAGGCTCAGTAAAGGCGATTGCGCCGCCCAGCAGGTTATACAGCACCATAAAGCTGAACATAGCACGCTGGAACTTACCACGCTTAAGGTAGGGTGTGAACAGGCACATATACATGGGAATGCTGCACAGCTGGAAGGGAAACTCGCCCCAGTGATATGTGTTGTCCGCAATCACATAGTAGCAGAAGAACTGCTTAAATACCTCTGACAAAGAGAGCAGCAGACCACAGAAAAACAGAATGCGGCCGACAGCCTTGTCACTGATATTTCGCAGTTTCCAAGCAGACAAACCGCAGGCAGCAAAGCCTATTAGAGTAAACAGAATATGGAATGAACCATATGCCGGTGGTGGTTCCATAGGCCAGGACATGGATTCAAAGAAAGAATCTAACATTTGACTTGTCTCCTTTTTTTGTCAAAAACAACCACATAGTAGCACAGGATTGTTCCGTTGACAATATGCTTATACAATTCTTAATAAATGTGACAACAGCATCGGATATGTTCTCCAGGATTTCTGTGAAAAATGGTTACTAATATAGCACCGCAGGCCGTTATGGACTGCGGTGCTATGTTTGTTTTCAGGTGTTTTCCATGCGGATGGCGTCTATGGGGTTATCTTTGCGGAGTTTGGATACCGCGTAGGACATAGTGGTAAACACCACCAGGAAAACGCAAAGCGCACCGATCAGCAGGGCACTCCACGGCGGGATAAATTCTGTGGATGTAATACCCCCATCAATATTTTGGATCAAATAGCTCAGCACCAGACTAATTGGGAAGCCCCATACCAGGGCTTTGCATCCATAGGTCAGACATTCATAGTTCATCATTCTCAGCAGATCCTTCTCCCGGAAACCGACACTGCGCAGCATACCGAAGTCCCGCCTACGCAGGCCCACATTGGTGGAAATGGTGTTGAACACATTGGCCACCGAGATCAGGGAGATCAGGATAATGAATCCGTAGGAGAAGACGTTGATGAGCAAAACCATCGTGCGGTTGTTTTCTTCACTTTCCTTGTAATCCCAATAGCCATATTCCCCCAGGGTTGCCTCCAGATAGGTCTTTGCGGCGGTATAGTCGGAAACAGTAATACACAGGGTTGGCTCAATTGCGGCACCCTCGGGCGCGGCAGACATAGGGACAATGAAGTAGTTATAGATGTAGCTATCAATGGAAGAATGAGAAATGCCAAAGGGAAGCTCCGTAATGGTGGCGCCTATCCGGATACAGGGCGTGTCCATTCGGTCAGATGCCTCCGGTGTTTCGGAAACTGTGCCGGTGGTGGTATCCCGTCTGAAATAGCTGACGGTTGTGATTCCGGTAGAATCAGTCTGCCAGCGGATCAAGTATTCCACGCGGTTATCCCAATCAGGACCTTGTATTTCCTCGTCAAGGGCAATAATGGGGACAATGGCGATAATGGGATCGCCTTCCTCAGTGGTGTAATAGTCGTAGGTGCGGCTTCCCGGTTCTTGTGCTTCCAACGGCCTCAGAACAGACGGAATCTGGTCACGCAGCAACTGCAGCGTTTCCCCTTGGGCGTCATAGGGCGCGTAAGCGTAGGTGTACCGGTCTGTCTCACCGGTATCAGCCTTGTGGTTATAGACGGTTACTTCCTTAGCGACCAGCAGTGCAGAGGGAATATCCTTAGCGAAGTATGGGTATTCCGGCAGACCATGGTCGGACAGGTACTGCTTGAAAACAGAGTCCTCCAGATAGACCAAGAGCACGTGGTGCAGATTCTTGTCCAGCATCCCATATTCGTCATGGATTGCGGACCAACACTCCAGAAAACTGTCCGAGAGCATGCTGTCGGGTACATTTGCCAGATAGTAGCTATCGGCACAGTATACAGATTCCTCCACAAAATCCTGCTGCCGGATTTTCTCTAGCGTTGTTTTATCCCCCATACACATCATGTCGTAGTTCTGGGTGTCAATTGTCCAGTCCACAGTGTCATGAATTATCCGGCTAACACTTGCGGCAGAGATAAACAGGACAATGCTGATTACAAGGGAAATGACCGTGGCACGGTACTTCTTTTTGCTGACTTTATAGTATTTTCTGGACAGAACGCCGGACAGCCCGAACAGCTTGTAGGCAGCCTTGCTGACGCGGATGGTTTTCTTGGGAACGCTATAATCATTTTTTTGTCGGATGGCATCAATGGGGCTGATTTTGGTTGCCCGGCGAGCCGGAATGGCAGCGGAAATCAGCACCGTAATGAATGCGATGCCTGCCGCAACGGTGAGGGCAAGCAGGGATAGTTTTGGTTCAAGAAAGATGGTTCCGTCCCCAGTATCCAGCAGTGTGCGTATGCGTGCGGAGAGGATGTTTAGTGTGATGGCGATTCCTGCATATCCGCAGAGTAACCCCAGAGGGATACCAACAGCGCTTAAAAGCATGGCTTCGGAAAAAACAGCCCTGCGGACCTGCTTGGAAGTCGCGCCGATGGAGGACAGAAGGCCAAACTGCTTTGTGCGCTCCGATACGGATATTGAAAAAGCATTGTAGATCAGGCTCACGGAACCAACCATGATAATGGCTGCCAAGACAGCACAGATCAGGGTAATCATGGTGTTATAGTTGTTATACCTGGTAGCGCCGTAGTATCCCAGAAGGGAATCGTTTGTTGCGCCAGCAATGCCCTCGGGCATTTCACGCATAATTGTGTAAGCGTCCTTGGGAATACGTGTCTTGAGATAGACACGGTACCATAGGGGTGTGTCCTGGGCATCAGCATAAGTAAACAGATGACTTAGATACAGGCCCATGTCATCCAACCGCACAAAGGTTTCGCTGATACCGACAATTGTGTAGGTCTTGGTAAAAGCATCACCTTCTGCCGGTAGCGGGATATCTCCTCCGTATTCTTCATACTTGGGTACTACATTCAGTTCGACGGTATCACCAATCTCACAGGGCCGGCCTGCGTCCTTGAGATAATGGTAGATATTTCTGGTGATAACAATTTCATCGCTGTTTTGTGGCAGCCTGCCTTCTTCCAGCCTGATTGTGACCATATCGTAAAAAGCCTGGTCACCGGCGGCAACGGCGCAGGTTTCCTCACTGCTATAATCTTCCTTGGTTTGTAAAGAAAAAGTGGAGTATCCCAGTATCCCAAGGCTGCCTGTCTTGTTGATCCGGCTGTCTGTGGACAGAGAATTCAAATGTTCCGTGGATGTGTAATGGAATTGAAGGAAATAATCGCCGCTATCGTAGATCTCGCTTTGGAGCATATAGTCCCAAAGGCTGTAACCCAGGGTTGTTACCGCCATAAACATAGCTGCAGAGAGAATAATACCGATAATGGTCACGACGGTACGGGTTTTATTCTTCCACATGCCCATCCATGTGACTTTGCTCAGAATGTTCATCGTACCACCTCATCATGGGTGATCTTGCCATCATCAATGGTAATGATCCGGTCAGCCTGCAGGGCGATGGATTCGTCGTGGGTAATGACGATCAGAGTTTGTCCGTACTGGCGGTTGCTGAGCTTCAGCAGCTCCACGATCTCCTGGGAGTTCTTGGAATCCAAGTTGCCGGTAGGCTCGTCCGCCAGAACCACAGCCGGAGAATTCATCAGCGCCCGGCCGATGGAAACCCGCTGCTGCTGTCCGCCGGAAAGCTGATTGGGCAGGTGCTTCTCTCGTCCCTTAAGAGCCAGAGTGGTAAGAAGATCCTCCAAACGCTCCTGGTTGACCTTGCGGCCATCCATAAGAACGGGCAGGGTAATGTTCTCTATCACATTCAACACCGGAATCAAATTATAGAACTGATAAATAAGACCCACTTGACGGCGGCGGAAGATGGCCAACTGATCCTCGTTCTGGGCAAATACATCCTGGCCTTCCAAGAACACTTTGCCACTGGTGGGACGATCAACACCGCCCAGAATGTGCAGCAGGGTGGACTTGCCGGAGCCGGAAGGACCGATGATGGCAACAAACTGCCCTTTCTGCACAGAGAAAGAAACATCATCCAAGGCCCGGACTTCGTTTTCACCTTTTCCGTAGATCTTGGAAAGGTGTTCGACTCGTAAAATTTCCATAATGGTTACCTCCTACTGGTGATGATAGCAGTATACAGGGGTTAAGTGACACCCAGGTGACTGGAATATAAGAGAATGGTCATATTACCTGTTTGTAGAACTTAATAACAAACTTAGCTCCGCTTTCTGTGTTCATTGCCTGTACTATACCGTTTTGGGCAGTGATGACCGTTCGGGCCAGAGCCAGTCCGATCCCATAGCTATTCTGGGAGGCGTTGCTGCCTTTATAGAATCGCTCAAACAGATGGGGGATATCTCTGGGATGAAAGCCGCAGCCAGTGTCCTCCACCACAATCTGTGTGTACAGTGCAGTCTCTGTTACGGTAACCGTAATACTTCCGCCTTCGGGTGTATGTTCCATACAGTTTTTCAGAATATTTCCCAAAGCCTCCGCTGTCCATATCAGGTCACAGCTAAGCACTTCTTTATTACAACAGATATGCAAGTTTTGATTACGCAGGTCCAAAGCAATGGCAATTGGCGCAGCCGCACGGTCTATCAGCTGACGGACAGGTACAACTTGTTCTGCAAGTCTCACGGTACCGGCGTCCAGTTTAGATATTTTCAGTAAGGTCTCAACCAGCCAGTCCGTTCTGGTAAGCAGACTACGAAGCTCTCCTGTTAGTTCCATTCGTTTTTCTGTTGTAAGAGCCTGCTCACGGAGCAATGAGGTGGTCAGGTTCATAGAGGTAAGCGGGGTTCGCAGCTGATGAGAAATGTCTGCTAAAGAATTTGCCAGATAAATCTTTTCTTCCTTGATGGCTTGTGCGGATTCTGTCAGCCGCAGGGTCAGCTTATGAATATGGTTGGCAAGAATGGACAGTTCACCCTCGTTATATTCACTGATGGGTAGGGAAGTGCCGCTGATAAGCAGCCTGTCCAGATTGCTGCACAGCTTTTGAAGCCTGTGGTATCGGTAATACTCTGTACCAAGGTGAATGGCAACTGCTACAATACCCAGAGCCAGGGTTAGGACACCGGCCACAGCAGAGAAAAAGAATCCGGTTGCAGCGAAGCAGGCACAGACAATGCCGAGAAAGATCAGACTCAGCCGCAGTTCCTTGTTGTTGTGAAGCATACTTAACCCTCCAGTCGGTAACCAAGGCCACGAACGGTCTTGATAAACTCCGGATTCTGCGGATCCAACTCGATCTTCTCACGAAGCCGTTTAATATAAACGGTAAGGGTGTTGTCTCCTACATAATCGCCGGCACTATCCCATATCTCCTCCAGGAGTTTGTCCCGTGTCAGTACTTGTCCACGGTTATTCAGGAAGACAAGGAACAGTTTGTACTCCAGAGCAGACAGATATACTTCTTTGCCATCACGCATTACGGTGCCTCTGTCGGTATCCACAGTCAGATTCTTAAGAGTGATAACGCTCTGCCGCTTACCGATACGGCGAAGTACACTGCGGATGCGGGAAACCAGTTCCCGGGGGCGGAAAGGCTTGGAGATATAGTCATCAGCGCCCATGTCCAATCCTGTCACCACACTGAACTCATCACTGGATGCAGTCAGGAAGATCACAGGAATGCCAAGTTCCTTTGCGTTGGCACAGACAGCAAAGCCGTTGCCCTCAGCCAAGGAGATATCTACCAGAGCAAGATCCGGCCGGCCGGCTTCCATAGAATCAGCAGCCGCCTTCTGCCCGGTAACGGATGTGATCTGGAAATTTTCAGTTGTAAGGAAACTGGTGAGCATACGAATCAATGTGGGATCGTCCTCAACCAAAAGCAGCTTTTCCATAGCCACACCTCCTCATTTTCTCTATAATAGCATTTTTGCGTATACTTTTCCATTACAGAACTGTCACTTAACAGCGACAGATATGGAAGTATCAATTATGCAACTGTCAGTTGCTAACATTTCCAAGTCGGCTTGGTGGACTTTTGACCATTCAACTGCTATACTTAGGACAAGAAAACAAGGAGGTATGGCTATGAGTCTAGGCGAAAGAATCTATAAACTCCGCACTGAAAGAGAAATGTCCCAGGGCGACCTGGCTGATGCCTTAGAGGTGTCCCGGCAGTCTATTTCAAAATGGGAGACGAACGGATCTGTTCCGGAACTGGACAAGCTGATTAAGCTCAGTGAGATATTCGGAGTATCTTTAGATGCGCTGATATTGGATAAGAAGCAGACAGAGCAAACCTCTACACCGGAGGCGCCGGAACAGAAGGTAATCTATGTTGAGCGTCCTGCTCCCAGATCGGCACAAAAGGTTGCAGGTGTAGTTCTGCTTTGCTTCTCAGCTCTATTGTGGCTGATGATTGCGCTCTTTGGGGATATTGTTGCAGGCTTGGTGTTGGCGGCTCCTTTTGTTGGGTGCGGTCTCATTTGCTTGCTTGTGAGAAAAAATGCAGGTCTTTGGTGCGCTTGGGTAGTTTATTTATTCATTGAGATATACCTGCGTTTTGCATCTGGAGTGAATTGGCAATATGTTTTCTTTCCCCATATCTATTCAGGTGAATGGACAATTCATTTGATCGTAGCATGGTGTCTCTTGGCAGTGTTCGCAGTTCTTACAATTGTTACAGCTCTGCGTACCCGAAAAGCATTCCCGGGATCTCTGCGCAGCGACCTCATCGGTACGATTTCCGGATGGGTTGTGCATGTGATCTCTTGGTTCATTTTTGCACTGCCCGCATACGAAGCTCAGAATGCTGTTGTTTATCCTCGGTCTTATCGATATGTGTCCGCTGTGTCCGGCTGGGTCAGGGGCATTGTATTGGTTGTTGCTGTGGTTTTTACCATACGGTTAATTGCAGATTTGTTGGCAAAGAGGAAAAAGCAATAAACCTCGAGTGCAGCCATGATACCGGGGCTGCACTTTTTGTTGATTTTGGAAACCACCGGCTCTGCCGGTGGCAAAAAAATAGCTTATAGCGAGGAGTAAAGTAGACAAGAAAAAAGCTCCCCATTATAGTAGAAGTGGTTTGCCGACCACACAACTACCATAATGAGGAGGTCTTCATCGTGAAAGAAAAAGACATTAATAGTTTAGACCATACAACATGGAGATGTCAATACCATGTGGTATTCGCACCCAAATACAGAAGGATGGTAATATACCGAGAAATCAAAGCGGACATAGGAAAGATACTGCGGCAGTCATGCCAGCAGAAGGGTGTAGAGATTATCGCGGCAGAAGCATGTCCCGACCACATCCATCTGCTACTCAGCATACCGCCGAAGTATAGTGTATCGCAAATAATGGGATTTCTTAAAGGAAAGAGTAGCCTAATGATATTCGATAGGCATGCAAATCTCAAGTATAAGTATGGTAACCGGCACTTCTGGGCCAGAGGGTACTATGTGGATACGATAGGCAGAAATAAAAAGCAAGTGCAGGAGTATATCAAGAATCAACTCCAAGAAGATCAGATAGCCGACCAAATGAGCATCAAGGAGTATGTGGACCCGTTTACGGGTCGCGAGAACAAGTAGGCATAGAAAATGCCCCTTAAGGGGCGGCGCGAGAAAGGAATGCGGTCGGCAAACCATTCGGGGTCCCTTTAGGGGCAATAGTCTGTAAAATGCCCTTCTAGGGCTTAATCAAGCCTCCGGCTTAGCCGGAGGTTTTGACTATGTAACATTTTCGTAAACACGCTTGACATTTACTGTCTAATGAGTTAGACTGTGTATATGGTGTCTAGCTGATTAGACAAGGAGTTGAACTTATGGAAACACCCAAGATTTTTGAAAGTGAATATCGTTTTTGTTTGATCATGTGGGAGCATGAACCGGTTACTACATCGGAACTGGTAAAGCTGTGCCAGAATCAGCTGGGCTGGAAACGTACCACTACTTACACTGTTATTAAGAGGCTTGGAGAGCGCGGCGTTCTGAAGAATGAGGACGGCAAAATCACATCCCTTGTTTCCAAGGAAGCTGCCCAAGCCAGAGAGATTAACGAGCTAGTTGAAGAAAAGTTCCAAGGATCTTTGCCGGCCTTTGTTGCAGCCTTTACCAAACGCCAGGACATTTCCAATGAGGAACTGGATGAGGTGCAGCGTATGATCGACCGCATCCGGAAAGGAGGCTGACTATGAACGAGGTCCTTTTAAGCGAAGTCTTTTTGAAAATTGTCAACATGAGCATATCCGCGAGCTGGCTTGTGCTCGCAGTATTGCTCCTCAGACTGGTTTTGAAAAAGGCACCTAAGTGGGTCAGCGTACTTCTATGGGGATTTGTGGCTGTCCGGTTGATCTGCCCGTTCTCTATCGAGAGTATGCTCAGTCTGATACCCAGTGCGGAAACCATTAGTCCGGAAATAATGATGGACAGGACACCGGAGATCTCCACCGGCATTGGCTCTGTGGATGCTGTTATCAATCCAATTATTACGCAGACTTTTACACCGTAGCCGTTATCCAGTGCGAATCCGCTGCAGATTCTGATTCCGGTAGCAGGCATTTTGTGGCTTGCGGGCATTGCGGCTATGCTGCTCTACACAGCAGTCAGCTATTTCCTGTTACGCAAAAAAGTTGCCACCGCCGTTCTGTTCAGAAATAATATCTATCAGAGTGAGAATGTGGATTCTCCCTTTGTGCTGGGAATCATCAAGCCGAGGATCTATTTACCTTTCCAAATGGATGGTAAGAATTTGGAGCACGTCATTGCCCATGAGGAGTCTCATATTCGCAGCAAAGACCACTGGTGGAAGCCGTCTGGCTTTGTGCTGTTGGCACTCCACTGGTTCAACCCCCTAATGTGGCTTGGTTACATCCTGCTGTGCAGGGATATCGAACTGGCCTGTGATGAAAAAGTCATCAAGAAAATGGATAACGAGAACCGAGCCGACTATACCCAGGCGCTGGTTGCTTGTAGTGTCAATCGACGCCGCATAGCGGCTTGCCCTCTTGCTTTCGGCGAGGTTGGCGTAAAGGAGCGTGTGAAGTCCGTGATGAATTATAAGAAACCCGCTTTTTGGATTATCATTGCAGCTGTCGTTACTTGTGTAGCAGTTGCGGTATGTTTCCTTACAAATCCAAAAGAAGAGAATGATCCCAATCTCGCCGAGGATGGCTACTATTTGCTGATTGGTGCAGAGGGTGTTGAATCCATTGAAGTATCAGGACTGAACACCAGCGGAGGCGTAGTCAATGCGGATGAGTCTCCCTTTAAGAAAGGCGAAAAGGTATGGCTTGAATCTCTGCAAGGTGTAACTGATTTAAGAGGATATTCCATTACAGCGTTTGGCAAGAACGGCAAGGTGATTTATGCTCTCTCTATCCCTCAAGATGCGTCTAATGATAAAGTAATTAACCTAGTCAGCAATGACAGTTGGCTTTTGGCTCCTGCGGGATTTGAGGACTTCCTATCCAGGGTCAAAGGAAAGACCCATGTTTATGAAAACGAAGGTATCTTGGGTAGCTTTACCATCACACTTTATGACGATGGAACTTTTACCTACTATGAGGGTAATGCCAGTAGTTACTTCGGCACTGGAACATGGAAACAGGATGGAAGCACCATAACACTGAGTGACAATGAAATAGCTGGATATGGCTTAGTCAACCACTTTAAACTCGATGGTACTGATTTGGTATTTGTTGAGCAGAATTCTTCCAACTTTATCTATGTCAAAGTCAAAAATGGTGAGAAGTTCCACTGTACCGGGGAAGCGTTTAAGCCCATTGATGTGGTTGATACTCTTATGTACCATGGTGGAGATCAAAAGCTCTCCCTAAACGACGTAATTATTCTTTCTCAAAAAGGTTATGAATTAGGTTGGTCCGACTTTGCGCCATATAAATACTATGAAACCGGTATGGGCTTGTATATTCGGTTATACCCAATCAACGATAAGTTTGAAGTTTGGATTGGTGGTTCGGCAATGCCTGATCAAGATGATACCCCCATGTATATCTATTTGAGACCGAGCCCAATCAATGATATGGATCAAAAAATCGATATTCGGGATGGTGGTGTAACTGAGTTTATTTCTCAGTATAACAAGGAGGTTGCATCATGAAAAAGAAAATCATTCTAACCGTCATTGCAATAGCACTATTTCTTGCCGTTCTCTTTGTACCGATGCCGAAAGGTCCGTACAGAGATGGTGGCACAAGAGAATATTCCGCACTGACCTATAAGATCGTGGATTGGAATCGCCTGACTACCGATGGCATCTATGAAGCAACCAAGATGTACTGGTTCCCCAATAACTTCCAGTCCATTGACGATCTGTGGGCATACGAAGAGCAGGAAGTGGTTCACAAGTTTGTGGCAACCATTCTGGAATTAGACAGCACCACCGCGTTGGTTCAGCCTGCGGAAGGCGAAGATGAACTTCGCAGTGCGGATAAGATCCACCTCGGCATTGCAGATCTCGGTGATATAGGTGCACAGGTAGGCAGCAATGTGGAAATCTATTACACCGGTGGCATTATGGAATCCTATCCGGCACAGATCCACGCCGTAAAATGGGAACTGGCGAAGACACTTCGTCATAAGGAATTCACTGAGCAGTGGTTGGATAAAGAAACCGCAGAGAAATATGACAACAATATCTTCGATCACATCGTGATTACGGAGATCTACTCCAATTGCTTCTTCGCGAGAACTGTTATCCCTATGCCCTACGAGATCAAGCTTAACGGAACACTCTCTGATGATTGGTGTGTAGGCGATCAGATTACCTGCACTTATGAAAACACCTATTACGATCAAAAAAACCACCGTGTAGAGGTTGATTTTCTGACAGTGGAAGCCAGTGACTGGCAGCCGGATCCCAATGCAGCTTACAAACCGGTTATCTATCTCTACCCAGAGGAAGAAACTGATGTATCTGTCAAACTGATCCTGGATGGTAAGTTGACCTGTACCTATCCGGCCTACAACACCGGATGGAATGTTACTGCAGCTCCTGATGGCACTCTGATCGATGCCAAAGGCCAGACCTACAACTATCTGTACTGGGAAGGCGAAACCAATGCCCAGTGGGATATGACCGAAGGCTTCTGCGTTAAGGGCAAGGATACAGCAGCATTCCTCGAAGAAGCTCTAGAAAAGGTTGGACTTAATCGCAGAGAAGCAAACGAGTTCATCGTATACTGGTTGCCCCTAATGGAACAGAACCTCTACAACATCATTTCCTTCCAAACGGACATCTACACCACTGCTGCCGAACTCCAGATCGACCCAGCACCGGATACTCTGATCCGTGTGTTTATGGCTTGGAAATCCACGGATGACTTTGTAGAGCTGCCTGAGCAGGAATTGACCGCACCGGAACGCTCTGGCTTCACCGTAATCGAATGGGGAGGTACAGAGATCAAATAATCTTGAGGCAAAAGAAGTGTGTTGGCATAGGCTGATATGAGGTGAGTTTATGCAATATTGCACAAAATGTCCGGACGCAGTGGCCCAGATCACAGGTGGCGCGAAAGCACCGCAGCTATCCGGATGTATCGAATTTTATCAGGAGCACGGTTGCGTTTTGATAGTAGCAAGAGTTTCTGGGTTGCCTAGGGTGAGTAAAACAGGATTCTTCGGATTCCATATTCATCAAGGAGAAAGCTGCACTGGGACTGACTTTTCCGGAACAGGAAGCCATTATAATCCTGCTGAGCAGGCACATCCGGAACATGCCGGCGACCTACCACCATTACTGCGGTACAACGGAAACGCATATCTGTCAGTTAGGACGGATCGGTTCTCTGTAAAGGATATCATCGGACGAACCGTAGTCATTCACAGTGATCCGGATGATTTCCAAACTCAGCCTGCCGGCAATGCAGGGAGAAAAATTGCCTGCGGAGTAATTTGTAAAGAACGATAATTAATGTGACTGTTGCAAAACTTTCATTTTGCAACAGTCACATTGTTATAGTTATTAGATCTTTACATATCGCTGGTTTTTGCTATTGGGTTTGTCTGGAATCGTCATACGGATCAAATTAAGCTTGATTGCAGGATGCAGATAATTTCGGCGGAAACCTTCCTTGGATTTGAGTCCCAGCTTTTCCATCAATGTTGCGCTGGTGTAAGGTGTATCAAACTCCATAGCATCCAGCAGCCGCTTGACATATTCAGAAAGCTGCTCATTGTCTTCGGAAATCTGTACAGAGATATCATCCATGATTTTATCAATCTGGGAGAGCATAAACGCAATGAAGGCAGTAGATTCACCGTCGATATGGCACTTGGCGATTGCGTTATAGTAGTCTTCCTGGAACTTTTCAACCTGGCTCTCAATGGGAATATACTCAAAGACAGGCTTCCACTTGGAAAGAATTGCAGTGTGCCAGAGTCGGGCCATTCTGCCGTTGCCATCGGAGAAGGGGTGGATGAAGACAAACTCATAATGGAACACACTGCAGAGGATCAGCGGATGTACGGTTTCCTGCGCTATCTTCATCCAATTGAACAGGTCATCCATCAGTTGGGGGACGAACTTTGCAGGCGGCGCCATAAAGATACACTGATCGCCGTTAAAGACGCCTTCTTCACCACGACGGAAATCACCAGACTCAGCTACGATGTATTTGGTCATGATGCCGTGGAAGACCTTCATATCCTGGATGCTGAAAGGATCGATCTCAGCCAGTTTCTCATAGGCGGCATAGGTGTTCTTGACTTCCTGGATCTCTTTCTGTTCACCAAGAACAGTCTTGCCGTTAATGACATCTCTAACTTGGCCTAGAGAAAGTGAGTTTGCCTCAATTCGCAGAGAAGAGTGGATGGACTTGATCCGGTTGTTTTTCCGCAGATGGGGCTTTGCTTCCATATTGCTGGTTGCGGTAATGCGTCCTACTTTTTCAGAAATGGAAGATACATAAGTCAAAATCTCATTTGTGATCGTAAAGGGCGGCTTGTAATCCTTCAAGAAAACACCTCCAGTAACTTGCGTACTATCTTGCGTACTATCTATCACTATTATACACCATATCGGGCAGAAATCAATCAGAAAATCCAATACAATGTGTTTTATCCTCGGGGTGCAGGCAAAAGCTTGCACCCTTTAATATTTGAACAATATTAGAAATATTTTTCATCTTTAGTTGCATTTTAAGCCTTTGAATCGTGTAATAAGATTGATGGATATATTTGGGGGATATTTGCTTATTAGAGTGGAAGATTTGGTTGATTTAAAGGATTCCTATAAGAAAAGGGCATAAAATTAAGGGTGTTTGTGAATTTTTTGTAAACAAATCATGAAAGTGATAGAAAATGCGTTTCAGAATGCATCTTTATAGAGTAAAAGGGTAAATTTTGCCAAAGTGAAACAAATCGTGTTTTGGAATGCATCTTTATATATAAACGGGCAAAATAAAAATTTTCTCGAATTGGAACAAAACGCTGTTTTGTATGCATGATTCGCTGGACGCCTGTGAGGACGATCGGTTGTACTTAGCAATCCATCTTGCCTTTGCTTGTTCTCTTCGCTTTGGGGAGATTTGTGGGCTTACCTGGAACTGCCTTGACATTTCGGAGGCTGCGATCATGAGCGGTAATGCCTATCTCAAGGTGGAGAAAGTGCTTGCCTGTGTGGGGGATGGAGCAGTCATTCCGTTCGGAAAATGCTCCTCAGCAGGGTTTGGAGGTTGCGCAGTTACTCATTCAGCTGCAGCAAAATCCGGCGCTGCTGAACCTGCTGAACAGTCTGTTGAATGCCAATGCGTCCTGATAATATCAGGCGTTCCAAAAGCGTCCATTAGCAAAAACACGAATTTCTTAGCAAACCAAGCAAAAATCGTTCGAATCCATTTCGGGGGTTTGCGGAGCTGCGGCCCCCGGGATGGCTTCGGTGCTAAATTGGATAATGGGACTATATGTTATAAAAACACCGTGATTTACGGTGAAATCACGGTGTTTGGCACCCCCGGCGAGACTCGAACTCACTACCTTGCGCTTAGGAGAAACGATTATCCCGTTTTTCTAATAATAATCGTTCCAAACAGTATCAGATAGTACAAAATCCGGGCGAAATTCCAAACTTTTTAATCCATGTCGTGTTAGCAAATATCAGCCATTTCATATAGTCCAAAACAGTCCTGTTAGCAAATTGTTAGCAAAAAACATAAAAACCTCGACCGTCGCCACATGCAAAACGCGACCCCATAAAGCAGCTCTTGTTGATCACAAGGGCTGCTATTTTTATATCACGCGAAAGGAGAAAATGCAATGAAATGTTTACGCAAGTTCAAGTGGGTAAAACTGCCCCGGAAAGAGATGCCGGGATTAAAAGGACGGCTGGGTTACTGGCTGAAGCTTGCTGAGAGCGCAGCTTTCCGCAAGGGTATTAGCACCTACTGCGGCCACAAGAACCCTGTGGAGCCCGGAATGTGGGCAGGTGGCATCATCGTGGGTGTATAAGCCATTCTTGGCGTTAGAAGCCGCGCAAAGGCTTTACAGATACTGGATCATCTGAATGCACTGGGATACCTGACCTATACACTGGATCCTGAGACCAAGCTGCTAACTTACCAAATCGCCGATTGGGTGATGGAATGTACCGGTGAGGAATGCATGGACGGCGCTGTATACGCCACGCCCGCTTACGGGTTTCTTTGCATGCCCAGAGATATCACCGAGCGTCTTGCTGAACAAGGCTACAAGTTTGATGTGGCAGATGCTTGGTTGGATCTGTGGTGCCACACCGTGTTCCGTGACTATGGCAATGCATTTTCTTTCCTTTCGCCTGTGGTCCAGTATGGCAAGTATGGCTCTATGCTGACCATGGAGACCCTGGGTAAGCGCTGGGGCTGGGAGAAGACCAAGGTATGGCGTTTCTTTAGAGACTATGCGACTTGTTTCCAGCTCTATCGTTTGCCGAATTCCTATGGCTGTGTGATCTACAGCCGGTTTTATCCTACCTGTGATGAGATCAAGATGCCGGAGGAAGAAGCCGTTATAAGTATTTTCCGCGAAATACGCATTTGTGCCAAAAATACGCATACCGAGGGTACTCGTAATGAGAAGGGCAACCGTTATACCGCGTGGAAGAGCCGCCGTGTGATTACAGCATTGGAGGAGCGTGAGCAAAACCAGTATGGGGAAACTGCGCCTGTCCAGAATGAGTCTGGAGTTAGCGTTGCACTTTCTGCCCTATATAACGCGCGTGTAATTTTCTCTTGTAGGAACTGTAAGCATTGTAGGAACTGTATTAATGCCTGCAGTAGTAATTATAAGAGAGAACCCAGTTTTGATTTGGAGATGTCATACCCATTTGCAGGTACAAACCAATTTTTTGACTTAGATAGGAGGAATCAATATGGCGGAGAAATCGTATTTTCGTTTGCAACTGGATAGCACCATCCGGGAGACTGAGAAGCTTTTGAAGCTGTTGGGCACCGTTGGTGAGAGCCGGGATCTGGAAAATGCCCTAAAGCTATCCGTTACTGCAGCAAAGCTCTCAGAAGGAGTCGCCTTGAGGACCAGAGCGTTACCTGCTCATACCGGTCATCCACAGGCTGAAAGAATGGTTCAGGAGGCGATCTCTGAATCCGTTCCGGTAGATATCAGTCTCACGGAAGAAGGCTGGTTTTATCTGCGTATGCCCATCCTGCTGCCCCGGAAAGAGAAGTCTCCACGCACCTACCTGCGTGGATTCCTGTACCCGGCTTTAGCTGCCTTTGCCAGGGAAAGACCGCCTATTCGTTACCGGGACTGTGTGATGATCTTCCGGCATATCTATGACCGCAACCGTCCGGAACGGGAGTACAGGGACCATGACAACATCGAACTGAACACCGTGGTGGATGCCGTAGCCATGTTCTTTTTGGTGGACGATACGCCTTTTGAGTGCCGGCATTACTACTGCAGCGTAGTCGGTGACAGCGAAGCCACAGAGGTGTTTATCGTTCCCCGAAATGCGTTTGGTGTATGGCTTGCACAGGAGAAAAACATACGGAAGTCAAATAACGAGAATCTGGCGGAAAAGGCCGAAAAAGAATCGTAAAATCGATCATTTTTACGTATGTTGCACTGACGTATAAATAAAAAGCCGAAAAAGTCTTGCGCCGCAACACTTTTTAAACACCCCTTCAGCACTGGATTTAGGCCAGGAGGCGAGTCTCAGTGCCTGAATACAAACGATTACACAGGAGGTAGAAAATGATTACGATCAGACCGGGCAGTCATGTCCACACCCTGCTTTCCATACTGCCCTTCGTGGGGGAATACCCAATGTCCGCACTGAGACTCTTAGGCTCCGTCCGGTCCTATAAAGACCTGATCCACAAGCTCACTCAGGTTCAGGAGTATCGCTTTCCGGATTCAGATGAGCGCTTTACCTGCCGCCTTCTGAATGTGTGTGGGAGGGGCAATCGAAAGACCGTCCGTTTCCATAAGAGCGCCCTACCTATGCTCAAACGGTGGGATGAGGATATGTACAGGTTGTATATGGAGGAATACGATAACCACACCTTCTCTGGGAATGCCCTTCATGTGAGCCGTAACCACTTACTGGCGGAAACAGCAGTGATGTGCTTGAAGGCCGGTATCGATGCGAATCCTATGGATACACCAGATATGTGGGAGGAGGAAATCAAAAACCTTCAATGCACCACCCCTTACTTCTATTTCGCCAGAGAGATCAAACGAGTATTTGAAAACGAACTGAATAAGATCCGTTATACAAGACTTGCCGGTATGATTACTTTTTGGAATGGTGTTTATGTCGTGTATAACCTGCGTGATGAGATGCCGAAATGGATAGCAGACGGTGAGGCCAAAATACTGTGGCACATGGAGTCGATGTTCCATCCGTTACGGCGGGACTATCATCCGTTTCAGAAAACGGCGTTGATGTTTGGTGCGAATTACGATATTGCGCTGGATCTGCTGCAGCAAATCAAGGAAACAAAGAAACAGGACAACGGCTTTTTCAGGACATATAATCAAATCCTTTTTGTACCGATGGATGAATTTGGAGTACGGCTTCTTCGCTTGTTGACCTCGCTCAATTGGCAGCAAAAACTATTGCATTCTTTGTTTGAACCGGAACAATACACTACATCTTGGGGATCTCTGCTGTTCGATGTGTTGATCGATGGGATAGAAACCTACTGCTTTTTGAATGGGGATATCCGGAATCTATTTCGTTTTCGGGATACGATTCTAATGCACAGAGAGGGACTGTCGTCTGGTAGCGCAATTGAGGGATACAAGATCATATGTTACCCGGAGCAGCTTGCCTTTGTGCAGGAGTTTTTCGGCGACTTGACGGAATATGCCACTGTATCCATGGACGAAGTGGAAAGAGTGCTGGAGCTCGATAGCCCTAGCTTAATCGAATAAAGAAAGAAAACGGGAATACGAAACGCACTGAAATAAGCCTCTTTCCAAATAACACTTGACTAAAGTACGCAAATATGCGTATAATATAGACAAGGATGGTGAGACTTATGGGTCTGCGTGAATTAAGAAAGAAACGGAATCTGACACAAAGGGAGCTTGCCCAGATGAGCGGCGTCAATTTCCGGTCGTTGCAGGATTATGAGCAAGGACATAAAAAACTGAGTTCTGCCAGCGGAGATATTCTGCTGCGGCTTAGCACAGTGCTTGGCTGTTCTATGGAGGAACTGATGCTTGAGGCATTTGAAGGAGCACCTATACTTCCTCAAAATCAAATGAGTATAACGCAGATCCAAAGTGAGCAGCTTTTTTGCGAGAAATATAAAACTTCCGGACGCTGGGTTTGCAGCGATTCGGTAGTTGCGACAATGTTTTATTACGCGGGAGAACAGTATATCCTACCCTTCCGAGCGATCTTTGATGAAAAGCACTTGCCTTGGCTGAAGGAAGCGGCAGCTTTGCAGATGGAAGCAAAGATCGATGATATCCGGTTCTCCCAGACTGAAATGGAGGGATAAATATGCAGGAAACGATGTTTTACTTGATGCACCGGAATGATTTGGTTTGCACAGTAACCGGAAAATCGATTTGCTGGGAGCATAATCGCATTTTTAGTATGAAAGATAGTGTATTGCTTCCATTTACGGGCCACTTGATATGTTCTCAGAACTCTGTTATACTACAGGTAAATCAACCAAAGGAGGAAAGCATATGTCTGCATTTCAAAAGAAAACGGAATATGTTCTGATGAATAAAGACAGCACAGTGCTTTCTTTCCTGTGCTGTAGAAATGAGTATGATGAGCCGACTTTTCAGGAGCTGCAATGGCATGTGGATTATCGGCCGATTGGCTATAAAACCCTGGCTGGATTTTTAGAACGCCGGAAAGCCCCCAAGCATCGGGAGCATATCCAGCGCCTGTTGGAGCGCTTCGGCTGCGATGATCTGGAAGGCTTCCTGAATGTGACCCATGCTGTTTCCTTGAATGACACCTTCTGGGTAAAACGGACGGATCAGGATATTTGCTGGGATCAGATCTCCCTATACCGGAATGCATTTGATCAGCTGATCAGTGAGGCGGCCTTCGATGGATCTGCCAGCAGCGGTGAGCTGTCTACCACTTCTCCTGAGTTTGGTACAGACGGCAACTATGCCAAGTGCTGGATCCGGGAAGATGATGGTATCTACCTTTACAAGACCGGCAGCAGCCGCTATGAGGTCGAGCCTCTGTCCGAGTTCCTGGCAGCTCAGTTGGCAGCACACATTTGCCCCAATTATGTGGATTACGACTTGGACTTCTACCGTGGAAAGCTGATCAGCAAATGTAAGCTGTTCACCACAGAAGACCTTGGCCTCGCCAAGGCGGCAGGCATTTTTACAGAGGATCGCACGATTCCTGTAATGCTTCGCTATTTCGAGGAGCTTGGCAGCGGCAATTCTTTCCGGCGGATGTGCATATTGGATGCACTGACATTTAACCCGGATCGCCACTATGGCAACTTTGGTGTGCTGTTCAACACCGAGACAATGGAGCCGATTTCTATGTGCCCGGTGTTCGATAATAATCGGAGCTTGTTCCCGGATCTTGATCAAGGACAATTGGAGAATCCGGACTGGTATCTGCAGA
>JAZNIL010000056.1:0-5233 GCA_045577435.1 Faecousia sp. | reverse complement strand
CTTTAGCTTCAAGCAACGAGCGAAGCGAGTCACTAATAAACAATCTAACGAGTTAGTACAAGCTCAGTGTGAAGCGAAAGTGCCCGTTTACGGGCGGCGGAGCAGTAGATGCAGGAGAAAGAATATTCAGTGCATCTTTAGATGCCCGCTGGTAAAAAGCCCTTCTAGGGCTTAATCAAGCCTCCGGCTTAGCCGCAGGTCATGACTTTTATTCCTGCGTGGGATCAAAGTTTACAATTACACTCATATCTTTCAGCACCTGAGCATCAGTTACTTTTGTCCCATATACATTGACCTGAATAAGAACATGACACTCTGCCAATTCGTCTACCGACTCCAGTTCTGGGTTGTAGTCCATGAAGACGTTATTTAAATTTTCAAGGCCGGAGAGTGGGGAGAGGGAGGTGATTAAATTGTGAGAACCATCGATCTGCACCAATGCTGCTTCAGCGAGCCATGCGGGAATTTCCGTTACCTGATTGTGGGAGAAATCCAACTGTGCAAGATGGACAAGGTCTGCCAGTATGGAGAGGTCCACAAGGGAATTGTTGGAAAGGTTCAGTTCCGTCAGATTCACACAGGCCGACAGAGCGGCAATATCCGTAAGGTTGTTATAGGCCAGGGACAGATTTGTCAGTTCCGTCAATTTACCAAGCAGGCCAATTTGACCAATTAAATTATGGGAGGCATTGAGCCAGTTCAAATGGGAAATGGAACTGAGAGGATCCAGTGTAGATACAGAATTGTAAGAAATGTCCAGTTTTGTAAGTTCGGTGCAAGAGGACAATGCAGACAAATCGTTTAATGCGTTGTGATGTATGTATAATGTCTTAAGCCCGGGAATGGATTTGATCGGGTCAATATTGCGGAGCGTATTGTTGCTCAGATCCAAAAGCTTCAACTGTTTTGCGTTTTCGAGACCTTTGATGGTGGATAGGCTACATCCGGATAGTGTCAGTTCCTGGAGCGCGGGAAGACTCCCAATTACCTGAAGCTCCTCCTGGGACACAGGTGTGTCTGTGACCGTCAGCCGCTGCAAATTGGCAAGGCCTGAGATGTTGGTCAAATGGCCCGGAATGCCACTGCAGATAATCAGTTCCTCAAGGAAAGCAAAATGCCGCAAGTCCTCTAAAGAGGATGCATCGCAGGGAACAGTGAAAGAGGTAATATCCCACAGATCATTGGTGAAAAGCTCTTTTTCCTCAGAAACACCCAGCGCTGCCCGTACGGCTGTCTCAACAGTTGGATCAGAAAATTCCAGTTTTTCAATAACACCGCCCACAGTGTATCCGAAGATAGAAAGGGGACTGACCAGTCCGTTTTCTCCAACGGAGAGGGCATAAATAATATTTTCTCCCTCGTGCAGCATGATGGGCTGGGAGTATGCTGCATCCTCGATGGAGGGATATTCACCGTCGCCTGTGGCATAAAGAGTGCCGGATTCGGTGCTGATATCAACACTCAAATACTGGCTGTAAAAGCCCGGTTCTGTGGATGTGGTGGGAGCATTGGGGCGCAGTAGGTCCAACTCCAGTTTCACAACAGGATTACTCACGGTGTCCAGCATGGTCACCGCGTCAAGCAACTTGTCCTGCTCAACATAAGTATTGCACAGGGCTATGTACAGCTCAACACCGCCGCCATCAGCGATCGCGTTGGAAAGTGTATATTCTGCCTGTGTGTAGTTACCAGCGGCTTTGTGCTGCTGGGCCAGTTCGATGGCTACGGCATCATTGTCATCTGCCTGCCGGTATGCAAAATCATAGAACCAAGAGGCAGCCTGATGGTTACCGGAGGCCTCAAAGTGCCGTGCACCGGTGAGAAGCATGTCCCTTGTAAATTCCTGATCGTATATAAATAGATACCACGTAAGGCAAAGCAGAATCACAACAGCCAAAACAATGGGGAGGACAATTCTAAATGCTTTTTTCATATTTTGCTCCATATTGAAAGTTTTGCAAATAAAATTATACTCTTTGACGGGATTTGTGTCAAGTGGCGGAAAGAATTCCCTTGCGGTTTGCGAATCGACAAAACCTCACGGCAACAGATGCTACAATGTCTGCGGGGTGATACTTATGAAACCAAGAATCGGTGAGTTTGCTGTGATTGGAATACTGGGACTTGTGATACCTGTACTGCTGGTACAAGTCTTACCGGGCATGGCCAAACAGGAGGAAATACCACAGCCGCAGGAGCAGCAAGCAACAGAATGTTTTCAAACTGCGGAAAGCCAGCAGAAAATTTTGCTCTTGCGGGACGATGGTATAGTGGAGGAAAAATCTCTGGATGATTATATTACCGGCGTGGTTCTGGCCGAAATGCCGGCTGATTTTGATGATGATGCATTGATGGCGCAGGCAGTTGCGGCTCGCACCTATACCCTGCGTAGAAATCAATATGCATCCAAACATGACATGGCGGATGTTTGCAGCAGTGCTGCTTGCTGCCAGGCGTATATAAGCCGTAATACCTATTTTTCCTGTGGTGGCTCAGAGGAAGATTATAATAAGATTAGTGGTGCTGTCCAAGCTACCTCAGGACAGGTGCTACACTATGAGGGAGAATTGATTGAGGCAACCTATTTTTCCTGTTCCGGTGGAATGACAGAGGATGCCCAGGCTGTTTGGGGCGCTGCGTTCCCTTATCTGATTGCTCAGCCTAGTCCCGGTGAGGAGCAATCGGAGAAATTTACCGAATCGGTAACGTGGTCAAAGGAGCAGTTTCTTCAGAAGCTCGGTTTAACGGATACCGGTGACTACCAGCCGTTCCTTGGGACGGTGACCTACACCCAGGGCGATGGTGTAGATACCATTTCCATTTGCGGCAGTGTTTTTACTGGTGCGGAACTGAGAAAATTGCTGGGATTACGCTCTACTTCCTTTTTAATCACATCTGTGGGAGAGAATGTGGTCATCACCACAAAAGGATATGGACACCGGGTTGGCCTTAGTCAGTACGGGGCGGATGCGATGGCGGTATCCGGCAGCGGGTATGAGGAAATACTTGCGTATTATTATCCAGGAACGGAGCTTGTAAGACTTACGATGGATTGACAAAGGGGTGAATCTTTAGTAGAATAGGGGAAATTGGCTAAAGGAGAAGAGAAATTGCCTATTAAGATTCCCAATGATTTGCCTGCTGCCGGCATACTGCATCAGGAGAATATTTTTGTTATGACAGAGACACGGGCAATTTCCCAGCAGATCCGGCCTCTGGAAATTGTGTTGCTCAATTTGATGCCTACAAAGATCGCTACCGAAACACAGCTTACACGCCTGCTGGGAAATACGCCCTTGCAGGTTCATTTGGAGTTGATGCACACTACCTCCCATACTGCCAAGAATGTGCCGCAGGAGCATCTTTTAAATTTCTATAAGAGCTTTGATGAACTGAAGCACCGCAAGTTTGATGGTATGGTGATTACAGGCGCTCCTGTGGAGCATATGGATTTTGAAGACGTGGACTATTGGGAAGAACTGTGCCAGATTATGCAGTGGAGCAAGACGAATGTCCACTCCACCTTCCACATCTGCTGGGGAGCGCAGGCTGGACTTTATTACCACTACGGTGTACAGAAAAGACCGCTGGATGAAAAGCTGTTTGGTGTATTTCCCCATCATGCGGATTATAAGCGGTCCATTCTCCTGCGTGGCTTTGATGATGAGTTCTGGGCACCTCACTCACGCCATACCACGGTCCTGCGTGAGGATATTGAGGCAGTTCCTGGCTTGAAGATTCTGGCTTCCTCCCCCCAGGCGGGTGTTTATGCTGTTTCCAATAAGGGTGGACGCCAAATTTTCGTCACAGGACATTCTGAATACGATGTGGATACGTTGGAGAAAGAGTATCTGCGAGATAAGGGCCAGGGCAAACCTATCCGTGTGCCGGAGAATTATTATCCCGGGGATGACGATAGCCAGCCGCCGATTGTCCGTTGGCGCAGCCATGCGAATCTGTTGTTTTCCAACTGGCTTAATTATTTTGTTTACCAGACAACGCCTTATGATATTATGACCATCGGCCAGCATGAAACACAGTTTTCCGCACAAATGGAAGAATAACCAAAACTCCCGCCATCTGGCGGGAGTTTTGCCGTGCTTGCAAAATGATAGGAGCCATATTATAATAAAAGAAAAGGTATCTTGCAATAATGTACTTTGTCAGTCATAGGATTGCCTGGTATGGAAAAATATAGGAGGTGGCTTTATGGAACTTTGGATTGATGGCTTAAAAGCGCAGGCAGCACCGGGGCAGACCCTTTTGGACCTTGTAAGGAAATTGGGGCTGGACTCTCAGGAGCTTGCAAGTCGCCCCATTGCAGCTAAAATTGCCGGTGAGGTATTTAATTTAAACTATATTCCCGTGCGGAAAACGGACACAGAGGTGGAACGCCAATCTATCCGCAGAGCGATGGCAGCATCCGGTGGTAAGATCCATCTTCTGCGGTATTTGGATCCCATTGGGAAGGATGTCTACGAGCGCACGGTACAGTTCATCTTGTTTTTGGCGATCCGCCAGCTTTGGCCCGATGCAAAGGCGAAAATGAACTGCACAGTGGGACGGGCGTTGTTTGTGGAAGTCCAAGGTGTTGAGGATTTTGATTATGTAAGGCTGAAGGACCGGATAGGCGTACTGGTCGCGCAGGACGCGCCGTTGCTTCGCCGCCGTACCACAACCCAGGCAGCCATTGAAAAATATACAGCGGAAAACCAACTGGATAAGGCAAGACTCTTGGCATGGCGTACAGAGAGTTACTTTGACCAGTATGTTTACGGTGATTTTGCGGACTACTATTATGGCGAGCTGGCACCGTCTATGGGATATATGTCGGTTTGGGATATCCTACCGGCACCCGGAGGATTTTTCTTCATTTATCCGGATGATGTAAATCCGTCTGTGGCTGCTGCTTATGAGGAGATGCCAAAGTTCCTTGCTGTGAATACTGAGGCACAGCGCTGGTGTGAGCTGATGGAGTGCCAAACGGTAGCGGATCTGAATGATCTGACAAAGAATGGAAAGATCCGGGAGTTGATCCGGGTCAATGAAGCACTCCACGAAAAGCGCTATGCTCAGATTGCGGATATGATACGCGACCGGGGATGCAAGGCGGTTATGCTTGCAGGCCCAAGCTCTTCCGGAAAGACAACATCTGCCAACCGTCTTGCTACACAGCTTCGTGTTCATGGAAAGAAACCGATCCTGATGAGTCTGGACGATTACTACATAGACC
>JAZNIL010000055.1:0-15511 GCA_045577435.1 Faecousia sp. | reverse complement strand
TCACTATGCCAGTCAGTGCGGTTCGCATTGGTGATGTGGCTATGGTAGGTATCCCCGGCGAGCCGTTTACCGGCATTGGCCGTGGACTGAAGCTGGCAGAGGGCTGGGAAGTGGTAATCCCCACCTGTCTGACCAACGGCGCTGCCGGCTACTTCCCCATGCAGGAAGCCTATGATGAGGGTGGCTACGAAGCAGGTAGCTCCTCTTTCAAGGCAGGTGTTGCGGAACTGCTGATCGAAGAGGGTAAGGCTCTGCTGGAGACGTTGAAAGACTGATTGTACCATAAGCGCAGATCACCTGCCCCAAGCCGGGACAGGTGATTTAAGAAGAATGTGTGTTATAAAATAGATTAAGGTTGGTGAAGCGCTATGTCCGAAAAAAAGGCTGCGGTATTTATCCTTTTGGGACAGTCCAATGCCACGGGTCACCGTGCGTATATGGCAGAAGAAGATAAGATCATTGACCCTATGAAAAACGTGTTCGGCCTGCGCTGGCAGGAGAATCAGAGCTATGACAGCAGCGAACTGGTGTGGAGCGGCTATACCAGCCACAGCATGAATCTGGGCGAGATTCAGGATCACACCTATTCCGTATCCAACTGTCTGGCAAAACTGTGGCAGAAGGCTGTGGATCAGGGGGCGCAGCTGCCGGATCTGCATATCATCCACATCTCCATTGGCGGACAGAGCCTTTCCCCGGCAGAACTGCTGCCCAAGGATGGTTATGACAGAGATATGTGGGACCCAGACCGGGAGAAGAAGTTATTCCCAGGTAGGCTGGAAGACAATGTGAATGTGTCCTTGTATCCTCTGGCAAAGCATGTATTCTCCCTGGTGGAGGACAGCTTCCGTAAATTGGGGAAGGATTACGAGGTAATCGGCATGCACTGGCGTGGCGGAGAAAGTGAATATCTGGTGCAACCGGCGGTACTGGAGCAATATCTGATGGGTCTGTATGAGCGGTTTTTTGATGGTCTTTACAACAGTTTAGGGGTGGTACCCCCTGTTGTCCTGCATAAAATGGCCTGCGACTCGCTGATGACGGAACTGGACAGCAGCGGTGAATATATGAAAGGCTTTTGCCATATTAACCAGGTGTTTGAACAGCTGAGTAAAAAATATGATAATGTGTCTGTTTTTGATGTAAGGCAGTATCCGGACTATGACCCGGGCAGCCATACCCGGGGCTTGTTCCAAGAGGATGCCTGCCATTTTCTTAGTGAAGTGAACCGGTGGGTGGCAGCACAGCTTTTTGCGGACTTTGAGAAAAGATACTGCTAAGGTAACGCAATAGTAATTAGGAGGGTATCCATATGGAAGAACTATGGTATGGTTATCAAATAAAGAGGTTTCTGTTTGAAGATACAGAGGCTATTCTGGTGTTCCCGGAGGAGGGAACAGCTACCGGCGATTTGGCCCTAAAGACGGAATACTGGGAGGCATTCCAGGATACAGAGCGCCGTTTGGTAAAGGCGGGCTTCCATCTGGCATTCTTAAAGAACACCAGCCGATTTGCCACCAAGGCAGATTGTGACAAAAAAGCCCGGTTTGTTCACTATCTGGCAGACACCTATGGGCTCAAGCGCAAGTGTGTCCCTGTGGGTATGAGCTGTGGCGGTGCTATTGCGGTGCGGTTTGCCGGATTCTATCCGGACCTTGTCAGTTGTATGTTTATTGATGCCCCTGTACTGAATTTCTGCGATTTTCCTGGAAAACTGGGCAAGTTTGGTTGGGAGAGCATATGGGAAAATGAATTTGTTAAAGCTTACCCCGGTATCCAGCGTTATCAGCTGTTGGGATGGGAAGGACATCCTATCTGCATGGTGGATACCCTAATTGCCCATAAGATTCCTATCCTTATGGTCTACGGCGTGGAAGACAGAACCGTTATTTACGAGGAAAACGGCATGCTTCTGGAGCAGGCGTACCAGGGTACAGATCTGCTGACCATAATTCCTGTGTCCGGCAGAGGACACCATCCCCACGGTATGACCGTGGAGGCAAGTAACCAGAAGATTGCCGACTATATTCTGGAACACGTATAGAAAAAATATATTTTATTCCCAGCAGGCAGCACAGGGGATACCACCCTGTCTGCCTGCGGCTTACGTTATAAATCACGAAGGAAATAAATATGAAAAGAAGCGCATATTTGTATATTATCTTTGCGGGGGTTCTGTGGGGATCCTCGGGTATTTTTGTCCATTTTTTAGCGCCCTATGGCTTTAGCTCCCTGCAGATGGCCAGTGTGCGGGGGTTTGTGGCGGCAGTTTCTATGGCTGTGTATGTTCTGATCCGGGACAGAAAGCTGTTCCGGTTCACATGGCGGGAGCTTCTGCTGTATTTTGCCGGAGGCGCGGCAATGTATGCTGCCGCAGCCAGTTACTATGCTGCCATGCAGGCATCTTCTGTGTCCACGGCAGTCATTCTTATGTATACGGCACCTGTTTTTGTCATGCTGTATTCTGTGCTGTTTTTTGGCGAGCGGATGACAAAAGGTAAGCTGGTGGCAGTGGCAAGCATGCTTGTAGGCTGTGGGTTGGTCTCAGGTGTAGTAGGGGGATTGAAATTCAGCATAGCCGGTATTCTGCTGGGTCTGCTTGCGGGTATTGCGTACAGCGCTTACAATGTTTTTACCAAGATCCAAATGCGGCGGCATTGTAATCCTGTGACAGCCAGCATGTATAGCTTTATTTTCATGTTCCTTACCTCTGTGGTGGTGTCAAGGCCATGGCAGGTGGTTACTCTGGCAGCAGCCAATCGGGTGTCCATCTGGTTTTTGGTGGGCTGCGGGGTGTGTACCTGTGTGCTGCCTTACTTCTTGTATACACTGGCCATGCAGTACCTGCCTGCGGGTACGGCGTCTGCTTTGGGAATCGTGGAGCCTCTGGCTGCCACGGTGTTCAGTGTGGTGTTTTTGAAAGAACAGCTTACCGCTGCTTCCCTATGTGGCATTATCATCATCGTCGGTTCGGTGTTTCTGCTGAGCAGGGTCAAAGAGGCCTGACAGATACAAAAGACGTAGTACCCTGTTATACCCATAAAAATTATTTGCCCTCCCGAGAAACGGGAGGGCAAACTTTATGAGAGGATAGGTAGCATTAACCGGTTTGGGCTGCGGTATACAAGTGCACAGTGGCCTGAGGAGAATCATTTCTCCAAGTACCACTGGTCGGTTTCCGGATTATCCCGGATGGCTTCCTCAGGCGTATACTTGCGCAGAATTTTCTCCATGGGATAGGAAATTCCGAGAAAGAAGCAGGCGGGAATGATAATAATCAGATAGGGGAACAACACCAGTATTACAATGGCAGCAACCAGCATCAGCAGCATCAAAAGGGTGACACCAAAATGCTGGAACATAAAACCGATTGCAAACAGGAAAACATGTACGAGCTTCAGCCGGAAACGGGATTGAATAGGGAACATGTATAGAAACAACCCAAAGACAATAAAGGTTTTTACAATGAAGAGAAGAATCGCTTTTCCCTCCGGGGGAGTGCTGTTCACCAGAAAATCCCCAATGGTGGGGAAATCAACCCAAAAGACACTCACTGCAAACACCGTTACCAAAAGCCCCATAATGAGGGATTTGGTAAAATTGCTTCTAAAGGCGCTCCAGAATTCTTTGATGGCACTGCCTCTGTCCCGCCGCACGGATTTAGCGATGGCGTAGTACATAGCGGTGGTGGCAGGACCGATACAGATGACAGTCATGGAAAGCAGAACCCAAAGAAGGCTCAAAATCATTATGTCTGCAAATTTCGTAAACAGGTATATAATTTTACTGTCGGGGTGGAAAAGTTTCTCCATGTTCTCTCTCCTATGTGATTGCTTAGGATCGGTTACTGGCAGTAACCGGGGGTTGTGTAGAAGTTCACACTTCGGGGTTCAGCTCTGCCGTACTGGGCTACAATGGGAACATCGCTTTCCAGCATGATGGCATACTGCTCATCAAATTTAGCGGTGAAAGCGCCGAAATCCTTTTCCTCATTGGTACGCAGGCAGCGTACCCGCATAGCCTGAACCTGGGTCGTAAAACTGACAGGGTCTTTGTCTGTGTACAGAAGGGTGATCTTAACGTTGGCATCCTGGCTGCCTACGTTGGTGATGATAATGGATTCATGGCCCGGGATCAGATTCACGCCCACGGGG
Organism: Faecousia sp.; assembly: GCA_045577435.1. GTDB lineage: Bacteria > Bacillota > Clostridia > Oscillospirales > Oscillospiraceae > Faecousia. The sequence continues at coordinate 11,357 of JAZNIL010000055.1, read as the reverse complement.
GGCAATTCCGCGTCCGGGAAAATCCACACATGTTTGCCGTAAGCCATAAAAACCTCCTAAATGGTTTGCTTTCAGCGGCACAACCGCCGATCTTCTTCCGTGATATGCCGCAGGACCTGGCAGGGGTTGCCAGCTGCTACCACGTGGTCGGGAATGTCATGGGTCACCACACTGCCGGCACCAATCACCACATCGCTGCCGATGGTTACGCCGGGAAGAATGGCACAATGACCTCCAAACCAAACATTGCTTCCCACGGTAATGGGGAAAGCGTATTCATAAAGCTGGTTGCGAAGCTCTGCGCTGATGGGATGATGGGCAGTGTAAAAGCCGCAGTTAGGGCCGATAAACACATTATCACCAAAGGTGATCTTACCCGGATCCACAAAAACGCAGTTATTATTGGCGTAGAAATTATCCCCGGCTTCAATATTCCAGCCAAAGCCGCAGAAAATGGTTGGCTCGATGTAGGGATTCTTTCCAACCCTGCCAAAGAGCTTACGGATGATTTCCTCCCGCTTTTTCATGTCCGAGGGCCGGGTGTGGTTATACTCAAAGCACAGGTCAATGCACTTTAAATGGGCTTCTTCCCGGCCGGGGAAGGTGGTGTCATACATAAGCCCCTGTTGGCATTTTTCAAATTCCGTCATAAGGTGTCCCTCAACGGACGATCTCGAACTGCTGCTCCGGGGTCAGATCCACAACGGTGCAGTCATTGGCGTATGTACACTCCGGCAGAATGATCATGGCAGACAGCTGTTCCTTGGATGCGGGCAGGGGAGCCAGATGCCAGATAGCGGCATTCATCTTCACCAAGGTGTGCTTGGGTACCAGAAATGCCTTTGCCAGATGGGTCACAGGCGTTCCGGCGGAGGCCGGCGCTACATGCAGGATCATATCGTCGTCCAGCGGTAGGATCATTTCCCAGGTGGTGGTGTGGTATTCCTGCTGGGTAATGACCATTTTCTCAGGCTTTTTCACCAAAATAGGGGAATAACCTACCCGGTGGCTGCTGTCAGCTGCCAGACGGTCGGGGAAGAACTGGTGAAGCTCACCGCACAGAGCATAGCCCTGAGGTGCGTCCATAGTGTAAAACTGACCAAAGGGAGCGAAACTCTCATGGGCCAGGGGCTCAACTGTTACCTCACGCATAGAATATCTCCTTTCACACAATGACTTTGCGAAGCCACTCTAAGGTGCATTCTACCATATGTTTTCCCATTTGTACACTGGCTTCTTTGGCACTTTGGGCAAACCATTCTGTATTTTTTTCGCACCGGCTCAAGTCAACCAGCTGCGGATAGGTGCCCATAAGCAGGGAAGTCTCCCACTTGCCGGCGTGGTCAAATCCGCCGCACTTGATCTGGGCATCCGCACCGATGAGGGGAACCACCTTGATGTAGGAGAAGGGATCATCTTCGCTGCCCATATCCTCATAATAGGTGGCGTAATCATCGCTGCCCCACCAGCCCACACCCAGCTTTTTCTCCATGTATTCCATGGTCACCTTCTTGGCCGCCTTATGACAGGCGATGGTCATGGGCATGAGTCCCGCGCCTTCTGTCTGGTGATGGGGAATCAGATAAATGTTCTTGTGACCGGCGTCGATCATGGATTTCAGAATACAGTACAGATAATTGGTGTACGCGTCCTCGTCCACGTGAAAGTGGCTGGGTTTCGGGCCACACACCGCATAGGATGCCACACCGTACCAGATAGGAGGACAGACCACGATCTCCTTTTCCTTTTCCAGTTCCCGCAGACAGCCGGTAACCACCAGCGTGTCTGTGCCGCAGGAAGCGTGGCGGGCGTGGTATTCCATTGTGCCGATGGGGATGATAAAAGGAACTTTTCTGTCCACGGCATCCTGGATATCGTCGTAGAACATTTCAAGCATCTGCATACAACAACCGCTCCTTTTTTAATGGGTGATCCTATCAGAACAGCAACTCAGGGCAGACCTCGGGAATCTCCGGGCTGAGGAGCTGGAAGCCATCTTCGGTGACGGCAATACCCTTCTCCCAACGCACGCCGAAGGTATCTGCGGAGATGTAGGTGTCAACCTGATAGCACATGTTGCTCTTGAGGTAATACTGAGAAGAGGTCTCACACCAGGGTGCTTCCACCTCAATGATGCCGGTACCGTGGAGAGGACCGTATACGTAGTTCTTTTCATAGCCATTGTCTACGTAGAACTGGTAGAAGCCCTTGGCGATATCCGCGGCGTAAACACCGGCCTTGACCTGCTTTTCACTCCATGCGTGGGCCTGGCGGCAGAACTGGACGATGCCACGGCGCTGGCCTTCCAATTTGCCCAGGCAGATGGGATAGCCGATAGCGGCGGAGTAACCGTCAATCTTGGCAGACAGGTTCAGCTGGACAATATCGCCCTTCTGGAACTGGCGGTAGGAGGAACGGGAAATGGCATGACGGGTGGAAGCTTCGGAGAAAACGTACATGGGCAGACCTTCGTATTCCGCACCGTGCTCATACACAGCCTTCTGCGCCACACCAACCATCTGCAGTTCGGTCATACCGGGACGGATTGCCTTGATGACTTCCTCGGTAGCGATGTTGGCGATGCGGTAGCCCTCACGCAGGCAAGCCAGCTCGTTTTCAGACTTGACAGAGCGAAGCTCCACCATTACCTTACCTGCATCTACCAGTTCAGCTTCGGGGAAAGCATCCCGGATAGCGTTGTAAATGGTGACGGAGGTATCCAGGAAGGAGGCAACACCAATGCGGAGCTTCTTGCCGGTGACACCGATGTACTTAAACACGTCGGCGAAGGTGTCGGGCTTCAGTTCGGGGTATGCGGGGTCAGCACCCTCACGGTAGGCAGTCAGCACAAAGGTCTTGTCCAGTTTGTTCCGGTCAGCACCGAAAATGGCGGACTCAGGGCCGACCATCAGCGCGGCCCGGCCGTCGGCAGAGATGGCAACGCCGCTGCGCTCAAACAGGGGCCAGAAGCCGGAAAAATAACGGGGATTGGCGTAGTCAGCCTCGTTGCCGTTGACAATCAGGGCGTCCAGACCTTCCCGGCGCAGGATCGCGGCCGCGCGCTGAACACGCTCCTTATACTCATGATCGGGGATACAAATTTTACCGTACATAATGATTCTCCTTTATGATAGAAACTTTTGGATTACCACAGCTGCGGACGCTTTTGAACAGTCTGCAGTCTTCTGAGTCAAGTTTAGCAAACCCAATTCTGCTTTGTCAAGAAAAGGGGTTAACAGTACAGGAATTTTTAGTTAATCGTTTTACTTTCTATTTACATTTTTCGCTGGGTTCGCTACAATAACAAAAAAGACAGGAGGAGGGCGCATCTATGGCGACTATTAAGGATGTGGCCAGGTTGGCAGGAGTATCTGTGGCGACGGTTTCCAATTACCTGAACAACACAAAACCGGTGAGCAGGGCAACCGCGGCTAAAATTGCCCAGGCGGTACAGACCCTGCAGTACACCCAGAACCAGTCTGCCAAAGCCTTAAAGTCCAACGTATACCGGGATATTGGGGTGATCCTGCCCAATTTAAACGATTCCTACTATGTTCAGCTTTACCAGGGCATTGAGGCGGTGTTCCATGACACCGATTACTATCTGAACCTGTCCTTTTCCTACGACATTCCGGAACTGGAGCTAAAGGCCGCAAAGGAAATGCTCAGCAAGCAGATTAGTGGTCTGATTGTGGTGAGCTGCCAGCCGGACAACTGGAAGTTTTATTATGAAAACTTCAACCGGCACAACCGGTGGGTGGTTTTGGTGGACAGGGAGATTCGGAATCTGGATGCAAGTATGGTAAGCTTTGACAACCGGCAGACACTGCGGCAAACCACCCAGAACTTGCTGCAAGGCGGATACCGCTCCCTGTACCTGATGGCAGGACCGGAGAATTATTCCTGTGAAGCGGAGTGTGTTGCGGGTTTTCGGGATGGCTTCCGGGCAGAAGGATTGGAATTGCCGGAGGAAAGGATCATTCCTATTGAGCTGAATAAGGAGGATGCTTTCCGGAAAACTACGCGTCTTTTGCATACAACAACCCCAGACGGGATTCTGGCAACCTCGGAACTGACCGCCACAGGCATTGCTGAGGCATTGGGGGTGTTGGGGTATGCTCCCGGGCAGATTCCGGTGGTTACCCTGGGAGAGGAGCATTGGAACAAATACACCCAGAGTTTTGCTTCTTATTCCGTGGCACGGCCAGCCATCAGAATGGGCACGAAGGCGGCGGAGATTTTGTTGGGGAAAGTGCGTCAGCCTCAGATACAGGAAAATGAGCAGGTGCTGTTTCACGCTGACAGGGCGTCTATTTCCCAAGGCCTTCAGTCCAGCCTGTGTCCGGTTAATACCGCGCCTTGGGCGCAGGACAAGAAGACAATCCGGGTATTGATGCTGGATACCCCGGCGGTACATGCTTTTTGCCGGCTTATCAAAAACTTTGAAAAGGAAACCGGGATTTGCGCGGAGGTGGATTTTCGGCCTCACAAAGACATGTTCACCCACATTACCCAAAGCAACATCGGGGAAAGAGACCGCTACGACGTGTATATGTACGATATACCCTGGCTTCCCATGCTGGCAGTCGGAGGTGTGCTGGCGGATCTGTCGGAACACCTGCAGGAACTGGATACCCAGGTGTTTTTACCCGGTTCTATGGAATCTTACAGCCGTTACGGTCAGGGCTACTATGGCGTGCCGCTGATGTATGCGCCCCAGATGCTGTACTACCGGAAAAATCTCTTTGAAGACTACGGGCTGCGGGCCAAATACGAAAAGCTCTACGGTACACCACTGCGCCCTCCCAGAACCTTTACAGAGTTTAACACCATTGCCAGCTTTTTCACCAATGAAACCGATAAAATTTCCTATGGCAGTTCCCTCCCGGCGGCTTATCCGGAGTGTCTGGCTCCGGAGGTGTATATGCGGCTGCGGGCTTATGGCAGCCAGGTGGTGGACAACCGGGGTAAGGTAGTGATCCACAACCCCAATTCCCTGCGGGCTTATATTAACCTGCTGCGGGCGGTAAAGGCGGCAAAGCCGGATTATATGCAGGCCACGGATGTAAGTGTGGTGGAGGACTTCCTAAGGGGAGAAACCGCCATGCTGATCACTTACCCGGGCTTTTTAACAGATGTGTCGGATTTGCGGAAAAACAGCCGGATCGGTTCCATCGGCTGCACCTATATACCCGGACGGAGTCCTCTGCTCGGTGGCTGGGGCTTGGGAATTGACAGTTGCTGCGGATGTTTTAGGGAGGCCTTCAGCTTCTTAAAATGGGCCTGCAATGAGCAGATGGGTAATTATTTTTCCATGCTGGGGGGCTATTCGGCGGTAACCAGCGCCTATACCAATGATGAACTGGTAAACCTGTATCCCTGGCTGCCGCTGTATAAATCCATCTACACCAATTCAAAAACCATGCTGCCCTGTGTCAGCAACCATGGGGCGGTCATATCCCCCAATGACATTGACACCATTGTATGCAAATGGTTCTACCGACTGCTGGGGGAGGAACTGGAACTGGAGAAAGCGCTGGAATATACCCAGCAGGAATTGGAGCAGCTTCTGTCTTGCGGTACCTGACCCGGTGCGCGGGACAGAGGTTTCCGGAGATGTATATAAATATCACCAGCATATGGAATCTATAAAACAGGAACGGAAGCAATATTATGGAAAACGGGCAACAATGGCAAGGAAAACTCTGTTATGCCTATGGGACCAGCCTGACCTCTGAGTCTTGGGGAAAGTATATCCCTTGGCTGGAACGCCTCAGCGGACTTGCGATCGTTAATCACGGTTTGCCTGGGCAAGGCCTTACCAGTTTTGGCGGTTGCTCTACAGGCAAGACCAAAGAGGCCATTATGAATCTGATGACGGCAAGCAACAGGTGGATCTGATCCTCCTGAAAGTAGGCGCGAATGAAGGCGGCCCAGTGGGAGAGATCTTCGATACCGGGGACGATACCTTCTGCGGTTGTATGAATCAGAGTCTAAGGTATCTTCTTCAAAACACCGATGCTCAGATTGTGGTCATTCCCTCCACTGTGCTGAAGGATGCGCCGGAGGACTGCCAGTACTACTACAATTTTCTTTTAAAGGCAGAGGAAGTGTGCAAGATCAACCGGGTCTGGTTCCTGGGGCATGCCGACGGACTGGGATAGGCCAGATTGGAAAATAACGAGCGTTTCGTCTGGACCCAGCATATCCGTTGTGCCTCATTAAGGAGATTAAGCCACCCTCTGAGAGCTTTGCCCACTTTGGCACCCGGATTGCGGAGGTAATATATCCTGTGGATTATTCTCCCACGAATTTACTGCCCTGTGGGCGAGGTATGCTGCCATCTCTGCGAATCCACGGAGAACTGGCTTCTCTGAAAAAATGGAGTATTTGATGACCCGGGGTGTGGAAATTCTCAATTCCATCGAAAATCCTGGAGAGGAACTTGCGTATCTGATCAATCTGGGCAGGTATATTTGCGTATGTGTGCGGACAGGTATCCATGTCAAGCAGTGGTATCTGCTGACCTCCCGGCTGAAGGCGGCAACCCGGCGGGAACGGGTGTTGGAACTGATCGGACAGATCAAGGAACTGATGGGAGCGGAGTATGACAATGCCCAAAAGGCGATTCCCCTTGTGGAAAGGGACTCCCGACTTGGCTGGGGGCCCAGCATGGATTATGTGGCCGATGGGGAGCATATCCGTTGGAAACTGCGGCATATTGATTATGTGATGGAACACGAAGTAGGGTGCTATGAGGCGGCCTCATCCGAAAAGTGGTTCCCAGACAAAACCTCGTAACCATAAACAGTCAAATTTCTCCAAAATACAGCTTTTTAGGAAAAGTATGGGGTTTTTATGAAAATAAAATTGTGGTATTCCAGAAAAAAGGAACAAAATTATGAATTTGTCCCTAGTATTTTGCGAAGCTTTCCGTTATAATGAACGAGAAAAGGTGGGCGCAAGCCACCGCAATTTGAAGGAGGAGAAATCATAATGGCAAAAAAACCCGTTACCCTGGACGCAAAGGGTTACCGGAAGTTTGGCATGCGCGATAAGGTTGCATATGCTGCCGGCGACCTTGGCTGCAATATGTCCTTTGCACTGAAGGGCACTGTCCAGACCTTCTGGCTGGTTTACATGATGATGGAAACTGGCCTGTTGTCCGCACTTCTGCTGGTGGTGCAGATTTGGGACGCAATCAACGACCCCCTGATCGGCTCTATGATCGATGCTGACAGAAAGCAGTACAAGCGTGGTAAGTTTAAGCAGTATATCTTTATTGGCTCCTGCGGTTTGCTGGTGGCTGGTGCGGCTGTGTTCCTGCCCTTCCCCAATGCTCCCGTAGTTATTAAGGCTGTCCTGTTCATTCTGGGCTACATCATCTGGGATGCCGCTTACACTGTTGCAAACGTTCCTTATGGCTCTATGCTGTCCCTGGTCACCGAAGATGCCGGTGAGCGTGCGCAGTTGTCCACCTGGCGTTCCATCGGCTCTATGATTGGTAACATCCTGCCCTCCATCATTCTGCCTATGCTGATCTGGAAAAAGGAGTTTAATGCTGACGGAACTCCGTTGCTGAATGCTGAGACCGGTGTTCAGGTTGAGACTTTGCTGGGTAACCGCGTGTTCTGGGCTGCCCTGCTGATGGGCCTGATTGGTTTCTTCTGCTTCCAGTTCATGCTGAAGAATATCACGGTCCGTGTAGATGAAAACTCTGTCAAGGCTGGTGAGGAGAGCGCAAACTTCAATATCATCAAGGCATTTGGTAACTTCATGACCAACCGTCCTGCTGTGGGTGCCACTTTGGCTGCCATGGGCATGTTCCTTGGTATGAATGCCGCAACTACTGCCAATACCATTATGTTCGCAACCTACTTTGGTATGGCTTCTCTGTCCGGCTTGGTGCAGATGGTGGGTTTCCTGCCCATGTTCCTGTTTATGCCCTTTATTAAGAATCTGGTTAACAAGTTCGGTAAGAAGGAAGCTTCTGTCGCCGGCAATATCGTTTCCCTGATTGGCGGCATCATTATGCTGGTATTCCCCATCATCGGCAATAAGAGCATTGGTCTCATCGTTTACCTGATTGGCTTGGTTCTGTTCGGTATTGGCATGGGTGTTTACACCTGTGTCTCCTGGGCTCTGATGGCTGACGCAATTGACTACAATGAGTGGAAGACCGGTAAGCGGGAGGAAGGTACTGTCTACTCTCTGCATTCTTTCTTCCGTAAACTGGCACAGGGCGTAGGCCCCTCCGTGGTGCTGCTGATTATGGGCGTGCTGGGTTATGTTTCCGATCTGGGAACCGCAGGCCAGAGTGCACAGACCTCCCACAATATGTGCTGGCTGGTTGCAGGCCTGTACCTGTTCAGCGCTGTGCTGCAGTTTATTGGTATTGCCCTGATCTATAACCTGGACAAGAAGACCATGGCTAAGATGAACGAGGAGCTGGCTACCCGTAAGGAAAACTAAGGGTTTCTCCAGACGGGATCCAATCTAACAAAATATAGTCCGGCCTGCCCTCTTCCAGGGCAGGCCGGAGATTTTTGTAAAAGAAAAACCACGGGCTGGTATGTTTCTTTTACAAGCAAAGCACCGTCTGAAAAGACGGTGCTTTGTGTATATTTTCTTTAGCGGAAGAAAGACTTAAAGAATTCATCCAACGGGCCGTCGTACACAGCTTCACACATACAGCCGAAAGAACCCTGGTCACCGGTAAGGTAGAAAATGTGGGTTTTACCTTCAAACTCGCACAGGTCAAGATCGCAGTTGTTGATGTTAAAGTGGTTGCGGATTCTATCGAGCTGTGCAGCAGTGAACTGGCTCTCATCAATACCGGGCTTCAGAATCCGGTCTTCGTTACTGAACATCAGGACAGGATTGTGCAGACCCACTTCCCAAGTGAAGAAGTCCTTAGTGCGGTAGATATAGGGGGCGTAACGGACATGGGGCATTGGCAGCAGGCAGATGATGTAATAGTAGCCATCGGAGTACCGCATTACAGGGCAGGCCGTGTAGCGCTCCACGGACAGGCAGTGATCGTAAGGCAGCCATTCCCAGTTGTACAGGTCATCAGATTTCAGAAAAAATTCTGTAAAGGGAACACCAATCACCGGATCCAGCTCCTTTGCATACAGAGGATCACCGGGGATGGTGGCGCTGCATACTTCAATGGTCATGCGGTATCCGTCGGGTCCCTTACACACAGAGGTGTTAAACAGCCGCCAACCGGGCTTGGAGAACAGCTTTGTCTCGGTCCAGTTGATACCGTCCTCAGAACGGAACATAGTGGCGTAAGCTACGTCATCGGGCTTTTTCATGGTGTATGTGGCAAAGGCGTACAGCACGTCATCTTCACAGTAGCCGGAGAAGAAATTCAAATTTTGGCCTTTACCGAAGGTAGAGACATCGCACTGCTTTTCGCAGTCATACAGGATTCCGTAGTGGGAACCATCGGCACGGCCGGTTTCAATTCTGTACAGTCTTCCTTTATATACCACAGGGGTCATCTCAGCCCGGGTGGAAACAACGCCCAGCTTCCGGATCACAGGGGCATCGGCGGCAGATATACCGAGGGAGTAATTGATTTCTTTTGCCATAGCAAGTACTCCTTTTTGTTGTTTTAATCAGTTCTTTGCCTGCAATTAGAATACAATAGTGGTACCTTTTTGTCAACAGTTTTGCAAAAGATGCACGTTCTTTTGAGATGTAACGTTACAATTACGAAAAATCCCTTGTTTTTTGCGTTAAAATAAAGCTAAATCCATATTTTCTGGTTTGCGGTAAAACCCATGGGGTAAGTCTAAAAAACGGAGAAAGGAAAGGGGTATTCACAGAGATAACCAGGTTGCGTTGGAAATAATCACCAGTAATTTTACAGAAAAAACGACATCCGTCATCAAAGTGCAAAAAATGTTGAAAGAATGAAAATTAACTATGGAAGTTCTGGAAAAATGTGATACAATAAACTCGTATGATTCGGCGTAAGCCGTTGCGCTGATATTTCCCAAAAATGTTGGTTATGACGGAGGAGAACACATACTATGTCTAATAACAGTCCTACACCTTCCAGCTTTTTTAGCCCTGATACGCAGGTCGCCCATCTGGCACTGATTGCTTGCCCCGGCGCGGAGGAACTGACCAAACTGATCGACAAACGCCTGCTCACTTGGGCAAAGGAAGTCGGTATGGATATTGAGAGTTTTATTATCCCCGCTGAGTGCCCCAGATTCCAGAACGGTGATGCCAAGGGTATTGTCAAGGAGTCTGTCCGGGGTGATGATATTTTCCTGGTGGTGGATCCAGGCAATTACTCCCAGACCTATAAGCTCTTTGGACAGGTGAACCACATGTCTCCGGATGACCATTTTGCCAACCTGAAGCGGCTGATTCAGGCTGTGGCGGGCCGTGCTCACCGGATCAGTGTCATTATGCCCAGCCTCTATGGTGGCCGTCAGCACCGCCGCATGGTGCGTGAGAGCTTGGACTGCGCAGTCGCCCTGCAGGAGCTGCAGAGTATGGGCGTGGCGAACCTGATTACCTTTGATGCTCACGATCCCAGAATGATGAACGCCGTTCCTCTGATGAGCTTTGACAATGTCATGCCTACCTATCAGGTGCTTAAGACCCTGCTGCGGCGGATGCCGGAAATGAACTTTGACAAGGATCATTTCATGGTTATCAGCCCCGATGAAGGCGCCATTGAGCGGAACATGTACTACTCCAGCGTTCTTGGCTGTAATTTGGGTATGTTCTACAAGCGCCGTGACTACACCCGTGTGGTCAATGGCCGTAACCCCATTGTTGCCCATGAGTATCTGGGCGAGAGTGTAGAAGGTAAGACAGTTTTCGTCACCGATGATATTATCTCCTCCGGCGACAGTATGCTGGAAGTGGCGCAGGAAATGAAGGCCCGGGGCGCGAAGCATGTTATCGCCAATGCCACCTTCCCCATGTTCACCACCGGCCTTGCAAAGTTTGATAAGGCGGTAGAGGACGGTATTCTCACTGCGGTGCTGGGTACAAACCTGACCTACCGCACCCCCGAGCTGTTGGAGCGTGGCTGGTATTTCGATGTGGACTGTTCCAAGTATATCGCCTATATCATTGCCGCCATCAATCACCATATGTCTTTGGGCAACGTGATGGATCCTCTGAAGAAAATTGAGGCTCTTCTGGCAAAGCATCAGTAAAATCATAAGCAGACAGACACAGTTTGAACTGCACCCCATTTGTTAGACAAGTATGCTATAATACTTGTACTAAGAAATGGGGTGTTTTTCTATGCCAAAAGGAGTACCAAACAAACGTCATACAGGCGAGTTTAAGCAGATGGTTGTAGAGACAATGATGCGTGA